>CADECY010000121.1:3403-18282 GCA_902825945.1 uncultured Acidobacteriota bacterium
CGAGCCCGCCCAATCTGTCCCTATTGAAGCGGTACGGGTTATTGCGGCAGGCATCGAGGATCATTACGCGAACGCGCGCGCCGGTTTCCTCGAGCTTGGCCCGGACTCTCGAAGCCGGGGTAGCCTCATACGGTACATCGGCCTCGGATTCGGCCTTGAAATCGACCGGGAGAAGGTAGTTCTCGTTCTGAACTTGCAGGCCGTGGCCGGAGTAGTAGAAGAGCGCAAGATCGTTGGCGTGGACGCGTTTGGCGAAATCGTTGATTGCGGCGTCGAGGGCCCGGCGGCCGAGGTCGGTGTGCGCCGTCACATCGAAGTCGAGACGGCGGAGTGCCGCAGAGACGTCGCGGGCGTCATTGCCGGGGTTGACCAGCGCGCCGGTGGTATAGGCGGCGTTGCCGATGACGAGTGCGAGGCGGCGCTGGACGGAGATGGGGGCCGGAACAGCGGAGCGGTCCTGCGCGGGAACGAGCAGGGCCAGGACAAGGAATGCGGCGAGACGATTCATGGTGGGCACGCGGCTGCCCTACACGATAACATGCGCGTGCCTCGATATCGTGAGCGATCGGGAACCGGTCCGCCTCCTGGACCGGTTCCCGTCCCCTCCTACTGCGCAGCGGACTGAAGAATCTGGAACGGACTCAACGTTCCGACCGTCACCGTCCCCTCGCGCGTCGACTTCGTCGTATTCGGATTCACCTTCACCAGCACCGTCTGGGGTCCGATACGGTAGCTGAGGCCGTTCGAGATCCAGGTGCGGTTGTTGGAGATGCTATAGCGGTAGCTGGCGCACGGGGCCGAGTAGCCGGGCTGGGCCGTGACGACGATCGGGAATTCCCCGCCCTCCGCTGGCACGGGGTTAGCGAAGTTCTGCACCGCTTGCAGGATGCAAACGCTGGTGTCCTGGGAGACCGTGAAGTCCGCGTTGGCCACCTTGACGACGGCGGTGCGCGGAAGGGGTTCGCCGTTGGCGGCGATCGTGTAGTCGATGGTGGCGCCGCGGGTGGAGTTGCGGATGCGGCGGACGCTCATCCAGACGGGGGCGCCGGTGACCGACGCCTTGCAGTTGCTACCGGAGGTCCAGGTGGCGGCGATGCGGCCAGTTCCACCTTTCGAATCGAAGCGGCGGCCGGCGGGATCGAGGCGGCTCACACACGCGGCGGGGACGGCGGATTGCGTGATGCGGAGGGTCTGGCCGCCGATCCGGAGGGACGCGGTGCGGGCGCGGCTGCGGTTCGCCGAGACGGTAAAGGTCACGCGCCGGTCGCCACTTCCGCTGCGGACGGAGAAGCGGATCCAGCTCGGAATGCCGGCGATGGACCAGCGGCAGGTGCTGGAGCTGGAATCGATGCTCAGGGAACCGCTGCCACCAGAGGTGTTGAACGACCCTGGCTGCAGGGTCGCGCGGATGGTGCAGGTGGTGGCGGCAAGTGGGACGGTAGAGGCTGCGAAGTCCGCGCCGAGGGTGACAATTTCGGGCCCGAACTCGCCACCGCGTACAGACAAAGCAATCGTGGCGCCGAGTTTGGCATCGGCTTCCAGGTACCAGTTGCCGCCTGCGTCGGGAGTAACGAAGACGCCGTCTTCGGTAGCGGTGTAGATACGCTGCGGGAAATCAGGGTGGATCAGGATGGCGTTGACGCGCGAGTCCAGCAGCTTGGCGGGAGCGACGCCATCGGCGCGGGTCCAGTTGGCGCCGCGCGCGGAGGAGCGGAAGAATTGTCCCAGGCTGTCGTCATCGGCGGTGTCGTCGAATCCGGCGTAGACAATGTTGGCGTCCTCGAAGTCGAACGCGAGGGCGGTGACGGCGCCGGACGCGGCGCGCGGGCGGGTGGAGAAGTCGCGATCGGAGAAAGCAACTTCGCCTGTGGAGGTGCCGAACGCGAGGACGGTTGCTTCCTCGATCGGCGCGACGGCGATCGCGGTCACGCGGCCAGTGGCGTTCACACGCTGGTTGAGTATGATCCACTCGTCGCCGCCGTCCTTGGATTCGGCGATTTCGCCTTTGTCGGAGACGGCGAAGTAGTGATCCGTGGTGATGGGATCGATGGCGAAGGCCACCACCTCGCGGCCGGAGTCCTCCGGGAAGGCCGGGAGCGAGTTCCACGACTTGCCGCGATCTTCGGTCATGTAGAGTTCGCCGTCCTCATCGACAGCGAAGGCGATGTCGGGATCCTCGGGATGGAGGGCGAGCAGCCGCATGTCGTCATCCTTCTGGAGGAATTCGGAGATGACGGCGGCAGCAGACGGGTTACGCGTAGCGTGGCTTCCCGGAAGGTAGCGCTGTTGCGACGACGAGTGAAGCGGGTTCGCTGGGGCAGGCTTCTGCCAAGCTGCGATGGGCGCTTGAATGCCGATCGCCGCAATGACGGCGAGGGCGCAAATTCGGAGGGAACCGGTTGCAGAGAACATGATGTCCTTTCCTTGTCAGTTCGAGCTCGGGCCCTTGTATGGCGGGCCGGATTTCTGGTGCTCGACCAATAAACGCCGTTCGACACCGCTTTCTTACGGGATTCTTGTCGAATCATATGGGATGTCGATCGCGCGGCAAAACGCACAAATGCGGCGCCGCGTGGGTGGCGGCGCCGCTGAGCCGATGAAATCGGGTGTCCTTACAGTGCCTCTCTCTCCGCGAGCACATTGACGAAGTAGACCGAGCCGCCGGACACGCGATTGGCGCGGCTCTCGATGCTGACCTCGGCGGTGCGTCCGGTTGTGAAGGTGAGCACGGGGGAGTTGTCGGTATCGGTGTCCGAGGAGTGTGGACGGCCGTTGGCATCGCGGACCACGAGGTCGAGGTCGCGAATTCCGTCTCCGCCGATTCCCATGACGGCGTAGTCCGTGTTGCCGGTGAGGCGGCGCGTCCAGGTGTAGTTGCCGCCGTTGCGCAGAATGTCGACCTCGATGTGGCTCACGCGGCGTCCGTCCGCGGCGAGAGTCGCGGCGGCGGTGGTGGCTTTGGCCAGGATGTCGGCCAGCGCATCCGCTCCCGCGGAGACCGTGCGGCCCGGCGAGCGGCGAGCGATCACGTTGACGAACAGCGGCTGCCGCCGGTAGGCGCCTTCGGTCTTGGTCCGGAGATAGACGGTGGCATTGGCGTTGGACCGGAACTCGAGCAAGGGCGTGCTATCGGTGTCGCGGTCCGCGCGGAGCGGCGATCCGTCTTCGTCCTCGAGGATCAGGTCGAGGTCGGAGATACCGGCGGCGCCGACGCCGAGGATGCGGTACTCGATTCCGGCTTCGAGGCGGATCGGATAGCGGTAGCTGCCGCCGCGGGCGAGACGGTCGACCTCGACGTGAACGATGTTGAATCCTTGGGTTTGGACGAGGCCGGAGGCGGCGACGGTCCGGGTCAAAACGTCAGTAAGTTCGTCGCTGGCGGCGCCGATGGAAGGCGCGGCGGGAAGGCTGGCCGCGAACAGGAACAGGGCGATGGCGAATCGGTTGCGCATTGGTTTCTCCTGGCCGGAATCTGTCCGGCTTGATCACCATATGCGGTCCGAATGGAATTTCTTACATGGTGCGGCCGGGCTGGACCTTCGGAAGCAGGCCCGATCCGATACCGGTCTTCCATTCAATGACGTATAGAATCGTCTCTCAACCGCATCGATTTCGCCATTCCGCGCGGCACTGCTCCCCGCACCGTCGCGTGTGCATAAGACGCGACGTCTCTCGGAACTCCCGACTGATCGACTCGCTGGCTCACCTTCTCCGCGGCGATCTGCGCGACCTCCATGGCCGCGTCCGGATCTTCCAGCAGCCGGAAGCGCCGCTTCAGCTTTCGCACCGCGGATAGGATCGCGTCCCGAAGCCCGCCTTCGATTGCGCGTCCACTTCGGTCGGCTAGTTCAATCTGCCTTCGCAAATCCATTTCCGGAAATCGAAGTATACTCCGGCCATTGCGCGCTAGCCAAGAGTTTTTCGGACGAATTGCAAGAATTCCTGCTCCAGGATCGTGATCCTGATAAGGAGGCCCCGCGATGTTCGAACTCCGCTCGACGTTGCTGAAGAACTTCACCACGCCTGTCCGCTACAAGTACCCGGAGGATCCGTGGCCCATGCACATCGAGGATACCTTCGAGGTGGCCCCCGACGACACCGAGTCCTACGTGTTCGGCATCCTGGAAAGGTCGGTGCTCCAAATCACCGTCAGCGCGGACACGAACCTGAAGATCTCGCTGAGTGACGACTGGGGCGAACCACCATCGATCGGATGGATGTTCTTCGCGGTCACGGCTTCGCAGGCGGCCTGTGAATTCGGAGTTCCCTATACCGGAGGCTTGAGGGTTACGCTATTCAACACTGGCACCACGCCTGCCACCGGCTCAATCGTTTTGGACGTGGATGTTTCCGGAGTTCCCGAAGAACTTTACCGGGATCCCGAAGAGGACTCACTCTGAGTGGCTCCCACGAAACCGAACGCCCCCGTCGTTACCCTTGAGCCAGTGTGCCACGGCGGTGTTCACCAGCGCGTTGATCGAGGCTTTCCTTCGCTTGCGGACTTCGTCCAGCCGCTCGAAGGCGCGCTGTGGCAAGCGGAGTGTCGTGTCCCTCGACTTCGGATCCCGAATCACGACCAGCGGCACGTTCTCCAAGTCCACTTTCAGAATTGCTTCGGCCACGTAGGCGGCAAGTTCGCCCTGGAAGCGAACGCGATCTCGGAGGGGAAGGTTCACCGAGTCGAGCATGCGTACGCAGACCTTCACGGTCTTCTCGCTTTCAGTCCCGTTGGTCATCACAGATGTTCTCCTCGTATACTACCGCTTCTCGCAACGGTGACGCCGCGAATCCGCCTTTGCGGCGCGGCTTCCAATGCGATCCCCATCCAACTGACAATTTATGTACACTAAAGCGCAAAGGCCGCGCAGGCGCGGCGCCAGATTGGGAGGAACGCGCCCCAGGTGGGGCGCCGTAGCGAGTCCGTTTTGCGCGTGTTGCTGAGAAGAGGAACCATGGCACAGATACAATTGACCTCCGATATCTTGACGGCTGCCCTGGAGGGGCTCCAACTCCAGCGGCGGCGAGTCGATGATCAGATCGCCCAAGTCCGAACGGCTCTCGGAAGCAGCAGCCAGCGCGGTCCGGCCACCAGTGCGTCGGGCACCGCCAGCAAGCCCACGGCCAAGAAGACGGGACGCCGCGAGCTCAGCGCCGCCGCGCGGGAGCGGATCGCCGAAGCGCAAAGGAAGCGCTGGGCGGCTTATCGCAAGGAAAAGCAAAAGGCGTAGCCCCTCCGTCGCCACTTCACTCGTTGCTCCCATGGCCGGCGTTCTCGAGCGGGCGGTACGGCTCTTCGAACAGAAGATCCCGGTGAACCCGCACCGAGAACCTCGTTCCAATCGGGATGCGAATCGTCGGTTGAACGTTGAGGTTCTTCCGCGTGATCGCGGAGCCCAACCGCGCGACTTCGCTCGCCGCCGCGGCGGCGGCAACATCCTGCGCGGACGGAACAGTGAGGATGTTCTGACGCCGGGACTGGGCGGCAATCGCCGCGGCCGAGAACGCGGTCGACAGGATCGCCGAGCCAAAGATGCGTCCGTAGTGGTGATTCACGGATCCGCGAAGTCCACTCTGCCCGCGCGCGTCTTGCGAGCTCATTCCCTCGAGGTCGATTGATGATCCATCGGGAAAGATGATCCGTTGCCACACGACGAGCAGCGCGCTCTGCGCATAGGCGACGTGCGCATCGTAGGTGCCGATCAGGCGCGCCCCTTGTGGGATCAGCAAGTGGTCACCGCTCGCGGTGTCATAGACACTCTCCCGGACCAGCGCTCGGATTTCGCCGGGCAAGTCCGAGTTGATCTCCTGCTCGAGGACTGCGGGGATGTCCCAGCCCGCCTTGATCTCGTAAGGCGTGTTTGGCCTCACGCGCGCGGAAGCGGCCCGATTCCCAACTCCACCCTTGCGGGCCGTGCGAAGGAAGTCATCCTTGCGCAGTTGACTCGATGGCTCCGCGTCATCTGGGTCCCGTGGACCGAGATTAGCTCCACCCAGACTGACGCCGCTAGCGGGCATGATCCTTGGGCCGGGACTCGCAGCCGCACTTTCTGGCGGTCCGAGTGATCGCGCGCCGACGTTGCCGCGTCCGATGCCTGTGGCTGCTTCCATCGCTTCGCGCTCCCGATCGATCGCCTTGGTACCGGATGGAAGCGTAGATGCCTCTGGAACCGCCCATGCGGGCGAGTTTGGCGGATCCCACCGCGGCGCCGGAGCTACCGAAACGGCTGTCTGCGGCTCGCGCGAAACAGGTGCGGGTGACACGACAGGAGCAGCAGCAGGCCGCATCACCACCGGTTCCGCTTCGCGCGGTCGCGGCAAGAAGCGCAGCGATGGTGGATCGAGCTCATCCTTGGCGCGCTCTCGCGGGGCATCAGTCGCGTGTGTGAACTGCTTTCCCGCGTCACGCGCGCCAGTGACGCGGACCTCGCTGTCACCGCGTCTCGACCAATCGGAAGCACTCTGACGGCTGAAGATCCCATAGATGATCAGGCCCACCAGCGAGCCCGCGATCAGGATCGCCACCAGCCCCGCTCGGCGCGCCAGCCGTTTCGCGGGCACGGGCTGCGGCCGCAGGTTCATCCCAGCCGGACCGAAGGGAATCGTGTCCTGTTCCACCGGTTGCATGAGTCACTCCTTGCTACTTGGCCGCCCGGCCGCGAACGATGTCGACGCGCTCTTGCTTCTTCCCGGTTCCGAGCACGAGAGCCGCGCGTTCGAAGAGCCGATCCACGATGTACATGTTGCCCTTGACGCGGTAGTTGACCATCTCGGCCGTCGAGTCCTGACCGGAGACCACCAGCACGGGTGCCTCCCGCACCGCCGTCGCTTCGCTCATCTGGAGATACGTCTTCTTGCCGTCGTCGAGCACGCGGACCGGGCGCAGGTGTTCCGTTCCTCCCGTCACGCTGTAGTTGAAGTTCAGGTTCTCGAGCGACTCGACCGGCGAAACGTGCGTCGCCTCCTCCTCCGCGCGTTGTTGCTCACGAACGCGCACCGCCATTCGCCACCGCGCGGCATCATCGTCCGGATAGGTGAACGCAACCAAGGGCAGGTACTCGGTCTGGCGGCTCACGAGCCGGATATAGTAGCTCCGCCGGTTCGTCGGCACGACGAGATTCGTGTCCAGCCCCGCTTCCTTGGGTTTGATGATCACAAGCGACATTGCGGCGTTGCCGGTGCCAGCCGCGGCGGGCGAGACGTTCCACCGCACGGAATCACCGATGTGCGGCTCGCCTACGAACTGCTCTCCCGGTTGCAACTCCACGACACAGATGCGAAGAGGCGCGCAAACCACCGTGGCCAAGCCCGCGCCGAACGTGTAGACCACGCGACCATCCTCTCCCGCGGCGGGCATCTGGACATCCTGCTTCCACGGTTCCGTTACCGCGAGGGCGGACTGCGCCGCCGGTGGCAGGTCGACCTCCTTGTCCTTCACCGTCCCGAGAGTTTGCGCAGCCCTCGCCTGTAAGACCGCTTTCGGGTCCGCCGGAGCCTCCTTTCGCAACTCGGCTTGGATTTCCGCGAACGGAATTTCGGGCAGCGTCTGTGCTCCCAACAGATTCGACAACAGGATCAATGCGTATCGCGGCTTCATGAACGCCTCCTTTAGAACACCCTCGACCATGTCGCGTTGGTCACGAAGATTCCGAGCGGATTCGAGCGAGCATCCTTCTCGTCCTTCGGCGGATTCAACACGATCGTGAATAAGCCTCTGAACTCCTCCTTGCCTGTCAGTTGCCCGGTCGCGGCGCGCTTGATCTCGGTCCAGTCGACTTCCCATGTCCGGTCTCCGGTCGCGAGCACCGCCTTGATCTCGACCTCCACAGTTCCTTGATCGGCCCGCTTTTGCGGCGGATCCGCGCGATACCAGTCGGAGATCGCCACCTGCGCGCGCGAACCTTGCCCGATGCGCGCGAAGACCTGTTCGATCGCCTGGCGCTGGAAGGTCCAGTCGATCGTGATTCCGCGCCAGAGCGTGACGAAGTCGGAGAGAGCCGCCTTCAAGACCCTCTCGTCCAGTGCGGAGCTCTCGGAGGCGAGACCGGTTCCGATCGGCCGGCCGAGATCATTCACCGCGATCACGAACGGAACGATCTTGGTCTGACGCGCGACAGCCACGAGTCCGCCGCAGGCGATCAATGCAACAGCCGCGTTGATCAGAGCAGCCAGCCGCCAGTTGCGGGCGCGCGAGATGAGGTCGCCATAACGCTCATCCCATGATCGCCGGGCCGCGAGATAAGGATTCGCGGAGTCCGCGTTGCTCGTTTCCATCTTCACTCTCTCCGTCCGGTCTCGGGTGGCGTAGGTCTGCGCTTCGCGGGCGGAGGTGTCGTGCTCGGAGCGCTGCCATGCTGACCACCTCGACCTCCGTCGCTTGACGGTGGACTCGGCTGCGGCGGCGCGTACGAACTTCCTCCGTTGTTGCCGCCCGAGCCAGGTGAGCCATCGCGCGAGGTCGCCGAGCCACTCGCACCTGCGCGCTCCCCGTTGCCTCCGCTACCGGCGGCGATCGCCAGCCGGCTCGCGCCACTCGCGGTCGTTGCGGCCGCGACGCGCGTGGCAGCCGCCGACAACCCGCCGATGAGCATCGCCGCCTGAACCGTCGAGATCCCGATCGAGATGATGTCGCCACCGGAGAACGACGGCGAGCCAGACAGCAATCCCGCCGTGAAGCGCGGCACGCCCCACGCGATCGCGGCGAAGATCAGAGCGCCGCCCATCAGATCGAAGCAATCCTGGAACGGGAAGACCGAAACCGCGATATTCTCGGCCACCACGTTCCAACTCGTACTGAGGGAACTACCGATCGCGATTACCATGTAGAGCACCATCAGCTTGACGCCGACGCCCACCGCAAGCGCGAAGAACCGCTCCACATAGGGCCGAGTCACAGCGTTGCCGCCGAACGCCAGAAAGATCAAGCCAGCGCTCACGACGATGTAGCTCTCGACTACCGCCATGATGTAGTGGATCGTCACGACCGTGAATGCGAGGAACACGAACAGCGACGCGATCATGATCGACACCGTACTTGCCGGAGTGGTCAGGAAGCCGGTCAATGCGGCCTTCGACGCCAGTATGGTCGCGATCTCGATGCCTCGGTAGAAGATGTCGCCGGGACTGTGCCCTGCCCCGAGCCCCGCGGCTTCCATGCCCAGAGCGACAAAACTGTTGATGATGCGATCCGCGAAATCCGGTCCGTTCTGGACAAGGTAAAGGAACGCGAAAAGAACCAGCAGCTTTCGCAGCATGCCTGCGGTCCACGATTGCAGGTCGGACCTCTCGAGCAGGAGCAGCACAGCCGTCCACGCCATCTCGACGAGCGCCAGCGCGCGGAAAAGACCTCCGGCGTACCGGTTGAAAACGGCGATCGCAGGTGCGCGAGAGCTCCGGTACGCTTCGGTGATGTTGGCAGGCATTGTTCCAGGCGCCGACTGGCCGTAGGCGGAGACCGCGCACACCAGAAGAACCGCTGCGATCAGCAACCAAGTGCTCCTCCTCACCGGTTCCCTCCCACGAATCGGCGGGGATCGGTCCGGCCAGGGGAGCGTTCGAAGAACTTCCGCTCGGCGGCCTGCGCCGCGCCCGCCTGTGACATCTGCCAAGATTGGAAGGCCATCTTGCTCTGGATGTCGGCGAGCATGATCTGCCTCAGCTTCATCATCTGTTGAACCGTCTGCTCCGCTAGTTGAAGTCCGATCTGCGCAGCCTTCAACCGGCCGTCGGAACTTGCCGCCATCGTGCGCAACTGCGACAGCACCGCCTCCTCAGACGTCATTTGATTCGCCTGAATGTTCGCTGCCTTCAGCGTACCGAGCGCGGTATCGAGCGTCGTGCGCGACCATTCACTATAGGCGCTGTACCACTGCTCTGGACTGTAGTTGAAACCACGGAACCGCGCCGCGAACTCCGCGTCCAGGTTGGCCATCGAGTAGGCAAGCGCCCGGCCCTGGCGGACCACGGCATGAAGCGACGCGATCTCAGCCATGATGGGACCGAAGACCTGGAACGGGAGCCGCGCCGTGTGCTTTGCCATGTCGAGCACCATCAGGATCTGCTGGCGCAGCGCTTCGCCGTGGCGGATGTAGGTTTGCAGGAGCTGAACTCCGTTGAGCACCTGGGTCCATTCCGTTGCGAATCCTCCCGAGATCCCACCACGCGCACTCTTCGGAACGAGAAGCGCCAACGCAAGCAATGATCGTCTCGTCATGACGCCATCTCCTCATCGTGGTATCGCGCCCAGTCTCCCAGTCCCCGGCGCCGGAGCCACTCCGAAACCCAGCCGTCGCCGTGTCCGGTCATCAATTCCGTAGCCGCCTGGCGGTCCTCTTTTGACGAAGCGCCAACGAATGACAACGCAACGCCTCCGAGTCCGAGCGCGATCTTCCGCCGTCCGAGCGGAGAGACAACGTAGTACTCACGCTTCGGCAACGCTTTCTGCACGATCCCGATCTCGCGTTCGTTCAAGCCCACGCTCTCATAGAATCCACGCGACGCGGGATTGCCGGCCTCTGAGTTCGGCAGCAGAACCTTCGTCGGACAGCTTTCGAGAACGACATCCCGGATCGGAGAATTGAAGATGTCGGAGAGGTTCTGCGTTGCCAGCACGACGGTGCCGTTGCGCTTGCGAAGCGTCTTGAGCCATTCACGGAGCCGCTCTCGAAAGAGCGGGTTCCGCAAGAACACCCACGCCTCATCGATCGGCACAAGCGTCGGCGCGCCGGTCAGCCGCTTCTCGATCTGCCGAAACAGGTACAACAGCACCGGCACGACGGCCTTCTCGCTGAGCGGAAAGAGGTGCTCTGTCTCGAAAGTCAGGAAGTGACCCGTGCCGAGACAGTCCGTCTCGGAGTCGAGAAGAAATCCCACCGGACCGCCTAGGCAATAGTGATTCAGCACGTCGCGCAACTCGGTGTCCTGAACATTGGCCCGGAGTTCCGTGAGCGTGCGGTTGCGCGGATCATCGTACTGCAAACGGGCGACCGCTTCCATCAACGCAATCCGCTCAGTGGGAGAGAGCTTCTTATCGAGGAGATTGCACAGCGCCTCCAGCCAATCGACGGCCCACGCGATGTCGCTACGCGTTTCGAGATCGCCGAGAGGACAGAACGTCAGATCCGCTCCAGCACCGATATCGTAGAACTCGCCGCCGCAGGCCTTGGTCAAGGTGTACAAGGAGTAGCCCTTGTCGAAAGCGAAGATCCGGGCATTCTCGTAGCGGAGCCACTGCGCCGCGGCGAACGCAAGGAAGGTGCTCTTCCCTGCCCCCGGCGGTCCGGCCATGAGCGTGTGTCCGAGATCGCCGACATGCAAGTTGAATCGAAATGGTGTCGTGCCGCCAGTGGCCGCGTACAGAAGCGGTGGACTCTCCCGCGGCATCATCGGAGACGGGTTGGTTCTCAGGCCCGCCCACACCGCCGTTGTCGGCATCAGGTCCGCGAGGTTGAGCGTGTGCAACAGCACTCGGCGGACATTGGAGTAGCCGTCACCAGGAAGTGTGCCGCGCCAGGCATCCACCGCGTTGATGTCTTCGACCCGGCATCCGAACCCGAGATTCATGATCGTCTTCGCGGCAAGCGCCGCGTTGGCATCAGCCAGCGACTCGTCCTCGCTCGAGACGAGCATCACACTCGTGTAGACGCAGAACTGAACGTCGCCCGCGGCTGCGGCACTCATGGCGTCCTCGGCATCGGCTGCCATCTCCTGCGCGAAGAGGTTGACCGGACCCGTCTCCGTCCGAAGCAGCTGATCCTTGAATCCTCGCTCCTTCGATCGCCATCGCTTCCTCTGCTTGTCGAGCAAACTCCGCGCCTCTTCCGGATCGAGCAGAATCGCGCGAGTGTTCCACCGGTACTCCATCGACAAGGCATCGAGCGATCTCAGGATGCCGGGCTTGCTCGACCGAGGAAAACCGTCGATCGCGATCACGCGGAGATGCTTTCGGCCCAGGCGCGGACTCATACCGCCGCTGAAGTCGCTCGACGCGATCGTGTCCGCCAAGCACGCCGGGATCTCCGGAAGCGCGAACGGATGATCGAGTCCGGTGACGCACCGGCGGATGTAGCGAAGGAGTTGGTCGTGGACGATGCCCGAATCGGTCGCCGGTGTCGACGCACGCAATCGCTCGACGTGAAGCAAGGAGCCCAGGACGTTCTCGAAACCCGCGACTCGCGACTGGAAGTACTCGAGCGCTTTGGCCCCCGCACTCCGGCGGTCGCCGCTGGAACCCTCGTCAAAGAGAAATCCCCGGACCGCCTCCTCTCGCACCCTTGGCGGCTGATAGACCAGCGTCAGGAAATACTCGGTCTCGTAGTGATTTCCTTCGCGCGAGAACTGCTGGCAGCGTTCGATGTCGATGAGGTTGGAAACGCGATCGGGAAAATGGTTCCCGGTAGGGTACTCCGGCGAACTTCCGCGGATCGCATCCACCTGAATCATCCAGCCCGAGCCGAGCTTCATGATCGCGTTCAATCTCGCGCTCAGCCCCGCCATCTCCGAGCTCGTGGCGGAGTCCATGTCGGGCCCGCGAAAGCTCCACGAGCTCAGCAAACTTCCATCGTGGAGCAGCATGACGCCGTCTTCGACGATCGAATCGTAGAGCAGAAGGTCCGCGAGACCGTGCGTCCTGGTCCGATGTTCCACCAGTCTCATCGCCTCTACCTCCACGCTCTCGGGACTGGAATCACGGAGGCCCGGAGGCCGCTCTTGGCCGGATAGAAGGACGCGTAACGAACGTGTCGAATGTAGACCGATCGCAACAGCGGGTCCACTTTGGCCATTCGCGAAAGCACGCTGACGGACGCCGCCCATGTGGCCGCGCCAACAGCCGCGGCCCAAATGGTAGCGACTGAGAGAACGAGCGCCGCACACAGCAGCCCCAGCAGGAGCACCAGCTCGCGGTCGCATCCGATCAAGAGATTCGGGCGGTTCGTCGACTGATAGATCCGCACCTCACGAAGTTCGTCCGTCATCGCGCCTCTCAACGGCCGGGGCAACCCGGTCCTTCCAACATGTACGGAGGGAACTCATCACCCGCCTGCGCGGCGGGGCAGCCATTCCGATTGACGCCTGGCGGAACCAGAGCGACGCCGCCCGGATTCACGTAGCGCGTACCCGTCACTTCGAGTTCGATGACGGTCGAGTAGTAGAATCCGGGTTCGACATCCGGAGGCTGCAACGGATCCAGGCTCGGAATCGGGGTGATGTCTTGAACATGAAAGCGCACCTCGAGACTGCACCGGAGCGGATATCGCGGACTCGCTCCCGGCGTGTCGCTCACCGTCATCACGAGGTTGTACGGCGTGCGCTGCTGGAACTGCACATCGACGCGATAGCCACACAGGTCATTCTCGCGGCCAACGAATCGAACAACGCAGTTGCGGCCAGTAGGCCAGTGCGACCACACCAGCCACAAGTGGATCTGAGAATCCGCCTGCGTGCCCGCGTGGACCCAGACATCGCGGCCCGCCTTGTACGCCGCGTCATCTTGGATCTCGACGACGCGAGATGTCAAACGGACCGTGCGCGGAACATCCTGCATCTCGCAGTACGCGTTGGCCGCGGCTGGCGTCAAGAGAAGAGCGAACGGCAACCAAGCCGTGCGCCCGGCGCTGGCACGTTGGTGTGTCACGAGTCCTCCTCTACACCACCGCGCCGCCGCCCGCGAAGAGAGTGTTCATGAAGCCCGCACCGAAGACGAGGAATGCGATCGCAAGCACCGCGACACAGCATCTCCGCGCGAACTCCGACAACTCGCCGCCAAACACGAGCGTTCCGCCCGCGACCATCAACGCGATCAGCGAAACCGACAACGCGATCGGCCCGGTCAAAGATTGCGCCACATTGAGCAACGGCGCTTCCCACGGCAGTGCCGGACCAGCCGCAGCCGCGAACAACAGCCGCGATCCGGCAAGAGCCAGAATCACTACTAACAGCAGAGCTCGATTCAACATCTTCATCTCCTTTCGATCTACACGTACTCGCACGAGTATTCGCCATTGCGAAACCCGTTCACGAGCATCACCTCTCGGACCTTGCGCCCAGCCGGATGATCGATGTCCTCGTCAATGAAGACCACCACATCGATCGCCTCTCCGATCAGATCGGGCTGTGGCGCGGACGCCGCCTCGGCCACGAGCGACTGAAGGCGGATCAGCCCGCTCCGCGCGCCGTTGGCATGGACCGTCGCGACTCCGCCCGGGTGTCCGGTGTTCCACGCCTTGAGCATCACCAGCGCCTCCGCGCCCCGAACCTCGCCCACGATGATCCGCTTCGGCTTCAGCCGTAGCGAGGCTCGCAGACACTCGAGCATTGTCACTTGGCCGAACGCGCGAAGGTCAACGCTGTTCTCCACCGGATTCTGCAGCTCCATCGTGTCCTCGATCGAGACCACGCGATCGCGCGGCGCATGGCGCCGGATCAGGTCCAGACACGCGTTGACGAGCGTGGTCTTGCCCGATCCCGTCGATCCGGCGACGAGCACATTCTTGCGCTCGCGGATCGCGGCGGTCAGAACCTCGGCATGCGAGCATCCTTCGAGGAGCCGCTGGAAGTTCTGGCGCTCACGCAACCGGTTCGCCGGATCGCTCTTCCCCGTCAGAATGCCGGCATCGACATACTCCTCGATCGAGAACACGCGCCGCGGCCGGGTTCGAATTGCGAAAACCGGGGACTCGACCACCGGCGGCATCAGCCCTTGGAACCGGCTTCCGTCGATCGGCAACTCCGTCTCGAGGATCGGCCGGTCATGATGAATCACCGTGTCCTTGATCGCCGCGATCGTGCCCAGCGCCGCCGCGGACTGCGACGCGCTCATCCGCCCGGCGACCCGCCATCCCGTGCCGAGTTCGTTCACCCAGAGCTTGCCATCAGGGTTCAGG
>CADECY010000121.1:18292-21280 GCA_902825945.1 uncultured Acidobacteriota bacterium
TGCCAAGGCGCCCAGCACATCGGGCCCGAGTTCGCGCTTCAGCTTTTCCTCCAGCCGCGCCCGCTGTTCGTCGGTGCGGTCCACGTGTGGACGTTCGCCGACTAGTTGCGGTCTCGACTGCATATTGCAATAATGCGGTCAAGGCCGCTCAATGTCAAGCGAAAATTCGCCCTCCCGGATCATCCGCGCGGTGCGGCAACAACTGACCGCCTTTCCGGTCGAGCAGTTCGAGGTCGGCATTCACCTTCCTGGCGATCCGCCCCGAATGCTGCTGCGGCGTTGGCAGTTGCCCGACATCGTGAAGGCCGTGCCTTGGCTCGATCGCAAGAATCGCCTCGGCGCCGCGATCTATCTCCGTCCCCATGGAGAGCATCCGCTCAGCCTCGTGGACGACCTCGACTCAGCGAGTCTCGCGCGAATGCGAGCGGCGGGCTTCGAGCCGTGCGTGACGATCGAGACGAGTCCCGGCAATCATCAGGCGTGGCTTCATCACGGTCGCACTCTGCCGCGAGAGATCTCGACGCCGGTCGCCCGCGCGCTGGCCGACCGTTTCGGCGGCGACCCCGGCGCGGCGGACTGGCGCCACTTCGGTCGCCTGGCCGGATTCGAAAATCGCAAGCCGAAGCACCAACGGGAGGATGGCTCGTTCCCTCGAGTTCTGTTGACGGAGTGCCAGCCCGGACTTGTGTATCGCGAAGCCGCCGGGTTCGTCGCCTCCATCGAAGCGGCCCAACAGCGGGCCGCGCTCGAGTCCGTTCGCCGGATGCAGGCGTTGTGTCGAACCACTGGCTCTCGGCCCTTGAAGTCGATCTCGGATTTCCATGGTGATCCTCGGTACTCCGGTGATCTCAGCCGGGCGGATCTCGCGTATGCCGTCTATGCGATCGGGCGCGGTGTTTCGCCGCAGGAGGTTCGTGACGTGCTTGCCGTCCGGGATCTCACGAAGAAGGGGCACCCGGCGCGGATTGAGGACTATCTGCGGCGGACGGTCGAGAAGGCCACAAGGCAAGTGACCCGGAGTGGGGCCACGATGGTCGATTATAGTCGCGAGCTCATGCGGTAGTCAGCGTCTTGGCTGCCACAAGTAGTCAGCCAGGAGGCGTCGAATCGGACTGCCTTCGGAATTGCAGCTCGGCGAATGGATATGATTGAGAATGTTCCGCTGAACCTCAACCGCCATGGATTCTGTCACCGTTGAAGTCCAAAACGACCACATTGACCGCTTGGCCAGCGCCAAAAAGCCGATTCTCGGTGTTGCAGAACTCATCTGGAACGGTTTCGATGCGGACGCGCGCAATGTGTCCGTCACCCTGGTTCGGCGTGAGCTCGATTCCATCGACAGTATCGAGGTTCTGGACGATGGCATAGGCATGTCCTATTCTGAGGCGAAGATCGGTTTTGGCAAGCTCGGTGGCTCTTGGAAGGAGCGCCAGTCCGTGACCAAGTCAGAGCGCCGCCTGTTGCACGGCAAACTCGGTCAGGGCCGTTTTCGCGCATTCGCTGTGGCCGACAGTGTGAAGTGGCAGTCGGTCTACGAGGACTGCGGCCTAAAAGAATTCACGATTCGCGCGGTCGCCGGAAACAAGCGGACTTTCGATTTTGACCCGCCCGTAGCAAGCAAGCGACAAGCGACCGGGACGATCGTCACCCTGACCAATATCGTGTCGCATCAGGCGACGCTCGACGAGGACAGGGCCGTTGCGGAACTGACACGGCTTTTTGCGCTATACCTCCGACAGTATCCATCAGTGCGACTCGCCTATGGGGGGACCCGTGTCGATCCACTCTCCCTGGAGGATGAGGTCGCCGACTACAGCCTTGACGACTTCCAGACTGAAGATGGGCGCACGTTCACGTTATCGCTGACGATTGTGGAGTGGCGGGTTCCCCTGGAACGCGCACTGTACCTATGCGACGCCAATGGCTTTACCTTGAGGGAACTTGCCGCCGGTATTAAGGCGCCAGGTTTCGACTTCACGGCTTATGTGCGGAGTCCCCTCCTGTGGGAGATGGCCGAAAATGGCACCATCGACGTAGAACTGGGGGACCTGGGCAAGCTGCTGGAAATCGTTCGCGAAAAGTTGCGGCAGCACTTCCTACAGCGTGAGACGGAAAAATCGGCCTCGGTGGTGGACCAATGGAAACAAGATGAAATCTATCCGTACGAGGGGGAGCCCACCACCTTCATCGAACAGACAGAACGGCAGGTGTTTGATGTTGTTGCGGCAAATGTGGACGCGTACTTACCTGAATTCAAGGTCGCAAAGCCAAAAAACCGGAAGCTGATCTTCAGCCTTCTGAAGGTCGCCGTCGAGTCCAATCCGTCGTTAGCGAGACGGGTGATACAAGACCTGATTGGCCTCCCACGGGAAAGGCAGGATGAACTGGCCAACCTGTTGGAGCGTACATCCCTGTCGGCCATGATCAGCGCATCGCACATTGTTGCAGACCGGCTCGAAGTTCTCGCTGGGCTAGATTACTTGCTATACAATAAGCCCGCCAAGAAGGTGTTCAAGGAACGGACCCAATTGCACCGGCTTGTGGCAGAGCACACGTGGATATTCGGCGAGGAGTTCAGTCTGGTCAATGATGATGAGAACCTGACTAACGTGCTTCGAACTCATTTGAAGCACGTCTCGCCCAGCGCCGATGTCACTGACCCTGTTTTCTGTGGCAACGATAGCGATGAAGATGGAGTTGTGGACATCGTCTTGGGAAAGGAGTTGCCACGTGGCTCAGGGGAGCCGCGACACAAGCTGGTGATCGAACTTAAGCGTCCGACGCAGAAGATTGACTCAGACGTGCTAACCCAGGTTCGGAAATATGCCGTGGCAATCGAGAAAGACGCCAGATTCGCTACTGTTCCCACTCACTGGACTTTTTGGGCCGTCTCTAACGACATGGCGGATGACGCCAAGATGGAAGCGAACCAGGATGATAGGCCCATGGGTTTGGTGATCTCCAGGTCGTCGAAGATGGGATCGGTCA
>CADECY010000121.1:21306-27598 GCA_902825945.1 uncultured Acidobacteriota bacterium
TTATTGAACAGTGTCGCGACCGACTACGCTTTTTCGAGCAAAAACTTGAATACACTGCAACACACGACTCTGGGTTCAAAACACTGCGAGCAGCCCATGCGAAGTTTGTTCCAAATGTCCCGCCCAAGTGAGTGAGTGCGTCGATCTGCTGACTCAATGCTCCCATGCCCTACTATATGCGTAAGCCGACATCTTTCGACGGCTTATGCATACGTAAGGGCGACACCGTTCGCCGGGAACCGGCCTCCCCATCCTCAGTAGGCCAAGCAAGCCTCGCGGGCGAACGCGACCAGCGTCCCGGCTGACCACCGGACCGGCCAGCACCGACCCGTCCCCCACGCCCGTCGAACCAATCAGCCCCACGTGGAGTGGCATTTCCCCCTTCCGCCCCTGCCCATTGACCGGGCTCCGCTGCGCTTGACGGCGGGACCGCCTAGCCGCGCCCTCACCGGCCTCGTTCTGCTTTGCTGGCTCCCCCTGCCCGGATTCCGCCCTCCGGGTCCGCTCGCGCGCTCGCCGGAATCCGGTCCGGTCCCCCCAGCAATGCACTTCGCCCGGTTCGGGAGCGGCTTCGCTTGCGTTGGTCGCCCCGGTCAACAGGCCAGGGCAGAAGGAGAAAAGAAATGTACCTCAACACCGTGATTCTGACTGGTTTCCTCGGCAACGACGCCGAGTCTCACACTTCCCGGCCCGGCACCGCCGATGCCTTCTCGTTCGTCACCCTGTCGCTCGCGACCAAGCGGACCTGGAAGGACCGCGAGACCGGCGAACGCCAATCCGTCACCTGCTGGCACCGCTGCGTCGTTATCAATCCGCGCATCGCGGCCTTCGCCGCCACGCTCACCAAGGGCGCGCACGTTCAGCTCACCGGTGAACTCCAGAACCGCGAGTACACCACCAAGGACGGCTCCCTCAAGTCCGTCACCGAGATCCGCGTTCAGCGGCTCGCCCGCCTCGATCGCGCCCCGCAAGGGGCCGGCGACGACACCGAGGTCCACGAGGAGGACGCCGCGTAAGCGGCGCTCCCTCCTCAGGAGGCAAGCCATGATCACCACCGGACTCGATCGCGAACAGACGATCCTCCTCCATATGCCGCAAGTCGAATTGCTCGCTCGGCGCGTGCAACAACGCTGCCCCGCTCTCGAACTCGACGACCTCATCTCCGCCGGAGTCATCGGACTCATCCACGCCGTCGATCGCTTCGACCAAGCGCGCGGCCTCAAATTGAAGACGTTCGCCGAACACCGGATTCGCGGCGCGCTCCTCGACTACCTGCGTCAACTCGATCCCGTTCCGCGCCGCATTCGGCGCTTTCAGAAGCAGCGCGATCAACTGATCGCCGCGCTAGCCCAACAAGGCCAATCGACCGATACCGGAGCACTCGCTCGGGCGCTCGGACTCTCACCGAAGCGTTACGCGGAGTACTCGGCCGCGCTCACCGCATCGCAGACCGTCTCGCTCCAATCGCTCGACATGATGTAGCGCTCACGGGCCGCGATGGATTCCATCCGGCCCGTTCTTCATTCAAAGCTGCCCTTGCCAGGGCTCGCCCTTCAAACACGCCACCAACTCGCGCAACACTTGCTCGCCCGCCGCGTCGCGGTCGAACTCCTTCAGCGCGGGTCCCGAGAGAATCTGAGCGAGATCCGCGGTGAAGTCAGCCTGCGCCAGCTTCCTCGTCAGGTTCTCTTCGAACTGAGCGCGCGACACCGCCGCGCCGCCGCGTGCCATGTACTGTTCGAAGCACGCGACGAGCTTGCCCGTGTCGAGAGCGGCGTGCCGGAGCGCGATGCCCAAGTCGAACAGGTCGCGCCCCTTCCGGCGCTGATACAACGCGCGGAGCTTCGTCGCGAGCAACTCCTCGATCGCGAACGACCGGATCGACGCCCTTCCCTCGAACCAGCGGCTTTCGACTCCGAACGGCTTCATGACATGTCCGAGGAGCGCGAAGTGTTCCCGCGTGTTGACTTCGATCTTCAGCCGCAGCGGAACGATGGGCGGCAGCTCGGACTCGAACCGGTAGATGAAGGTCATGCGGCCCTCGCCCTGGTTTCGCCGAGGAGTACCGAGCCATGGGTCCAGCTTCTCGCGCAACGCCGTCATCACGGGCCCGATCGGACCAGCCTCCACTTGCACGAGATCGATGTCCTCGGAGTACCGCGCCGGGCTCGGCAGGAACAACTTGTGGAGCGCCGTACCACCGCGAAACGCGAGCGCGGTCCCGAGCAACGGGTCCTGGAAGATCTCGACGAGAGCGCGCGACAGGATGAGGTCCTGCTCCACCTGCGCATCGGTCGGCCAGGGAGCTTTCCGCCGCCACTCCGTGATGTAGTCGCGCGGAATCACGATTCGTCCGGTTGGATTTCCTGATTAACGGCAACTCTCCAACGCGAGTCGCGAGTAGCAGCCTCAGCGGGCCCGCTCGGCGATAACAGCACGGTCTTGGGCTCTCGACGCTCGAGCGACTTCCAGAGATGTCCAGTCACTGCGGACTTCCCGACGAAATCCAGCAGATATCCGAGCCGCTGAACGTGCGCGCGTTCCTCTTCCCGTTCGGAGGCCGCGGCCAGCTTCGCCGACTGGATCTTCTCCGCCAACTCCGCAAGCACTGTCGCGACGTGATTCAGTCCGCCCACGCGATCGTGAAATCGCACCAGGTCGAGTGCGGTGGTCTCCGGAGTCGAAACGCGCATGTGGCCGCTCGCGTTCTTCACCATCTCCACCGGACTGCGGTCGAGCCCCTTCTTCAAGAAGAAGCGAATGCGATTGCGGCCCACGACAACGGGCCGGAGTTGCTTTGACGCGACCACCTGAAATTCCTGTGGACGCTGGTGGGCGGCCCCGTGGATCTCGGCCGCCGATAGCAGGCCCACGTAGTAGGACACTCCATGATGGCGCATCAACGCGTCGATGAACGAGGAAGCCGGAAGCGCCCCCGCCGGCCGGTACTCGAGCGGAACGATCGTATAGAATCCGCGCCGAGGCGCCGCCAATCTTCGCTTCGCGGTGAGCCGCTCCGCCGCCCGCTTCAGTCCGATGGGCGTCGAACCGAGCGCCGCGAGTGCTTCCTCGCGGGAAAACGTGTAGCGGCCCTGCTCCTGGAGGGAGTCCACGTAGTCGGCGAGGCTCGATAGCCTGTACACATGCACATCGTACCACTCAGAGGTTCGTTTTGCATGTGATACGATCCTACCTCGCACCCCGAGGCAGGTGCACCGGAACAGTCGCGCCCTTGCCGGACTGCGCTCCTCTCCGGTTCACTCCGCCCGACAACACCAGCGACGCCGTCAGCAGGACCAGCATCCCGAGTCCGCACAACAGACCCACCACCGTCGGACCCGTGCCCAGAGTCCGCTTCGAAATGTAGACACTGAGAATCGTATCGAACAGATTCATCTCCGGCCTCCTTTACAAAAGATACCTCCCGATGCAAACACCAGCCGCCAAGAGTCCGGCCGCGGCGCACAGACCGATCGACAGCCATTGCACGAGCCCCGTCCGTGATTGGGCATGCGCGATGTTGGCCACCAGCGTCGCCGCGACAGCGCCCGCGCCGTCCAAATCGCGCCGAACCGCGGTGCGGAACTCCACCACCGCCAAGTTTGCCTCCTCGCGCACGATTCTCGCAACCTCCTCCCGAACTTGATCGAGAACCACGGCGCGCGAATCGCGAGCCGAGTCCTTCGAGGCGAGACGCGCGACCGCGCGCTCCACTCCGATCTCGACCAGTGTCGGGATCGCGGCGGCGGGATCGTTCCGGTCGAGCAGAATCCCATGGCGAGCCGCGATCGCAGCCACGACATCCTCGACCTCCGAGTCTTCCATCGTGCTTACGCCGCCAGCCCGAGCGCATCGAGCTGTCCATACAGTTCGCGACGGACGACTGCCAGCCGTTGCCGCTCCATCACGTTGAAGTCCGCGCGTGCCAGCGCTTCGTCGAAGGTCAGCCGCTCGGAGATCATCTTGCGAAGGTCGGCGCCGAACGTCTGCGGATTGCGACGCTCCACCAGAACGTTGCCGGCAATCTTCCCGGCGCTCGACTTGTACGCCGACATCTCGTGCAGCTTCTTGCCCTCCATCTCGACCCGGGCCTCGTGTTCGTTCACCCACACCACTACATTTCGGCCAGATGTCGTTTCGGCGAGGGCCTTCAAGTTCGCGATCGTCTCGAGCAACGCGCCTCCACCCGCGACGATCGTGTGCACGAAGACTTGCCGCCCGCTGGCGGTCAACAGTCCCAGCACCTCGTTTTGGAGAATGTAGTTCCACAGCGGAATGAAGCTGCTCGCTCCGCTATCGACAACGAAATGACGCGCCGGTTCCGCCAACACTCGCACGATCACGTCGTCGAACCGCTTCGAGTTCACTTCGCCATCCTCGATCAGCTCGACCACCTCGACCGGCAAGCTCTTGTAGGCGGCGAGCGTGTGATTGACCGGATCCGTGTCGAGGCACACGACGTTCGCTCGACCAGCCAGGTACTGCGCGAGGAAGGCGCTGCACGTGCTCTTCCCTACCCCGCCCTTTCCTTGGAGCATCAGATGAATCGCTCCAGAGTTCACTCGCGTGTCCATCAGATCAAGTCCTCCTTCCTGGGATTCGGATTCGGACGGAAACCGGTGCGGGCCTCGTCCTTTCGCTTGAGATCGTTCACTGCGGACTCGGAGCTGCCCGCCACGGGGAGCGGTAACGGATGGCCCGCCATCGATCGCCGGATCGCTCGCTCCGACCGCCCGAACCGGCCCAGCAGCTTCACGAGATAGAAGTAGTCGATGACGACTCCGCGTTTACGCAGTTCCGCGGCAACTTGTCGCGTCTTGTACCCGGACCGGAACCATTGTTCGATCTCGGGCAGCAGTTGCAGCACTCGCCCGGTCAACGTATCGGGCGCGCCGCTGGTCGAAGCAGCCATTTTGCACTCATTTTGGCTGGATATTGGCATCGTGCATGGGCTCGCTTCGCGTGTTGTCCGGTTGTTGCTGTCTTATGGTGCGGTCGTTGGCGCGATTTTGTCAATGCTCCGCGAGCCTCGACCGGCGTCTGGGAGTGTCTCTGGCGGCCAAAATCGGTAGTGGAACATAAAGGAATGTCGGACAGACTATTTTTTCGCAGGACAAGTTGTGAGAAATGTTGTGGTTCGCCGGTCCGACACTCTTGTCATTTGTCGGACAAGTGTCCGACACTGGGCCTGATGACCAAAAAGAAGACAAAGACACGCCAACGCCATTTCGACCTCCGCGTGAGCGAGCCATTGTTCGAAGCGGCGGTCAAGCGGATGCGCGAGAAGGGCTCGCGGACCACCAGCCAGTACATCCGCGAGCTCATCGAACGCGACACGCGCAGCGCCGCGAACGAAGACAGGATGGCCCATCTCGAAAAGGTGGTCGCGGCGAACCACAATCGCGTCGCCGGGCAGATCAAGGGACTCGCCGTCGCCAACCGTGCGACGTTCGCGCTGCTCGACGCGGCGGTCAAGGCAATTCTGAGCTACCTGCCCGACGCGGGGCCGACCGGCTCCGAGCTGGCCCGCTCTCGCGGAAAGGATCGCTACGAGCGAGTCCTCCGCGCAGCCGAGCGCTCTTCCTCCGAATTGATCGAAAAGCTGGCCGGAACCGAAGATCGGGTGTAATATCGAGCCATGGCGTCTGGCCGCAAGCAGCCCGTTCACACGGAAGGCGACCAGGAGAGTTTCCGGATCCGCCCTCGCGCGAAGCGACATCGCGAGAACACTCCGCGCGTTCACTCCGGGACTTTCGCGCGGCTGATGCGAGCCCTTCGGAGTCCGAGCCGCGCGGCGTTCTCGCGCAAATCCCGCCCGGCAACGGCGGCGAACCAGCGTTGCGCGGTCCGGTTCACATACTCGCGCAGTCGCATGCCCGGACACTTCAGCGCACACGCCAAGTACCTCGTTCGAGACACTGCGGCGGGCGGTTCGCCGCCCTACGGTTCGCTCGGCGAAGAGTCGATGCCCGCTGCGCTCGCCCGCTGGCAAAGCGAAGGCGACCGCCGCTTGTACAAACTGATCGTCTCGCCGGAGTTCGGCGAGCGAGTCGACTTGAGCGAACTCGCGTCCGGACTCGTGGCCGCGATCGAGCGGGACCTCTTCCGCGAAGTCGAGTGGGCAGCCGTGAACCACTACAACACGGACCATCCGCACGTTCACATCGCGATCCGCTGCAAGGATCGCGACGGCCGCGAGTTCCGCTTCCCGCGAGACTACGTGACCTCTGGCTTGCGCGAGCAGGCGGCACGCCTCTGCACCGAACAGCTCGGTCACCGCACCAGCGCCGAT
>CADECY010000122.1 GCA_902825945.1 uncultured Acidobacteriota bacterium
GGAATCACCGACGCCGGATCTGTGCCTGTATTGTGATCGCCGTCCGTCAGAAGCACGATCACCTCGTTGCAGGTCCGCGTTCCGATCGTCTTGAGTTGATTGAGAGCCGCGCTCAGGCCGCCGCCGATATTGGTCCCTCCGCCCGCGACCAGCGCGTCGATGGCATTCTTGGCCGCCGTCTTGTCGGCTTGCGAGGCGATCCGTGTCAGCGAGTATCGAACGGACGCGGTGTTCTCGAAGGCCACCACCGCGATTTCGTCTCCCGCCTTCAACTGATCGACGTAGACATTTGCCGCCTGTTTCGCCAGGACCAACCGGCTCTCGTCGAGCATGCTGCCCGACTCGTCGAGAACGAGGACCGAACGTAATCCCGATCCCCCGGTGCGAAACACAGGGGCGGTGACGGCTGGCGCCGTCGTGCTCGGAAGGCCGGAGGGAGCTGTTGCCGACCGCTTCGGATGCGCCGCGATCGTCTCCCAAACCGATTGGTGCTTGTGGCTCGTCTGGTAGTTATCCGCGTCCGGGTCGTGATTGGAGCGAACGCAGAACTCCTTGAGCGTGGTGGCGCCTCCCGTGGCCCGGCCGCCGCGTGACTTGTAGTTGTCCATCAGCGAATAGTTCAGGGTTGCCGACTCCGCGGCGGCGGCGGCACACTCGGCCGCGCCACCGGAACCGGAGTATTCGTCCATCGCCCCGAACGAGTGGTGTCCCATTTCGTGGGCGATGGTGAAACCCACCAACCCGGATGGCGCCTCGAAGTCGGAATCGTTTGCTCCTCCACCAGAGATGCCGCGGTAGTACAGCGTCGTGTGCTGGTTTCGGATTCCATACTCGCCGTAGGTGGCGTTGGCACGGCCTTGTCCGGGCTGAATCCAAAATTCGGCGATCTCGAGCGATCCGCACTTGTTGGCCACGGTGCAGTCGTTGACGATGGTGATGGTTCCGAAGCGCTGCTGGCCATCCAGTGCGTCCGCCCAGATTTTGTTGCCTTCTGTAAAGGCGGAGCGGATGTTCGCCAATTCGGCAGGAGTCGCGTTGAACAGAACCGCGATACAGAAGTTGTAGACTCCGTTCCGGAAGCTGCCGTTACCGCCGGAGGCCAGTCCCACACTCAGGGCAAGCGCGGCGATCTTGAAAATGGCCCCCATGCCTTTGCGGGCGGGCCGGGACTGCGTGCTTTCCAACATTCGTTCTCCTCATTGCGTCGCGAATAGCGTCCACTGGTGGACGGCTCCGTTGACGATTACGTACTCGCCAGTGCTTCTGGCATCCCCCAAGACCTTCGCCGTGGCCGCATCAACCGGGACGAACCGTCCCGGATCGCGCGAGGCCTCCGTGAGTACAACGCTTCCAGCGGGCGGGATCTTACGGACGTCGACGAATTTTCCGCCTCGTGACGCGATCCGGGCGCGCCGTTCACCCGTCACTGGCTCCGTTCGCAAATATCCCTTTGCCAGCGGTGCCGCTGGGAGGCTATCGCACGCGCTGCCGAGGCCCGAAATCCAGGCCTGAACCGGTGCGGGAAGCGCGTTCAATACTCCCACCGCCGAGATCCTCCGGGTGCCGAGTAGGGTGACCGCCAAGATGTCGCCCTCGATAGGAGCCTGCGAAGGCCGAATGGCCTCGATCGACTTTCTGAAATCGGGGTTGGCGAGCGGTCCTGCAGCGCCGGTCAGCAACGCGGCGGCGGGGATTCCCGAGCGCTGCCGGGTGACGGTGTTCGAATAGCGTTGGAACCATATGCACTGCATCCGCCCGTCAGGTTCCAGTTCGATCAACCGGCTTACCGGGATATCGAAGGGCGCCAAGGTGACGCGCGCGCCCCAATCGGCCGCCGAAGCCAAAGCTGCGGCGGCCAGCAGAATGCGGGGCGACGGCACCGGATCATATTACCATGCCGAGGGGAGATATGACTACGATTAAGCTCGCAAAGTCAGGAAAACAGTGAGCGGTTCCAAGCCTGACGGCGGCGCTGCTATGTGAGATTTCTCACTTAGTCCGCACTCTTGTAATGAGCTCGCAGGGGTTGTGCCACGCCGGAGCCAGGCGGCTAAGCGATCGCGTCGATGATCTTCGACGTTGTCTCGGTATCCTGGCGAGCCAGTTCGAGTCTGGCCTTGGCTTCCATCTGGGCGGCCTGCGCGGCAACCGCCCGATCCTGACCGGACGGATCGGCGGGTGCGTTCGCGGCGGCCTGGATGATCTGGGCCTTCCTGATGGTGGCCTCTGGATTTGCCGGAACCGCCGATGTGTCGATTCCCACTTCACCGCCGACGGCGTAGCGCTTGCCATCGGGCCCAGTGGTGTACTGATAGGACGCTCCTGAAGTCGCATGGCCGCCCGAAGCGGCCAAGTGGGCCTGCTCGTGCGCGCGGACCTCGCGGTCGGTTCTGGCGAGCTGGGCAATTTGCGCCAGCGCCGTGGCGTCGAAGCCGCCGGTGTTTGCACTGATTCGCATGGCTGTAATGTCCTCATCGACCGCCGGACTGCGTTCATGAGCGCAATCTTCTCTGAACCACGCCAGACAGCTGAAGTCGACCGGAGGGAGGTTCGCCGCCGCGATACGTGGCGTGATCACCCGGTTTTTCCGGCCTCCTTGTCCCCACATCTTTGGATGCGCCATTTCACGCTGTTTGCCCGACTCTGCCTCTCCCGGGTCGAATCGTTCCAGCGCGTGGTACGGCCCTCCGATTGCTCGACGCACATCGGAGGTGTCCTATGAACACTTTGAAACGCTCTCTATGTTTGGCAGTGCTCGTTGCTTCCACGGCAATGGCGCAGCGGCCGGGCAACCGCCAGCGAGGCTACGATCCGGCGAAAGAGGTCACGGTGTCGGGTACAGTCGACGAAGTTGCCACTCCCGCTCGCGGACTCCATCTCGCGCTGAAAGCGGCGGATGCCGTTCACGAGATCGCATTGGGTCCGAAGGCGTGGGTGGAAAAGCAAGGGTTCACCTTCGCCAAGGGTGATTCGGTTCAGATCACAGGATCGAGAATGACGATGCGGGGCAAGGACGTGATTGTGGCGCGCGAAGCCGTCAAAGACGGCAAGACGTTGACATTGCGTGACGCCTCGGGCCAACCGAAGTGGAGCGGTTCCGGCCGCCGGAAGCAGCAGGTCAACTGATCTGAAACGTTGTCACCAGAATATTGTCACCCCCGCGGAACGGATCGAGTCTGATTCAGCAGGAGGTAGTTATGAAACGGTTTATGACGGCCGCCGTTGCCGCGGCATTGTTCTTTGGCGCGTCCGCCTACGTGCCCGCGTTCGCGCAGGGCAAGGGCGCAGGTGTCGGCAAGCGTGGCGGCAAAGGCCAACATTCCGGGCCGAAAGACGGCACAGGTAAGCAACAGGGCAAGGGAGAAAAGGGCAAGAAGACCGGACCGCGAGACGGCACCGGTCCGATCCACACCCCGCCCCAGAAGTGAGAAAACATGCTGATACAAGTCCAATCCACCCGGACACTCGATGAGATCGATCTCGGGCTGCGTGAATCGGCCGCTGCGAATCAGTTCGGTGTAGTCGCGGTCCATGATCTTCGGCAGACCCTTGCCAACAAAGGGGTCGAACTCGAGATCGAATGCCGGGTGTACGAGGTCTGCAATCCCCAACAGGCCAAGAAAGTGCTCGATGCCGAGGGCGCCGTTTCGACGGCGCTCCCGTGCCGGATTTCGGTTTACGGCCGGGCGGGACAGTACACACTGGCGACCATGAAACCGACGGCGATGATGAAGGGATTCGGCGTACCGGGGCTCGAACCGGTGGCGCGGCAGGTGGAGGAGGTGATCACCAGGATGATGCAAGCCGCGGCAGGCTGATCCCGCCGAAGGCATGATTGATTGCCGTTCCAACGTCGCTCGACGCTTTTCCTGGTATTGATAACCGGGTCCCGGCGTGGCGAATCCACGAAGCTGGTCAGGGTGAGCATTGGTCCCGCGCCCACGGTGAAGGGGTTTCACGAGCCCGCGATCTGTTCGGGCTGCCACATTCGAGTCCTTCATCGACTGCGCCGCATACGTGAGCCGATCTGTTCTATAATTTCCACCAGATCCTGCGATATAGAAGGGAGAGGACCACGTGTACCTTCGGGTCTTGATGGCCGCGCTCGCCGCCGGGGTTGCAAGCGGCCAGTCCGTCTCTTTCCGTGCCGATGTCAAGCCGATTCTCGAGAACCGGTGCTTGAAGTGTCATGGCGCTTCGATGCAGTTGGGAAAGCTCGACTTGCGCTCGCGCGAGGCGGCGCTGAAGGGCGGGGAAAAAGGTCCTTCGCTGATTCCGGGAAAGCCCGAGGAAAGCTCGCTCTACCGTAAGGTCGCGGGCCTCGAAAAGCCGCTCATGCCGATGGACGGCAAGCTCTCGGCGAAAGAGATCGAAGTGCTGAAGGGCTGGATCGCGGATGGCGCTCCGTGGGATAGCGCCGTCGAGACGAAAGCGGCGGCGAACAACAATCTTGCCGCGCTTGAAAACTACACGCCCCCAGCGGATGCCCGTGCCAAGTGGCCGTTCACCAAGCCCGTCAGGGGAGCGGTTCCCGTGACCGGAGATCCGGAATGGGACAAGCACCCGGTGGACGCGTTCCTCAAGAAGACGCTCAATGATCGCGGCCTTGCGGCTGCTCCGCTCGCCAGCAGAAACACACTGATGCGGCGCGCATTTCTCGATCTTACAGGACTTCCACCCTCGCCTGAGCAGGCTCGCGAATTCCTCGCCGACAACTCGCCGAAGGCCTGGGAGAACCTGATCGAGCGCTTGCTCGCCTCGCCACATTACGGCGAGCGCTGGGGCCGCCACTGGATGGACGTTGCGCGCTATGCCGATTCCAACGGCTACGAACACGACTTCGACCGTCCGAACGCATGGCGCTATCGCGATTACGTGATCCGCGCGTTCAATAACGATCTGCCGTTCAACCGCTTCCTCGAGGAGCAATTTGCGGGCGACGAACTCGAAAATGCCACGCATGACCAACTGATTGCCACCGGCTTTTTGCGCAACTACGCCAAAGTAGGATTCCGCGAAAAGGACAATCCGCAGTTCCGCTACGAATATCTCGACGACATGATCGCGACGATCGGGCGCGGAGTGCTCGGGCTCACAGTGCAATGCGCGCGCTGCCACAATCACAAGTTCGACCCGATCGGCCAGCGTGATTACTACACGTTGCAATCGTCGCTATTCGGAACCGTCGAAGTGGACCATCCACTGGTTCCCGAGCCGGAAGCGAAGGCGTACGCGGCCAAGGTCGCGGATATCACGGTGCGGGTGAAGCCTCTCCGCGACGAGATCAAGCGGCTCGACAAGCCGCACGAGGAGAAGATCCTCGCCGAAAAGTACAAGAAGTGGCCGGCCAACATTCAGGAGGCGATCTTCACGCCCGAGGAGAAGCGCACTCCCGGACAAGTGCTGCTCGCCAACCAGATCATCCGTACAACGCGGGCCACGCCCGGCGAGATTGAAGCGCTGATGCCGAAAGACGAGATCGCTCGCAAGCGCGAACTCGAGGCGCGGATCCGCGAGATCGAGAAAACCAAGCCCAAGCCGATTCCGGTGGCCATGGGGCTGACCGATGGAGACTATCGCTTCACGCCGGATGGCGCCGGAGACGAGCCCGCGCCGGGCAAGGGAATCAAGCAAGAGGTCACCGAAGGCTCCTATCTGTGCGATGGTCTGAAGCCCTATCAGGCTCCGCCCTCTTACTTCCTCCACGGTGGCGATATCGCGAGCCGGGGCTCGGAGATCAAACCTGCGTTTGTTACGGTGATCGATGATGGAAGACTCCCCACTGAACTTCCACCGGCGCACCGCCGCACGTCGGGCCGCCGTTTGGCCTTGGCGCGTTGGCTGACGTCGGAGAACAATCCGCTGCCGTCGCGCGTCATGGCCAATCGCATCTGGCATCACCACTTCGGACGCGGAATCGTGAGCTCGCTCGACAACTTCGGTAAAGTAGGCGAAACGCCCACCCATCCGGAACTGCTCGATTGGCTTGCGGTCGAATTCCGGGAGCAGGGCTGGAGCATCAAACACATGCATCGGCTCCTGATGACCTCTCGTGCGTATCGCCTCTCGAGCGGATTCATCAGCGAAGCGAACATGGCGAAAGACGCCGACAACCTCTATTGGTGGCGCTTCCGTCCGCAGCGGCTCGAGGCCGAGATCGTGCGAGACAGCATCCTCGCGGTATCCGGTTCGCTGAATCGTGCGATGGGCGGTCCGGCGGTGTTCCCGCAACTGGCTTCGGAAGTGCTCGCCTCAATGGACAAGGGGATCTGGCACCGCAAGGAAGACGGATCCGAAGTGTGGCGCCGCAGCGTCTACGTCTATCGTAAGCGAGGGTTGCCCCTGCCGTTCTTCGAAGTCTTCGACCTGCCCGACCAGAACATCACCTGCGGCCGGCGGAACATCTCCACCGTGCCGACCCAGGCACTCACGCTAATGCACAACGACTGGGTGCTGAACCAATCGCGCCGCTTCGCCGACCGGATCGCCACCGAAGCGGGCAGCGCGCGTGAGGCACAGGTGGACCGGGCCTACCAATTGGCGCTCGGCCGGGCGCCCGATGCGCGGGAGAAACAGCAGGCTGTGGAGTTCCTCGAAAAGAACACGCTCTCCGATCTCGCGCACGTGATGTTGAACTTGAACGAATTCATCTATCTGAGGTAGCCCGAATCCATGCCGCGCAAAGGTCCTTTCTCGCGACGCGACTTCCTCTTCGAGGCGGGTGGTGGTTTGAGCGGACTCGCCCTGGCGCATCTGCTCGCGGGTGAAAACCTGCTGGCGGCCACGACCGGGCAAGGCTGTGGGTCAACCGCGGCGGTGAATTCGCCGTACTCGCCGAAGAAGCCCCACTTCCAGCCGCGAGCCAAACGCGTCATTTCGCTTTTTATGTCGGGCGGTGTGTCGCAGATGGACACCTTCGATCCCAAGCCGATGCTCGAGAAGTACGCGGGCCATCCGTTGACAGGGAAAGGCGAGGTCGTGGTGCGGCAAGGCCATCCAGGTCCGCTGATGCCGTCACCATTCAAGTTTCAGAAGCACGGCAATGGCGGACTCGAGATCTCGGAGCTGTTTCCGAACGTCGCCAAGCACGCCGATTCGCTCGCGGTGGTCCGATCTGTCAAGGGCCGCTCGAACGATCACGTGATGGCACACTACGAGCTCGCCTCGGGCACCATTCGCATGGGCGCGCCGAGCGTCGGATCGTGGGTCACCTACGGCCTCGGATCGGAGAATCAGAGCTTGCCCGCGTTCGTCGTGATCTATGACGCGCGCGGCGGCCCCTTCGGCGGACCCGCCAATTGGAGCGCCGGCTACATGCCTGCGGCGTACCAGGGGACGATCTTCCGCAGCAAGGGCGATCCGATCTTCGACCTGAAGCCGCCCGAGGGCGTGAGCGAAGGGCAGATGCGGTCGCGCCTGAATCTGCTCGAAAAGCTCAACCAAATGGACATCGAGCGCAACCCCGGAAACTCCGAGCTCGCGGCTCGCATCAGCGCCTACGAACTCGCCTATCGCATGCAGGGCTGCGCGCCGGAAGCGGTGGATGTCGAATCCGAGAGCGCGCTGACCAAGAAGCTCTACGGAATCGACAACCCGATCACCGCTCCGTTCGGACGCCAGTGCCTGATCGCGCGGAGGCTGGCTGAACGCGGTGTTCGCTTCATTCAGCTCTATCACGGCGGAATCGGCAACCAGAACACCGACACCTGGGATGCGCACGGCAACGTGAAAGAGAACCACACGCAGCATTGCGCCGAGACCGACTATCCGATCGCGGGACTGCTCACCGATCTGCGCGATCGCGGACTGCTCGACGACACGCTCATCATCTGGCAAAGCGAGTTTGGGCGCATGCCGATTTCGCAACGCGGACTCGGACGCGACCACAATCCGGGCGCGATGTCGATCTGGATGGCCGGAGCGAAGATCAAAGGCGGCCAGGCGATCGGCGCCAGCGACGAGTTCGGCTATAAGGCAGAGCAGCAGGTGGTGACTGTGCATGATCTGCACGCCACAATTCTGCATTTGCTCGGCATGGATCATACCAAACTGAACTTCGCCTATCAGGGCCGTCAGATGCGGCTCACCGACGTGTACGGTGAGTTGATTCCGCAGATCACCGGGTGAGTCCAGGCGGAAAACGCGGCCGGACGCCGCCGGAGCCGTGCCAAGCCAAGCCTACCGCCTCCCCGGGGCTCACTCCGGGAAACCGCCGGCGGGATCGCGCAACACCGGACAAATCGGGTTGACGCAGCCGGGATCCCGCGGGCCATCGAATGGAACTGACCAGCGCCGCCGTTCTTCTCCGTCACTCGATCCGCTCAATCCAGCCATCCTCGAAATAGCTGATGTGCCCGAAGCCAGTCGCCGCGTGGAACTTCGGCTTCAAGGAGGCCCGCCGGAACTCGGGATGCACCGCGAGGAATTCGGCGACTGCCGAACGCGGGCCTTCGATGTTCGTGTCCGCCACCACCACGAACGAACCCGCCGCGACGAGCGGAGCGTAGTGCTCGAGTTCCGCCAACACATGGGTCTGTGAGTGATCGCTGTCGAGGAAAACGAACACGCGCTCCTCGGGCCCGATTCTCTGCTTCACTCGCTGCGCGGTCGCAGGCGCGGCGGAATCGCCTCCGACCAGTTCGACGCCGTTGGCGGAGAGCACTTCTCGCACTCCGGGACGAGGGTCGATCTCGACGCTGATGACCCGGCCCTTTCCCATCATGCGGCAGAGCGTGGCGAAAAGAAGTGAGCTGCCGCCTTCGTAGGCTCCTGTTTCGAGTATCACGTCCGGTTGGACCCGCCACACGGCTTCGGCGAGACGCAGGACGTCGTCGGGCAACTGCACCAGTTGGCGGCCCATCCAGGAGTATGTCGTCCAGTGCAGGAGTTCGTACCCCAGCCGCAGGTAGTGGCGGGAGACCTGTTGAAAAGCCTCGACCGGATCGTCCGTGTCGATCACGATTCGCATATCGATAGAATTGCATTGATGTTCGATCCCGCGGAGATGGCCCGCCACGACGCCGAAGCCGCGCGGCGGATGCCGGGTCCGGACTACTACACCGTGCTCGCCTGGATTCACGCGGCGTTGCGCCCGGCGGTCTACCTCGAAATCGGCGTTTCCTTCGGCGAATCGCTGAAACTGGCCGCGCCTCCCACGCTCGCGATCGGTGTGGACCCGGATCCGCAGGCCGATCATCGGTGGCGAGCCGAGACGCACATCCATCGCATGACTTCGGACGGCTACTTCGCGCGCGAGAACGTGCCCGCAATCTCGCTGGCGCTTCTCGACGCCGAACATCTGTTCGAGAAAACGCTACGCGACTTCCGGAACGTCGAGCGGCACGCCGCGCCTGGAGCCGTGGCGCTGCTGCACGACACCGTTCCGCTGTGCGAGCGCACGGCGGCGCGCCAACGAGTCACGGAGTTTCACACGGGCGACGTGTGGAAGATGCTCGCGTACTTCGCGCTGCGCCGCTGCGAAATGGACGTGGTGACAATCCTCACGCCTCCTTCCGGACTGACGATGGTGAGAGGGTTGGGCGGCGGCGATGACGGCAGAGAGGAAAACGAAATTGCCGCGCTCGAGTGGGAGCGCCATCAGGATCACCGGATCACGATCCCCAATTCCAAAGCCGCCGTTCAGGACTGGCTCTTGCGCCAATAGATCGCCGTCCAGTCGATGGATTCCATCGGTTCATCGATCCCCTCTTCGCCCCGGAAATCGTCGACCGCGCGCTGGCACGGTTCGATGCACTGGTAGTCATCGACGATCAGGAATCCGCCGGGAGAGAGCTTCGGGTAAAGATGGCGTAGTGCGGTGGCGGTGGACTCGTAGAGGTCCGCGTCGATTCGCAGAATCGCGAGTTTCTCGATCGGCGCCATGGGCAGTGTGTCCCGAAACCACCCCTCGAGGAAGTGGACGCGTTCATCCAAGAGATCGTGCCGCCGGAAGTTCTCGCGAACCGTTTCAATCGAAACCGCGAGCATGGGGTAGACGGCGGCGCTCATGTCGAGCCCTTCGTCTTGCGGCCAAGCCGGCGGCGGTAATCCCCGGAACGAGTCGGCGAGCCACACGTCGCGGTCCGCGATGCCATGAGCTTCGAGATAGCCTCGCATGAAGATGGCCGCGCCCCCGCGCCACACGCCGCACTCCATCAGATCGCCCGGAACGGCGGAGCCAACGGCCGTTTCCACGCACCAGCGCAGGTGATCGAGCCGCTTTCGTCCGATCATCGTGTACGGGAAGCCTAAATTCTCCACGCGATCATCGAGGAAACGGCCCACGGCGTGGAGGTCCTGGAAGGCACGCCAGCGCGGGTGGCCATGGATATCGAGGTAGAGTGCCGGGTCGAATGCCTCGGCTTCGCGCACGCATTCTCGCAGGTAGAGCAGCCGGAATTCGTTTTCGAGGTAGAGCTCGCCGAGCAGACTCTTGGCCAGCAGGTCGAGGTAGCGATCAGGGGACAAGCAACCGAGCCTCCTCGACCGGCGATCGGTGATTCCAGATTCGCGCGCGAGCGATGCGCAACAACGCGGTGGGTGACAGCAGTTCGTCCGCGGTCGCCGGCGGCGAACAGGCCACCTCTCGCAGAACCCGTTCGGTAAATTCGTTCGCGGTGAGATTCCGGAGATGGAACAACAGCCGGTTGCGCTCGATGATGCGGTCAATCTCTTCGGGTGAGTGGAACTTGGCGATCGTTGCGCGATGACGGTGGCAGACGATCGACTCGGGGCAAAACAGGACTCGGAGTCCCAGCTTGCGAGCACGCCATCCCCATTCGACGTCTTCCCAATAAAACGGCGAGTAGGGGCGCGAATCGCGCACGAACTCTCCCAGCAGGGAAGTGCGAAACAAAGAGGCCCCGCCGCCCGCATACGCCGAGTCCGAGACGGAGTTGGACTCGGGGATGACGTCATGCACGGACGCCAAGCCGTCTTCCACCTGCATCGCCGATAGGTTGGTCTCTTCGCGGAAGCGCGCGGTGTCTTTGAAAAAGATCTGCGAGGAGATGGCGAACACATCGTCGCCGCGCAGAGGCAGCAACTTGGCCAGAGCATCGTTCCGCATCGCGGCGTCGTTGTTCAGCAGATAGGTCCAGCCGTGGCGGACCCGGAGCAATCCGAGATGAACCGCGCCATGGTAGCCGAGCGGCTCGCTTCGGAAGATCCACCGGGTACCGGGGAATCGCCGCCGCAACGGATCGTAGGCTTCGGCGCGAGAGCCGTTCACGACGGCGAGAATCTCCCACGGTTCAATGATCGCGCCGCACGCCTCGAAGGCGCTGGCGAGCGATTCCGCCAGTTCGTCCGGGTTGCCGCGCTCGGGGATGAGGATCGACACTCCGGTTCGCGCCGGACCGGGAGCGTATCGGGCCCGAGGGAGCTTGCGTCCGAGCGTGTCCGCCCAATCGATCCAACGCCGTGCCCTCTCGATCGCGGCCCATCGAGCCGCGGATGGTTCGGCGCGCGGCGGCGGCTTGGACACCGCGAGCGAGAGCGCGAAGCCGAGGTCGCGCTGGTCGTCTCCCATGCCGCGCTCGCGGGGCCGGCAGACGTAGCTGGTGCGAAAGCCGAGATTCCATGGCGTGCCCGCTTCGCTGGGGATCTGGAAATCGAGGCCGAACGGCATGTTTTCACCCCACGGATTGGTGACACTGCCGATCTCTCGCGAGTTGCACGTGATGTCGAGGCGGTTGGGTTGTCCGGCCGGCCCGGGAGGGAGGGCGCCGCACACGTGCAAAGTCGTGGAGCCGGGTTCTGCCTTCAAGATCGCGGCGGCTTGTTGCGAACTCCATACGATGGCCTCGCTTCCCGCCTCGTGCCATCCGTGCAGGAGCTGCGCGCTGCCACCGGTTCGCGCGAGAATGCGCGATTCGAGCGGGGCCGGATACCAGGCCTTCTTCCAAACGCACTTCCGGCATTCGGGTATATCGCCGCTTTGGTAGCGTTCGCGAAACCGCCGGTAGGCGCCGTTGTTCCAGATGCTCTCCATCGATTGATGGTGCAGGTTGCCCAGCGGAAAGCGGTCGAGCACCTCGCAGGCGACGACATCGCCGTTCGCGAGGACATGGGTTGTTTCGAATGGATTCTGCTCGCACGTCTGGATCGCCGCGCCTTCCGGCAACGGCCACGGATAAGTTCGCGGCACGCGGTCCAAATGCCTGCCACCCTCCTCGAAGAGCGGGTTACAGATCGTGAATCGCGACTCGGGAACTCGCCTCCGCGCCTCCGCGACTGTCTCACGCACCTGTGCCCGGAACGCCTCGGTGGGCGTGGCCGGCGCGGAGAGTTCTTCGCCGAAGGTGACCGGAATCTCGTCGCGGCGCATCACTGGGAACAGCAGCACGTCCTTGATTCCCAGCCTCGCCGAGTACTCCGCCACGGGCGCGAGTTGATCGAGGTTGCGCCGCATGGCGACGAAGCCGATGTCGATCGTGGGCGCGCCGGAAACGCTCTCGGTCAGCGAGCACAGCTCCGAGAGTCGCTCTCGCAGGGCTTCAACGGAAGCATGGCGATAGATCTCCCGGAAGGCTACTGGTTCGATGGCGTGAAAGGAGACGGTCAGCCTGCCGAGCCCGCTTGTCGCCAGCGGCGCCAGCATCCGGTTCGGAACATGGGCGAGCGCGGAGACGAGCTCGACGAAGGCTCCCGCCCCGCGCGCCAATCCGATCGCTGCAATGAGATCCGGATGCACGGTGGATTCGCCCGAATAGTTCAGCACTACGGTTCGCGGATCGCGCAGAGAACCGATCAGCGCTTCATAGACGGCGAACGGCATATGCTCGCCCGAACCGCGGCGGAGCTTGCGGGAGCAGAAGATGCAATCGAATGGACACCTGGAGGTCAGTTCGACCCACAGGACGCGGGGTGTGGCGGCGACCGACACAGGTAAGACTGTGTCCGGCATGCGAGCAGAATAGCAGAGCCGAGGGCGCTCGAACAAATTCGCGGCTCCTGGTTCAAAACATCGGGGAGGTATAATGGCGTAGCCAATGGTTCGCTCCTAAGAAGGAGCCGCCACGTCTGCATACTCGCCTTGTTTCGGGGATACCTTATGCCACGCCTACTACTGGCCCTGTTGCTCTCTTCAACATTCCTGCTCGCGCAGGACTTCCGGGGAACCATCTCCGGAAACGTGACCGATCCAACCGGGGGCGCCGTTTCCGGCGCCACTATCGCGCTCAAGAACACTGACACGGCCGCCGAACGTACGGCGACATCCGGCGAGAGCGGGCTGTACCTGTTCGAGTTCGTGACGCCCGGTAACTATTCACTCACGATCCGGGCGGCGGGCTTCCGGACCCTCGAGCGGAAGGGCATCACGCTCGCCACCACACAGACGCTGCGCGAGGACGTTCAGCTCCAACTCGGCGACACGTCGGAAACGGTTTCGGTGGTCGCCGATGTCGCCGTGGTCGAGCCGGACTCGACCAGCCTCGGAACCGCGCTCCGCCAGGAGATCCGCGACAATCTGCCGCTCAAAGGCCGCAGCAGCCTGTTCATGTTCACGCTGACTCCCGGCGTGGTGAACAATCGCTACGGCGAAGACACGCGCCCCAACGACACGATCACGAACGTGCTGTTTTCGGCCAACGGCGGACCCGTCGCCGCCACCGATGTCTTCGTCGATGGCGCGTCGAACACGGTGAACGTGAATCGCGGCGTCAACATCTCGCAATGGGTGCCTGCGGTCGATTCGATCGCCGAGTTCAAACTCGAGGTGGGAACAGTGCCCGCCGAGTTCGGACGCTCCGGCGGTTCGGCGACGAATATCGTGATCAAATCCGGTACGAACGCTTTCCACGGCACGATGTACAACTTCCTGCGGAACTCGCGGCTCGACGCCAATCAGTTTTTCGCGCGTGGCGCGGGAGCGAAGCTGGCCGCGTTCTCGGCGAATACGTTCGGAGTCGCGACCGGCGGTCCAGTCTATTTCCCGAAGATGTACGACGGCCGCAACCGCACCTTCTGGTTCGCCTCCTACGAGGGAGCGCGCGAGGGCAACGGACTGGATCGAACGGCGTCGGTCCCCACGGCGAAGATGCGCACCGGTGACTTCTCCGAAGTGGCCGCGGTGCTGTACGACCCGTTTTCCGTCGCGAACGGAATCCGCACTCCGTTCGTGGGCAACATCATTCCGCCCACCCGGCAGGATCCGGTGGCGCAGAAGATCATGCCCTTTTATCCCGCGCCGAATCGTCCGGTGTCGAACGCGGCGCAGCCGTGGGTCGGCAACTTCCAGTTCTCGGCGAAGTGGCCGCGCAGCTACGACACGTTCGTCGCCAAGATCGATCACCGCTTCAGCGACAGGTTCAATACGTTCTTCCGGCTGAATCAGGGCCAGGGCGTGTTGATTTTCCCGCACGAGTTTGAAGGCATCGCCACTCCCGGGCGCAACAACGTCCACCGTCCGCACCTCGGATTCTCGTGGGGCAATACGATGGTGGTTTCCAATCGCACCACGCTCGATGTGCGTCTGGGATTCGTCAAAGCAAAGGAGGACAACGTGCCGTGGTCCGACGGCTACGACCTTGCTTCGCTCGGCTTCGGCAACCAGTACATCAATCTCGTTCAGCGCAAGGCGTTCCCCACGATTGGCGTGCAGCAGTTCCAGGGCTTGGCCGGTAGCCCCCTGATTCAGGATCCCGGCTACAGCTACACGTTGCAGGCGAACGTGTCCCGGCAGCAGGGAAAGCATGTCTTCAAGTACGGCGCTGACCTCCGGCTGCTCTACGGACACTTCTTCCGCAACACGAACCCGTCTGGGACGTTCTCGTTCAACAATGCCTGGACGAGTGGTCCGAACGCCGCGGCGCCGCCCGCCAACGCCGGTTTCCCGATGGCCAGTTTCCTGCTCGGCATGCCGAGCGGTGGATCGCTCGAAAACAACACCGGCCTGTCGATCGTCAACAAGTACTATGGCTTCTTCATTCAGGACGACTATCGCGTCTCGACGCGCCTGACGCTGAACCTCGGCCTTCGCTACGAATATGAAACGCCCCGCACGGAGCGTTATGACCGCACCACCCGCGGCTTCGCCTACAACGCGCAGAGCCCGGTGCAGGTGCCTGGATTGCAGCTTCGCGGCGGACTGCTCTACGCCAATCAGGGCGGGCTTCCTCGCGGCATCTACAACCCGGACCGCAACAACTTCGCGCCCCGCATCGGCTTCGCCTACTCGCTCACTCCCAAGACGATCTTCCGCGGCGGCTACGCGCTCCACTTCGTACCGAACGTTGGCTCGGTCGACGCGGTCGGATTCTCCACCACCACCACCGTGGTCACATCGGAGGATGGCATTACGCCGAAGGATCGTCTGAGCAACCCATTCCCCACCGGGCTCCTTCCCGCCGTGGGCAACCGCAACGGACTGGCCACGCTCGCCGGTCAGAACATCGGATATGTGGATCCGAGCGATGTGACGCCGAAGCTCCACACCTGGAACCTCAACATCCAGCGCGAGGTCTTTTCGAAGTCGCTGTTGCAGGTGGGCTACATCGGCAGCCGCGGCATCAACCTGACGTCCGAGGTTTCAATCGGCAACAACATCACTGAGAACCTCAACCAGGTGAATCCGTCGAACCTGTCGCTCGGCGCCGGGCTGCTCGAGGTGGTGCCCAATCCGTTCTTCGGCGTGATCACCGCGGGTCCGCTGGCGGGCCGGACGATTCAGCGTCAGCAGTTGCTGCGCCCGTATCCGCAGTTCCAGAACATCACGCGGAATCTGCCGACATTCGGCAACAGCATCTATCATTCGCTGCAGGCGAAGTTCGAGCAACGGCTATGGCACGGCTTGTCGACGCTCATCGCCTATACGTATTCGAAGAACCTCTCCGACCTCGGCCCGATCCAGAATTTCTACGATCGCCGGATCGAGCGCACGGTCGCGGCGTTCGACGTACCCCAGCGCCTGACGGTGACCGCTTCCTGGGACACGCCGGTCGGGCGGGGCAAGAAGTTCCTCAACAATTCGCCCAAGGCGGTCGATATCGCACTGGGACATTGGAACCTCGCGGTGTTCAATACCTACCAAGACGGATTCGCGCTCACCTACGGGCTGCAGACCGGCAACCTGTTCCTCGCGGGCGCTGGTGGACAGCGGCCGAATCTGGCGGGCAATCCCACCGCCGGGTTCGATCAGCCGATCGTGCAGCGGCTCAACGCCTACTTCAACACCGCGGCCTTCGCGCAGCCGGCCCCGTACACGTTCGGCAACCTCACCGGACGGACGCCGTGGGTCCGGAATCCGGGCATGAACAACGTGAATCTCACGCTGACCAAACAGTTCCCCATCACCGAGCGCGTGAAGCTGAATCTGCGCGCGTCGAGCTTCAATCTGATGAACCATCCGGTTTTCAGCGGCCCCAACACGACGGTCGGGGCCGTGGGCACGTTTGGGCGCATCTTCTCCCAGGCGAATCTGAGCCGGCAGACCGAACTCGTTCTGCGCCTGCTTTGGTAATGAAATGAAGGTCGCGGCATGCCTGCTGCTACAGGCATGCCTGTTCCTCTTCCAGCTCGATCTGTTGCCGGTCTGGGGTGACGAACAGTTCACGCTCGACGCGTGCCTGGGGGCGTTCGACCGAATCGCCCCGATAGTGGCGGCGGACCGGCACCCGCCAGGATACTTCTGGCTCGTGTGGTTGTGGCTGCGCGCCGTGCCCATTGCTGATCCGCTCGTGTCGGCGCGGCTGCTGTCGGCACTAGTCATGCTCGGGGCGGCAGGCGCGTTCTGGGGCCTGTTTCTGCGCCGGCTTCCGGATCGAGCCGCCGCGCGATGGGTGATGATTGCCTGGGCGCTGTCGCCGTTCGCGCTCTTGTACGGGAGGATGGCGAGATCCTACGGCCTGCAGTTCCTGGTCTTCTTGATCGCGGTGAGGAGCGCGGAGAAGGCGCTCGAATCGCGACGGTTCGTGCGCGCGGGCCTGCTCGCGGCCCTGGTTCTTTACGTACACTACATTCCCGGCTTCTGCTTGCTGGTCCTGGTGGGCGGCAGGCTGCTCATGCTGGGTCGCTGGCGCGATGCGGGATCCTACGGGGCGACCGTGGCCGCCGCTTTTTCTCCGTGGATCGCGACGGTGTTCGCCACCGCTTCCCGCGAACTCGGCAGCCACGGCTATCTGGTGTTCGGCGGCCACGCCGCCGAACATCCGCTACGTCTCGCCTATACGTGGGTGTCGTGGCATTTCGGAGAGACCTTGCCGTTGCCCTGGATCGCGGCCGGGCTTCCACTCAGCGCCATCGGGCTCCTGCTCGCCTGGCATGCTGCCGCGCGGAATCGCGGACTGGTGCTCGCATTCTCGGCGGCGGCCGCCGCGGGGTATCTGCTCGTCTCGCGTGTGTTGATCTTCGCTCTCGTTCCAGCGCGCTTGCTGTTCGTGGTGCCCTTCTATGCAATCCTGGTGGCTTCTGGCCGCGGCGCTTATCCCCGATTGGCGCGAGCCTCGGCGGTGGCGATCCTGTTCCTCGACGCGATCGCCATCGCCAACTACTTCGATAGGTCTCATTTCCTCAACAAGGGCTACCTCGTCCCATTCGGCGAAATCGTACGGCGCGTCGAGAATGCGAAGAGCGGCATCGTTCTCATCGACATCCACTCGATCGACACCAGCCCTGTTTGGCCGAAGCTTCCTACTCACCTTCGCTCCGCGAGGGTTGCGGATGAGCGGACGGTCAGCCAGATTCGCGATGATGACGCCGTCGTGTTCCACATCCGAGGTTCCCTGGACCGGTCATGGGGGCGAGTCAATGACGCGCTCGACCGCGAACTCGCCAAGACCCGCACATGCGTCACCGAAGGATTCACCCCGTATGATCGCTACGACCATTGGCTGATGGACCGGCTCGGTTGGCGCGAAAAACCGGCCCATTTGCTGCAACTGGTGACCTGCCGCCGTTGAGCCACGCTATCCTGGAAGCTCATGGATGCTTCCGCACTGAAGTCGATGCTCGAACAGGTTCGCGATGGCGAGATCGGGATCGACGATGCGATGGCGCGTATGCGCCACATGCCGTTCGAGGATCTCGGTTTCGCCAAGGTGGATCACCACCGCGCGATTCGCCACGGAATGCCGGAGGTGATTTTCGGCAAGGGCAAGGCGCCTGAACATCTCCTGGCAATCGCGACCAAGGTGCTCGAGCGGTCGAGCAATCTGCTCTCCACGCGAACCGAGCCGCGCACGGCGGAGATGGTCGTGGCGCGCTTCCCGGAAGCCGAGTATTTCCCGATGTCGGGCGTGCTGCGCGTGTGGCGTGACAAGACGATCCACGGCAAGGGCAAGATCGCGATCGTCTGCGCCGGTACTAGCGACATCCCCGTCGCCGAGGAAGCGCAACTCACCGCGGAAGTCATGGGCAACGAGATCGACCTCATTCACGATATCGGGGTCGCTGGTATCCACCGGCTCATGGCGAATCGCGACCGTCTCCACTCGGCCCGCGTCGCGGTCGTCTGCGCGGGAATGGAAGGCGCGCTGCCGAGCGCGGTCGGTGGTTTGGTCGGATGTCCGGTGATCGCCGTTCCCACCAGTGTCGGCTACGGCGCAAGCTTCAACGGCCTCGCCGCCTTGCTCGGCATGCTGAATAGCTGCGCGAGCAACGTGACCGTCGTCAACATCGACAACGGATTCGGCGGCGGATACGTCGCGAGCCTGATCAACCGCCTGTAGCCCGCTACGCGACGCGGTGCTGGGGCGAACCCGCCAGATACTTCTCCACGTTTTCGAGCGACAGCGCGAGTCCGGCCTCGAGAACTTCGGGCGTGATCCCCGCGCAATGCGGCGAGAGCACCACGTTGTCCAGTGTCGTAAGCGGATGGCCACCGGGCAGCGGTTCGATGTCGAACACGTCGAGTCCGGCGCCCGCGAGTTGACCCGACTGGAGCGCGTCGATCATCGCCGCCTCGTCCACGATCGGTCCCCGGGCGGTGTTGACCAGCAGCGCTCCGCGCTTCATCTTCGCGATCCGGTCGCGGCCGAGGAACGAGCGGGTGTCATCGGAGAGGCGCAGGTGCAGGCTCACCACATCCGACGTTTCGAGCAACTCGTCGAGCGAAACCAGCGGCACGCCGAGGTCGCGCGGGTTCATCGTCCACGCGATGACGTTCATGCCGATGCCCGCCGCGAGCCGGGCAAAGCGCAGTCCGATCGCCCCGAGCCCGATCACGCCCACCGTCTTTCCATGGAGAAGCGTCATGCTTCCGCGAGGCCAGTTCCCATCGCGCACCTGCGCATCGATCTTCGGAATCTTGCGCGCCACCGCGAGCAATAGAGCGAGCGTGTGTTCGGCGATGGAAGGCGCCGAAACGCCCGGAGTGTTGGTGATGGTAACGCCCAGCCGGCGCGCGGCGGCGAGGTCGATGTTGTCGGTTCCCGTACCCCAGATCGATACCATCTTCAGCTTCGGGCACGCCTCGAAAACAGCGGCCGTGAACCGGCAGGAGGAGCGGATGTTGATGGCGATCTCCGCGTCCCCCAACCGTTCGATCAGTTTCTCCTCCGATCCGGGGAGCGAATCGAAGTACGCGATGTCGTGACGCGTCTGGAACCGCCCGTAGGCGGCGCTCGACGCCATCACCGGCGGCGCGTCATCTGGAATCACGATGCGTGGCATCGTACCAGTGAACTACTTCGCGAAGCTGAAGCGCAACCCTGTCGTGTAGAGAATGTCGTTGTTCTTGCGTCCCGGCAGCGGATTGCTCAGATAGCGGTCGCTCACCGTGATCTGCCAGGCGATCGATTTGCGGATCGCCGTCACCAGCCCGAGGTCGAAATTGACGCGGTAGGCACCGGTGTTGGTCAGATTGTTGAACATGCGGAAGGACTGCCGCAGCGCCGTCGCGCTCGACAACTTGTAGGTGAACTCGTCGCCCCAATACGCCTCCGCCGAGTTCCGGACGAGGTAGTTGTCGGGAGCGCCGGAACGGAGCCGCCGATCGAACTTTTCGCGGTTGTAGGCGAGACCGCCGAGCAGGTCGAGTTGACTCCGCTCGTTTTTCACCGCCGTGTAGCCGGCACCGCCGCCGAGCACGAACCGCAGATCGAGGCTTTGAAACTTGTCGTATTCATAGTCGTTGAAGATGTTCACGAAGGCCCGCTTGCTGACGTTCTTGTTGTAGCCTATGCCGCCGCGCACCGCTTGCGCGACGTTCGCGGAGACGCCCGCTACCGTGGCCGTCGAGTGGATCTGGTTGAAGTACAGAATCGTCTTGTCGGTCCTCGTCACACGCGCCGTGTTGAACGCCGTGGTGAAGGTGTTGGCCGTGGCATTGCCGCGAGCCGCGCTCAAGCCGATGTCGAAAGCGCCCGCCCACAGATCCTTGAATCCGGGATGCAGCAGCCGCTCGTAGGTCTTCTGCTCGGCCTCGTTGCGGATCGCCGCGACTTCGGCCAGCGGCGCCGCCTGTCCGGCTACTTCGAGCTTGTTGTCCGCCACCGCGATCTTGCCCTTGGTGGACTTGTCGCCCGGCAACACGACGTTCAACTCCTGATCGGACTTCACGTCCGTCACCGATGCCCACGGGATCGTGACCGTGCCCATCAACTCCGTGGCGACCACGAGATCGCCCCCGTCTTTCTTGACGATCTTGCCCGTCACCCGGTCACCGTTCTTCAACGTTACCTGGTCAGCCAAGAGCGCGCTAGCCAACAAGAATAGCCAGATTCGTTTCATTCAGACTCCTCTAGATTTGTTTTCAACTGCCCGTGCCCCTTGACTTCATTCTAAGCTATCCATATGCGAATACCACTGCTTGCCTCCCTCGCCGCGATTGCCCTGGCGCAGGATTCTCTCGTCACGCGCCCGATTCTGGACCCCAAACAGGCGCTCTTGGAGGTTCAGGTGTACACGGCGTCGCGAGTCCCTCTGGTTCCTTCGTTCAACTCCGCTGCGGAATGGGAGAGCTATGCCAACAAGCTGCGCCAGCGCGTGCTCGACGAGGTGGTGTTCCGCGGCGAAGCAGCCAAGTGGCGCGACGCGAATACGAAAGTGGAGATGCTCGACGAGTTGGGCAAGGGCGACGGCTACCGGGTGCGCAAGTTCCGCTACGAAGTGATCCCCGGACTCTGGACCGGCGGACTGATCTACGAGCCCTTCCCACTCAGCGGCAAAGTTCCCGTGACGCTGCACGTCAACGGTCATGAGCGGACTGGCATCTCCACCCCCTACATCCAGTGGCGCTGCATGAATCTGGCGAAAAAGGGCGTGCTCGCGGTCAACTTCGAGTGGTTCGGAATGGGGCAGTTGAACACGCCCGGATTCCATCACTACAAGATGCCGCAGATCGACCTGACAGGAACCGCCGGGATCGCGCTCTTCTTCCTCGAACACCGCCGCGCGCTCGATATCGCGCTCGCCCATCCCAATGCCGACCCGAAACGGGTAGCGGTGACCGGGCTCTCCGGCGGTGGCTGGCAGACGATCTTCCTCAGCTCGCTCGATACGCGGGTCGGCGCCGCTATGCCGCTGGCCGGCTATTCGTCGTTCACCACTCGCGCCCAGTGGCCCACGCTCGACTTGGGCGATTCCGAGCAGACACCATCCGACCTCGGCGCCATCGCCGACTACTCGCACCTGACCGCGCTGATGGCCCCGCGTCACCTCGTGATCGCCAACAACGCGAAAGACACATGTTGTTTCCGTGCCGACTACGCACCCGCGCCCCTGATCCAGGCCGCGACTCCGGTCTACCGCCTCTACAACGCGCTCGGAAAGCTCGGCTACCACATCAATCACGGAGATGGCCACAACTACGACGCCGACAACCGCGAGGCCTTCTACCGTCTAGTGCGCGATGCGTTCCTGCCCGGCATGGACGTGCGCGACGTTTCCATGACCACGGACATCCGGACGGCCGATGCGATCCGGATCCCGCTCCCGGAGAACAATCTCGACTTCCACCAGATCGCGTTGAAGCTCGCCGATGGACTCCCGCGCAAGAAAGCGCCCCTCGCGCAAGTCGTCCGCGCGAAGACCTTCACAGTGGACCCGTGGCGGATCGACAGCGCGTCCCGCAACGGACTCAACGCGCAGTACATGAAACTGAACATGGATCGCGCGTGGACCGTCCCCGCCGTCGTCCTCTCCAAGGGCCACCCGAGCGAAACCGTGATCGTCATCGCCGACGAAGGCAAGAACTCCGTCGCGCCGCAAATCGAAGCCCTCGCCAACGAAGGACTCCGCGTGATCGGGATGGATCCCTTCTACTTCGGCGAATCCAAGATCGCGACTCGCGACTTCCTCTTCTCCATGCTCATCGCCTCGCTCGGCGAGCGGCCCCTCGGCTTGCAGGCGAGCCAGGTGCTAGCCGCGGCGCGCTGGGCGAAGCGTCCGGTAAAGGTGATCGCCTATGGCCCGCGGACCAGCCTGATCGCCGCGGTCGCCCAGGGGCTCGATCCCGCCGCGATCAAGGATGTCGTGACGCATGATTCGTTCGGCAGCCTGCGCGAGATTTTGGAGAAGGATTTGACCGTGGACAAGTATCCGGAGCTGTTCGCCTTCGGGTTGCTCGAGCACTTCGAGTGGAAGGATGGCAAACTGCGGTAGGGCACCTCGGCAAGAGAGAGGCTTCGCGGCTTCCCGCCGAAGACGGCCCGCATCCGCCCATTGCGCCAGATGCTTCCCGGATCACGTCTTCCTTGACGTGCAGTGTCTCGGCGGCGCCGCCACCAGAGACCAGCACGTTCACGCGCATGATCTCGTCCTCGTTGACCGTCGCCTGCGGATCGGCGGCTAAAGCTAAAGGAATGACGGGCCCGGCGCCGCTTCGCTCTTCGACTGCCACTCCGCGCCGTGAGGAAACACGGCGAGGCTTCCGCCGGTGCGTCCGTAGTCGTTGGCGTCCGCGCCGTGAGGAAACAGCACGCGATGCGATCCGATGCCGAGCTTGACACACTTTAACGCCGTGCCTCGGAACATCAGGGCGTCGTTGATCGACTCGCGCAGGATGATTTCCTTCGATGCCATGGGCGCTTCTTCGTTCCACACGCCGCGATGCGGACCCGGCAACTACGTGTGCAATGGCGTCCCCATGCGCAGCCCCGGCGTGATCTTCCGCCCGTAAATCTCTGTCGCTTCACCGGCGGGCGAGATCACCGGAAACACCACAGACCCCACGAAGTGTTCATGGCCGGAGTCGCGAATGTTGCCGAGCCGCCGCAACCGCCGAGCGTGCGATTGGCAAAGCCGATCTGGAAACGCTCGATCATCTCCGGGTGAGTCAGCCCCCGCGGCTGCAGATAGCGCGACGCTTCGGCGATTCCTTCAGCGTGTCGTGATAGAACGCGACGGCTTGCTCGAGTGCCTCCTGGCCGCCGGCCTCGGCGCTCAACGGCGCTTCCAGTTCGCCGTGGTTCCCTTCTTGACGACACGCGGTTCGCCAGCGGCCAAAAGAAGAATGATCGGTCGAGCCTCCCACGTGGCAAGCACCCAGGCAGCGCCACAGATTCGTGTTCGGCGACACGATCAAGCTTGGCGTCTTGTCGTCATGGACCGGGCACGTGCCGATGAGTTCCGCCCGTGCCGCTTCAACTCCACCCCGAACCCTGTCAACAACCGCTCGATCGCCACTTCCTTCTTGAGCCGCTCGATCTCTACGCCGGGAATTCTCGCCATGAAAACGGGCTCCTTCCAAACAACCTGTCAAGAGGCAACGCCCTCGCGTCGTATGCCTGTTGACCAGAATATACCGTCCATGAGAGCATTCACAATGAGTGTCTCACTATCCAAGCTTCAGGCCCATCTGCGATTCCGGCCTTACAATCGCCCATGAGATGCCACGCAAGAAAAAAGAGGACGCCAGCTTCGGCCCCCGTCTCACTGCGCTCCGCGAGGCTCGCGGCTTGACCCAGGTCCAACTCGCCGAAGCAGCCGGTACCACGCAACGCTCGATCTCCTACTACGAGAACGGCGACGACGGTGTTCCGCCTTCATCCGTGGTCATCGAGTTGGCCCAGGCCCTCCAGGTCTCCGCCGATGAGTTGCTGGGATTGAAACCGCCCCCCAAGGCGGCATTGATGGCGAGCGAGGAGGATTCCGAAACCCGCCGTTTGTGGAAAAGGTTCCAAGTGGTCACGCAGTTGCCGGAGAAGGATCAGCGCGCCGTCATCCGTTTGATCAATTCTTTAGCCGCCGTGACCGCGCCACGCCGGGTATAGGGAGAACAGAATGGCCGCCATTGAAGCGCTCGAAGCCAAAGCTCACGATCTCATCGGGCAACTGAACCCCGGCAAGCTCGCCGCCGTGGTTCAACTGCTCGAAGTCATGGTCCACGACGACGAAGAAGACGAAGAGATCAGCCCGGAAGAAGAAGCCGCCGTCGCCCGCTCCAAGGCGTGGTTCCAGCACAACGAGGGGATTCCCTTCGAGCAGGTTGTCGCCGATCTCGGCTTCACCATGAATCAGATCCGCAATGCCGGCAAGGAACCCGCCGCTTGAAGCGGATCATCATTTCCGAAGAAGCCAAAGCCGACATCCGCGCCATCCCGCGGCACATCGCCATGAACATCCTCCTGGCGATCCACCGCCTGGCCGAGCACGGTTCGGGTAATGTGAAGGAGATCGAGGGCAAGTAAGGCGAGAAGCGCCTTCGTGTCGGCGATCACCGCGTCCGCTTCACCGAAGAGCACCCCGAGACTTTGCGTATCCACACCGTCAAGAACCGCAAGGACGCCTACCGCTGACCGGACTTCACCGCGAGTCCGAAGAGAAGGAGCGGGCCGCCGTCCCCCGGGCTCATCGCCCGGCTGGCCGGGCGTCACCGGGCATTGGTTGGATTGGCCTCCGGCAGGGTGGAAAACCGGCGCGTTGCGATGACATGATTGCGACGTTATCCGAAGCGCCGGCAAGCCGGTCCCCGCGCGCGATGCGCGCGGCGCATCCGATAACGCGGAATTGATGTCATCGGCCCTTGATCGCGCGCCGGTGGCGATTGTTGGTCCACCCCCGTTGCCCCCTCGTAGGGGGCAGTGTCGCGCGCGGCTTCCGCCGCCCGCGCCGCGTTTGATCCGCGCAGGCCGGTCCGAGGGGCGGTCGCTGGCGCGCCCGCCTCCGTCCTGGCCTATTCGCGCGGTAAGGTGGGTGATTGCCTCCCGAGACGAGGAATGAGGCGGCCAGAATTTAGCACGTCATGCTCGCGCTGCGATTTCCCCTAAGAACTTTAGGACAATATGGACCGCCGCGTCCGGGAAAGCCTGAAGTACAAAATGTGGCGCCTTGATGTCACGGATGACCGTGTGCGGATAGGAACGTAAGACTCTGCAGGCCTCGCTCCTTCGAACGACACGATCCTTAGTCGCCCGGATGTATAGAATCGGCAGGGCCAAGCGTGCTGGAGGTGATGTTTGCCGAATTGCGTTCAGTACTTCGAAGCGGCTTGCCAGTGCTGACGAGGACATGCTTCTTATTGTTCGCCGAAATTCGTCTATCAACTCGCGCGGCGCGGGCCCAGTTAGATAGCGCTCAATAAGCCACGACGGAATGTGAATTCTGATCAGCAGAGGAGCGCTCAGGCATGCCAGGAGCGCCAATGCACCGCTTACGGGAGAGTCCACAAATGATGCGCAGAGAACAACCGCTGCGGGTTTTGTTGGAGACGCCGAAAGCACCCTCAATGCCAACGGGCCTGAAAACGACTCCGCCACCAAGATGAACGACCCGGTTTGGGCAATGAGGCTTCGATGATCTCCATGAGATCTGAGGCGCTGGTTCTCCGATCGCTCGGGTACCTCACAACCGTTGCGGCGGCTCCCATCGGAAGGTGGCGAACCAGATTTGCAAACAAACGCCCCGAACCGTCCAGCCCAGGAAGAAGTACCCAGTGTGACGATTCTAGCTGGGTCTCTTCCGCCATAAGAAAACTTCCCGGGTCACTAGCGTGATAAACGCGAAGCCCAATATGGCTGTAGTCGCTACCCGCAATTCGAGCTTTTCACGCCAGTACTGCGACTGATAGACGGGGTGAGACACCATCCAAAGGCAGAACAGTGTCTGATAAATACTGAAGACCTCAACCAGTCCCAGCACCACAAGACCGATAGCTTTCCAATGGAGACTCAGATTCCTCATCTCTTGTTCCCCGGCTTCCGTATGCTTCCATCCGAATAGACGACAACATTCTTGTGGACGACTGGCCGATATGACATGTAGGGGCCTAATGGATAGGAATTCCACTCGCGGGTAACAACATCATGCGGAGTTGAGTTTCTAACAACGCTGCTGCAGAACGTATTGCAAGCGTTGATCGGAGGGATCCATCGTCCTGTCGGCTGTCCGACTACGAGATAGCTCATGGCGGCTCCCTCGTCAACGTTGGTATAGGTGGTCGAAGAGTCCGATAGCTGCCCAGCATGGTCTACGACAACGGTTTGGACACCCGGAGCATCGGACTGCGGAACTCCTTGCTGAGTTCCCATTCCCGCGACAACGCCAGTACTCGTGCTAATGTACTGATGGTTAATCCCCAACGAACTGAGGGTACCACCAAGAGGGATATCGGCCCTCCGGTTGTGAACGGTAATTGTGAACGTAGCGGACTGGCCCTGCGTCGCTGTGCCGTTCGGTGGCACAGCCGCCGCCCCGTTGGGCCCCATCGCGGGTGGCTTCGGCGGCGGAGGCGGGGGCGGGGGGTTGACATCCTCGTGACACGTGTTCCCGATTCCAAAGAAGCACACCCTTCCATCCGGGTCCGTGAACTTGAGCGGGTTGTTCCTCACGTATCCGTAAAGATTCCAACTCTGCGGGTCGCTGGCATGCTGATCCACGAACGGCGCGTCCGGACTCGTGAACCTCCCCTGCGCGCTCGACATGTACCTCGCACCGAAGTAATCGAGGCCCGTCTCCGAGTCCCGTTCTTTGCCGGTGAACAACGTGTTCAGCACAACCGGCCGCTCTGGCCATTCCTGCCCAAACGGCAGGAAATCATGCCGGTCCACTTCCGCGCCCGCCGAATCGGTCATCAGCCGTGTACTCCCCAAGTGATCCACCGTCAGATACCGCAGACCCGTCACCTGCGGACCACCCGTCCCATACTCCGCCGCCAGCGCTCCCGAAGCATCGTAAACGTACACCGTGGTCGTCTTCGTCGTCAGCGTCCCCGCCGGCCCCGACTTCGTCTCCCGCCGCACACGCCGCCCGTCCCCGTCGTAATACTGGATCTCCTCGAAGGCCGTACCCTGAATTGTGCGAGTACTCCGGTACAGGCGCCCCTCCACGTCATACAGGAGCACACTTTTGCCATCATTCTGAATGTTGCCCACAGCGTCAGGCACTCCCGCCGTCCAGCGGTTGCTGGGAAACAGATTC
>CADECY010000123.1:0-22960 GCA_902825945.1 uncultured Acidobacteriota bacterium
ATCGGGGTTCTGTTCGGCGATCCAGGCGAGATTGTCGGCCATGAACTTGTCGCGCTGCTCCACCAGCGAAGGCAGGAAGGCCATGAATTGCCAGACCAGGCGGGCGTTCTGAATGCCCCACTCGGTCTCAGCCGCCGAGATGCCTTGCGACAGATACGATGCGCGATTGGCCTCCATCCGCTCGACGATCGCCGCGCAACCCGATAGTACTTCGGAGTAGGGCAAGAATCCGTTGAGGCGCAAGCGCAGGCTCTGCTTTCCCCGCTGTGCCTCGGCATTGTCGACCGATGCCGCGAACGAGGAGCCTGAGATGCTGAACCCTCGCGGACTCCCGGATTCAAAATCGAAGTCGATCTGGTCGTCGATGAACGGCACTCCGTCGACTTCGACGCCGAGGTTGTCGAACCAAGCAGTGCCATTTCCGGCGTGCATGACACCGAAGTTGATGATCGAGGCCCCTGCGGGCATCGTCACGTCGATCTCGTACCGTTTCCAGTCGCTGCTCCCCGTCGCGCCACGTCCGGCCATCGTTTCGTTGATCACCGTCCGGCCGCCGGCCACCACCCGCCACCACAAGCTGGCCTGTCCGCGATGGACGTCCTGCGTTTTGATATACCCGCTGAAACGGATGCGCTTTCCTTCGGGCGCCGCCGCCACAGGGAAAGACGCGGTCGCCAAACCGGTTGGCGCCTGTGGGTTTCCGTAAAAGGCAAACAGGTCGATCATGCGCTTCTGCACCTCTCCATGGAACCGGTCGAGATCGGGCACCAGTTCCGGATCGGCCCGCGTGGCGAACTGCTTGGCGATCAGCGCGGGTAACGTCGGCTGTTGCATGTCGAATCCGGTGAACTGGATCTTGCCGCGGCCCGACACGTTGTACTCGCGAATCCACCGGATCAGTTCGAGCACCTCTTCCGTTTGCCAGATACCGAACAGGTTTTGTCGCATCAGCGCCACCGGATCGCCGGTCCCATTCAGCACATAGTCGTTGAGCCGATAAGCCTCGGGCATGTTCCCTTCGATCGCGAACACGAGGGACCCGCCCTCGGAGGCCAACAATTCGAGGATCCGGTGCTTGAGCTGGAAGAACTCGCGCGTGCCGTGCGTCGCCTCGCCGAGCGCCACGATCCGCGCGTTTCCCACCATCTTGCGCACAGCCTCCAGATCGGCGATTCCGCGCCCCGGCTCGGCGGCTTCCAGGCGGACGAGGCTGTTTCGAATCCACTCGCGTCCGCCGCTCTCCACCGCTTCGCGCGGAGCCAGAAACACGTCGAATTCGAAATTGCCCGTGTTGGTTGCGAACGCCTCATCGGCGTCGCGATCGTTCACCATCAGCCGCGTGCGCCCGCCCTCGGTCCGGGAGACCAGCGCACCCGCCGGACGGTTCGGATCGATGAATCCGTCCGAAGCGGCAATGTTACTCCCACCCGGACCGGTGCAACCGGTGTCAGGATGGCGGTCCGGATCCCAACACACCTTGCCTTTGGCGCTGGTGATGAAGACGTCGAGCCCGTCCGGGTTGGGAATCGATGCTTCGCGGTCCGAGCCCGAGAGCACCACGTGGAAGGCTCGTTCGCCGATCTCGGTGATCTCGGCGGCAAACAGTGGCGCTGCCAGAATCAATACCGGGACCGTGGGGAGTTTGCGCATTCGTTGAATCCTCCTGGTTCCCTTTCGCTCAGCAATCAGGATGCCAGACTACGGACTCCGTGCCTGCCCCGGCCGTTCGGGTCATGGCAACACAGGTGACACATTGCGGCGCCACACCGGTCGACGAATCTCTGGGAATTCTTCCAGCGTTTTGCCGCCTCCCGTGAGAGTCGGCGATGGGCTCGGGCCCGCTCAGCCCCCTTACTTCACGAGGTATGGCCAGTGATCGACGATCCGGAAGCCATACACGCGCACCGCCGCGAAGAGGAAGCCGGCGGCCACAGCAGCCGTTCCGAACAGCCCGAGCAGGATCAGCATCCATGGGAACTTCTTATTCTCCCGGCTCAGCCAAAGCAGATAGCTCGCGAGCACGCCGCTGAAGTAGAGCACGATCATCGGCACCGAGATCAGCATCAGGTTGATCACGTCCGGCGTGGGCGTGATCACCGCCGCGAGAATCACGATCGCCAGGATCGCGTACCGCGAGTTCCGCATTAGGAACGCAGGGGTCACGATCCGCAACAGCGAGAGGAAGAAGATCAGCACCGGCAGTTCGAAGACGATGCCCAGTCCGAGAACGACATTGAAGAACAGATCGAAGTACTCGGTGATGGTAATCACGGTTCCGAGATTGCTGCCGGTACCGATTCCCAACAGGAACGCGAGCCCGAGCGGGAACGCCACGTAGTAGGCAAACAACCCGCCGATGACGAAGAGGCTGGCCGCGGTAATCACGAACGGCGCCGCCCAGCGGCGCTCATGCTTGTACAGCCCGGGCGCGATGAAGGCCCAGACCTGATACAGGATCCATGGTGAGCCGATGAAGAGTGAAGCGAGAATCGGAATCTTGACCCAGATGATCGAGAACGCCTCGGTGGGGGTGGTCATGAACAACCGCGGATCCGTGGCGCCCGCGTGCTTCAACGCTTCCACTCCGGGCTTCTGGAGCGCCTCCCAAACCTGAGTGGCGAACGCCAGGCTTGCGACAAAGGCGACACCCATGCCCGTCAATGCCCGGATGAGGCGAAGGCGCAACTCCTCGAGGTGCTCGAGGAACGACATCCGTAGCATCCCCTCGTCCGCGTCCGGCTCTTCTTCCGCCGACGCGGAAGACGGTGGAGGCGGCGGTGGCGGCTCAGACGCCGCGGGCGCTGGCGCCTCCGCCGTAGTGGTCAAGGAAGTGGACGGCGAGTCATGGTGCGGCTCGCCGTAGCCGTAGTCATCGTGATAGGTGTCGTAGGCACCCGAGGAATCGGTGGTCTGTTCGTGATAAACCGTTCCTTCCGCTTGGGAAGGCGGCGGACTGGCGGACTCCGGGGCAGTATTCCCCTGTTTGTTGTCTTCCACGCTCATTCGGTATGCCGTTGCGCCAAGCGCATCGATCAGGCTTTCGCTTCACCCGCCCCGGTCTTGGGATTGGCGTCCCCGTTCGCCCCTGGAGCCGGTTCGGCGGTTGCCACAGCGGCGGGAGCGGATTCGGTGGTAGGTGTCGCGGAAGCGCCTTCGATGGCCTTCGCTGTCTGTTCGGCGTCCTGAATTGCGGAAGCGCTTACAGTGGAATCCGGCGTGGAAGTCGAACTCGTGTTCGCGTCCTGGCCGTATTCATACCCGGAATCGTAGTAGGAATAGCCGTCATCGTACGAGTTCTGAATTTGGTTGTCGTACGTCTGCGTGACTTCCTTGACCGACTCCGTTTCCTTCTCCAGCGCATTCATCTCCCGGTCCCAAGTGGACTTGAGTTCGGAAGAAGCACGCCGGAACTCGGTCATCGCCTTGCCGATGGTCTTGCCCAGCTCCGGAAGCTTTTTCGGTCCGAAGATGAGCAAGGCAAGGATGAAGATGAAGATCGTTTCTTGCCAGCCCAACGGGCCCATGACTGTACTCCTTGAAATTTCCCGAACGAACCGGCACTGCCTGTCCGCTCGAGGCGATGTTGCATCGACCATCATAGCGGCGGGCGGAGACGAGCGTCAACTCTCGCGAACTGCTAGGCGAGCAACTCGCGGACAACATTGCCGTGCACATCCGTCAGCCGCATCTGGCGGCCGCCGAACGGATAGGTCAACCGTTTGTGGTCGAGCCCCAGCAGATGCAGGATCGTCGCGTGCAGGTCATGCACATGGACCTTCTTCTCCACAGAGAAGTATCCGAACTCGTCGGTGGCGCCGTGCACATGGCCCCGTCTCGCGCCGCCGCCAGCCATCCACATCGTGAAGCCGAAGGGATGATGATCGCGGCCCCAACCGCGATCCGCCGAGCCTTGCCGTGTTGGGGTGCGTCCGAACTCGCCGCCCCAAACGAGCAGCGTCGAGTCGAGCATGCCGCGCGACTTCAAGTCCTTGATCAGCGCCGCGATCGGCTGGTCGGTCGCCTTGCAATTCATGCCGTGACCCTTGACGAGCGACCCATGCTGATCCCAGCGATCCGCGCCTTGCCGCCGGGGTGACAGCAACTCCACGAACCGGACTCCGCGCTCGACCATCCGGCGGGCGACCAGGCAGGCGCGTCCGAACTCGTCCGTATCCGTCTCGCCGATTCCGTAGAGCTTGCGCGTCGCCTCCGATTCCTTCGAGAAGTCGAGCAGATCGGGCACTTCCGACTGCATGCGGAACGCGAGTTCGTAGTTCGAAATCGCGGCCTCGATCTCGCTCACCGGACCGTAGCGGCGCGTCACGCCCCGATCGAGCTCGCGAATCAGATCGATCTTGCCGCGTTGCATCGCCGGATCAGCCTCGCGTGGAGCGATGTCGGCCACCGGATGTTTGCCCTTGCGGAAGAGCATGCCCTGATAGCTCGCCGGGAGGAAGCCGGAGCCGAACAGATCGAGCCCTCCCGGCGGGATCATGCCCGTGTCGATCACGACGAATCCAGGAAGGTTCTTGCACGCCGAACCGAGCCCGTAGGTGATCCAGGCCCCCATGCTCGGCCGGCCCTGAATCGCGAAGCCCGAGTGCATCTGGTAGTTGCCCGCGGTGTGCTCGGTCTGATCGGCAACCATCGACCGGATGATCGTCATGTCATCGACACAGTTGGCGGCGTGCGGAAAGAGTTCGCTCACATCGGCTCCGCATTGACCATACTTCGCGAACTTGAAGGGCGAACCCCACAGTGTCTTCTCGTCGTTTCGCGCGTTCACCTTTTCCTCGAAGGGCAACGGCTTGCCATCGAGTTCGTTCAGCTTCGGCTTCGGATCGAAGGTATCCACCTGCGAGACTCCGCCGTCCATGAACAGAAAAATGACCGACTTCGCCTTCGGCTCGAAGTGCGGCGCGCGAACATGCATTGGATCGGTCTTCGATAGCTTCTCATCCGCCATCAGGCTCGACAGCGCCAGCCCGCCGAACCCGGCCGAGGCGCGGAACAGCATGTCGCGGCGCGACAGGAACGGATCGCGTGTCATGGGATGAAGATGAACTCCTTCGAATTGAACAGCGCGTGCGCGAAATCGGCCCAGACCCGTGTCCCGGCATCTTCGCGATAATGCAGCTTTTGGCTCTCGAGGAACGTCAGCGATTGGTCGATCTCCGCCGCCTCCGCGGGCCTGCCGAAGGCTTCGAGAAACATTGCGCGCACGCGGGCCGCGGGATCGGCCTCCGACTTCGCGAGACGCTCGGACCATCGCGCCGCCTGCTTCTGCACGAATTCGTTGTTCATCAGGATCAGTGCCTGCGACGGCACTGTCGACGATCCGCGGCGGCCGATCGTCGTGACGGTGGGCGGATAGTCGAACGCAACGAACATCGGCGGCAGGAAGTTGCGGCGCACGCCGAGATAGATACCGCGGCGCCCGTTTCCGTCGAGCGGACCGGTTTGCGGCTTGCCGCGGCCATCCTGATATTCGCTGATGTGCGGAGGCACGCTGATGCCGCCCGAGGTCCGGTCGAGCGTGCCGCTCACCGCGAGAATCGAATCGCGAATCGATTCGGCCTCGAGGCGGCGCACCGGCATGTGATGAAGCAGGCGATTGTCGCCATCGATCGCCGCGGCCGCCGGATCGGCACGTGACGACATGCGATACGCGGCGCTCAGCACGATGGTTCGATGCAGATCCTTGACGCGCCAACCACCGCCGGCGAAGCGCGCCGCGAGCGTATCGAGCAGCCGCGGATTCGAGGGCTGCTCGCCGGTGGAGCCGAAGTTGTCGGTGGTCCGGACCAGGCCGTCACCGAAGTGATGCTTCCAGACGCGATTGACGAAAACGCGCGCGGTGAGCGGATTCGAGGGGCTCGTGATCGCCGCGGCAAGTTCCTCGCGGCCGCTTCCCTGCTCGAATGGCTTCCCATGAAGCGCGCTCAGGAACGCCCGTGGAATCTCATCGCCGCGATTGCGCGGATTGCCGGACTTCGCCTGATGCAGATTGCGCGGCGCATCTTCGGCGCTGATGAGTCCGAACACGGGATCTTCGAGTTCCCGCGCCGCCTCAGAGAGTTCGCCGCGCAGATTTGGCGGGGCTGCCTTGAAATCGATCGGACGGGCGGGTATCGCCGGATCGGCGTCGATCAGCGGCCAGAACACCTGTAGCAGCTCGTCGAAGACCGCGTAGTCTCGGGCGAGCAGTTCCTTCACGCGCGCCGGAACGAAACGGCCCGTGGCGGGCGGCTCTTTCGAGTCGGAGAGCACCACCCGTTCCACCCGCAAAAAGCCATCGCGGCTTCGGTCGGCGAACTCGACATAGACGTACTCGTTGAACATTTTGCCGAGCCGCGTGCTGCGCCACATCATTCTTCCCGATCCATCGGGTGTAAAAACCGCGTCGCGGCCATCACCCACCAGCGACACGCGAATGTTGCCCGGCTGGCGTGCCGACGTGTTGTCGCTCGATCCCGCAAGGCGAACATGCATGTACTGGCGATCGGAATAGAAGGTCTTCGAAGTGAGAAACCCCGTGGCCTCGCCCACGGGCGAGGGCAAACGAAACGCGGGGCCATCGGCGCGCCAATCGCGTGTGTCCATCACGATATCGCGCGGGTCCGATTGGGCGGCCTTGCGATCCCACTCCTCGAGGTCCTTGCGGAGCTTGCGCACGCGCTCGTGGAGCGGCAGATCCGCTTCGACCTTCTTCGGCCGGGCAAGCCGAGCGATCGGATGCAGGAGATGATCGGGCTCGCGGAGCGCCACGAGCAGTTCGGCAAGCCACGTTCCCGGCGGATTGCGCGGATCGGAGATCTGCCGCTCGTCGGGAGCTTCGCTCAGCTTCTTCAGCGCCGCCTCGAACGTGTCCGTGGGCGCTACCCGCTTGCCGCCGATCGCGCCAGAGATCCGCTCGCGGATGGCGGCGATCTTCGCCAATGCCGTATCCTGACGCGCGCGGCGCTCCGGCGAATCGAGGCTGCCCTGGATCACTTGTTTGCTCAGCAAAGCCCCTCCCAGCGCGTAGTAATCACGCGAAGGAATCGGATCGAACTTGTGATCGTGGCAGCGCGCGCAGGCCACCGTCAGCCCGAGGAAAGTCTTACTGAAAGTGTCGATCTGATTGTCGAGCTTCTCGTAACGGACCTCGGTCAGATCGTCCGCGGCGTTGCGTTCCTCATAGAGCGCGAAGAATCCCGTACCGAGGGGAGTCTCGAGAAGTCCGCCGGGGCCAGCGCGCGGTTGGGTATCGAGGTCCCCCGCGATCTGCTCGCGCACGAAGCGATCGTACGGGATGTCGCTGTTGAACGCGCGGATCACGTAGTCGCGATAGCGCCAGGCATTCGGCTTCTCGCGATCGAACTCGTGACCATCGGTCTCGGCGTAACGCGCCAAGTCGAGCCAGTGCCGCGCCCAGCGCTCGCCGTAATGTTGCGACGCGAGGAGACGTTCGGCGACGCGCTCGTAGGCTTGGTTCGAGCGGTCCGCCAGAAACGCGCCGATCTCGGCGGGCGAGGGTGGGAGTCCGGTGAGGTCGAATGTGACACGGCGGATCCAGGTGCGGCGATCGGTTTCCGGAGCGGGCCTCAGATTCTTCGACTCTAGTCCGGCCAGAACGAAATGGTCGATCCATGTTTTGGCCCAGGCCGGGCTTTTCGTCTTCGGCAAGGTATGCTCGCGGAACGGTTCGAACGACCACGGCCGCTTCGAGGTGGAGGTGGGCGTGGCGGAGTCACGCGGATCGGTGGCGCCCGCCTTGATCCAGGCGTCGAGGTCCCCGATCTGATCATCGGTGAGCCGTCCCGCGGGTGGCATCTTGATCACGGGGTCGCGATAGCTGACCGCGCGTGCCAGATAGCTCAGGTCGAGGTGTCCGGGCACGACCGCGGGACCTCGATTTCCGCCTTTCCGAATCGCCTCGCGCGAGTCCACTCGCAGGCCGCCACTCGCCAGTTTCGCGCCGTGGCACGAATAGCATTTCTCCGCCAACAGAGGGCGGATCCGGCGTTCGAAGAATTCCGCGGACCCAGTATCCTGCGCGATGACTCCCAGCGGCCAGAGCGCGGACAGGGCGAGCGTCGCCACACGCATTCTGCATGCAGTATATATCACCCGAGGCCCGTGATTATTGGCGTTCGAGCACCATGCCCTCGCGCTCGATGCGCGCCAACATCTGTTTGTACTCGGGCGTTCCGTCGTCGTCCCAATACTCAGTTGAAATGGGCGACGCATAGCCCATCGGAATCAGGCGGCGGAAATCGGGCCTCACCATGAACAGTGAATCCTTCGGGTCCGCCAAGTGAAACATCCGGGTTCCGTTCTTGAACCGCGACCTGATGATCCACCTGGACTGCTCGGGGAGCTTCACCGCCGCGGCCCGCTTCAACGCCTCGCGGTCGAGCGTGACGCCGAGGCCAGGGCCCTCCGGCACTTTCATGAATCCGTTCACGGGCTCGAACCGCTCCTTCACGACATCGGTCTTCCAGCGCTCGGTGGTCGAGATGAAATGGAAGTCCGCTGTGGGGAAAGCGGCCTGCATATGCGTGATCATCATGCGGGTGATTTCGCCGCCAACGTTCTGCAGCATGAACGGAATATTCGCGGCTTCGAACAGACCCGCGCGGCGGATCGCCGTACCGATGCGCGCATGTCCGAGCATGTAGGCGTCGGCCGAGCGCATGATGACCTCCTGGCGCGCGCCGAGCGGCGTATGGTGATAAACGATCGGCAGGCGCACGCGTTTGCGCAGGTCCGCGTAGGATTGGATGTCGTCCTCTCGGACCGGATCCTCGAAGCAGCCCATGATCTTGTAGACCGAGAGACGCTCGAGCAGATCGAGCATGTGATCGTTCGATCCGCCCATGGTGAAGTCGAGGTGGATCTTGAACCCCTCGGGCGCGACCGCCTGCATCGCATCCAGTTGATCGAAGATGTTTTCGAACGGCGACAGATGGAACTTCATCCAGGTGAAGCCGCGCTTGGCGTACTCTTGAACCGCTTGCGCCATGCGCTTCGGATGCGTGGAGACGGTCCAGCTCGAAGTGGGCACCCAGGCGCGATGGCGCTGGCCGAAGAGCTTGTAGACCGGAACGCCGGCCGCCTTGCCCATGAGATCGTACATCGCGGTTCCCAGGGCGAGCGACGTTTCGTCGCCAATCCAGTCGAAGGGATTGGTGCCAGTGTACTTCGCGATGACATCGGGCGCTTCGTGCGAGTCGCCCTCGCCGAGCCCGGTGAGGCCCGTGTCGGTGTGGACGGCATAGACGACGCGCTTGGTGGGACCGTAGTAATGGTCGAGTTGGTAGGCGATCCAATCCTGGTACTCGATCTGGACCGGATGCACTTCAATTTCGGCAACCTTCATCCGGACCGCCGCGGAAGCCGCGCCGCCGAGCAAAGTAAACAGGAATCGCCTTCGGTCCGTCATGGATGCGCCAAGGTTGCCACCGCTACTTGACGGGCGGGGGAATGATCTGATCGATCCCGGGCCGGATTCCATAGGTGGGTTCCAGCTTGCGATAATCCATTCCGCCGAGCGAGTTCAGATTCCATGCGACCCTACCCTGGCGCACGGTGAGTTCGCAGACCAGCCGTTGCTTGCCCGCCACTCGCGCCCCGTAGGCGTCCGCGAAACGGAAATCTCCTTGCGCGAGCCGGAACACCGCGATATCGGCGACCGCGCCCGGCGAGATGTGTCCGAGATCGGGCCGGTTGATCACCTGCGCGGGCTTCGAGGTCGATGCCTTGATCACGTCTTTGAGCGGCATGCCCATCGCCAGACACTTCGACATCGTTGTCGGCATGTCCTGCATGCCCGCGTTCATGCTACCGGAGTGGAGGTCCGTCGAGATCGTGTCCGGATAGAAGCCCTGCGCGATTGCCGGAGCGGCACTGCGCAGTACGAAGCTGCCGCCGCCGTGCCCGACATCGAAGATCACGCCGCGCTTCCGGGCCTCATGGAGGTACGGATAGACCTTGCCTTCCACGTCGATCCACGGCACCGGTCCGCGCCACATGTGAGTACTGATGTCACCCGGACGCAGGCGTTGCGTCACCAACTGCCAGTAGGGACGCTCGGGGAGGAAATGCCCAAAATCGACCATCACCGGAACCCCCACCGCTTTGCCCGCTTCCACCGCCGAATCGACCGACTTCCAATCCGGCTGCTGGTAGTGCGCCGACTTGAAGCCCACGACTACATCCTTGTGCTTCCTGGCGAGGCGCGCCATCTCGCGCGGGTCGAAATCGCCCTGCTCGGTGATGTCGCTGATCATGCCGAATCCGGCCGCGTTGATCAGCGCGAGCACGCGGGTCTGTACGCGATCGATCACGGTGTGGCGGAACGTTTCGAAATTGCGCCATCCGGAACTGCCCGCATCCACCATCGTGGTCACACCGGTGCGGAACGAGAACGAATCGGGCGCGATACTCGAATCGCCGGCCCATGCGCCCTTGATTCCGGTGGTGTGGAAGACGTGGACGTGCAGGTCGATCAGGCCCGGTGTTACGTGGAGTCCGGTGACATCGAGAACTTCCCTGCCCGATCCCGGATCGATGTTCGGAGCCACGGCGGAGACGCGGCCGCCGCGGACGGCCACGTCCAGTTTCCCCTCCAATCCGTTGCGCGGGTCGATCACGGTTCCGCCCTTCAGGATCAGGTCATGTTGTTGCGCTAGCGCGGAGCCAGCGAGAGCGAGAAGAGCGAGCGTTCTCAGCATCGCCTACGCCTTGACGATCCTTTCCTTGGCTTTGTCCCACATCATGTACTTGCGCGTACGATACGACATCGAGCCGATCTGCGCCGCCACGACGCCGTAGTAGCCGAGATCGACATCGCAGTTGAGCTTGGCGTTCGAACGGATCGCCGCCTGCAGATTGCGATGGTGGAGCAGCGTGTTCTCGGCTCCCTTCTTCTCGTACTCGACCGGTTTCACTTCGTCCGCGAAAAGCTTTTCCGGCTTGATCGTGAATCCCTTCCCGTGGAAGTAGATCGTGCCTTTGTGCCCGCGGATCATGTGTTCGATCGTGGCGGAGTTGCCCATTGACGACACCAGTTGCACGGTCATCCCTTCCGGATAATCGAGCAGGAAATTGAGCGTATCGGGCACATCGCCGATCGCGTCCGGCCAACAGAACTTGCCGCCGGTTCCTACGCCGCGCTCGGGGAACGTCAACCCGCAGGACTTGAGGATGCGGGTAACGCGGTGAATGAACAGGTCGCTCGCGATGCCGCTCGAATAGTCCCAGAACCGCCGCCAATGGAAGTATCGCTGCGCGTCGAACGGATGCTTGGGGGCCGTGCCCTGCCATGCCGCCCAATCGATGTCGGAGGGCTTCAAGTCCGGATCTTCCTTGGTGTACATGTAGTCCGGCTTGAGGGAGTTCCGCGAGTAGTCGATCTGCGCGAGCAGGACCTTTCCGATGTAGCCGTCCTTGATGTATTGGTTGGCGACCTGGTAGCTCTCGTCGGACATGCCCTGCACGCCCACCTGCATCTTGATTCCGGCCTTCTTGACGGCAGCGACGACCCGCTTGGCCTGTTCGACGTTGAGCGTCATCGGCTTTTCGCAGTAGACGTGTTTGCCCGCGGCCGCCGCGTCGATCGTCATCTGCGCATGCCAATGTTCGGGCGTGGTGATCAGCACGTACTCGACGTCTTTGTCGGCCAGGACATTGCGGTAGTCCTTGATGATCTTCGGACTGTCGCCCGCGTTCTCCTTGATGTAGCCCGCGAACTTCTGGGCGCGCTTCTCAAAGAGGTCGCACACGGCAACGATTTCGACGCCGTCGGTTTCCTTCATCTTGACGAGGTTACGCATGTGGCCGTCGGCCATGCCGCCGCATCCGATGATCGCCATCCGGATCTTGTTGTTGGCTCCGGCGGTCTGCGCGTAGGAGCGCGCGCTCATCGCCACGGAAGCCGCGCCGCCGAGGAAATCGCGGCGGGTATAGAAAGAAGATTCCATGGGGCAATTGTAAACCAGCGGGTGGGTACGGAGCCGGGTTCGCTCTTCCATTGTCGGGAGAACTGGTCGAAAGCTTGGCTAGCCGACACATGGCGGGGCGCCGTGAAGGCATGCAAAGAGAGCGCCGCCCCAGCTCCGTTGTGCCGGCGAGTCCTTAGGAGCGGATCAGGAGATCGCCGGCGGCCGGCAGCCCGGCAAGACGGCTAGCGCAGGCCACGAGGGCTTCCACCAGAGGATTGCACTCGCCAGGGCGCCAACAGATGCTGACGACGGCTGGCGCGAGCCCGGGCACGGGGCGAATCACCAGATCGGTCCACGGCAGCGTGCGGGCAACCGACACTGGGCTGGCGGAAACAGCTTGGCCGGCCCGGATTGCTGCGAAAAGGTCCTCGAGCCCGGTGATCTGTGCGCCCGCCTTGGCGGGGCGGCCTTGGCGATAGGAGGCCAGGGTCCAATAGTCGCGGGCGACCGGGTCCATGTCGTCCACCCAAACGAAAGATTCCGCGGCCAATTCCTCTGGCGTGACGTTCTCGCGCGATGCCAGTGGATGATCGGCGGCCATTACCGCGACCCGCTCGTCAGAAAACAAAGGCTCACAAACGAGTCCACCCGATGTTTCGAAGGGCTCCCAGACGAGAGCTGCGTCACAGGAGCGGTCGCGGACACCTCCAGTCGGATCGTCGAAAGCGACGTTGCGGATCGAGACTTTGACCATCGGGCGTTCAGCCGAGAACGAACGGAGGAGACGGGGAGTGAAGTCGAGCGGTGAAGTCGCCAGCAGGCCGAGCGTGAGCTGCCCGCCCGGAATTCCGCGGATTTCCGCCAGGGTCGAGTCCAACTGCGCCAGTACCGCCGGTGCCCGCTCCAGCAATGCCCTCCCACTTGCCGTCAGTTCCACCTTGCGGGTGGTGCGAACGAATAGTTCAGTACCGAGTTCCTCCTCCAACTGCCGGATCGAGGCACTCAATGCCTGCTGCGCCACGTGCAACCGTGCGGCGGCGCGAGTGAAGTTGAGTTCCCCGGCGAGCACCAGGAAAGATCGCAAGTGGCGTAATTCGACATTCACAACGCACCATTGTAGATGCCACAACGAAAGAGTGTTTCTCTTTTTTCCTCCCCGTGTTTACGATCGAGTCATGATACGGAAACAACAACATTCGAAACCAGCGGAGCGGCACTTCAACGCCACGATGACCTGGCACGTTCTGAGCGAAGAAAGCGGCGGCGGCTGCTCGCTCGGAGAAGTCGAGTTGCGGCCGGGATGTGAGCCGCCGCTCCATGTTCACACACAGGAAGACGAAACGTGGTTCGTGTTGCAGGGGCGTATCCTGTTTCAACGCGGCACTGACAGAGTTCCCTGCGGATCCGGACAGTCGATCTTTTTGCCGCGCGGCGTTCCACACGGATTCGCGGTGCTGAGCGAGCACGCCCGAATCCTGCATTTCTACGCGCCGGGCGGAATCGAAGCAGCCTTTCGCGCGACGAGCGCGGAAGCGCCACCGGACGCGGAGATGGCCGAGCGCATCGAAAAGCAATTCGCGTTTCGCGGCGTGACGTTCGTGGGGCCGCCGCTGCCGGCGGTACTCGCGGCCGAGAACGAGGCGAGCCTGGGAGAACGGCGATGAAGCGCTCGATTTCGATTTCGTGCCTGCTTGCCGCCGCCGTCGCCGGGGCGGAGCGGAATGACTGGGCGAGTGTGCAGGCTTTGCGCGTGGGGGACAAGGTGGGCATCGTCCACAAAGGGTTGGCTCGCATCGAAGGTGACATAGCGGAGGTAACCCCGCTGTCCATCACCGTCCGGGCGGAACGGGCCCAGACGATCGAACGGGAGGATGTCGTGCGAGTCTACTCGCGGCCTTCGTTTTCGCGCAACAAACGGATTCTCATAGGTGTCGCGTTGGGACTTGCAGCCGGGGGCGCCATCGCCGCGGGTGTCGCCAAGGGATCGAACGGCGAAGGCTTCTTCGCGGGAAAGAACGGCGGGGCCGCCGCGGGACTGGCGATCGGCGGCGCGGCCGGACTCGGCGCGGCAGCGGGAGCCGCAACAGGCGGCGGTCCACGTACGGTCTATCAGCGGCGCTGAGTATGCAACAGCGGACTCAGCCGCGCGAGGTAGCGCTCTACCTCGACCGACTAGTGGGCCGACGGACGCCCGGCCTGCAGTACGTGGCTCTGAACGCGAAGGGTCCGCTGCTTTCCTATTGCGGCGGTACGGCGGACCCAGTCACGGGCCGGCCCGCGGTCGAGTCCACCGGTTTCCACGCATACTCGATGACCAAGACGGTTACGGCAGCCGCTGTGCTGTTGTTGGCGGAAAGGAAGGCCCTGCGCCTGGACGACTCGATCAGCCGCTTCACTGACCCCGGTCATTACGGCCCATCGATCACCATACGGCAACTTCTCACACATACAGCAGGCGTGCCCAACCCGCTCCCCCTTCGATGGGCTCACCCCGCCTTCGAACATGACAGGTTCGAAGAAACGGCGGGGCTACGGGCGGTGTTACGCGCCAACCCGCGGCTCTGCTCGGTGCCCGGGTCGAAGTTTCGTTACTCCAACATCGGCTACTGGCTGCTGGGCGACGCTGTCGCCAAAGTCGCTGGGATGAGCTTCGGTTCGTTCGTCCGCGGCCAAGTCCTTCAGCCATTGGGAATCGAAGACAGGGACGTTTCGACGGACGTTCCGGACTGGTCGCGGCATGCGCGGGGATGCCTCGAACGGTTCTCCGCCGCGAATCTGTTCAAGAAGCTCCTGTTCGACCCGGAGTTGATCGGAAGTCGCGCGGGGCGTTGGGTCATGATCGAGCCGCACATCGTGAACAGGGTTGCTTTCGGCGGCTTGACTGGCAACGCGCGCGGATTCGCGAGCTTCCTCCTCGATCAGTTGAGAGAGCGGCCGCTGTTATGGGGAGAGGACACCCGCGAGCTGTTCTTCGAACAGCAGTACACGAATCGCGGCGACGCGATCCCGATGACGCTCGGCTGGCACATCGGCACGCGAGGCGGCATGCGCTACTACTTCAAGGAAGGCGGCGGAGGCGGATATCGTTCGATGATGCGCGTCTACCGGTCCGCTGGCATTGCAACTGTGATTCTCGCCAATGCGGCCGGGTTCCCTGTGCGTCAGGTGCTGGATTGGGCGGACAGCGCCTTCCTGTGAGGCTGACGCGACATGATCCGCGCTACCTATCAGCGACTTCTCGACCTCTTCTTGGAACGCGCACGGCCGCGTGAAGACGGTTGAGGCACCGAGTGGAGCCGCTAACTGGCGGCGGCACACTCAGCATGGGAAGAGGACAACGGGGCGCTGCTGACGTACCATTTGGAAATGCTCCAGGCCCGAATCGTGATCCCACTGGCTGCGATCCTGTTGCACTCCGCGAAGGCGGCGGACTCCAGGCTCGGGCCGCGAGAGGTGGCACTCATCGAAGAGGCGTATCATCTCTGGAGCACCCAGGCGGACAGGATCTGGCCGGGCGCATCCGGAGTCCGCGCACCCATCGTGTATGTTGGCCAAAACGATGAGTACGCGATCGGCTTCACACAGCCCCTGAGCGGATTCGGGAATGCTGGCTCGGCGGGGAAGCTCGGGACCATCCAGGTCCGGCAGCGGCGGTTGCCGCCAGAAGTCTCCGCGTTTCTCGAGGTCGAAGGGGTGAAGGCCGTCGCAATGGGCCGGCCGGAGGCGCGCGGCCAGAGCCCGGAAGCCTGGGTGCTCACCGCCTGCCACGAGATGTTTCATGCCTGGCAAGACGCGCGTGGCGGCAGCGCGAAGATCGATTCCCTCGGGATTCAGCCGGGAGCCCCTGCCGGCTCATGGCAGCTCTCTTTCCCGTTCCCGTATTCCTCCGCCGGTATCATGCGGCTGATTCACGTGCAAGGGCACCTGCTCTGGCTCGCCTCCACCGCGTCTGATCCGGATGAGGCCAAGTACAACGCCGGCACCGCGCTCGACGGAGTCCGCGTCTACCACTCGCTGCTCGATGCCGCGGGGCCGAACTCCAAGGCGAAAGAATACTCGATCATGCAGGAGTGGACGGAAGGCGTTGCCTCCTACACCGAATTCCGGATCGCTCGAGCCGCAGCCATGCCCGCCTACCGGCCCACTGCCGCCTTCACCGCTTTCCCGGACTTTCGGGGCTACCCGGACACGTGGAAAGCCGATTACCAGAATCGGCCCTACCTCGTGAAGCATGCGGGCCGCGCCGCGAAGGACCGGACCGCGTTCTACCATCTCGGGATGGGAAAGGCCATGGCGCTCGATGCCCTGATGCCCGGCTGGAAGCAGAAATACCTCGCACCCGGAGTCTGGCTCGACGACTTGCTGGCCGAGGCCATCCGCTGACCGCTACTCGATCTCGGCCAGCTTCTCCGCCCGCACCGCCACCGCCGTGAACTGTTGCCGCAACAGCGTCACGACCGCATCGCCCTTCGCTGACGTCAACGTCAACTTGCCCGCCTTCAGGAATCCATCGAGCTCGACAAACGATGTCACCGCGTGCGCGTCGCCATGTTTCCACTTTCGCGCGAACGGGCTTACCCGGACCTCCGCCGTCTGCGGCCGCAGGACTCCGTCGCGCACCAGTTGCGCGAACTCGTCGAGCGTCATCGCCGAATCCGATGCTTCGGCGCGTTCCATCTCCTGCGTGGTCGACTCGATCCCGTAGATCTGCTTGTTCACTTCATTGACGACGGGCTTCATCATCGGGAAGAAGATCACGTCGTAGATATCTTCCTGTTCGGTGAAGATCATCGCCATGCGCTCGATTCCCGGCCCGATGCCCGTCGTCGGCGGGATGCCGTGTTCGAGGCACTCGAGGAATTCGAAGTCGAGCGAATGCACCTCGCCCGCCTGGGCCCGCTCTGGCGTGTAGTGCGCGCGCCAGGCGTTTAGCAACTCCACCGGATCGTTCTGCTCACTCCAGTTGTCGCCGCACTCCATGCCCGCGATGAAGATCTCGAAGCGTTCGACGTAGCGCTTGTCATCGGCCATCGTCTTCGCCAGCGGCGAAATCTCGACCGGATGTCCGTAGACGAACGTCGGGTGGATCAGCGTCTTCTCGACCTTCTCCTCGAATGCGCGCACGAGGGCGTGGCCCACGGTCGGCTGGAGTTCCTTGGCGCCGAGATCGTCGAGCACGCGATTCGCCTCGGTCACATCCGTGATCTTGCGGAAGTCGATTCCCGTCGCCTCGAGCACGGCATCCGCCATCGAAACGCGGCGCCACGGCTGCGAGAAGTCGACATCGTGCCCGCGAACCTTGAAGACGGACTTGCCGAACGCCTCGGCCGCGATGAACCGGAACATCTGTTCCACGAGGTTCATGTTGTACTCGTAGTTTTGGTAGGCCGTCATCGTCTCGACCATCGAGAACTCGGGGTGATGACTGCGGTCGATGCCTTCGTTGCGGAAGTAGCGTCCGATCGTGTAGACCTTCTCGAAGCCCGCCGCGATCAGCCGCTTCAGATAAAGCTCGTGCGAGATCGACAGATAGAAGTCGCAGCCGAGCGCGTTCACATGCGTGCGGAACGGCTTGGCGGTGCCGCCGCCGTACTGCGGCTGGAGCACCGGCGTATTGATCTCGAGGAATCCCTGGCTGTCGAGGAACTTGCGGATCGCGAAGATCATGCGTGCGATCGACTCGTAGCGGCGGCCCACTTCCGGATCGCTGATCGTGTCGAGGTAGCGCTTGCGGAGGATGATCTCCCGATCGGCGAGCCCGGCGAATTTGTCCGGCAGCGGACGCAGCGATTTCGTCAACAAAGTGAACGAATCGGCGACCACCGAGATCTCACCGCGCTGCGACTTGCCGAGCGTGCCCCGGACCTCGACGATGTCGCCCACATCGAGCAGAGAGAGATTCTCATACCCGAGCGAACCCGTGGCCGGGTCCGTTTCCGCGATGGCGCCCCGGCGCAGCATCATCTGGATCTGTCCGGTCTGGTCGCGGAGGTGCCCGAACGCCATCCCACCTTGCTTGCGCCACGAAACGAGCCGGCCGGCGACCGTCACGGGCTTGCCTTCCCACTGCTCGAACTGATCGATCAGCGGCTGGATCATCGTGGAGCGCGCCGACCTCGAGGGAAACGGGTTGAGCCCGAGTTCTCGCAGCGATTGCGCCTTGTTCAGCCGCAGTTCGCGGAGCTGGCTGAGAGTGGAGGTATTCGTCGACATGTAAATTGCTAGGACTCAATATTTTAGCGCAGGCCTGCAAATTCGGCGCGAATCCGGCGGGCGGGTTCGAGCATCGTTTACACTGTAAGGAGAGAACCTGAAAATCATGGCTGGAGCCAACACTCTTACTTTTAACGATCAGAATTGGGACGCCGACGTCCTGGCGTCCGATGTCCCCGTCCTTGTGGACTTTTGGGCCGAATGGTGCGGACCCTGCCGCATGATGGGTCCGACCATCGATGCCGTCGCCGAAGAGTATGCCGGAAAGGCGAAGATCGGCAAGTTGAACGTTGACGAAAACAACGGAGCCGCGATGCGATACGCCATCCGCAGCATCCCCGCTTTCCTCCTGTTCAAGGACGGCAAGGTGGTTGCCCAGAAGGTCGGCGCGATGTCGAAGACCGACGTCCAGAACCTGATCAACGCCCAACTGTAAGCGAAAGGGCGGCCCCGTCCGCCCGCTTCGAAACTGGCGATCCCGGCCCCGCAAGTCCACAGGGCCGGGATTGTTCCATTCTCAGGCTTCCGCGATCGTGATGCTATTGATCTTGTCGCCCTGCCGGACCGTGTTCACCACGTCCTGACCGGACAGCACCTTGCCGAACACGGTGTGCTTTCCGTCGAGCCAATCGCAGACGATGTGCGTGATGAAGAACTGGCTGCCGTTGGTCCCCGGACCCGCGTTTGCCATCGACAGCGCGCCCACCGTGTGGCGGTTCGGATTGCCCTTGAACTCGTCCTCGAACCGGTAGCCCGGGCCGCCGCGGCCGGAGCCTTCGGGACATCCGCCTTGGATCATGAAGTTGTCGATCACGCGGTGGAAGGCAAGCCCGTCATAGAACTTGTCGCGAGCGAGCGAAACAAAGTTGTTCACGGTCTTGGGCGCTTCCTTGGCAAAGAGCTGGCAGACGATCTGGCCGCGCGTGGTGTCGAACGTCGCGGTGTAGTTCTTGGCCGGGTCGATCGACATCGCCGGTGGAGCCGAATATTGTTTTGGCATTCCCTACCAGTCTACCGCTCCAGCCGAACGTCACGGAGTCACTGCGTGGTCCGGAAGCGGATTCGATTGGCGCCCACGCGATCACTCCACTCCGAGCAACCCGCGGCCTGGAGGAAAGCGCTCCCCCGGATCTCCGGCCAACACGCCCGCACCACGCCCTCGTAGGACTCTCCCGAGAACGCCTGCACAGTGGCCGTTGTGGCTCCGTTCGTGCCTCCGATGATGTCGGGAACCACCAGCCGGTCGGTCCGGAAATAGTACTCGTACCGCAGAGTTCGCCTGTTCACGTTGAGAGGCGTCCACTCGATCGTCACCGGCCCCGTGGTGCCTCCGAGTGACACTGTGCTCTCATACCCCGGCAGGACACCCGACGGAGCGAGGAGCGCCGGGCCGCGGACGACGAAGCCGCTGGCCGGTCCAACAGTTTGCCCGGGACCCGGATCCGCGATGACCAGCACGTCATAACGCACGCCGGGCGCAAGGTTGGTCCCCCAGAAATTCCGGGTCGTAAACACCTCGAGCGCTGGCCGCGCCCGGACCATGTCCTGAACATAGAGCCGGTAGGTCGTATTGAATCCGTTGTCCCACGGCACCCGATTCCACGCGAAAAGCACTCCAGGACCGTCGACGATCGCGCCGTCCGCTGGCGAGCTCATGATCGGAACGGGCGTGCCCGCGTCCAAGTTGTCAATTGGGAAGGCATCGCTGTAAGGCCCGCAGCCGTCGCCATTGCAGCCAGCCACGACAATCCGGAAGCCCCCTTTCGGAAGGTCCAAGACAACGGGAGAGCGATCCACCATTCTCGCGCTTACCGAGAACGCCCCACCACCCGGGCCGCCAACGGGTCCGACTACGTGCACGAAATAGAGGTCGGCCAAAGGCACCGTCTGAAAGGAAACCGTCACGCGGTTGTTCGCGACCGTGGCCGAGGAAATCGTGGGCTTCGCGGTGGGCACTGGCCCCAGGGTGGTGCGAAAGGACACGGTTTCGCTTCCCGTCTGTTCACCGCGGACGTTGAGGATGTAGTCGCCGCTTTGGATCGAGTAGGGAGCGCTGGTCTGGTTGGCGGGGAAACGGTCCGCGACGTAGGGGATACCATTCCGCGAGAGAAAGAAGCGATACGCCGAGTTCCCCGGCATGGAGGGCCATCCAAAAAGGAGAGTCGATCGAGAGGCGACCGCGCCGTCGTCCAGCGACAACCGCGTCGACGCCGTCTCGATGTGGAACCCGATCGTCTCGCTCGCCCCGCACTCGGGATCGGTCATCGGGGCTGCGCAGGATTGGATTCCGAAGACGTAGACGCCCGGCGGGAGCGGCAGACTCGCCGAGGTGGAGTTCGATCCCACAAAGGTTTGGGTCGATAACGCGGGTCCGGAAATCTCGATGGATCCGCCCGACACCGTGCCAGGGAACAGGACCGAGCGGTATCCACTCGCGAGCGTGACAGGCTGCCATCGGATCGCGACCGGGGAGAGCACGCTGTACCCATTACCCGGCGTTAACAACTTTGGAGGAGGAAGAGTCGACTGCGCCGGCAGGGGCATCACAAGTGCGACCGAGATCGCAGCGACTTGCAAGAATCGTTTCATATCCTCTCGAACTCTGGTGCTCATTCTACCGCTTGAAGCTCCTCACGCACCGGCCCCCGACGTTCGGACTCCGCTCGAGGGGCCGCAGCCAGCTTCGATGCGCGAGGGTTAGATACTTCGGGAGGTCCGCCCAAGAGTCTCCGCAGATCATGCGGTGGAGCACCTAGTCCTAGTCCGGGCCTTTCGGATAGGCGTCGGACGGACGCTTCCGGCGACATCGTACAGCCCGAAGTAGTTCGGGGCGAACTCCAGTGCTAGCAGGCGGACCTAGACCTAGAGTGGAAGGCGTGCTCTTGGCGCCGAACTTCAATGAGGCTATCTGGGCCAGCGCCGCGGCACTCGCGTGAATGAATGGTCATCATTGTGATCAGAATCAGGTACCGCATTTTCGGCTTCCACGAGGGAGTGCGGTTTTTCCGCGGTTCCGCTCATGGAGCGATCAGGCGATTTCGCAAGTGGTGGCAGGTGGGCAGTCCGGAAGCGAGAGCAAGCGCTCGTTTGGGCTCGCGGACCGAGGGCGTCATCAGAAGTCCAAGCCCACCGACAACTGAATGGACCGCGGTCCGCCGCTGTGCAAGACAGGAAGGAGACCGGACGCCGGGCTTCCGCCCAAGCCGTCCCGGCCCATCTGCTGGTTGAGCATAATGACCGAAGGCACCGAGGGAGGGTTGGGGCCATTCGAGTAGCTTGCCTGGGGCTGCGCGAACTGCGCGCGATTGAGGGCATTGAAGCACTCGGCGCGCAGGGTGAGTCCGATACCGCGCGGCGCAAAGCGCCGGTGCACAGTGAAATCGAGTTGGCGAAAGCCGAAGCCGCGAAGAGCATTGCGGCCGAGGGAGCCCATGACCAGCCTCGGCGGTACCGGGAAAGCCGCCGTGTTCAACGCGCGTCCGCCCGGAAAGCCCTGGCCGTGGAGCCACACCGGTTCCGATGACAACAGGTCTGGCCGGTACAGCATCGGTTCGTAGTGAGCGCGGGTGGCTCTCCGGGCTCCGGCAACCAGCCCGCGATCACCGGATTGAAGGGAAAGCCGGAGCGGGCCCGGAAGATGCCGTCCAACCGAATGCCGGAGCGTGGTATCGCATACAAGAACGCGGCGGATAGCGCGTGGCGAACGTCGAAGTCACTCGAGCCGCGGTCCAGCCGGCGGGCGAACGCCAGGCGGGTTTCCGAGTCGCGTGAACCGTTGTCGATGGAGTGCGCCCAGGCATAGGAGATCAGTGCCTCCAATCCGTGCGTGTTCCGGGACCGAAAGCGTGATTGCCAGGCGTGATAGTTGGACGAGCCGTGATGGGTCGCCAGTTGTATGAAGCGATACGGCCCGGCGTCGAGGGGCAAGTGCTCGGATCGGACCAATCTCCTGCCGAGCGTGCTCACCCACCCGGTCGAGAGGCTGCCGGTGCCGGGAAGCGCAATGTCGGCGCTTACGGTCGATTGCAGCGTGGCCGGAGTGCGCAGATTCCACAACGCGCCGGCGACACCCGGATACGCGGGAGGAGCGCCGTCCAGATGCGACAGGCGAAGTGAGTCCACCGGACCGGCGACAAGCGCGGTGGCGGAATAGCCGGGCTGGTCCGCTAGCGTATAGAGCACGTGGCCGGACCCGAGGTTGTAGTGGAGCCCCGATCCCGCGCGAAGCACGATACCACCGCCCGGCAGCACGCGCCAAGCAACGGAAAGGCGTGGAGCAAAGTCACGATGACCCGGCCGCCACCAATCGCCTCCCGAGGACGCCAATTCCGGCGCGCTGCCCGAGTCCGGGCCGCCCACTACCAGCACTGGTCTTGCGGGGCCTCGCGCGCTCGGGGGAGGGTTCCACTCCCAGCGAAGACCCGCGTCGATGGTAATGCGCGGGTGGAGCTTCCATGTGTCGCCGGCCCAGAGCGACACGTTGTGCAAGCGGAGAGCGACGGGCTCGCGGCGAACAAGCCGTGTAATGGGTGGGGCTCCGGGCAGATCCGGCAGGGCGATCGAGGCACTGAGGGCGCTGGTGCCAGTTCGGGCCGGATCTGACGGTAGTCCGCTCCCACCTTGGGCTGGTGGGCCCCGCGTACCATCGACAGCGAGGCAATCGTCTGCAACTGCGACTGCACGGACCGCCGCCGCCGCTCCGCCTGAAGAGGGGACCAATTCGAGCCCGGCCACACGGCTTCCCATTCCACGGCCTGTCCCTCGATGGCCTCCGGCAGCGAAAACGCGGCGGGGTTCCAGGGAAGCGCTCCGGGACCCGG
>CADECY010000123.1:22970-26944 GCA_902825945.1 uncultured Acidobacteriota bacterium
GGAGTCTGCCGCGTGGATTGCCAGACCGCCATTCGCGAACGGTTTACGCGCCAGTCGAGATAGGCGGACGGCGAGAGCGCGATACCAGCCGCGGCCGTGAGTTGGGCCGTCGAGTAGTCGATATCGCGCACGCTATAGTCCGAGCGCGTGTTGCCAGCCGCGCCGCGCGGAGGGCGCTCGACGGTGCCACCTGGAGCCGGGTGAAGAGATTCGTGCGGGCGCCGGGCGCATGGTCCAAACGGAGACCTCCGGAGTCCTGCGAGGCTCCAGTAGCGACGCGGGCTCGATGGACGCCGAACTCCGGAGGCGTGATCGCGGTCGAGTTCGGAACCGGATAGAAAGCGATGGCGGCGCGATTCCGCGCGCTGAAACCGGTTCGCTGCTCCAGCGTGGGCACCAGGATGTTCACATCTTCGGATTGCCGGAGGCGGAACGCCTCCCAGGTTCCGAACAGAAACGTGGCGGCGGCGCGAGGCACCGGTCCGCCGGCGGACGCGCCGAAGTGGTTCCAGCGCAAGGGGGCGCGTGGCGAGCCGAGGCGGTTGGCGAACCAGTCGTTTGCGTCCAATTTCTCGTTCCGAAGAAAATGCCGCGCACCACCGTGCCACTCGGAACCGCCGGACCGGGAAGTGAGCGCCAGCACGCCACCGGAGAAACGTCCGGTCTCCACCGGACCGTTTGATGTGAGCAAGCGGAACTCCTGAAGCGAAGCGGACGGCAAGAGACCATGCAAGCTGCCGATGGCGCTCAGAGCAGGGAGGCTGCCCGACAACGCGTGGCCGGGCAACTGCTCCTGCATTCCGAAGTTCGCCGAGAGACCGTCGATGGCGATGAGGTTGGCATTGGCGCGCTGGCCGTTCACGCTGAACTGGCCGCTCTCGCCGGGGTTTCGGACGGGCGTGATGACGGCGCCGGGCGAGAGTTCGAGCAGGGCCAGAAGACCGCGTCCGTTCAGCGGGAGGCGGGATACGTAGGCGGGTGGAACAACCAAGCCCTGCGCCGCTGCCTCGGCTTCGAGGCTCGGCATCGAGCTCTCGATGGTGATGACTTCGTCGACCTGCCCCACTTCGAGGAAAAAGTCCAGGTGGGCGGATTGGCCGGGTTCGAGATGGAAACCGGCGCGAGCGATCGAGCGAAAACCGTCCTTCCTCACCGTGAGCTTGTACGGGCCCGGCTGCACCGCCGGAATGGCGTACACACCTTCGCTCGATGTGCGCGCAACGCGCCTGACACCGTTGTCCTGGTTAACCAGCGTCGCGAGAGCCGCGGGGACCGCCGCTCCGGACGAATCCAGAACGATGCCGCTGATCTGGGTGGATTGCGCGGCCAGCGCGGCGGGCACCAGGAACAGCGAGACTGTCGAAACGATCCTCATTGGACCGCTCCGAGCGCCTGCGCCAACTCGGCCGGCCATTCCGAGCGGGGACGGGGATGGGGCGCGCCGGCGAGGAAGGCGTTGAGGATGCGATCCAGGCGCTGTCCGGCCGTGGCGAGGTCCACCGCCTGAGGGGCGGCTGGCAAGGCCGGCGCGGCGGTGGCTTCGCGGAGCGGAGCGGTGAGTTCGGCAAGGCGGGCGGCATGCATCGAAAAGGCGCGCTTATGGCTGGCGCGAATCCGCGCGACGATTGTCAGAGATTCGGTGTCGAGCGCGGCTGGCAACTGGCGGTCCAGGTTGCGCAAGGCAAAGGCACGCGCCATCATGTCATCGCTCTCTTCGAGGATACGATTGGCCAGGCGTTCGAAGTTTGCCTGACCGCCGAGCCTGCCCACCAACGCCCCGGGCAGCGGATCCGAGGCCGACTGGCGTGGCGCGGAGGCGCCGCCGGGAAGAGCCAGCGTGGGCGGAGCCTCTTCCACCACCACGGGCACGCCTGGCGGGAGCGCGGCGCGGATTTCGGCCAACCGGTGGGGAGCCAATCCGAGGACGGCCACCTCCCAGCGCCCGTTGCGTGAGCGCAGTTCGACTGGCTCCCCGAGATCAGCGCTCACACCGTGAAGGGCGGCCCGGATGCGAACCTGATCTCGCGGGCGCGGCACGGCCAAGGCAGGCGGAGCAACGGGAGCCGTCGCGCCCACGCGCGGCAAGGCCGAGGTTCGCGGCGGCGCGGACGATGGAGCGGCGGGCTTGACGGATGGGAGCGATCTCGGCTGGGTTTCCATGCGGCGGCCTCCGTAGTACACCGCCGCTCCCAGAGCGGCTGCGGCCAGCGCCGCCAACGCGGGTACCCAGCCGGCACGGCGCGGACGCACGGCAAACGCCGGAGCGTCACGCAGTGCGGCTCGGAGGTCACGCCACTGGGCGGGCGGCGGCGGAACGCCCGGGAACAGGGCCTTTTCACGATACCGGATGAAGTCACCGGTGATTTGGCGGATCTCGTCTGCCCGCGCGCGGCACTGCCAGCAGGCTTCCACATGACGCTGAACGGAGCGGCGGCGCCACCAGGGCAGTTCGCCGTCCAGATACCGCACGATTTCGAGATTGGTTGGGTGGCCGATCGTCATTCCTCTACCGCCTTGCGCAGGCGCTCGATGGCGCGGCGCAGAAATTCGCTCACTGTGGACGTGCCGATGCCCAACACCTCTCCGATCTCCCGGTATCGCATGCCTTCGGCGCGCAGGTGCAAACAAACACGCTGCTGTGGCGAAAGCGCGGCAACGGCCCGGCGCAGCCGGACCATCCGCTCGGCGCCCAGCAGGCGTTGTTCCGGCCCCTCCTCCGGGGCCGCGGACTCGTACTCCAAACCGGCGCCCGCCGCGCCGGTGCTCCTCCAACTTTCCCCGAGATTGTGCGCCACCGCGAAGACCCAAGCGCGGTCGTTGCGCACGTCGCGGCCCGCCGTCAACTCGGTGTGGAGACGCAGGAACGCCTCCTGGGTGATCTCCTGCGCCACCCCGGGCTCCACCCCGCGCACCACCAAGTACCGGTAGACAGCTTCACGATTCGATTCGTAGGAGCCGGCCACACGATCGGCGAGGGTCATGGCCGGTTATTCCTCATCGCTCATTCTCCACTGACTGGACGGGATGCCGCTCTTTTCGGCACCCCGTACGGACTGATCCGTGTTCTTTATCGCACTTGGAACGCTGGCTGCGCCGGATGAGCAAAGCCGGCGAAGCGTGGACCGGCTTGGCCATTGGCTGTGCCGTCCGCCGATAGAGGTCCGAAGGAGGCGCGCACATTGGCCGTGCCCTCTGCGGCGCCGCCCGGCGTGTAGGCAACGTAGACTGGGATGTCCGCCGCTTCCGTCGCGGTAGCATCCGAGCGGACGATCTCGTAGACAGCTTGGCAATTCGTGGGACACCCGGTCAACGGAGCAATGCCGCCACCGACGGGCGATGTCGGGAAGGCCGGCATGAAGATCGAACCGGAACCGCCATCACCGGATGCGTACACCATTCGCAGCGCCGTGCGCGCGGCGGCATCTCCGATGCGGACCGGCGCGTAGAGCTTGGCTCCGGATGGCACGTTGTCCAAGCGGACGATGATGCGGCTGCCGCGCGAAGCGAGTCCCGCGCGCTTCAAGTTCGAAGTGCCGGGAAAGTCCGGGTTGTAGAAGCCGGTTTCCGTGCTGGAGAGGACGCCCGGGATGCTCTGGGGCACCAAGTCCGGCTCGCTGTCGAGGTTCATCCAGTTGGCGCCATTCCGGATGCGGAATGGCGAGGGCTGGAACTCGGCTTCCGCGAAGCGCACACGGAATGTGACTCCGTTGGGAACCGAGTTGGCGAACGGACTAAGAGCAAGCGGCACGTTGTTCCCGGCTGCGCCGGACAGCACCGGCGGCGCGGCGGGATGTCTGGAAGCATCCACGAGCCCCTGCACAGTCTGGATTATGGCGGCGCCGATGGTGACGGGGAACGGCAGAATCGTCAAGCCCGGGGAGGTGACCGCGGCGTTGACGGGCACGGCGCCGGCGGGTGGAACGTTGAGCTGCGAAGCATTCACGAACAGGTTGACGATCCGGACGACCCGTTGC
>CADECY010000124.1 GCA_902825945.1 uncultured Acidobacteriota bacterium
CATCTTTGCCTTTCTCCTGATCGAGGCCAGTATCGCGGCGCTCGATCGTCGCCTCATCGATCTCCTGCCCTGCGATGCCGGCGTCGTCGTGGGTTTCGATGTCGATGGGTTCAAGAGTACCCCCTCCGGCAATGAGCTATTTTCGCTTCTGGCGAAGGAGAATGCCCGCCTATTCTACGCGCCGCAGGCTACGATTCTGGAGAGCTCAGCGTACTGACTGGGGCGGATGACCTTTCCCAGGAGAAAGTCTCGGACAGGAAAAGGGTTAGTGAGCATTCCGGCATTCCAATTGCCGGGTACAGCGAGAGTGACAGCCTGGGCAAAGCACTACTTCTCGGAGACATTGCTCGTTTGAAGGACATTTGGATTGGTGCGGAGCTCGATCGACCGCTCGGCGAGCGCTACGACGCGCGGATCATCAGTCTCGCGCCGCTCGCCCGGCTGCTCGATTCCGCGTTATCCCAATGGCGATTCAAAGCCGATGCGGTTTCTGAACGGGCCCACGAAGAAGACGCGATCGAGATCGATCGGATTGGAGTTCCGGGAGCAGGTCACGGTCACGATCGAGGCGGAGCCGAAATCGGCGGATGACGCTAGTGCGCTGAATGGGATGTCACTCCGCGGTGAGGCGCGCCGCCAATTCCCAGCGCTTCACGGGCCCGGTGCGCACCATGTCGAACTCGGCGAGTTTGCGAGGGAGTCTCGCGGGGCGGAGGTCGGTCCAGTAGAAGGGCAGATCCCCGTGGAACCAGTTGCGATGGTCGACCGCCATCCAACCGCGTTCGACGGCAAGAGCGATGGCGGATTCCCTGGTAACGGTGTGGCCGAGCCATGCGGAGATCGCCTGAGCGGCCTCCGCGCGCGTGACAGGCGCTTCTGGCGATGCGTGCAGGTCCGTAGGGGATAGCGGGTAGAAGCCGCGGATCGCGGCTATCTGGATGGCGGCGAAAGCGGAGTGCGATGTGGGCAGATCGTCGAACCACACGATCGGGGCGCCGGCGCGGGCGAGTTCGGCCTGGACGTTGGCGGGTGTCGCGTCACGGCGTTCGAGTTTTAGCGCGGCGATCGTGGCAGCGGCTTCGCCAATGGTCCATTCGATGGGATGGAGGCGGAAAGCGCCGTTGGTGATGTGAGTGACGCTGAGGTTCTTGCCGGCCGCGAGAAAGTTCGAAACGTTCGGCGCGAGCAGCGAGCCCATGGGAACCTGGAAGGGCTTCGGCATCATCATACGTCCGCGTTCGTTGGCGCCACAGGGATGAATGTCGACCATATAGAAGCCCGTCCCGGCTGAATCGGCGAACCAGCGGGCGCGCGCTCCGGGTTGATTTTCGGCAACGATGTCGTGCTGGACGACTCGCGTGGGCGATTTCATGCGGCGCGATTCACGGACGTAGGGATACTTCGAGAGCCCGTCCCCGGTCCCCATCACATCCTTGCGCAGGAAGATGCCCGGATAGCCGGTGCCGCTCTTGTCATCGCGCGGGATGTCGTTTTGCATCCAATAGAGGAACGAGTACGAGACGCGCTTGGCAGCTTGCAGAATGCGGGCCGCGTCGCGAGGATTCTTGTCGAGCACCGATTCGTCGTGATAATCCTGCCGGGGCCAGTTCATCAGCACCACGTCTCGTGGGACGGCGTTGTTCGTGAAGTTCTTGACGGCGAGCAGGCGGCGCCAAGTGAAGAACGGTCCGGGCGACATGTTATTCGGCACTGGCGGTTCGTCGCCGAAGACCGTGTAGGTAAAGTAGCCCTTCCAACCGAACTCCACCGGGTAGTACATGCGGATGGTGAACGGCTGGCTGTCGCGGATCCGCTCATAGCCCTGCGGCTTGGCGATCCTGTGTTGTTCGCCGTCACGATGTTCGGCGGCGAAGGGATAAGTGAAGCTCTGCACACATGCCGGATTGGCCTTCTCCGGCGCGTGCGATTCGCCGGTCTCCGAGCGCGGTTCCGAGCCCACGCTATAGGGGACTCCGGCCAGCGGAAGCAGGTCGCCCATCTCGGTCGCGTCAAGCACCCAACGCGGTTTGATGCGGATGACTTCCTTCGCTTCGAATCGATAGGCGAGCGCGGATTGGATCGCGCCGCCGGAAACGTCGAGGCGGAAGACGGCGGTACGCGGAAGCAGATGGATGCGCGGACCGTGCGCCGCGAGCATCCGCTCGAGCACCTTGACACCCACGGCAGGTTCAAAGCACAGCGAGGAGACGTAGCATGAACCCGGATTCAGGTTTTCCCAACGAGCGGCTTCAGCGCTGAGTTGATTCCGCTCTCGATAGGCATCGCGAATCGCGTTGCGCATTCGATAGTAGTTCCGAGTGGCGCCCGTGGTCTCGATGAAGCGGTTCTCGTCGAGCGCGGATACGCCACCGGCAGTCATCTGGCCGCCGGCCCAATCAGTCTCTTCAGTGAGGCAGACCGAGTGCCCGCGTTCGGCAAGCCGCAGCGCCGCGCCCACTCCGCCCATACCCGCGCCCGCAACGAGCGCATCGCAGGAAACTTCGCGGGGCGACGCGGGAACGGTGACGCTCACCACGGCGGTGGAGGGATCGCCTTCGGCGGGGACGCGCTGCACGTCGAGGATCTCGACCGGCTGCGCCATCGCCGAGAGCACGAACACGAACGGGATCAGGCGTTTCACGCGGCGCTGATAGTCGCGGTAGGGTTCGCCGAGTTCTCGGGCGAGGTCGCGCTCTTCGAATACCATGGCGATCAGCGTGTAGAGTGTCATGAATCCAGAGAATAGCGCGTGGCCTTGCGACATTTCGGGGGTGGACCAAAGGACGAGGAAGGTCCCCGTCATCATCGGATGACGAATGAACCGGTACGGTCCGGGTTCGCGGAACGTCACCGGTTTAGCGGATGGAATCCCAAAGAAGTTCCGCACGCCCATGGCCGCGACGGCCCACACGACGAGCGCGGCTCCAGCGAGGAAGAGGGCCTGAAGCACGGTGCGCGCGGCTTCGTTCTGGATGTACCAGATGTAGTCCGGGAGCGGCTCCCAGCGGAACATGATGAACAGGAGGACAAGGCCTGAGGTGAGGAAATAGGTCGCGCGATGGAACCATCCGGGCATGCGCTGCTTCAGCCAGCGGCGGGGCAACAGACTGTGTTGCGCTCCAAACAGCAGGAGGAGCGGGATGTCACGCCTGAGCGCATCGGAGGCGGGAAGATAGGCTCCGAAGCCTTGATCGATGGTGATGGGGACGCGGCGGTTGGCGAGGAATCCGGTTAGGAAGGCAACGGAGGCGAGTCCGATGAGGATGCAGACGAACCCATAGAGCGAGCCGAGAATGCGGAGCATCGACCTTCGATGATAGCCTGCTCCCGGCGGGCGCGGTGATCTACCGCAGAAGTCCGATCTTGTCGAGCGGCCAGTAGACGAACACGGCCTTGCCGTAGATGTGGCGCCGGTGAACGGGACCCCAATGGCGGCTGTCGTTCGACGACGAGCGGTGATCGCCGAGCACGTAGTAGTGGCCCTCGGGAACGGCGACACGCGGAACTGTCAGGCTGTCGCGATAGGCCGGCGGGACGTAATCCTCGGCCAGTGTCTTGCCATTGACCGAAACCGCGCCGTCCATCACTTCGATCTCGTCACCGGGCAGTCCGATGACGCGCTTGATGTAGGATTTGCTCGGATCGTTCGGATACCAGAACACGACAGTATCGCCGCGCTGGATGTCGCCGAGGCCGAAACGGTAGATAAACTTGTTGATGAAGATCCGTTCCTGATCCTCGAGCGCCGGCATCATGCTGGTGCCTTCCACCTTGACCGGCTGATAGACGAAGAGAATGACGAGCACCGCGATGACGACCGACAGCATGAGGTCGCGCAGCCAGTTGATGGTGGCGCCGATCACGTTCGTCCGCTCGGGCGGAGCCGCTTCCGGCGCGTCCGGGGGCCCGGAGAGATGTTCGTTTTCCGTCATTCCCTCAATGCTCCTATTGTGGACCCGATGAGCGAGCGAGGGCAAGCGGTGGCGCTCGTGATTCCCGCGCTCAACGAGGCTCCAGTGATCGGCGCGACGCTTGCGAGAATTCCACCGGGGATGTTTGCGAGAGTGATCGTGGCCGACAACGGATCCACCGACGGGACCGGTGACATCGCTCGAACCGCGGGTGTGCAAGTGGTCCGGATCGAAGAACGCGGATACGGCGCGGCGTGCCTGGCGGCGATTGCGGCGATCCCAGACGATTTCAGCGCGGTGGTGTTCATGCAGGCGGATGGCAGCGAGGACCCAGCCGATGCCCAGCGGCTCCTCTCTCTCCTATTCGACGGACGCGCGGACCTTGTGTTAGGTTCCCGCGTGCTCGGAAACGCGGCAAATGGTGCGCTGCTTCCGCACCAGCAGTTCGGCAACTGGCTCGCGACAACGCTGATCCGCTGGATATGGTGCCACGCCTATTCCGACCTCGGACCGTTCCGCGCGATCCGGCTCGACGCGCTGCGGGCGCTCGGAATGCGCGACCGGAACTACGGGTGGACGGTCGAGATGCAGGTGAAGGCGCTGCGGCGCGGGCTTCGAGTGATGGAGGTTCCGGTGGACTACGGGGTCCGCGTGGCGGGCGAAAACAAAGTGTCGGGGAATTGGAAGGCGAGTTTTCGAGCAGGTGTGAAGATCATCTCGGTGATCGCTCGCGCGGCGTGGAGCCGGTGAGATCACTGACTGAGGTACCGCCCGATCCGGCTCGCAGCTACCAGCCCACAGTTTTTCGGGCAACTACGTCACCAAAGTCAACGGCGAACCATGTAGCATCATCATCCGGCAGCGGAGCCCAAGCGATCGCAAAACAAACCTCGATGACCGGTGGCGGCTCGGCAACAAGCGGGCGAACGACGAAGCCATCGTCTCGGTACTGCACTACCGGAACGCCACCCCGCTCGCCGAGATCCGGAGTGCCCATGGTAACAACGGTCCCCGCGTCGCTCCACTGTTGTGCTTCCAGTCCCTCTCCACTACACGGACCAAGGGCGCGGAGACCAGGATTCGACAGATCGTGACGGCACCAGAACTCACAGTCGGCAAAGGCTGTCCTCGGATGAACTCGCCACACCGCGAGACGGCACCCGCTTACACTCATTCCCGGTGGAAGCGCCGGCGATGCCACCGACACACGCAGTTCAGCCTCACCCCAATCACCGCGCCAAGCGACCTCGAAGCGTTCCGCACCGGCAGCCGGATAACCTGCGGTATCCGTTATCGAGCGGCCGTCAATCCACAGATCGAGTGCGAATCGCGCAACCGGCGCCTCCAGGTAAGCGAAGCCGCTCAGCCGAACAGCTCCTTGATTTCCGTGCTCCCGATGAACCCCGTCGACGAGATCGGCTCCACATAAATGAACTCGCGCCCCGACGGCGTGTTTTCGAGCTTCTTCGTCCAGTCGATTCCGAGTACAGAATAGATGGTCGCGCTCACATCCTCGGGATACATCGGGCGGTTCTTGTGCCACTCGAATTTGGTGATCTTGGCGCCCTGTTCGTCGGTCGCGCCGAGAATGCGCCCGCCCTTGACCCCCGCTCCGAGGAACATTCCGCAGCGAACGAACGGCCAGTGATCGCGTCCCTTGATATCGGTCAGCGGACCGGGGGTTCTGCCGAATTCGCCCATCACACAGACGAGCGTACGGTCGAGCAGCGGCTCTCCCTTCGCGTTCTTGCGCGACTTCAGATCCTGCACGAGCGAGGCGAGCGCGGGATCGAGTTCGCCGCAGTTCGAGTAGAGTCCGCCGCGAGCGCGGCGATCTTCCATCGTGCCCTTGTCGTCTTTGCCATAGATGTCGCCGTGATGATCCCAGCCACCTTGGTTGACCAGGATGTAGCGCGCGCCGGCGTTCACTTCCACCATGTTGCGCGCGATCAGGCAGGCGTCGCCGAAGGCGCTCTTACCGTAGCGGGCGCGATCATCGTCTTTCAACTGGAAGATCCCCGCCACCTGCGGCGAACGGATCATCTTCTCCGCGCCTTTCGAGAACGAGTCCCACTCGCGCAACAGCGGACTCACACCGCTGCCCTTCATCTGACGCGAGGTATCGAACGATTGCAGGAAATCCATGCGTTGCGCGAAGCGCTCGCGATCCTTCAAAAGGAACGGCATGTTTCCGTTCTTACGAACATCGAGCGTCAACGGGGCGGCGCTCGAATCGAGGAATCCTTCCCGGATCAGCGTACCGTTGACCGCGCCCGCCGGGAAGTTCATCGACACGAACGGCGGAAGGTAGTCCGAGGGCCGCGCCTTCGCCAGCATCTCGTAGGCGATCACCGAGCCCATCGACGGCAGTTCCTTCGCGCGAGCCGCGTTGAACGCGTGTCCGGACTGCAGATAGAACTGCCCGAGATTGTGGAGCGTTTCCCAGGCGCCCATCGAGCGCGCGATGACGGCGTCATCGAGAATGTCCGCCGTCTTCGGCAGCAGTCCATAGGGCCACTCGATGCCGAGCTTGTGCTTGCGCACGTCGAGATCCTGGGGCGTGAATTTGTACGGCTTGAAATCGAACGTATCCATCTGCGACGGACCGCCAACGAGATTGAGGAAGATGACGCACTCGGCCGATCCGCGCGGGGTCACCTTCTCGGCCGCCGCGGCATTCAGCCGCGTGGCCAACGGCGCGAGGACTCCCCCGGTGACGGCGACCGAGCCATACTGCCAGAACTTGCGGCGGCTGAGTGTCGGGAACATGTTTCGATCGGTCTCCTACTGAACAACGATGAAATCGAGGCGATTCAACAGCGCCCACAACAAGTCTTCCGCCCCTCGCTCGCGGTTTCCTGCGAGCAGTTGCAGCGAGCGGTCGCGCTCCTGCTTCACGGGCAAACGGCTGATCGTCGAAAGGAACAACTCATCGACGAGCGATGTATCATCCTTTTTGAGCAACGTTTCCAGGCGGCCGCCCTTCTTCACTTTCACGCGATCGAGGATGAGGTCGTGATTCAGAAGGCTGGCCGCCTGCACCATGCTCGCGCGATCAGTGGGCGGATCTTCGCGGTCGGTCTGGCCCCAGTCCTGCAGCATGTTCCAGAGTCCGGGATGGCTGCCGGCGAAATCCTGATTGAAGCTCGCTTCCATCACGTACTTGAACTTGCGGTCGAGGTCTTTCACCTTGTATGAGTCGTAAACGCCAGTGGCATCCTGAACCGCATCCCAGAACTCCTCAGCCGACATCCGCCGCGATTGGTGCCGCGCGAAGTAGGTATCGTAGGAGGTCTTCCACTCACCGGGCGCGCTCGAGGCCAGTTGATAGGCGGTCGACGAGACGATCGTTTTCATTAGATGCCGCAGATCGTATCCGCTCTTGCGAAAATCCTCGGCGAGCGCGTTCAGCAATTCCGGATGCGAAGGCTGGATCGTCCAAGGTGCGGGAGGCGGATTGGCGGGGTCCTGCCGGTCGAGGTCGAAGGCCAACGGCGGATCGACGATTCCACGTCCCATCAATTCCGCCCAGAACAAGTTCACAGTCGCTCGTGCGAACTGGGGATTCGATGTGAGCAGCCGTGCGTATTGCTCTCGTTCGGATTCGCCGGCTTTGGGCTCGAACTTCATCCCATCCACCATGAAGGTCGGCGTGAGATCGGCCGGATACCGGGGCAACCGGACCACGCTTTTCGTCTTGAGGCTGTAGCCCTTTTCGCTGTCGTTGACGCGGAATTCCGGAATGCGCCCGTAGACCGGCGCCACGTAGGTCTTGCCGAAGAACGCCGCCTGCCGCCAGACATCGGCGCGCTTGCGCTTCGACATCCAAAGGTTGATCTTCTCGAGATGGCCCTTGCCGTCATGGCAGGAGACACACTCGATATCGACGCCGAGGAATAGGCGCGAGGTCCATATCGCCAACTCGTCGGCGGTGTCTTCGTGGTTCATCTCCGAGTAGCCGTCGCCCGCCATGACGCGGTGGCGCGCCACGAAGTTCGCCGGTCCGGTGGTCCAGGTGGAGACGCCGCTCGCGGTGATCATGTCGCGCACGAACTCGTCGTAGGGAACGTTCAGCTCGAGCGATTTGTAGATGAAATCGTGGAAGCTGTTAATGCCTTCGCGCAACTGTTCGTTGTTGCGGAACATGTCGCCGAAGAAGGTGGACCAGCGGTCGAGGAACGGACCCACGCGGGTCGGGCGGCGGCCGATGCCCATCGTGGGCATCTTCGGAAACAGCGAGTCGACATAGGTGGCACGCTTGCCGGGCGAGGTATCGGCCACGAACTTGCGCACCGTCTCCGGGCTGGGCAGCCGGCCGGTTAGATCGAGCGTGACACGGCGCAGGAACTCTTCGTCGAAAGCGACCGGCGCGTGCGGAACGCCGTCCTTGGCGATCTTCGAGAAGATGTGATCGTCGATGAAGTTCTTGCGCGGCAGTTCGGCCGCGGAGGCAACGCCCAGGCTCAGAGCTAGCAGAATCGCGAACATGAGGCTCCTATCAGAATATTAGCTTGAGAGCCAACTGCACCACCCGGGCATCGCGCGAGCGCGTGATGGTGCCGAACGTGCCGCTGCGGTTGCGCCCGTCGGGCCCGGGAACGAACGTCGTGTCGGGCGAGAGCAGGTTCACGCGATTGGTGAAGTTGAACGATTCGGCGCGGAACTGGAGCCCCACGCGCTCGGTGACCTGCGTGGTCTTGATGAGCGACAGGTCGAGGTTGCGGATTCCAGGTCCGCGGACATCCGGCAGCATGCGTCCCACGTTGCCGAACGTGAAGTCGGCCGGGTTGACGAACTGCGAGGTATCGAACCAGCGATTGACGGTTCGCTCCGATCCGGGCAACGCGGCCGTGACGCCAGTGGAGTTCGGCCGATCGGCGAGAAAATTGTTCGCGCCCCGAATCCGCAACGGCGTGCCACTCTGCAGCGTGAGCACACCATCGACTTGCCACCCGCCGATCACACGGTTCACGGCATTCGAACTGGATGTCCAGCGCTTGCCTTTGCCGAATGGCAGTTCGTAGATCGAACTGAACACGAAGCGGCCTGCTGAGTCGGTGGCTTCGATCGAGCGCTCGGCGGTACGGTTGTACTTGCCGTTTTGATAGTCGAGAACATTGACCAGTTCCGAACCCGCGAACGCGAAGCCGTTGATGCCATCCGAGATCAACTTGCCGAACGAGTACGAGGCGAGCATGACGAATCCGCCGGACATGCGCTTTTCGAAGTTGAGCAGGAACGAGTGATAAATCGACCTCGCCATATGCGGCTGCTGGATGCCGACGCGGCTGTAATAGGGGAACGGCCGGAGCGACTGTTGCCGGGTCAAGGTGGCACCGCCGAACGCGCCGGTCACACGGCCCGCGAATGGATTCGGCACGTTGTCGTTGAGCGAACGGCCGAGCGACAGGAATTGCGGATCGAGTTGATTGAAGTCATAGCCGCCACCACGAAGCTTGGTTCCCTTGTTGCCCGAGTAGGATGTCTCCATCAGGATCTTGCCCGGCAGTTCGTGCTGAAGCGTGAACGTAAACTGCTGCGAATAGGGCGTCCGCCCGTTGCGCTGATCGACGGTGACGTTGCCGCTCAGGAACGCGCTCGGGCCGAGCCTGCTGCCGATCGGCTGGACCACTGGCGTGGGGAAGCCTTGGCTCAAGATGAACGCCGGCTGGTCCTGATTTCCGCCGGGCGGATTGTAGACGGTCGAGTTGCCGCGGAAGCCGAGTGCCCCGAAGTCGGTCGCGAAGTTGTGCGTGAGCGGATAGTAGAAGCCATAGCCGCCGCGCACCACGGTGCGGCCCGTTCCGAAGACATCGAGTGCGAAGCCGATGCGGGGGCCGAAATCATTGAAGTCGGGATCGATCACGGTACGGCCGAAGTCGACCCCGGCGAATTCGAGCCTTCCGGGCAGGCCCGTGAGCGGATTCGTCGCGCCGGGATTGAAGTTCGACAATCCGTTGTTTCGCTCGCCCGGGACCTGTTGATAGTCGTACCTCATTCCGAGATTGAGGTTCAGGCGCCGCGTGATTTTCCAATCATCCTGCACGAAATAGGCTTGTGTGAAACTCGGATTCGTGGTGCCGACGTTAGCATCGATATTCGCGTTGGCCACCGTGCCGAGCAGGAAGCTCGCCAAGCCCGAGCCGGTTCCGGCCAACTGCTGCGGATTCGCCGTGAGGCGCTGGTTGAAGTTGAACACACCCGAACATTGGAAGCAGGCATTGATCGAGTACATGTTCTGCCGAAGCTCGCCGCCCACCTTGATGTTGTGCTTGCCGCGAATCCAGGTGAGGCTGTTGAACAACTGCCGCGTGTCCATCGTGAGGAATCCGCGGATGGTTCCGAAACCGGACGGAAAACCTTGCAGCGATGGCGTTCCAGCGAAGTTCACGCCGGGCAACGTGACGCTCGGGACACTCGCGGGGAGTCCGAGCTTCGTCGTTGGATCCGTGCCGACGCTTTGCGGGATGAACGGGAAGTTGTTGCGGACGACGCCCACGCGGAGTTCGTTGATCAGGCTCGATCCGAAGAAGTGGGTATCGGTGGCATTGAAGTTCTTGTTCTGGTAGCGATCGTTGCGAACCCGCGGAAGGCGATCGGGAAAGTAGCCGTTGCCGGTGCTCGCGTTATCGTCTTTGTGGGTCCAAGCCGTGTATCGAACCGACAGCCGATTCTTCGTTGAGAAGTTGTGATCGCCTTTGCCGCTCAACTGGAACGAGTCTTTGTTGGCGCCGAGATTGGCCAGATGATTGTTCGAGTTGGTGAACGGGTCGGTGGGAACGCGATTGGGCTCCGGATAGAACGGCATGATCGCCGCCGCCACGCGATCGATTCTCGCGGTGGGAATGATGTTGTTCGGGAACGGTTGGCGAATGAATCCGCCACCACCCGGATTGGCCGCCGTCGTGGCGGGATCGTAGACCGGGATCGGCACGCCCCGCGAATCGCCGAGCCGCGACAGATCGCCGCGGCGCTGTTCCGGCGTGAGCGTCGTTCCGATCACGGTGTATTGCCGCCGGAAACGCCACTCCTCATAGTTGAAGAAGAAGAACGTCTTGTCCTTGCGCACCGGGCCACCCACCGCTCCGCCGAATTGGTTGTAGCGGAACGGCGCTCGCACGGCGGCGAATGCGTTGCGCGCGTCGAGCTTGTCGTTGCGGATGAACTCATAGAGCGAGCCGTGGAACTGGTTGGTGCCGGACTTGGTCACCATGTTCACCACGCCGCCCGCCGTGTAGCCGTATTCCGCCGACATCACGCCGCTCTGGACTTTGAACTCTTGGATCGCGTCGACAGCGGGATTCACGTTCACATCGCCCGCACGCGGATTGACGTTCGAACTGCCGTCAAGCATGAGATTGTTCGCGCCGCTCGGGCCACCATTCACACTGAAGCCCGACACCAACACGCCGCGGTCACCGAACCCGTGCGGCGATTCGGCATGCGAACGGACATTCGGCGTCAGAACTACGAGCGCGAGCGCGCTGCGGCCGTTGAGTGGAAGCCCGGTCATGCGAGCGTTCTCGATCACTTTGCCGACTGTGGCCGACGATGTGTCGACCAGAGGAGCCTCGCCTTTGATCTCGACCGATTCGGCGACGGCGCCGATCTCGAGTTGGAAGTCTACCTGCGCGCGATCATCGACGCGCAGTACGATTCCGGATCGCACGCCGCGCTTGAAGCCCTGCGTTTCCGCCGTGACCGTGTAGCTTCCCACCGGAACGCCCGGCACGGCGTAGAGTCCGGCTTCATTGGTCGCGGTGTTGAAGACCGTGTTGGTCTCGATCTGCGTCGCTCGCACGGCGGCGCCCTGAATCACGTTTCCTTGGGGATCAGAAACGATGCCTTGAATGTTGGCGCGTCCGATCTGCGCCATCGCCGCGGGCACCAGCGCGGCTCCAAACACTACTAGCAATACCCCGTTCGACATGGATCTCCTTTAGCATCCCAGCTTGGAAATTAGCTATGGGACGATTCTACACCGCCGAAGGCGGCTGCTGCGAAATCGTCATCGGCACACGCGACAGTCTTCGGATAGAATCGCGTGCATGGCTACCTCGTTGAAGTGCGTCATTACGATTCCGTTGCTGTTCTGCGCGCTGGGCCTTGCGCAGCAGGACACCGGAATGATCACCGGGCAAGTCGTCGATTCGAGCGGCTCAGCGGTGCCTTCGGCAACCGTCACGCTCGTCAACACGGCGACCAACGTCAAAACCACCGTCAACACGAACTCGGATGGACTCTTCGTCGCGACGCCCATGCGCATCGGCGTCTACTCGATCTCGGTGGAGGCGCGCGGATTCAAGAAGTCCGTCCGCGACAACGTCGGACTCCGCGTGCAGGACCGCTTGCGAGTGGACTTCCAACTTGAAGTGGGCCAGATCAGCGAATCGGTGGAAGTGACATCGGAAGCACCAATACTGCAATCGGAGACCTCGTCGCTCGGCCAAGTAATCGCGAGCAAGCCCGTATCGGAGCTGCCGTTGAATGGCCGCAATTTCATCCAGTTGATCGCACTCACGCCGGGTGCCTACATTCCGCAGCGGAACAACTCGCTCTATCAAGACTTCCTGATTGGAATCAATGGCAACCGGATCCAGAACAACAATTTCTTATTGGACGGCATCAACAACAACACTACCGACAACAATCAGGCGCCGGTGTTGCCGAGCCCCGACGCGATCGCGGAGTTCAAAGTGCAGAGCAGCCTGCTCCCCGCGGAGTTCGGCCGCGGACTCGGAGGCACCATCAACATCAGCCTCCGATCGGGCACCAACGACTTTCATGGCACGCTGTTCCATTTCCTGCGCAACGTCGAGATCGATGCGAACAACTTCTTCAACGCGGGCCGCGCCAAGCCGCCGTTCCAGCAGAATCAATTCGGTGGCGCGCTCGGCGGTCCGGTCTACCTGCCAAAGGTCTACAACGGCAAGAACCGCACGTTCTGGTTCGCGAACTATCAGGGAACGCGGGTCCGCAAAGGGTTGACGCGGCTGTTCACGGTACCGACCGCGGCCATGCGCGCCGGCGATTTCACCGGACTCAGCACGATCTTCGATCCGGACACAACGTCAGGCAACACGCGGCAGCCGTTCGCGGGCAATCGCGTTCCGGCCACACGCTTCGATCCGGTGATGCAGCGCTACCTGCCGCTCTATCCGCTTCCGAACCGCGCGGGGCTGGCGAACAACTACATCCTGAATCCGAAGTACACCGACAACAACGATCAGGGCGACATCAAGGTCGATCACAGCTTCTCGACGCGCGATTCGGTCATGTTCCGCTACAGCCGGGGCGATCGCGAATTCATCGTTCCTCTCAACGTGCCGGACGTTCCCTTCAACGGCTACTTCGCGGCGAACGAGTTCCTGCCTCAAGTGATCAACAATCGCGGAGCGGTGCTGAGCCAGACGCACACCTTCTCGCCGCGCGTGATCAACGAAGCTCGCGTTGGATTCAATCGGTTGTACGCGACCGTGACTCCGCGCGCGCAAGGCAAGAATCTCGCGACCGAGTTCGGCGTGCGCGGCGTGCCCGATGATCGCCAGTCCAATGGACTCACCACCGTCGGCATTACCGGCTTCTCTTCGCTCGGCGACAGCTTCGACACTCGGCGCGGACAGAACGTCTATCAGGTGCTCGACAACCTCACCGTGATCATGGGCCGGCACTCCCTCAAGATGGGCTTCGACCACCGCCGTACGCAATTCAATCTCGGACAGGGCAGTTCACCGCGCGGATCGTTCAGTTTCAACGGAGTCTTCACCCAGAACCCCGCGGGCCGCGCTGGTACGGGAAATCCGTTCGGCGACTTCCTGCTCGGCTATCCGGATGGCGCGTCGATCGGCACCAACGTGCGCGCGGGAATTCGCGTGCGCAACTACAGCTCATTCATTCAGGACGACTGGAAGGTCAGCACGAAGCTGACACTGAACATCGGCGTCCGTTACGAGTACACAACGCCTGTGGTTGAAGTTGCGAACCGCATGGCGAACTTCGATATCGCGGCCAATCAGGTGGTGCTCGCCAAGAGCGGGTCGATTCAGGATCGTGCGCTCGCCAACCCAGACCGTAACAACTTCGCGCCGCGATTCGGACTCGCCTATCAACTGGATCCGAAAACCGTGATCCGCACCGGATACGGGATCTTCCACACGCTGGAGGACGCGGGCCATCACAACCCCGCCTTCAATCCGCCCTTCTCGGCCAGCTTCTCCTATCCGAGCGATCAGGTGAACCCTGCCACGTCGTTGCGCCCCGCACGAGGATTCCCGCCCGTGGCGTTTCCGGGCGGCAACTTCAACAACCTGTTCATCAACATCAACGGGCGTCCACGCGATTTCGCCGCGGCCTACAGCCAACAGTGGAACTACACCATCGATCGCCAACTCGGACAGATGCACGTCGAAGTGGCATACGTTGGCAACAAGGCGAACAAGCTGATGGCGAACCGCAACATCAACCAGCCCACACCGGGTCCAGGAGGAGTCAACACCCGCCGGATCTTCCCAGGCTGGGGCAACATCACCTTCCAGGAGCCGCGCGGAAACTCGATTTATCACTCGCTGCAGAGCAAGGTCGAGAAGCGATTCTCGGGTGGACACATGTTCCTGCTATCGCACAGTTGGGCAAAGGCGATCGACGATGCCGATTCAACGCAGCTTTCGACCACAAGCGGAACCGGCAATCTGCAGGATCAGCGCAACCTGCGCGCCGAGCGTTCGCGCTCCTTCCAGGATGTCCGGCATCGCATGGTGCTCAGCTACCTCTATGAACTTCCCTTCGGCCGGGGCCGGAGCCTGCTCGCCAACGCGTCGCCCGCGCTCGACAAGATCGTGGGCGGATGGCAGGTGAACGGAATCACGTTCTATCAGAGCGGGCGTGCGTTCACCGTGTCGTCGCCCACCGATCATTCGAACACGGGCTCGTCGAACATCCGCCCGGACGCCACCGGGATCTCACCGGATCTTCCGGAGAGCGAACGTTCACCGCAACGGTTCATCAACCCCGCGGCGTTCGCCATTCCCGCCGGATTCGCATTCGGCAACAGCGGACGCAACGCGGCCACAGGACCCTCGCAGACGAATTTCGATTTCTCCGTGTTCAAGGACTTCGCCTTCGATGGCGAAGGGCGCAGGAAGCTGCAGTTCCGGGCCGAGTTCTTCAACATCATGAACACGCCACAGTTCCAGATCCCGAACCGCACCTTCAACACGCCTCAGTTCGGTACGATCACGGAAACGATCGCCGACAACCGCGACGTCCAGTTGGCGCTGCGTTTCCTCTGGTGAGCCGGACGGTAGGACGGCGTCTTCGCGGGGGGGCCCCACCGGCTGCGATACGAGTAGGAATCGCCCGTGCGCGAACGCTTTGACCGCACGATTCGCGGCTTCGACTTCAGCACGGCCAATCCGGTTTCGGCGCAAGCACTGGCGAACTCCGGACGGAGCCCGATCCCGCAGGTTCCGGCATCGGCGTTCCGCACAATCGGCGGGTTGCAATTCGCGGGCACGGGAGGACAGCCCTCCGGTCTCTGGTCAGGCGACCGGAACAATTTCGCGCCCCGATTCGGCTTTGCGTATCAGGTGGGCAAGATGATCGTAGTGCGCGGCGGCTATGGCATCTTTTTCGACGTGCTTTGGGTCGACCGCACCGACGTCAACCAAGGCGGCTTCAATCAGCCCACGAACCTGATTCCGTCGCTCGACAACGGACAGACCTAGATTGCCACGCTCCGTAATCCGTTTCCGAACGGAATCGAATCGGCGTTGAGCGCGGCCGGCGGACTCACCACATTCCTCGGCGGGTGCGTCAGCTTTTTCAACCAGAAGCCGCTCAACCCATACAACCAGCGCTGGTCATTTTCAATCCACCGCCAGTTGCCGGGCAAGATCCTGATGGAGACCTCCTACGTAGGCAATCGCGGCGCCAAACTCGGAGTCACGCGGGAAATGAATCCGATTCCGCGCCAGTACCTGTCGACATTGGCTGAGCGCGATCAACCGGTGATCGATTTGCTCACGCGCCAGGTGGCGAACCCATTCTTCGGAATGGCGCAGTTCGCGGGCACTGGCTTGGCGAACCAGACCGTCGCGCTGTCGCTGTTGCGCCCGTATCCGCAGTTCACGGGAATTACGGCGAGGTTCCCATCTGGATACTCGTATTACCACTCGCTTCAGTGGGCCGCCGAAAAGAGAATGAGCGGCGGGCTCAGCTTCCAGGCCAGTTGGACCTATTCCAAGTTCATGGAGGCCACCACCTACCGGAATGAAACCGACGATCGTCCCGAGAAGGTGATCTCCGATAACGATTTCACGCACCGCTTCGTGCTGAGTTCGATCTACGAGCTGCCGGTGGGACGTGGCCGCAGATGGCTTTCCCAAATGCCGTTCGCGCCGACGCGGTCCTCGGCGGCTGGCAGTTTCAAGGGTGGTTCGAGGGACAGACGGGCGACGCGCTGGGCTTCGGCAACGCGATCTTCAACGGCGACACCCAGGGCGTCGAGTTGCCACTCGAACAGCGCCGTGCCGAGCGCTGGTTCAATACCGAAGCGGGCTTCAACCGCGCCGCGAACCGGGTGCTCGCCAACAATATTCAGGGACTCAGCACTCGCTTCAACGGCATCCGCGCCGATGGCATCAACAACTTCGACATGTCGATGTTCAAGAACTTGCGGATCAATGAGCGTTTCAAGGCGCAGTTCCGGCTCGAGGCTTTCAATGCGCTGAATCACGTCCAGTTCGACACGCCGAATACGAACCCGGTCAACGCGGCGTTCGGATCGGTCACCGCGGAAAAGGGACACGGACAACGGCAGGTCACCGTCGGTTTCAAGGTGCTGTTCTAGCCGCACCGGCATTCGCCCCATCGATCGCGGCCAACCGTCAAGGCCCGATTCTCGTGGCGGGCGGTGACCAGCGGCACGGCAGGAAGAGTGCATAATGACAGGTGACTTTTCAATCGTGGAGGCACCATTGGAATTCATCGAAGTCGAATACAACCGGGACCTGGAGCCGCTTGAAGCCGTCCTGAAGAGTGTGAAGCAGCCGGGGGATTTTTTCACCTCCGGCACGATGGAGTTGCCGATGCCTCGGGTGGAAGTGGCGGGAGTGGGGGCGCTGTCGTTTCCCGTGCCCACTGGGCAGATCGAGGCGATCGTGCGGCGCTCCGAGCAAGCACCTTACGGGCGGGGCCCGGAGACGATCGTTGACAAGTCCGTACGAAACGTGTGGCAGATTGCTCCGGGCAAAGTCAAGGTCGGCGGGAAGTCGTGGAACTCCAGTTTCGAAAAGATTCTCTCGAAAGTGAAAGTGGGGCTCGGATGCGAGGGCGCCAGCGTCTCGGCCGAACTCTACAAGCTGCTCGTGTACGACCGCGGCGGCTTCTTTCTCGCGCACCGCGACACCGAGAAGTCTGGCGGAATGTTCGGGACGTTGGTAGTCACACTTCCCTCCGCGCATCGCGGTGGTGCGCTCAGGATCCGTCATGGCGGACGCGAGGTCACGGTCGAGACCAGCACCGCCGAGCCGTCCGAACTTTCTTACGCCGCCTTCTATGCCGACTGCGAGCACGAAGTCTTGCCGGTGCGGGAGGGCAATCGCGTTTGCCTGATTTACAACCTCATTCAAGAACGTTCGAAGGGTAAACGGCAGCCCTTGAAGGCTCCGGTGTACGAGTCCCAGCTTGAGAAAGCCTCGGCCATCCTCGAACGATTCGCGCAGACCGCGGATGCGCCGCCGAAAATCGCATGGCTGCTCGACCATCAGTACAGTCCGGCCGGCCTCTCGTTTTCGGCGCTCAAGGGCGCCGACGCGGCGAAAGCCCGGGTCCTGGTGCAAGCAGCGGAGCGCGCCGGTTGCGCCGCGCACTTGGCGGTCGTGCATATTTGGGAATCCGGCACCGCCGAGGAAGAGTACGTTTACGAACCGCGCCGGAACCGGTACCGGGACTTCGGCGATGATGATGAATTCGATGATGATGATGACTACGACGCCTGCGATGAGAATGACGACGGAATCGAATTCACCGCCATCTCCGTCGACAGCGACTGGAAATACCTCGATGGGTGGCGTGACAGCGCTGATCGCGCCGTCAAGATGGAACGCGTCCCAATCGCTGCCCGCGAACTCCTTCCAGCCGGCGCGCTGGACGGAGAAGCGCCGGACGAGAGGCGCTACTTGGAGGCATCCGGCAACGAAGGTGCCTCTTTCGAACGGGCCTATCACCGCGCGGTACTCGTCATCTGGGCCCGGAGCCGCGCGGCGGACGTGCTCCTTCAAGCCGGCGTGGTTACCGTATTGCCCCACTTGAAAAAACTGATGCTACGCGGTAAGCGTGCGCGTCCGGAAGCGATCGCATTGGCGGATCGTATGGTGGACGCTTGGCAGAAGCCGGACGGGCAGCGTGGAATCTACCCAGGTGAAGGGCCTCCGCCCGAGGCATCTCACCGGACGGAAATGATCGAGACGCTGGTGAGCTTGAACGAGCCAGTGCCACTCGCGCGGTTCCTGGGTGAGGTGGTGAAGTCGAGCTATGACGGCTCGGAGAACAAGGCGTTGGCCGCCTCGACCGGCGTGTTGGGAGACGAGCAGGCCAGCGCGGTGTTCGCCACTCTCGTGTCGGCGCGCATGGCGGATCGCCCGAGTGACTGCGCGGAGCTGCTTCTGAAGCTCGCGAGCAATCCCTCGCTCGTGGAAGTGGCGGAAGCCGCCGTCTCCGGGCTCGACAGCGTCGGCAAACGGGCTTCGAGGCCCGAATGGCTGGAGTGGAGGAACGAACGGAATCGTCCCCTCGGCCCAGGCTTTCTCGTGGACCTGTTCTCGGCGTTACGGCGCCTCAACCACGAGAAGCTCTGCTCGGAAGCGGCGGAGAAGATCGCCTCGAGACCAGCGGTTTTCCATCCCGTGACGATCGTGGTTCCCGGTATCGAAAAGCTCCTCGCGCGGAGCGGGGTCACACCGGGCCCGCTCGACAAAGGCGTCCGGCGGCTTTGGAAAAGCGAGGCGGAGTACCTGCTCGGCCGGAGCGAACTCCCGCCGCAGCCACCGCCGGACTGGCGGTTCGACGTGAAAATCTCCTGCACCTGCGGCTATTGCCGGGAGCTGAAAGCCTTCGCCAACGATCCTGTCGAGCGGGTTCACAGGTTCCGGGTCAACAAAGACCGCCGCGCTCACCTCCACCAGGCGATCGAAAGTCACCGGCTCGACATGACCCACGTGACAGAGCGCGTGGGCTCTCCTCAGACTTTGGTCTGCACGAAAGACCGCCGGAGCTTTGATGCGCGTGTGAAGGAATACGAAGGGGAAATCCAAGCGATGTGCAAGCTGATGAGTCTCGCACCGAAGTGCGGTGACGCGGCTCTGACGGAAAGGTTGGAGGCCGCGGTAAAGCGGGCGGCGGCGGAGTGACGGGCGGCCCGCGCATGCAGGTGGCCAGCGTCAGCCCCGCACAGCCGCCTCTTCGCTTCCACCAACTCCTTCCGGCTGTGGCGCGCCAACACGATCAGCGGTACAACTGCGGCCGGGCCCATCGCCAGAATCCGCCGGGACGGAACACGTCATGCCGGAACCAGTGACGGTCTAGCGGTCCATGCCGCGCACCTTCGGAATCCACGGCGGAGTTCCGCGAGCCGTCACCTCGCCGCATCCCCGGACCAACACCCGAGAAACTCGATCACGTGGATCAACCTGCCTTCCACACTACGCAAAGTCATTCGCGAGGCGCGGTCAATGCGCATCCAATGCCGAGTTCCAACGAATCCGAACCGAAAACTCTCGCCGGATTCCACGGTCACCACAAAAGAGTTGCCCGAACCGTCGCGGGCCTGATAGCTTGAAGGCGATGAGCGGACTCCTGCTGGCCTTGTTTGCGCTCGCCGATTTCGATCGCGATGTCGCGCCAGTCCTCCGCAACCGCTGCAGTGGATGCCACGGGGCCGCGCTGCAACAAGGCGGCGTGCGGCTCGATTCGCGCGACGCCGCCCAACGAATCGCGCCTCGCATGGTGGAGATGATCTCCGCCCGCAAGATGCCACCCGCTGGCCCTCCGTTGAACGAGTCTGAAATCGCCATCATTCGCGAATGGGCCACCACATCGCGTCCCAAACACTGGGCGTTCGAGCCAGTCCGCAAGCCGTTGGACCTGCCCGCCCTCTTGCGCGAAGACGGAGCGCCGATGCCCAGGGCTCGCCTCACGCGCCGGCTCTACCTCGACTTGGTGGGCCTGCCTCCCCCCGTCGAGCCACCTCCCGAACCGAACGCGCTGATCGACAAGCTTCTCGAATCACCCCACTTCGGCGAAAAGTGGGCGCGCCACTGGCTCGACCTCGCACGCTATGCCGACTCCGATGGCTACGAGCAGGATCAGTTCCGTCCGCACGCCTGGCGTTACCGCGATTGGGTCATCCGCGCATTCAACCGAAACCAACCCTTCAACGAATTCACGCGCGACCAGATCGCAGGCGACCTGCTTCCAACCCCAACGCTCGAACAGCGCACCGCCACCGGCTTTCACCGCAACACCCTGACATCACGCGAGGGAGGAATCGATCTCGAGGAACTACGCACGCAGCAAACCGCCGATCGCGCTTCCACGGTCGCCACCGTCTGGCTCGGCCTCGCCTTCGAATGCGCCAAGTGTCACGACCACAAGTACGACCCGATCACACAGCGCGATTTCTACAGTCTGTACGCATTCTTCAACTCAGCCGACGAGGTGAACCTCGACTCGCCCGTCGAAGGCGAGCTCGAACGATTCCGCGAAACGCGGCCCGAGTACGATCGCCTTTACGCGGATCTGTTGGGGCACTATCGCGTCGCCGAGTTCCAACCGCGTTGGGAATCCGAAGTGATGAAGGCGCTGGCCGATCCCTCCGCGCGCCTCGAATGGACGCAGGTGCTCGACTACCTCGCCGTGTTTCAGGAAGACGGCCACGGCATCCTCCGCACCCCGCCTGCTCGCCGCACGCCCCGCCAATCGCACGACCTCACGCGAGTCTTCTTGAAGTATCCGGGCCCGCTCGCCGGTTGGCCCGAAGCGAAGGGAGCCAAATTCGGCGAAGGATTCCAGAAGCTTGAAGATCTCGACGCGCGATTTCCCGGAATGAGCGAGGTCCCGATGATCGTCGAGCGCGCCGGGGGACGCAAGACGCACGTTTTTCAACGCGGTGATTTTCGCAGCCCGGGCGAAGAAGTCCGGCCAGCGGTACCCGCTTTTCTTCCCGGCACCGCGCGCAACCGGCTCGAACTCGCACAGTGGCTCACCTCTCGCGACAATCCGCTGACCGCGCGCGTCTTCGTCAATCGCGTTTGGCAGGAGATGACCGGGCGCGGCTTCGTCGCGACATCCGAGGACTTCGGCGCGCGGGGCGACGAGCCCTCCGATCGCACCGCCCTCGATTGGCTCGCGGCTGACTTCATGGAAAACGGCTGGAACGTCAAGCGCCTCATCCGAACCATCGCTCGCTCGCGCGGATATCGCGAGTCGCCGCGCTTCCGCCTCTCCGCGGAAGCGATTCGCGATTCGGCCCTCGCGGTCAGCGGACTGCTCGACAGGCGCGTGTACGGCCGAAGCGTTCGCCCGCCGATGCCGAAAGGCGTAATCGCCGTCGCCTACCGGAATCGCGCCTGGGAAGAGAGCAAAGGCGCGGACCGTTATCGCCGCGGCCTCTACACCTTCTTCTGGCGCAGCGTTCCGCATCCGATGCTCGAGAACTTCGACGCTCCTGATTCCCTCACCACCTGCAGCCGCCGTGCGCGATCGACCACTCCGCTCCAAGCCCTGAACCTCCTCAACGATCCCGTCTTCTGGGAGGCCGCTGAAGCACTCGGCAAACGAATGGCGGCGGCACCGGATCCGGCCGGTTTCGGCTTCCGCGCGACGCTCGGACGTGACGCCACCGCATCGGAACGCGACAAACTCTCTTCGTATCTGCATTCGCGGCGCGACAGGAAGGGCGATGCATTTGCCTGGACCGCCACAGCGAGCGTGCTCCTGAATCTCGACGAGTTCATCACCCGTGAATAGCGCCCTCCTCTCCCGCCGCGATTGGCTGCGCGGACTCCCGCTCGGCTTCGGCGCGCTCGGCTTGCACAGCGCGATGGCGGAACAGAAACCGCACTTCACACCGCGAGCCAAGAGCGTCATCTTCCTGTTCATGGAAGGCGGACCGAGCCAGATCGATCTATTCGACCCGAAGCCCACGATGACCAAGCTCGACGGTCAGCCGCTGCCCGAATCCATGCGCTCGGGGTTGCGATTCGCCTTCATCAAGCCGAACGCCAGGGTGTGGGCAAGCGCGCGGCCGTTTCGCAGGCACGGCCGATCGGGTGCCGAGATTTCGGACTGGCTCCCGAAGCTCGCTGGGTGCGCCGACGACCTCTGCATCGTCCGCTCGATGTTCGGCGAGCAGTTCAATCATCATCCTGGACAACTGCTGATGCATTGCGGCAGCGCGATGCCCGGCCGTCCGTCGATGGGCGCCTGGCTGCAGTACGGGCTCGGTTCGGAATCGAAAGATCTGCCGGGGTTCGTCGTGCTCACATCCGGCCGCGGCGGATCTGCGAGTTCCGGAATTCTCGGTTCCGGATTCCTGCCATCGAACTATCAAGGCGTACCGTTTTCGAGCAGCGGTGAAGCGATCTCCTACTTGTCGAGTCCACCGGGAGTCGATTCCGAAGAGCAGTCGGCTCGCGTGGCCACGATCCGCGCGTTGAATGAGGAGCGCCTCACCGCGAGCGGCGATGCCGAGATCGCCTCGCGCATCGCCTCCTACGAACTCGCGTTTCGAATGCAGACGGCCGCGCCGGAGCTGCTCGATCTTTCGAAGGAGTCACCCGCGACGATTTCGATGTATGGAGCCGATCGCGAGCCCACCCGAGCCTATGGCCGCAATTGCCTGCTGGCACGGCGGATGGTGGAGCGGGGTGTCCGCTTCGTCATGGTGTCGCATGCAAGTTGGGACGACCACGGAAGCCTGGTTGCCGGACACACGAAGAACTGCGCCACTACCGACGGTCCGGCGGCGGCCCTAATCACCGATCTGAAGCAGCGCGGTCTGCTGGGCGACACTCTCGTCGTCTGGGGTGGCGAGTTCGGCCGGACGCCGCTGGCGCAGACACTCGAGCCGGGACGCGAATCGGCAACGGGACGTGATCATCATCCCGATGCCTTTACGATGTGGCTTGCGGGCGGCGGCATCAAGCCCGGCGTCACCATCGGACGCACCGACGACTTGTGCATGAAGGTCGTGGAGGATCGCGTTCACGTCAACGACCTCCACGCCACCATGCTCCACTGCCTTGGCCTCCATCATGAGAAACTGACGTATCGATACCAGGGCCGCAACTTCCGCCTCACGGACGTCGCCGGCCGGGTCGTGGAGAAGATGCTTGCCTGAACTGAGCCGTAGAGAAATGCTCGCCGGTACCGCGATTGCCGCGGGCGCGCGTGCGGCCGCCAAGAAGGCGAAGATCGCCATCACGCTCGATCTCGAGATGTCGCGCAACTTCCCGAAGTGGGAAACCACCCACTGGGACTATGAAAAGGGCAACCTCGACGACGCGGCCAAGGCCTACTCGCTCGGTGTGGCGCGGCGGGTCAAGGCCGCGGGCGGGCGCCTGCACTACTTCTGCGTCGCGCGAGTTCTCGAGCAGGAGAATATCGACTGGCTGAAGCAGATCGCGGCGATGGAACACGCGATCGGGAACCATACCTACGATCACGTGAACGTCCTCGCGCGCAGGCCGGAGGATGTACAGTTCCGCTTCAAGCGAGCACCCTGGCTTCTCCGTGGAAAATCCGCCGAAGAAGCGATCGCCGAAAATGTCGAGCTGGGCGCAAAGGCGATCCGCACGCGCCTCGGATTCGATCCCGCCGGATTCCGCACGCCCGGTGGATTCGCCGAAGGCCTGCGCGGCCGCGCCGATGTGCAGCGGATGCTCGCCGCGCAAGGCTACACCTGGGTCTCAGCGCAGTACGCACCGCACCCTATCGAGGGCGATCCGAGAGTCTATCTGCCGCCGGTGCTCGCAAAATCGCAGCCGTATCGGTACCCGGAAACGCGCCTGCTCGAGATCCCGATGGCGCCGGTGAGCGACATCAACGCTTTTCGGAACGCCAAATGGCCACTCGAGCGATTCATGGCCGCGACGCGCGTTGCTGTCAATTGGGCCATCGAGAACAGCGCCGTGTTCGACATGCTCGCGCATCCCTCGTGTCTCGGCGTCGTGGATCCGGATTACAAGACGATCGACATGATCTGCGAAATCGTACGGTCCGCGCGCGATCGCGCCGAACTGGTGGACCTGACCAGCGTCGCCAATGAGGCAGTGTGAAGACCCGCAAACTGGCACTGCGTTGCCCGGTCTGTGGATCGTCCGAGGTCGCCTACACCTGCACCCCCAACTGCTGCTTCAATCACGTCTGCGCGGACTGCTCGACGACTTTCGAGACGCTCACCGCGCGCGCCGGCGGCAGAATGTCCGGCATCATTCCACCCGCGGAGCCACCGGACTCGACCGATCCCACCGCTGGCTGCGCGGCTTGCCTCTCGACCGAAGTCTACATGACCGAAGACGATTCGATCGTGTGCGCCGCTTGCGGAATGAATCTGGCGCTGGAACTCACCGAAGTCGCACCGGGCTAACAGCGGTTCGGGGGCAGCGCGCGCACGCGGGAAACTGGGCTGAACTACTCCAACGGGATGTTTCCAGAAAACGTGCCATTCGTCGCGTTGCCGCGGATCAGATTGGTCCCCGAGCTCAGAATGGAACCGCCGAGTTTCGTAGCTAGGCCTTCCTCATTACCGCTGATGGTGGAGCGCAGGACGCGGGCCACGACCTGCGAACCGGCACCCGCGGCGGAAATAGAGGTCTGAAGTGCGATTCGGGTGTTGGTGATCAGAACGTCCTCGAGCAGGACATCAGCGCCGCGGGTATCCTGGTTGCTCACGGTGACTCCGTCGCCGCGATCCGTTCCCAGACCGGTAATGATCGAGTTCTTGATCACCGCCGAACCGCCGGCCACGCTGATTGGGCCGCCGATGTTGACGAATCGGCACCCAGTAATGATCGTCGTTGCTCCCCCGAGAGCGAGGCCGCTCACATCATCGAACGTGGCCCCCTGCAGGAAGATCCTCGTACCCGGTGAAGCGGAAACTCCGGCGCCGGCCGAGTGTCGCACGATCGAGTCAAGAAGCGTCAGCTTCCCGCCAAAGAGCCGAATGACCGGGACTGCCTGACCGCCCGACGGCGGAGTTCTTTCCCCCTCCACGATGAGGCCGCGGATGAGGATCACGGATTCATTGGCCGCGCGCACCTCGATCGCGCTGGAAGTCAAACTTGCCTTCACGATCGGAGTTATCCCCTCCGACGCGATGATCGACACAGCCTTGGTTACGGCAAATGGCTCGAATGTCGCGGAGTCGAGGACGACGATACTGCCACCGCCCGACACAGCTTGCATTGCCTGCGACAGCTGACGGCACGGGTCGATACGCGAACAAACACCGGCCTCCGAGCCACTAGACGAGACATAGACGGTACTAGTCTGAGCTCCAACACAAGCAGCGAAAAGCATCGCCGCAAAACCAAGTCTCCATGTCGGTTGCATGATTGAGCATACCATGGTACTGAGTATCAGTACGGAAGCAAGTCCGCCACGGAAATGTGGCCAATGACCTCACCCTCGATCTCCACCGGCACCCGCTGTCCGGGAGCGACCACCTCCACGCTGCGGTAGTCTCCCTTACCGTCAGGCCGGCGGTGAATCTCGAAACGCCGGTGATCGAGATCGGCGATCCAGTAGACAGGAATCTTCGCCGGCGCGTAGATTCCCTTTTTTGGGGTGACCTTGTCACGATATTGCGTCGAATCGCACACTTCGACGACGATCGCGAGATCGGCTGGCCGCGGATGCCGCGTGACGTAGTCCCGTGGATCCCCCCGTACGATCGCAATATCAGGCTGGGGCTCGCTCGCCGAAAGAGTGATCGGTTCCTGCGACCGGTCATGCCATCCAATAAGCAAAGGCGCTACGGCTTCGCGGATCGCTCTCGTTACGAATGAATGGGTGGGTTCCTGACGGTCCTGGGCACAATCACCCCATCCAGCAGTTCGACCCGGTCATCGCTCGCGAGGGTTCCCTCCCGGATCATGTCGTGAAAGCGGTTGACAGAAACACTCGACACCGTTCACTCCTTCCCCAGCCCGTGCCATTCGACCCGCACGGCTAGATCCAGCAACAACTCCTCCTGCCAGGGATGTCCGATCAGTTGCACCCCTGCCGGCATCCCGTCGCGATCCTTGCCACACGGAAGCACGATCGCCGGCAGACCGAACAGGTTCACCCAAGTCAACGGCATCATCGCCTGAAACAGGCCGATCGGCTTGGCGCCACCCACGTCGAACTTCCGCTCGCGATGCCGGAAAGCGGTAACGCCCGCCGCGGGCGCGATCACCACCTCGGGCATTTCCGCGAGCAAGTGCCGACGCATCGAGTCGCGCTTTCCGAGATTCTCCGCCACTTGCTTCCCGGTCGGTTCGGGCCTGTCCTTCGCCACGTCGTAGAATTCCGTTCCCGTCCAATGCGCCTCCGCCTCGCGGCCCGCAAGCATTTCCCGCGTGAATGGCACAGCCAGTTCGGTGAAGAAAAACGACCACACGTTCGGAGCCCGCTCGATCCCGCGCGGCATGTAGGCGTCTACTCCGTAACCCAAAGCCTCCACGGCGCGAGCCGCCTTCCGCACAGCCTCGCGAATCTCGGGCTGCACCGGCACGTCGTAGAACGACTCCATCACGCCCACTCGGACCTTCTCTGGCTTGACGAATCCCGCCGCT
>CADECY010000125.1 GCA_902825945.1 uncultured Acidobacteriota bacterium
CGCGCTTACGAACTCCGGGCGGCGCGGGCACACTCGCGACGGCCGGCGGGATCGTCTTCTTCGGTGACGCTGAGGGCAACTTCAGCGCATGGGATGCCGAACGGGGCAAAGAACTCTGGTCTTACCAAACCGGGTCTGGCATCCGTGCCGCTCCGATCACCTACGAACTCGGCGGACGCCAATACGTGGCGATCGCCACCGGGATGGCCGGGGCTGTCGGCGGATACACCGGCGCGGGAGCACCGTGGATGCGCAACTACCGCAGCGGCGCGACACTCTACGTTTTCGCGCTGTTCGAACCGGGACTCGGACGCCAGTTCCACGGCGGCGCGGTGAGTCCGAAGTAGCAGACTACTTCTTGCGGCCCTTGGTCCGGTTCTCGAACAGATAGACGCCGAGCTTTCCGCCCACGACGAAGTCGAGATCGCCATCCGCATCCACGTCGCCCACGGCCGCCTGCATTCCGGCGCCCGTGCGAGTGGAGTAGTCGATGACATGCTTCACCCACTGCAAGCGCGGCTTGCCGTCAGGACCCGGCGCTTCGAGAGCCTGATACCAATAGATTCCGTTCGGTTCGCGCGCGCCGTTTTCGTGATCGTGCGCCATCCAGCGTTTGCCGGTGAGGATATCCTTGCGTCCGTCGCCGTCGAGATCGGCAAGCGTCACGGCGTGGGCCTGGGACCAGGTGTCGTCGATCAGCGTCTTCGCCCACTTGCCATCACCATCGTTGCGCATCCAGAACAGTCCGTAGTCGTGCGCATGTCCGGAGACCACGTCGTTGCGGCCATCGCGGTTCACGTCGTCCACGTGGATGAAGCTGAGCGCTTCCTTGTGGTCCCACTCGGGGTGATATTTCCAGTCTGGCGCTTCGAACCAGCCTTTGGGCGTGAGGACATCGGCCTTACCGTCTTTGTTGACGTCTCCCGCCCCGATGCCGTGGCCATAGCTTTTGTCGCTGACCTTTTGGCGGACGAACTTCCCGTCTTTCACTTCGTACCAGGCGGTGATCGAGTCACGCCCGCCGAACTGGGGGAGCACTTCGTTCGCTTTGCCGTCGTTGTTCATGTCCACGAGAAAACAGAACTCGACGTTCATGCCGGTCTCGATCGGTGTGCGAGTCCATGCGCCTTTCGCGCGGCCGGGGTTCTTCCACCAGACGAGTTCCTTCGCGAACCACGAGCAACTGACGATGTCGACGAAGCCGTCGCCGTTCACGTCGAGCGGCAGGTCGGAGAAGTTGTCGATGTAGTTGTTGCTGAATCCGAACTCGCGGAAGCGGTGCTGGGTCCAGGTGGGAGCTTCGTACCAGTTCTCGCCCGCGACGATATCGAGCTTGCCGTCCTTGTTGATATCGGCAAACGCGGCCGTTTCATTGGCGCCGAGGTCGATTTCGTGTTTGGTGAAGGGAATGTCGGCGGGACGGGAAACGCTCCACAGGGAAGCGGCGAAGGCGGCGCCGAGGACGCCAATGAGAACCTTGTTCATCGGCTTGATTTTATCGCTATTCCCCTGCTCTCGGCGCTACCATGAAGAGACATGCGGCACTTCTGCACCGCAGGTCCTGTCAAACCGGACCTCCACTACATCATTCCGCCGCTCGCCCGCCTCGACATGCCGCAACTCGCCTCACTGATCGAGGCGCAGAAGTATTTCATCCTCCATGCGCCTCGTCAAACAGGCAAAACTTCGACTCTGCTGGCGTTGGCGGAGGCGCTCAACGCGTCCGGCAAGTACCGGGCAGTCTATGCCAATATCGAAGGCGCGCAGGCAAACCGGAATGACGTCGAGTCCGCTGCCCGCGGCATCATCTCATCCATTTCCGGTCACGCCGAAATGCTGACCGGCGACTCCCACGCGAAGCAGATCGGCCGGGCGATACTGGCCGAAGCCGGCGCGGCGGATGCGATTCGTGCCTTCCTTTCGGCGTGGAGCCAAACGTGTCCGCTTCCGATCGTTCTCCTACTCGACGAAGTGGATGCTCTGGTGGGCGACTCTCTCATTTCCCTGCTCCGCCAACTGCGCGCCGGTTACGCGTTTCGCCCGGAACTCTTCCCGCAAAGCGCGATCCTGTGCGGCGTGCGAGACCTTCGCGACTATCGGATTCACGGCACCCAGGAGATCATCACCGGAGGCAGCGCCTTCAACGTCAAGGCCGAATCGCTGCGGCTGGGCAACTTCACGGAAGCCGAGATCCGCCTTCTCTACGAACAGCACACCACGGAGACGGGCCAAATCTTCGAAGAGGCCGTCTACCCGCTCGTATGGGACCTGACCCGAGGCCAGCCATGGCTGGTCAACGCTCTGGCTTTCGAAGCCTGTTTCAAGATGCGAACCGCCCGGGACCAACCGGTTACCGCTGCTCTGATGCACGAAGCGAAAGAGCGGCTGATCCTCTCTCGCCAGACGCATCTCGACCAGTTGGGCGACAAGCTGTCCGAAACCCGGGTCCGCAAAGTCATCGAACCGATTTTGTCGGGTGCCGATCAGTTCGCTTCTCCGGCGTTCGACGACGACACGGAGTACTGCATCGACCTCGGTCTCGTCGAACGAAGGAAGGGCGAGGGACTCGTCATCTCCAATGCGATCTACCGCGAGGTCATCCCGCGAGAGCTCACCTATCAGACACAGATCGCACTCGAGGTGAACGACAAGCCTTCGATTTGGTACGCCGGCCCCGATGGCCGCCTCGACATGATGCGTCTGCTCGCGAGCTTTCAGCAGTTCTTTCGCGAAAACTCGGAGTCCTGGCTCGAGCGCTTCACCTACCGCGAGGCCGGGCCTCAGCTATTGATACAAGCTTTCCTTCAGCGAATCGTGAACGGAGGCGGCCGCATCGATCGCGAGTATGCGCTCGGCCGCAAACGTACCGATCTGCTCGTGGTCTGGCGCCATCCAGCGGGTGTGCAGCGTGCCGTAATCGAGTGCAAGATCCAGCGCCGGCCTCTCGAGCAGACGATCGCCGAGGGACTGCCGCAAACCGCGGGCTACATGGATGTGTCCGGCGCCGAGGAAGGTCATTTGGTGGTGTTCAACCGCGACGTGCCGGTCTCGTGGGAAGAGAAGATCTTCCATCGCGCGGCCGTCCATGAGGGCAAGACGATCCAGATTTGGGGAATGTGATCGCCGTTCGAAACGGAGCCATTCGGGTCAGAGAACCGTGAACCCTTCGGAGCGTTTCAGGAAACTCAGCAGTTCCACGAGACGATCGCGGTCCACCGCGTAGAGTCCCGTCCAATCGGCGTCGCCGTCAATGCGCTTCGGGCTGAACACCCAAGGAGGCCGAGGCGCGCTCGTGATGGAGAGATCGCCCCGAAGGCGTTCACCTGGAGCCATGCCCTCGACCTTCCGCTGAATCGCGAAGGCGAATTGAAGCGCGAGCGTCTCGCTGACCGTCGCGCCGCCTCCATTCGCACCCATCCGCTCGTAAAACTCCTCGCCGATCAGCCGTTCGGACCGGAGCAGTTCGAGCACTGGGTGCCAACTCCACGCGCTCACAGAAAACTCCTCGCCGCGAACGGAAACGAGAAGGAATGACACCGCTACGCGGACAGCCCCGCCCGCAGCCGGTCGAGCCCCCGCTCGAGCGCTGCACCGCCGGAAGCAAACGACACCCGCAGGGTACCTTCGCCCGACGGCCCGTACGCCGAGCCATTCACCACCACTACTCCGTGCTCCTCGAGCAGCCCCTTGCGGATCGCATCAGACGCCTGGCCCATTTCGCGGCAATCGAGCATCGCGAAGAATCCGCCTTCAGGCGCGATCACGCGGCATCCCCGGATTCCCGCTAATGCCTCGATCACCCGCGAGCGGCGGCGCGTGTACTCCGCCGTCATCTCCGCGACACACGCCTGCGACTCGCGCAGCGCCACTGCCGAAGCGTCCTGGATGAACGTCGCCGGGCCTCGGCTCGACTGCTGCAGCACGAGGAACATCGCGCGAATCACTTCCGCCGGCGCCGCGCAGTAGCCCACGCGCCAGCCTGTCATCGCGTAAGTCTTCGAGAGGCTGTTGACGAGAATCGTGCGCCCTCGCAGGTCCGGAATCGCGGCCACCGGCGAAACGTGGCGATGCCCGTCATAGGTGATCGCCTCGTAGATCTCGTCGCTGATCAGCCACAGATCGTGATCGCGCACGAATCCAGCCACAACCGCGAGTTCGTTCGGCGAAAGCACCGCGCCCGTCGGGTTCCACGGCGTGTTGAGCAGAATCGCTCGAGTGGCGGGCGTGCGGACCGCCTCGAGCGCCTCCCGCGTGATCTGGAATCTTCCGCCTTCGATCCGCGATGCCGCGAGCTTCGGAACTCCACCCGCCAGCCGGATCGGCGACAAGTAGGCGTCGTAGACGGGGTCGGGCACGATCACTTCGTCTCCCGGATCGAGCACTGCGGACAGCGCGGAATAGATTCCGAACGTGGCGCCGGTCGTGACCAGAATCTCCGAGCCCGGATCATACCGAACTCCGTTGTCGCGTTCGAGCTTGAGCGCAACCGCCTCGCGCAATGGCATCTCACCGCGATTGTCCGGATAGCTCGTTCGGCCAGCCCGCAACGCCGCCTCCGCCGCCGCCACGATGTGCGCTGGCGTCTTCAAGTCCGGCTCACCTCGCATGAGCGACACCAACTCGCGCCCCTGCGCTTGCAGCGCGCGAACCTCCGCCAGAATCGAATTGACCGCCGTTGGGCGCAGTCCGCCAATGCGTTGTGAAAGCTTCATGAATACCTACGCGATCCGGTACTTGTCGAGCGCCGCCTCGTCGAGCGACACTCCGAGTCCCGGCTTCGACGGAATCGTGAACGAGCCGTCTCTCACCGTGAACGGCTCTTTCATGCAGTCGTCCTCGAGCACGTTGGTCACCGCGATGCAGTACTGGATAGCCGGCCACGCCGCTGCCTGATGCGCCTGGAAAACCTCGGCGATCCCGTTATCGATCGAGTGCTCGATCCAGATCGGCTTCGAGTGTTGCTTCGACAAGGCCGCGAGCCGCTGAAGAGTCTTGCCCATTCTGGGAGATCCCACGATCCACGACTGCAGAAGACCCTCGCGAGTCCACTGCTCGACATCGATTCCGTCAACGTGTTCGCAAACCGGCAGCGCGAGCTTCCCCTTCAGTTGCCGGTAGCCGTCGACATTGGCCCGCGGAATCGGCGACTCGATCGCGAAGTAGTTCGGCAGGCGCGCCAATTGCTTCGTCATTTCGATCGAGTGCTCCACCGTCTCCCACGTCGCGTTCGCATCGGCCCAGATCTTGTAGTTCTTCGGAACCACCGCGCAGATCGCCTCGGCCTGCTGCACCGCGTCGATCCACGGGCGCGCCTTGACCTTATGGACACGGTATCCGCGCGCCGCGCCGAGCTTCGCTTCCGACGCCATCACCTCGGGCGGGAAGCACTGGCTCCACCACACGGGCGTGATCTTTTTCAGCGGCTTCTCGGCGAACAACTGCGCCACCGTCTTGTTGGTGGCCTTGCCGAGCAGATCGTACACCGCGATCAGGATGCCGCGCAGCGAATCGTCGAGCAGATAGTCCCACGGGGACGTCCCCACCATCTTCTTCAGCATCGCTTCGGCCTGCGGCTTCGGCATCTTCACTTCGCCGATCCCGCTGATTCCCTCATCGGTATCGAGACGGACGAAATGCAGGACGTAGTCCGTCTGGTCGCGCTTCTGATTCTTCCAACTCGAAAGCCATGCGTCTCGCACACGTTCGGCGAACGGCACGCGCACAGAGGCGATGTCGAAGCCGCTAATGCGAAGTTTCGGAGCACTCTGGGCGGCCGCGGCCAATGGCGCGAGCCCGGCCGCGGCCAGGCTCGCAAGCAGATCGCGGCGGTTCATGGGCTACCGGCGCGCCCAAACGCTGGTGGGTTGCGGCGGAGGAGGCGGCGGCTCAGGCGGAGGCGCGGGCTTGCGAATCCGGCCGTCGAGCAGTGCGTGAATCCGGTCGAGCTTCGCCTGTTGGAACTTCGCGCTCGCTGGATCGAGATTGAGATGCGCCAGATCTTTCTCGGTCACCTCGTTCGCCGTCTCGAGGTACTTGGTCAGGTAGTTCTTGATCCGGTCATGAACGATCCGCTTGGTGGTGTGCATCGCCAGATAGAGTACGTCTTCCCCCGGCGCCTGCCGCAGCAGGTCGAACACGAGCGACGCCTTCTTGAGCTTCGCCGATTGGAGCCCGCGTTCCAGCTTCTTCGCGCGCTTGTGCAGTTCGCTTGGAGCCGAGGCGTCCTTCTTCGATAGACCGCAGCGCTTGATCAGCAGCTTACGTTCGCGATCGGAAAGCTTCTCGGTCAGGGTATGCAGGAAGAGCCCAAAATTGCGGATCGGAAACTCGATTCCGAACGGCACGCTCTGCTTGGCCTTGAGCAGCTTGGAAAAGCCGGCCGTGTTCAGTTTGGCGCCGGAAGAGGACGGCGAGAAGAGCGTGAGCAGTTTTTCACGGTCGAGCGTCTCGATGATCTCGCCCGGATTCGGCTCGTCGGCCATCCGGTGCAACTCATCGCGTACCGCCGCCGGCGGGATCTTGCTTTCGAGCTTCGCCTCGCGCACATTGGCATACTGGCTCTGCGTCTTCTCCGCCAGTTCGAAACCCAGCCGCGCGCGCAGCCGGAACATTCGCAGAATCCGCGAAGGATCGTCGTACAGCGTGTAATTCGAGTTGGCGCGCAACTCGCGCCGCTCGAGGTCCCCCAACCCGTTCGTCGGATCGAGCAGCAGCCCGCGCGACGCCTTGTTGAGCGAGATCGCGATCGAATTCACCGTGAAATCGCGGCGGCGCAAATCCTCGTGTATCGACGAGGGCTTCACCTTGGGAGGCCCGCCCGGCTTGGGATACTGCGCCTCGAAAGCCATCGCGACCTCGGCCGTCACTCCAGACGGAAAAGCGAGATCGTAGGCCTTGCGGGCCTCGTCCACCTGCTTGCAACTGACCTTGTACTTCTTTTCGAGAATCTTGACTACTTTCGACGGCCCTCCCTCGACCGTGAAGTCGAGGTCGCGGATCGGAAATCCCCCGAGCATGTCTCGCAGGGCTCCGCCAGTGAGAAAGGCGTTCACTCCTGCTTCCTCTGCCGCGGTCTCCACCAGGCTGACCGCGCGCATTTGCTCGGGGCTCAAATGACTCTCGAGCATGAACATGTAATCGCTCATCGGACTTTTTCCCTCATGTCAGGCTCTGGGATGGTGCTTGTCGACGGTTTGCCGTAACCGTGACCGCAGCACGTGTGTGTAGATTTGGGTCGTGGAGATGTCGGCGTGACCCAGCATCGCTTGCACGCTGCGCAGGTCCGCGCCTCCCTCGAGAAGATGCGTCGCGAAACTGTGGCGCATCAGGTGTGGAGTAATCGGCTGGCTGATTCCGGCCTTGATTCCATACGTGCGAATCGTCCGCCAGAACACCTGCCTCGACATCGCCTCGCCCCGGCTCGTTACGAACAGGAAACGGCTGTTTCGTGCCCCCAGCAGCAGGCCCCTCGCCTGCTCCAGATAGTCCCGGACCGCCGCCACCGCGGACTTGCCCATCGGAATCAGCCGCTGCTTGTTACCCTTTCCGGTAACCCGCACCACCCCCGCCTCGAGATTGACGTCCCGCAATTCCACCGCGCAGAGCTCGCTCACGCGCGGTCCCGACGCATAGATCAGCTCGAGCATCGCGCGATCGCGAAACCCCGCCGGTGCGGAAAGCTCTGGAGCGTTGATCAGCCGCTCCACTTCCTCCACGCTCAGGTGCTTGGGAATCGTCCGCCACTGCCGCGGCATCGCCAGACTCGCGGTCGGATCGCTCTCCGCCCGCCCCTCGCGCTGCAGGAAACCGAAAAAGTTCCGCAGCGTCACCAGGTGCCGTGCCACCGAACGGCTCGACATCCCCTTGCCGTACAGGCTGTCGAGATAGCCCCGGACACACTCCGCCGACCCGGGATCTCCGGCGGACCCGCTGCCCGCGAACGCGGTGTAGGCCCACAGATCCCGGCGATAAGCCGAAATGGAATTCGGCGCCAATCCCTTCTCCACCCGGCAGAAATCCAGGAAGGAACGGACCTGCGCTTCCAAAGTGCCAACCTCTGGCATTGAGCCAATGATACAATATCTGGGAAATTGTTTTAAACATTTTCCTCGCCAGGGGCTCCGGAGGGCCGAAGAAAACTGTCCGTCTCCACCAATAAGAGAGTTGTCGTCTACCGGTATGACCGGGAGCCGGTGCGCGGCTACGCGGCGCCCGCGATTTGGCCCGCCTCGGGCGAGGTCGAGGTCATGACGCCCGCCGGTACCGTATCGCAACTGGCGCTCGCCGATATCAAGGCCGTCTGCATCGTCAAGGATTTCGGCGGTGCTGGCTGGGCCGGCGAGCAGCGCGTCTTCAAAAGCAGGCCGAAGAGTGAGGGCCTTTGGGTCCGCGCCCATTTCCGCGATAACGACTACCTCGAGGGAATCCTGCAAAACGACCTCTCCCAGATCGACGGTTCCGGCTTCCTCGTCTCCCCTCCCGACGCCACCTCGAACACCCAACTCGTCTTCATTCCCCGCATGGCCGTCAAGGAACTGAAGGTACTCGGAGTCGTCGGCAGCCCGGTCCACAAGAAACGGACCCGGGAACCCGGCGAGGGACAGATCGGATTGTTCGATCAGTAGAGCGATCCTGTCGGCGCGGGCGCCAGGACATATTCGTTCAGGTCTCGCCACCGGTCGGCCGCCGTGTTCTGCACGAAGGTGAACGTCTCGGCCAGAAAAGTACGCGGGCCGCGATAACGCTCCCAGCGCTCCTCCGCTTTCCGGAAGACATCGGCGGCCTCCGCCTCCGTCAACTTCTGTGCGATCGTCACGTGCGGATGGTAGCTGTGGCACTCCGCGAACTGCACCGGACCCGCGTTCAATCCGCAGTGCATCTCCTGCAAGGCGCCGAAGGCGTGGCGTACCGAGACGTACACCACGTTGGTGCCCGGAAAAATCTCCATCGGACCCAGATCGATTTCGAGGGCGGGAAAGTCCGGCAGCCGGCGGTCGATGAACTCCCAGGCTTCTTCGGCCGTAACGCCGGGTTTCAGTGCCCGCGGCGGTAGAACCGTCACGTGCGCGCGAGGGGAAAGTGTATGAGGCTCGAGGTCGGTTCTCAACTGGTCGAGAAACGATGCGAGCGGATCAGGAACGTAGGTCACCAGCGCGAAACTATTGACCGGTGACGCCCCTGAGCTAGGGTCGGGCATTACGCAACTATGATACACGGTTTCCAGGGAACTCCGCTGTACCCCTAGGCCTGTACTGGAACCGCGGCCCCTGCCGCCGCGGGCAGGTTTTCGATGCCGGACCGCACCTCCGGCAACACCCAGCGCGCTTCCTCGAACCCGACGTACTTGAAGATCCGCAACCCGCCCAGTTCGTCCTCCAGGATGTCTCCCACCCGGAGTGCCGACTCGGTTTCGCGCAACAGCGCCCAAGCCGCGTACGCAGACATCGATTCCACTTCGCCACCCGGCTCATAGTCCTTCGGCTTCGCCGAGGCCGTTCCTCCGGTGTGCGCCGCCCAGCGGAAATTCAGGCTGGGCTGTTCTTTCATCCGATGAATCTTGAAAACTGCCATGGTTGTCCCGACCGCTAAAACATAACATATCCGAATTGTTTGGCGCAATGCCCGCCGGTCCCGGAACTACTCCAGCCGCTCCCGCAACACCACGTTCACGATCGCGTCCTCGCCCGCCTTGGCCCGCACCCGCACATGCAGGTTCCGCGCCCCTTCGTCGTAGCGCCACGCCCCCGGCGCGAGCTTGATTCCGCTCGCCGCGACGGACTCCGCGTTGCTCACGTTGTGCACGATCCATTCGAAGTCCCGCTCCGCCTCGGGCTCCACTTCCAACCGCAGGTATTCGCCCGCCGGACCCGCGTGCGCTTTCGTGTAGGCATCGGCGTCCGGCTCGGCGATGAAGAACTCCGCCGCCAGCTTCGGAAAGTAGTGCAGTTGCACCGTCGTCCCCGCCATCAGCGGCAGAATGCTGCCGTTGCGCGCATACACTGCGGTGCCGCTTCCCCGCGTCTCGATCGTCTGCCTTCCCCGCGCCGCCACGTTGGCGCGTAGATCGGTCCAGATCCCGCGCGGCAGGTACGCGCGTTCGCCCGAAGCGATCAGGATCTCGTCGCCCAGCATGAACTCTTCCGGGTGCCGGAACGTCTCCGGATCTTCGGGGTACTGCATCGCCAGCGGACGAAACGCGGGCACGCCACGGTCGCGCGCCTCCCAGAGATAGGTGAGCAGATACGGAGCGTACCGGCGGCGCAGTAGCGATACGTTCGGGTCCGCCCGCGCCGGATCGGGATGTGTCAATAGCGGAAGCCATGCCGCGACTGGCGCGATCTCCGCCGTGAGCGGAACCGCCGGCGCCAGTACGCCCGAATAGCTCGCGTGGCTCAGCCGTTCGAGTGTCGCCGCGAGTGGTCCGGCATCGACATGCGTCGCATACACCGGAGCCTTCACGCGCACAGCCGTATCGGCGCCCTCGATGCCGGTGATCGCGCCCGCCACCGCCCGGTGCTCGGTCAGCACCTCTTTCGGACTCGGGCCGTAATAGAAAAAGAACTCGACGCGATCCCGCACGAAGCCGCCCGAAATACGCGCCGGCCCGCGCAGGTCGAAGTCGTGTTCGCCGGGCAGCGACAGGAACAGTCCGTAACCGAGGCTCGAAATCAGCAGTGGACGCACGGTTCGCTCGGTGGTGCCACGCCGGTTCCATTGGTTCCCCGTACGGATTCCGAGCCCCCACACCTGCTCCTCGCCAGCGAGTGGCCATTCGAGCAGACCGGCGCCCGCCGTCTCACGGAACATCAGATCGCCGCTGCGTGTCTTACGCACGTGCACCGTCGCATCTGACCGTTGAATCGCCACGCGCAGATACTCGGAACGAAACTCGATCGCGCCATCGAGAGAGGTCACCGTCACGGGAACCTTCTCCCTGACAGCCGGACGAGAAGGACACGTCGAGCCCGCGCGGCACCGCTGGAACCGGAACGTGGAGGACGACAGGAACTCGATCTCGGCCGACCCTTCCGAAAGCTCGAACGCCGTCGTGTTTTCGCGCGTATGCCATGACCGGACCGAAGGCGCGCCCAGCGCCGCGCAAGCCAGCGCCAACGCGATCCAAGCCGCCCGCATCACAGAATCCGCACGGGCGCCCGCTGAATCTCTCCCGTTACGATCGCTTCCGATTCGCCCACATACACATTGACTTCGCTCCGCACCCCGATGCCAGACTCCGGCAGGTAAATCCCGGGCTCGATCGAGAAGCAGGTCCGTGCGATCACGCCCCGCTCATCGTGTGTTTCGAGATTGTCCATGTTGGCGCCCGTGCCATGCACGTCGCGGCCAATCGAGTGCCCGGTCCGATGCACGAAAGCATCTCCGAAGCCGCGATCGCGGATGTGCGCGCGGGCCGCGTCATCCACCTGATAGCCGGCGAGCGCCTCACCCGCCGCCACCGCCTGTTGCACACGTTCGATCGCCTTGTCGCGGGCCCCGGTCACGATGTCGAACACTTTGGTGAAGCCCGCCGGAATCGGGTCCGCCGTGTGGCCGGTCCAGGTGATGTCGTAGTAGACGCTATCGGCAATCGCGGCCAGCCGCGCCCACATGTCGAGCAGCACCATGTCGCCTTTCCGGATCGCCAAATGGCGCTCCTGCGTGGGTTCGTAGTGCGGATTGGCGGCGTTGGCGTTCACGCCCACGATCGGGCCATGATCGGTGAACAGCCCTTCGCGTTCGAACCCGGTGAGAATCCAGTTCTTGATCTCCCACTCCGTGCAGCCGGCTCCCGCGCGCAAGCGGTTTCCGATCTCGGTGAACGCGCCCGCGCGCACGCGATCCACGCGGCGTCCGGCTTCGAGATGGCTTTCGAGTTGTTCCGCGCTCCAGCGCGCTTCGAAGAACTGGATTAGATCGGCTGAACTCGCGATCTCGATCCCCAGCGCGCGGATCCGCTCGATCGTTCCGCCATCCACCAGATCGACATACGGCACCGCGTTCAGCGGCGAATACTGCATCGCCACGCGGCGGCGCGAAGCGAGCAAGCGCTCGAGCCCGGCCTGCTGCGTCTGCCAGCTCGAATAGGAGGTCTTCACGCCCGGCAGCGCGTCCAGCATGTTCGGTTCGATCTTGTGGACCAGCCCCATCGGCTCGCCATTGGCCGGAATCAGGTAGTACCAGCGCCGCGTCACGTGACGCGCGGGTCTGAATCCGAGAATCCGGTAGGCGAGCGGGTCGCGCTCGTGATGATCGTAGAAGAGCCAGCCGTCGAGGCCGAGATCGCGAAGAGCGGATTGAATGCCGGTGAGTTGCATGGGGATCAGGCGAAGAACTTCTCCACTTTCTCAGCCGGCGGAGGCGGCGTCAACAGGCTCACTCCGATCAGGCCCATGAGCGATGCCGCGACAGCCGGATAAACCGCGTCGATACCCGTGGTGTCGAACAGTTGCCAGCCGATCGTCACCACGGTCCCGAGCGCGATCGAACTCACCGCGCCCGCGGTCGTGGCGCGTCTCCAGAAGAACACCGAGAGCACCGCGGGCGTCACTGCCGCGCCGTAGATCGTGTAGGCGTAGAGCGCCGCCTTCAGGATCGACTCGAAGTGCGAGGCCTGCAACAGCGCGAACAGCCCCAGCGCCACGATGATCGCGCGCGAGACCACCAGGGTCCGCTTTTCGCTCGCCTCGGGATTGATGAAGCGGCCGTAGATGTCGTGAATGATGTTGGTCGCGGGCGAAAACAGGTAGTTGTTCGCCGTCGAAATCACCTTGGCGAAAATTCCGCCGAGCAGCAGCGCGCCTACCAGCGGCGGCAAGCCGAGCTTGGCTGACGTGGGCAGTATCTCGCGCGGATTCTCGATCTGGAACGCGCTCGACCCGATCACCGACACCGTCACGAGTAGCGTTTCGAGCACCAGCGTTCCCACGATCCAGCCCGCCACCGCCAGATTTGCATCGCGCTCGCTCCGCGCCGAGAAGAACTTCTGGTACATGCCTTGATTGCCGATCAGCAGCAGCATCGTCGGCAGCAGTTTCCCGAATGCCTCCGAGACACTCTGCGGACCGAACACCGTGAACCGGTCGGCCGGAAGCGCCGTCGTCACATGGCTCCAGCCGCCCACTTGATGCAAGAGCAGCGGAACCGAGATGATCACGATCACCGACACCAGCGACCCGATGATCACATCGAGGTAAGCCACCGACGCCATGCCCGCCGCCGCCGTGAACGCGATCACGAACGCCGCGATGATGTACATGCCGGTCACGCGGTCCATCTCCGGAAAGATCAGGTGCAGAATGTCGCCGCCGCCCTTGAACTGATAGCTCGTGATCACCGTGTAGGAGATCACGATCGCGATCGTGCCCATCACACGCGCCGTCGTGTTGAAGCGCGTCTCCAGCAGATCGGGCACCGTGAATTGCGCGAATCGCCGTGCCTTCGCCGCGATCAGCGAAATCACCACCAGTCCGCACCATCCCCCCGCCGGCTGCCACAAGGCGGAGAATCCGTTGCGATACGCGTTCTCGCCGCCCGCGAACAGGCTGCCCGCGCCGATCCACGACGAGAGCAGCGTGAACACCAGCACGGTCCAGGGCAGCTTCTGTCCGGCCAGCATGAAGTCTTTGCGGTTCTTGATCCCGAGCGTCTTTTGAACCGTGACGCCCATCAGAACTAGGACCACCACGGCGAGGACAATCGCGTAGAGCATGATTTCGAGTCAGTATAGCTGGCTCGTGCGGCGGACTCCGCACGCCGATGTACAATCGAGGGTTCCGCCATGGAGGTAGGGTGTGATCAAAAGCGCAAAGGGCAGAGGCAAGGAACAACCGTCCGGGAAAGCCGCCTCCCGGCTCATCGACGAGCGGATCAGCGGCCTCGGCGGATGGCGCGCCGCGACGCTGGCTCGCATGCGCGCGCTGATCCTCGAGGCCGGGCCCGAGATGACCGAGGAGTGGAAGTGGAACACCCCGGTCTGGTCGCACGGCGGTATCATCTGCACCGGCGAGGCGTATAAGAACGTCGTCAAGCTGACGTTCGCCCACGGAGCCGGCATCCCCGACCCATCGAGACTCTTCAATTCCAGCCTCGAAGGCAACACGCGGCGGGCCATCGACATCCGCGAAGGTGAGACGGTCGCGGCGAAAGCCTTCCAAGCGCTCGTGAGAGCCGCCGCGCAACGAAATCGTACGCCAGCGAAGAACACGAAGAAGACGAAGGAGGCGAAGAAGACCGTGCTCCTCGCGGGTGGCAACGCCCAAATCGCCAAAGCGGATGGCGACGGTCTGGTGTAGTCATACATCACCGCTATGCCCGGCTGGAAGCGCACAGGCCGCGAAGGCGCGGCTCCAGAAGTCCAGGAGCACGTGGCGGGTCGGGCGCCGTAGCGAGCAGGCTGCGGCGCTGCCCGGTTGGGATCCCGCCCGGCCTTAGCGAAAGCGGGCCCCGTCGATCCGGCTTATCCCGCCGGCTTCAGTGCCTATGGGTTCTAGATCGCCGCATCGACGTACTGCACGCCGTGAACGGAAATGAGCGGCATCATGATGGACTCCGAGGTGCCCATTTGGCGCTGGCCAGAGCCTTGACCACGCCTGCTTCGTAAGCGGCGTTGCAGCCGCCGCCTCCAGTGAGCACCAGCGCATCGTGATTCATGGCACCATCATCGTAACAAGCCGGGGCGCCGCACAGGCAATCTGATAATCTGTTCGAAGTGCGTGCCTCGGGCAGTCGAAACGAAGACGCCCATTCCTGCATGGCCGCCCGGATCTTCATCTGCGATCGCCGCGAGAACCCGCATGCGCACGCGGTCTATAGCGAACTCAGCCGCCTGATCCCGGCGTCCGACATCTTCTTCGACCGCGTCTCGATCCAACCGGGGGCTCCGTGGCCCGGGTACATTCAGGACCAGTTGCGGGATTGCGCAGTGATGCTGGTGCAACTTCACAACAATTGGCATGGGATTGCGGACCCGAAGTCCCGGCTGAGGCGGATTGACGAGGATGGCGACCGTGTGCGGAAGCGAGACCGGTTTTGGCGGGCTAACGCCGGCGAGAACCTTGCCTCGAGCGATGAAACAGCCGTTGCAAGCCAACCCTGGCCGCGCGAACTGGCGGGCGCGTCCGTCACCGTGAATGGGGCGGCCGCGCTATTGAGCCACGCATCGCCGGGCCGCATCATGGGGCAGATTCCGCCGCAGACTCGGACCGGGCAAGGCCAACCTGCTGGTGACCGTGAACGGCGTGCCGAGTCCGGAGATCGAGGTTCCGCTGATGCTGGCCCCTCCGCGCATCCTCACCTTGCCGGAAGATTCCGAACAAGCGGCAAGCGCTGAGGTGGGCGAGCGCACGGTCTCGGTCCTGGTGACCGGTTTCGGACCAGCTGTTACCGCGGGGTTCACGGCCGTATTGGATGACCAGGAAATCGAAGGGCTCGAAATCGTGCCGTTGCCGGACCTGCCGGAGGGCCGTGCGAAGTTCGCACCACGGAGGGTATCGCGCCGGGGAACTGTCCGGTGCGATACGGATTGTCGACACGGAGAGTAACACGGCCCGAGTCATGGTGAACTAACTGGGAGGGTCAACTCACTCGATCACGGTCGCGACAACCGTCGGCCTCGCCCCGCCGGAATTCGTTCGACACGGGTTACGTGCTACGCTGAACCCGTATGGCGAACCTGACCCTGGCGATCGAAGAGGAATTGCTCCGAAAAGCGCGCAAACTGGCGATCGATCGAGACACGACAGTCAACCAGATGGTCCGCCAGTTCCTGACGGAGTCCGTCAAGAGCGCCTCGCGGAGGCAGGCGGCGCGGCAGCGCCTGATGAGCCAGGCCCCCGATCTCCCACCGATCACGTGGACCCGCGACGACCTTCATGAGCGGTAGAATGGATCCCCCGGCCCCGACGGCGAAGACATTGCCGGACGGTCTCATGAAGTCCGGAACTGTCCGTCACGCTCACTTCGCAAGGTAGGAGTGCCCGGCCACCGACCTCTTCCCCTGACAGCACTTCTCGACCGATTTCGGTGCTGTTCGTGAGGCGGCACTCCTGTTGGCTTCCGCGCGGATTTCGTTCTGGGATGCGCTTGTTGTCACGGCTGCCGCCCGGATGGGAGCGGAGTTGCTGCTGTCGGAAGACATGCCCCCCGCCCCCTACTCGATCCCATTCGCGACCACCGCCGGTCTCGGCCGCCGAGTATCGTTCCGGTACCTCGGCGGCGCAATCCACAACGAACTACGCGCCAACACGACCCGCCCGGACCTCCGCAGCCCACGAGCCGCAACGGATAAGCGCCTGGCGCCACGTCAGCTGGCGCCTTCACCGAGAGCAGCATCTCCGGGATGATCATGTTGTCGCCGCCGGTTGACGGTCCGAATGCCTGATTGGCGCGGAAGGTTCCCTTTTCGGCGGTGATACCGGGCGGAAGTCCTTCGAACCATACCCTCGCCCTCCAAACCGGGCTCGCGAATCAGAAGACCGTGAGTTTCTCTTCCGATCCTCGCTGCAGTATGCTTCTCTAGGAACTGGCTTCGGAGAAGCATCGACGATAAGGCTGTTTCGCCCCAGATGCGGTGGCCGACATCGGCGCCGCCGGAAGCGGATTGTCCGGCGTGCCTATCTAATCTGCGGTGGGCTTTGCTTTACCGCATTTGGAAAGTCCTGTTGTTCAATGATGCAGGGGCCCCCTGAACAGAGTAGCCCTGTGGGCGGATTTCCCAGATCATCTTCTTCACCTCCGCCGGATTGAATTTCTCCGATAGGTTGCGGCTTGGCTTCACGTAGCCCGGATACAGGCGCTGTATCGGGATGAAGATCGTTCCATTGGCCGATTGGCCCGGTTCCACGACGAATCCTTCTTTGAATACCTTGCTCCTGTCCCAGGCCTCCAGATAAGCAACGGTGGTGTCTGGAACAACGGCTTCGATAGCCGTCATCAACGGGCCGGTGAAGACCGAAACGAAGCGCCCATAGGCTGCGGCGCTTTGAGCTGCTTTGAAGAAGCCGTTCAAAGCTGCTGCGGTGGCGCCGGTTCCCTTGAGCGCGCGAACGCCAGTGTTCCGGCGGCCGGTGATCTGTCCTTTCACAATGCTGGCGCGTACAGTGTTGAAATCGGTCGAAAGAAGCCGAGTGCCCTCGCCCTTAAGGTCGAAACTCTTCACGATCAACGTGTCGCTCGAGCCGTTCTTGATCGAAACGGAGAGCGCGAAATACTTTGACGACAAATGCCGTCCGTAGTTGTCGCGGACGATCATCGGCGGAAGGACATCCCACGAAACCTCGATATCCTGAGCTGTGACCCCAGCCGGGAAAAGACTGAGCAGAAGTGTCGCGGCCGCCAGGAGGGGGCCGCTTGGTGTTGTGTAGGTTGGCATGCCTCAATAGGCGCAGGATGACGGGAAAAAGGGCCACGCATTCTGGTAGACGCTCGTGCTCTGCGTCTCATTGCCCCTTTCTGGGCTCCATTCTTTCACCAAACAGGACGGTGATTCCGGCGCGGCCGGGTCATGAATGGAGGAAATTGACAAGGGAGCACTCCCGTCGAAAAAATCCGCCCGGACTCGGCGGCAGCCGAGTCCGAGGGAAAAGAAAAGAGTACAGGCGAAGCTATTCCCGGGCGCAGCGAAACCCCTGAAAGCGGTCCCGGTTGGCCCGAACGTTCCAGAAGCGGGACGAACAGCGGAGGAACCCGTCCTCTAGGAGGAAGGAACCGCCCCGCGTTTCTTTCCCACCGCCGTGGCTTGTGGATGTCCACTCCCACACGTTCCCACCCATGTCGACAAGCCCTTCGGGAGTGGCACCCAGCACAGAGAGCCCAACGGGAGTCGGGGTCCCTATGCCGGTTTGATTGTAGTTCGCTCGTGTGGCATCCGGCTGATCCTCGCCCCATGGATACTTCCGCCGTTCAACCCCTCGCGCGGCGAATTCCCACTCGTCGGAAGAGAGCAATCGTCCGCCCGGAATCGATTCGGCGTACCGGCGAGCATCTACCCAGGTCACGTTCACCACCGGCCGGCTCGGCGTGCGAAGCTGTTCGGCCCAATCCCTCGGCTCCGGGTATCCGCCCCCACGAAGTCCAGATACTCGAAAACAGTCACCGGAGCCCGGCCGATCCAATACGGATGCAGCTTCACCCTGCGCGGCTTCTCGTCGCCGTAGCCATCCTCATCGCCCAACTCGACCAGGGGCGATGGCTCCACCCGTAACCAGTAGTCTTCATCGGATGGCTTGCGCAAACGAGACGTGTCGATGCGATCCGCTACTTCCGCCGCCGCGGCGCGCAGCCGGGGCGGTAGCTTCAGGCTTTGCTTGGTCGGCTGGAACAACTCCTCCATGGCCCGGACCCGCGATATCCACTCCGCGCTATCGAACCGGAAGTTCGGCAGGCGCTCGAGAATCGCGCCCACCAAGTCAACGCATTGCGCGCGCAACTCTAGCGAACCGTCCGACTCGCGCACCATATCATCGAGCAACGCCCGGGCAAAGTCTTCCCGCCCGTTGGCCAGCACCAGCCGCCCGAAGAACAGGCGCAACGTCTGCCGCCACTCCGGATCGGCCAGCCTCTCCTGGCGCGCCACCTCGCCCGTGATGTCGGACTCGCGCCGCATCAACAAGCTGCGCGCCGCCAGATACTCCTGGAACTGCAGGTGCCGGAATTCGATGTTGGTCCCGCGCCCCACCACGATGCCGCTGTCCACCTGCTCGCGCTCGAGAAACTCGGCGAACTCGGAAGCCTGGCTCTCTCCCACCGCCTCCGCCGCTCCCGCAAGATTGACCGCGCGCTGACGCCCACCTGGCAGTGTCTGCATGTGCCACGCCAACTTCCCGAGCCGCTTCAAACAATCCTGCGCGGTGGGGCGCTCCCGAGCCGAGTCCTCGCGCTGATGCGCCATCCACCACAGGATCTGTTCGTACAAATCCGCGATGTGATCGGGCAGGCGTTTGGCGTTCCAATACACCACCGCGATCGCCGTCAGGGCCAGCGGGTTACGGATTAACTCGCCGATATCCTCGCGGTTGCGGAAAGCTGTGTTCAAGTCCTCCTCGTGGTCAGCCGCCGATTTCAGGTCTTCCCGGAACAGCAGCGCCGACCATTGCTTCACGAACAGCTTGATCGATTCGCCTTCCAGCGGGCCGATCACCAGCCGGTGCTCCAGGCTGATCCCGGTCACCGCCTCGCGACGAGACGTCACCAGAATGCGGCACCGGCACTCGGACTCGATGTGCCGGATCAGCTTCACGATCTCATCTCGCGCAGACTGGCCCGGAGCTTCATCCAGCCCGTCGAGCAGCACGATCGTCTCCGCCATCCGCAACCGCCGGTGCAGCAGCGTCATCAGGTGCTTCCATTCCGCCGGATCAGAGTTGTCCGGGCGAGCGAGAAAGTGAGGAATCCAGAGGGAATCATCGATTTTCGCCGGGGCATCCGGGTCGCCCTTGGGGCCCCGGTGTTTCTGAATGTGATCGTACAGCTCGTTGATCCGCGCATAGAGTGGAAACCCGCGCCGCGCGAGCGGCATCGCCGGATCGGCTTCCGGACGGCTCAGCGCGTGTACCAGCCGCTGGAGAAACATCGATTTTCCGGAGCCTGGATCGCCTTCGATCAACACGCACCGCGGCCCGTCTTCGTTGTCGAGGATCGTGGCGGCCTCGAGCCGGATCGCTTTTTGCTCTTCCAGGCGCTCTCTCTCCCGCTTGCCTTTCGCGGCGGCTTCGCCCACTCTCCCGGTCGTGTGAAGGGGAACATAGAGGTCGTCGATCGGCCGCCGGGGAATCGACTTGCTGGAAGGATGGAACTTGGAGATCTGGACCTGACCGGTTTGACGGTGCAGGGCCTCGAGGTAGGCGGACTCGGCCGGGTCCGGACCGCTGGGCGCCGGGGATGTTGTGGCTCGAGGGAATTTGCGCCCCACGTATTCGTCGAGCGTCTCCTTCACTTTGTCGCGCAAGTCGGCGGGGTTGGTGAAGCTGCGAAGGGTGCGTTTTCCAATCCAGGCTTTGAACTCGTCCAGCATCCGCGCCTTCAACTGGGCTTCCGCTGCGTACTCGAGGTACTTCGGGTCGCGGATACCCGGCAGATCGCCGCCCTCCTTCTTGTCCTCGGGCCAGTCAAACTTGCCATCCACCACGAACCCGAGCACGTGCTTCCCCTTCGACAGCGCGTATTCGCATTCGAGCCACGTGATGCTCTTGTTCGCGCCATCGGGTTGGCCCGGCGGAATCCAGCCGTACCGGTGCGCCACGATCACGAAAACGACATCGCTCTGGTCGATTCGCCGGTAGCACTCCGCGAGCGGGACTTCTTCCGTCGCCGGAAACTCCTCCATCCACTTCACCGAACATCCCCGGTTCGTGATCGCCTTGTGGGCTTCTTGGCGGTACTCGATCAGGTCGTGGTAAGTGGACGAGAGAAACACGGTCAGTGGCATGCAGAATTCAATATAGCGGACCGCAAAAATTTTTCCCCCGGACTCGGCGCCGCCGAGTCCGAGGGAAACCGGAAAAGCACCAAGCGAAGCTATTCCCGACCGCACCGAACCCCTGGTCGCGGTCCGGTCCACAACGACATGTACGCTAGCGCCCCGCGGCTCTTCAGGCCTCGACACCCATGAATCAACCGTGCGGAGGCTTTCACCGCTTCACCCGTCAGATTCATCCCCGGGTTGACAATCTTTCACCATCGACCGTCGTCCCGAACCCTTCATCGGCGCCGAGTGATGCCGAGCTGAAGCCCTCGAACCATAACGTAACCGGGACCGGGCGTTCGAATACCGGTTCGCGAATCAGAAATACGGTGAACCTCTCTTCCGACCGCGCCGCAGTCCGAAATGCTCGGGAGCGGCGAGTAAGTGGAAAGTGGGATCTGGCGTGTTCCCTGTTCACGTGCAGATGTTGGACTGTGGACGGACGCAACGCCTCCGCACGCTGAGTCGCCGAGTTGCACGGCCCGACCCGCGAGTCGTCTCCGCATGGCGCGGCACGGTGGCCGACCCTGCGCGGGTCGGTACTGCCTCACTTAGAATGCGTTCTAAGAATAGCGGCCACCTTCCCATGTCCGGCGGCCTGGGCGTAGTCGATAGCGGTATTGCCGTTTCCGTCGAGAACCTTCGCCTTAGCCCCGCGTTCGAGGAGCAGGCGGACCACGTCCTCGTGGCCTCCTTGCGCCGCCGCCATTAGTGCGTTCGCTTCTGGGAGTGAAGGGGAAGCTTCTGGATCAGCTCCGCTGTCAAGCAGTTTCCGCGCGATGTCGATGAAACCGTACCGGCACGCGAACATCAGAGGCGTCCTGCCTGCGAGATTCTTGACATTGACATCGGCTCCAGCGTCAATCAGTGCCTCAACAACTTCTTTGTGTCCTTCAGCCACGGCCATCGCCAGGGGCGTCCAACCCAGGTGCCCGGCGCCATCGGGGTCCGCTCCAGAGTCGAGCAGGCGGCGGACCTCCGCAGCATCCCCCGCATGAGCGGCCCTGGCGAGAGGAGAGCCATTGTGCCGAGCGATTGGTGCGTGTCCTCCGATAATGTAGAGCGTGTCGTGTTGGTCCGTTGCCGCTCGCATTTTCTGCTTTGCTACCTGTCGTCGCAATTGTCCTGAGTCGTCCTTCGCCCAAGAGATCCATACTTCCCAAATCGTTCCAGATGTGAGAATCACGCTCGGACCAAAGACGAGCCAAGACCATAAGTACGAAAAGCGACCCGCAGAGTAGAAGGCGTAGGCTAACACTATGATCCCAAGTCCGGCGGTAAGCGCCAAAGCTCTCAGCATTGCGCGAGTCACAGTCGGGAGTCGAGGTAATCCGAGTTTCGCCGCATCAGCACGGGATCGAACTAGGGACAGACTCCATATGGCCGTTGACAGGGCCAGTCCCAAGATCATGCCGTATACGATTGTAATGGCTGCCGGGATCCTTGGAACTTCGAGAAGGGTTCGTACTGTCGCCTTGGGAACCATGGGAGTCACTGTGGCGAGAATCCCTGCTACTCCAAGCAACACCGTGCCGAAAAATTCCAGTTGGCTGGATCTGAATGCGCGCCTTGCCGGGTCCGTCTGAGCCCACTCGACGAACATCCGCACCAAGGCGTACAAGAGTACGACGGCTACCACCAAACTAAGCTCTTCCGGCCGAATCTTGTCGAGTTCCAGCCAAGTGGTCTTGAACGGGACCGTCCAGCCGAAAATGGCTTTAGCGAGCAACAGGACCGCAGCGATCGCGCACTGCGCTCGGGCAGTGTGATATTGGGAACTGAACTGACCTATATTCTCTTGACCCCTGCTGCTCATCAAGACCCCATTATGGAATACAACGCTCCGAGTATTGTTCTTAACAGTTCTCGGTTGGCTGTGCTCCAGGTGAATCAAGCCGGTTCTGGAACTGGGCCCAGCTAGTCCAAGTATACCAATGAGCGCGCAACTGCAATCGGTTGACCAGGGAAGACATGAGTTGAATTATCTAGTCAAGTGGCCGATGTCCGGTCAGTACGCGGGAGAGAACCAAGCCAGCGAGATCTAGAGAGAGCAACTACCGGGCGCATCGAATCCCCCGGCTGCGGCCTCCGCCGGGCACGAACCCGCCGCCGTCCGAGCAGCGGAGGGCCCTGTCATAGTCGAGGAACGAGCCGCCCCGCGACTCCTTGTAGCGCACCTGGTAGTCTCTGGATGTCCACTCCCAAACGTTCCCAGCGAGATCAGCGATCCCCTCAGGCGTGTTGCCTCGGGGAAACAGACCGACGGCCGTCGGATCTCCGACCCCAGTTCCGATGTAGTTGGCGCGCGTCCCATCCGGCTCCGGGGCGCCCCACGGATATTCCCGGCGTTCCCTGCCACCCGCCGCGAACTCCCATTCGTCCGAGGTAGGCAGTCGGCATCGCATCGCTTCCGCGTACGCCCACGCATCGTGCCAGGACACATTCACCACCGGGCGGCTCGGCAGCTCGAGCTGCCGCTTCCACTGAGGCGGCGCGGAGTAACCGCTATCGACGAAATCTTTGTACTCGAAAACCGTCACCGGAAAACGGCCAATTCGAAAGGGCCGCAGATGGAACTCCGCCGGCGGATCGAGCGCCACCCAGTAGTCCGGATCGGAAGGTTTCCGCAATCGCTTCGTCCCAAACGCACCCAAAGCCTCGGCGGCCACCGCGCGCACCTTCGCCGGAATCTTCCGGTTCTCCTCGGTATCCTCGAACAACGCCAGCATGCTCCGGGCAAGCTCGCGATACCCGTCCCCCGCGTCGAACCCCGGCCGCTCGCCGATCATCGCCGATAGCAGATCCACGCAACGCGCGCGCGCTTCGAGATCGTTGCCGCACTGCGCGATCATTGCGTCCACCAGGTGCTGTGCGCGAGGCTGGCTCAACCGCCCGGCCAACAGGCACATCACCTCACGCCACTCTGGCCGGTAGATCCGCGAGGGTTGAGCGGCCGTCTCTGGGATGAAGTCCATCAGGCCGTCGAGATGGCACGCCGCCAGATACTCCTGAAAGGTCAGATGCTTGAACGCGATGCCCCCGCCGCGTGACACGATCATCCCGCTCTCCGCCTCCTCCGCCTGGAGAAATCTCTTGGCTTCTTTGAACGGAACGGGCCGGAGGTCCCGGGCTGCCTTCGTCAGATCCACCGACACCTGCCGCCCCGCCGGGTCCGCCTGCATGGCGAAGGCGAGAGTCGAGAACCGCCGCAGATACTCATCCGTGTTGACCCCGGGCCGGACGCGCACGACAGCCAGCCAGTTCACCACCGCCGAATAGAGCGCCGCCCGATGATCGGGGAGCCGCTTATCGTTCCAATAGATCACCGCGATCGCTGTGAGCATCAGCGGGCTCCGCGCCATCTCCTCCACATCCGGCCGGGTAGCGAGCGCCGCCTCCAGATTATCGCGGTTCCGCGTTGCCGCGGAAGGATCGTTCGAGTAGAGCACCTGAGACCATCGCATGAGAAAGTGGGTGCGCGAGGAAGGTTCGAGATCCGCGATCGTCACTCGTGTAAATCCCGGCTCATTGTCCTGTCGCAGCGAGGGGCGCGAAGTCACCACGAACCGGCAGGGAAGCTGCTTGGCCGCGCGGCGGATAATCGCCGCTACCACGTCGCGGCGATCTTCGGACTGGGCCTCGTCCAACCCGTCCAGCAGGACTACCGTCTCCTTGTCCTTGAGCTTGGCCTCGAAGAATTCGCAAGGCGGAGCATTCATCGGCGACGCCAACGCATGCGCGAGCCAGCGTGGATCATCCTTCTGCGTCGGCGCGTCGGACGTATGCCGAGCCAGGCACTCGTGAACGTGCTGATCGAGATCGGAGATCCGCAACAGCAGGGGAAATCCGCGGTGCGGCATCTCGAGTAGCGGATCGCCCTTGCGGGCCAATTCGAACGCGACGCGCCGCAGGAACATCGTCTTTCCGGACCCGGGATCGCCCTGGATCAGAACCGCGCGGTACCGCAGGACGCTCTCGAGCAGTTCGCCGCCGCGGTCGCCCTGATGGTGAAGTGGCGTGTAGATCTCCTCGATCGGCAGCGGCTTCACGGCCCGCCCATCATGGATGTGAAACCCGCGCACCTCGAGATGCCGCGTCTCCGCTTCGAGCTGCGCCCGGTAGAGATCGTCGAAACGCGCGGGGTCCTTCGGCTGGACGCGTGTCTCCTCCTGCTTCCCGCTCCACCGGCGCGACGTGGACTCCACCCTGTGCCGCAGCTCTTCCTTGTTTACGAAATACGTGGGAGTACAGACGGTGGGAAGCCAGGCCTTGAACTTCGGAAGTTGCTGCAGCGCGATCCGTACTTCCGCCGCTGCCTTCTCGAGTTCGGTTTCCGGAGTCGTAACCAGCCGGTGCCGCTCAGTGCGTTCCGGCTCCCAGGGCGCATTATCGTCCAGCAAGAACGCCAGCACCGGAATCCCGTTCTTCGCCGCCCACTCGCACTCCAGCCACGTGACGCTCTTGTGCTCTCCCACCGGCTGATCCGGCGGGTCCGGTACCCAGCCATACCGCCGCGCCACGATCGCCACCACCACATCGCAGCCCTCCACCTTCTCCCGGCACTCCTTCAACGGGCGATTCTCGGAGGCGTCCCAAAGCTCCATCATCTCGGGCAGGAATCCGAGACGGATGATCGCATCGCGCACCGCGTCGCGGCAGTCCTTCAGATCGAGCCGGGTGGAAGAGACAAACACCTTCTTGGACATGCAATTACGACTATATCGCGCGAACAAATATCTCGCGCGCTCGAGACCCGGCGGAAGCTCCAAAACACCACCGCCGCAATCATCTGGCGGGAAGTTTTGGCGAACCTCCGTACCTTTACGACGTTGACGGGAATCCTGCGTGTCGGATGTTCGTCCGCAACCGCCACGGCTTCTCGCGAGGGTTCCCATTCATGTCAATTCACGTTTATTAACGGTAAACCATGAAGCAAACACCACGGCCAGTCGACCTACAATAAGGTGACCATGCAGGTAGAATCACGCAAAGAAAACTCACGAGCCGCGCTGAGCAATCTAGCGAAAGCCGTAATCGGAGCTGCGTACGAGGTCTCCAATGAACTGGGAGCTGGGTTCCTCGAAAAGGTGTACGAAAGGGCTCTCCACCAAGAGCTGTCACTCCGAGACATTGAGGCAAAGGCCCAGGCAAACTGCCCCGTCCACTACAAGGGAGTCGAAGTGGGCTACTACCTCGCGGACCTGCTGGTGGCGGACAACCTCATCGTCGAAGTCAAGACCGTCAAGGAACTGGGCAATCTCCACCTCGCACAGTGCCTCAACTACCTGAAGGCGACCGGCCTCCACCTCGCCCTGCTTCTGAACTTCCAACATCCCAAAGTCGAATGGCGCCTGGTCTTCCGCGAGTTCTAAATATTAACGTAATATGAACGTTAATTAGCGGTAAAACCGAAAGGCCGCTAACCCCAACAAAACCCAAAGCTTAACCGGCACCCGGCCAAAGCCCCGTGGAAGTCCACCCATCGCAATCACGCGGAACTGAAATTTTCCGGAACTTTTCTCATCCCCAATCAACCCAACGCCTTACAAGCCGCCGCCAGCAAAAAAGGTGCGGCTAAATCGGCAAAACGCATTTGACGCCAGA
>CADECY010000126.1 GCA_902825945.1 uncultured Acidobacteriota bacterium
TGCCACGTAAAGTGCCTCGGCCGCGTGATGTTTTTGAATGTCGATAATGGCATTCAACCCATCATGTCTTCCATCCCTTTTGGGCCGAAACGCCAAACAGGCATCCAAGAGGGCATCGTTCAGCGATTCTCGAAAGTAGCGAGCGGTGATGCAATCGACTATTCGGTCGGTCAGGGGAAACGACGCCAAGGGGCGAAAGACCTTCGCCCTGGCGTCCTTGATCTCTGGGACAACTTCAGGAGATTTGAACGAGAAGGGCTCAGGGCCGATTGCTCTCCTCTGGATCGACTCAACCACCTTCTGCAACTCAACTGCCCATGGCGCGTGTGGTTCCTCAAGGCGAAGCTCCAGTACCGCTGACTCGAGGGCCACCAAGTTTGGGTCCCGAGGAAGGTGTGTACGGATCCTCGGACGAAACCGGTGCCACCGCCTCCGTGGAGGGAAGATATCCATTGGGACGTCCCAAGACCGAGGAAGCGGGACGGACTCGGCCGAGGGTAGATGCCTGTCTATGTTATGGAAAAACAACGCCTCATGACGCCGAGCTGCAACCCGGATTCGAGCCTTGCACAACTCGCGAATTATCGCTTCTTCGCTGAAGTAATTCTCGAAAGGCTCCATGGGGTGGGCAAGCGCATAGCAAGGCTAGTCGGCTAGTCGACCGACCGGGCCGCGAGAGAGGCATTGCCATATGCTATATGCCTGCCATTGGCATAGCATGCGCACCGTACATCGCGAGGGCACAACAGCTAATCTTTTCCCCCGCGTCAAGGAACCACGACCCGGTCGAACAAAACCAGTGTAGTCCATGGCAGATTGCTCACGCCCGGCGCCGCGAAATCCGCTTCGGCCTGCTGACCTCCCGGTGCGTCCGCATGGCTTCGACTTTGTGAGGAGAGACCGCAAGCGGCAACTCCAGCGTGAGCATGTCGAAGCGACGCGCCGTCGCTCGTCGATAATGCTTTCAATTCAACCGAATCGTACCCTTCGTGCCGCTTCGTTGAAATCCGATACGTCGAGCGCCGGAAGGGCTACGCCGAGCGGCATCGACCTTCGCACTGCGGCGCGCTTGGCGCCGACAACGATGGCGGCCATGTCGGCTGGTGGCAATCCCCGTAGGTGGGCAACCAAAAAGTCAACCGTGAGCCCGTGATCCAAACGGGCGTCGCCCAGCAAGCGGACCAAAAGGTGCCGACAGCCGACATCGTCAGGAGGGACGATCTCAAGTTTCTCACTGAATCGGCCGCCACGGATGATGCGCGGGTCAACGCGATCAATGGCGTTCGTCGTCCCGATCAGGAACACGTTGTGTTCTGGTCGCAGGGCGCTGATCTCGACCAACGCCTGCTCGACCAGTTGAACATCGTGATGACTGAGGTGGCCGAGCGGATTCGGGAACAACCCATCCATCTCGTCGAAGAACAGGATCGCAGGCGCGTGCTCCTTGGCGCGCGCGAAGGCTTCAGCCAATCGCTTCACCGAGCCACCGACGGTTCCGTGCAAGACGTCAGCGGGAGTGACCGGGTAGAAGCTCCGCTCACTCTGCGAAGCGATCAGCCTCGCCGTGAGCGTCTTGCCGGTGCCCGGCGCGCCCGTGAGGATCAGTCCGGTCGGCACAGGGACCGACAGCCGCTTCGCCTCCCCGGGCTTCAACAGCATGAGCAGTGTCTTCAGATCATCGACTACGGCCTGCGGCAGAACCACATCGTCCCACTCGACGCGCTCCAACTGTGGCCGGTCCCAACCGCCCGAAGCCTCGAGCGCCTCAACGAGGTGGCGCTCCTCAAGCGATCCATCCCCTGCGTTTAGCACAGCACGATCTACCAGACTCCGCAGCCTCGCCGGACTCCATCCCGGCGTCCGCCGCGCGAGGTCGGCCACGTCGTGAGTCTTCCACCGAACCTGGCCCAGCATCGCCCTGAGGATCTCGCCTCGCGATCGCTCATCCGGCAAGTCGAGCCGCAGCTTCGCATCGAAACGGCCGTCGCGAATCAGCGTCGGCTCCAACCCGTCCAAGACGTTCGTCGCCGCGACCAGCAGGAAGCCATCGCACTGGCGGCTCCGGTCGATCGACTGCATCAACTGCGTGGTAACCATATTGTACTCACGCCCCGCGCCACCGGCATCCGTGCCGACGCCTTGCGCCTGTTTCCGGCTGCCGATCGAGTCTACCTCGTCGAGGAACAGAACGATGGGACGGTGCTGGAACGCCCACTCGAACACGCGGCGGATCTCCGCGCTCGTCGAGCCGATGTGGACGCCCACCAGTTCTGGGCAGCGGACATGATGGAAGTTCACGCGATATTCGCCGGCGGTCGCCTCCGCGATCAGGTTCTTGCCGGTGCCTTGCGGTCCATAGAGCAGGATTCCGTTCCGCACGATACCGGACTTGTTGCGCCTGAACCGGTTCTGCGCGATCAGCCGAATCTCGTCCTTCGCGCGATCGAACCCGCCAACCGAGGCAAAGTTGACTTGCGGCACCGTGGCCTCGATCGCCTCCACGTGCTCGACTGTGTTCGAACTCGAGGTCGCGAATGCTGGCCGAGGCGTCGAGCGCAGCGCGCGGAGCGTCCAGACGATCCCCGCAGCCATGAGGGTCAACCAGACGAGAGCGAGTGGAATCGCCCAACCGGCGACGGCTGGAAACACGGATTCGAGCCGATGCATTCCGCTTCGGATGTTCATCAGCGCGGCGCCAACGGCCGCGAAGCGTGCGGCGAACAGGAGGAGCCGGGGAGTGGGCCGAGGCAGGAGAAACAGCACGGTCCAGGAGACGGCCAGGGACAGCAGGTCATCGAGCCGGCCCGCTAGCGGATTGATCAACGCGTATTCGCCGGTGACCAGCACGGAAGCAAGCAGGCAGCGGTGCAGCCAAGCGGCGCGATTGGGCGTAGCGGATGAGTGTGTCCGGTCAACCAGATAGTCCACTTCGCCGCTCAACCGGGCCGCGCCCGCTCCAATCCATTGGCCCACCCAGTGGCCCAAGGGGGAACCGAGTTGTCCAGGTCCAGAGGAATGCGGCATGAGCCCGCTCCGACCGTGCACCATCAGAATATCCGAATCGGTGCGCGACCGGAAGCGGGCTGGGTCGTCACGATGACCGTTTCTTGGACCACCTGGGTGCAGAGTCTACTGGTCCTCCCTCGGTGGAGCCTGCGCGGCGGGTGCGCCCTGGAGGCTCTGCGTCATCAGCCGGTTCATCTCCCTCATCTCGTTGCGGAGTTGCATCATCTCGCGCAGTTCTTGCGGCGATAGCGTCTGCGCGTTAGTTTGCGCCTGCGGCGGCGCGGCGCTGGGCGCCGTCACGCTCCGGCTCACTCCGGCCTCCTGGAGCACCAGATAGAATCGCGTGTTCGCCGGAACGGTCACGACGATGTTCTGTTGATAGGCGAGTTGCGCCAGTTCCTGTTCACCGGCGAGCGCGATGTTCGAGGCGAACCGCTCGCGCAGCAGAATCGAACTGTCGATTCCGCTGGAGCCGAGTCCGCGGCCGCCGATCGCGTAGGCGGCAATTGTCCCGACTCCGGTCAGTGCGCGCGTGAGGAACTTCTTTCCGCTGTTCTTCCCGTTCACCTCGCCGCGAAGCGCGCTACGCTCCATGCTGACGGCGGAGCCGTTGATTTGCTCGCGATCGCCATTGGGGAACTCGAGCGCGTTGAACCTGAGCGTGATCCATCCTTGTGGCGTGACTTGCGAAAGCTCGCCGTACGCTTTCGTTCCGGCCGGTACGACGAGTTCGCCATCATGTTCGTAGTTGTACTCGATCACCGCGACTACCGGAATCTTCGCGGCTGAACTGACGGCGTGCTGAAGCCTGGCTACAAGGGCGGTTCCCGGCGGCAGCAGATTTGCGGCCTTCTGCTGGATCGCTGGCATCGCGCTAGGGCGGAGTTCGCTTTGAGGGTTGTTGGCCCGCACGAAGACGATTGACGACTTGCGTAGGGAGTCGTTCGGGTTCGGGGAGAGCGACGCGACTGGCGCTTTCTCGGGAGCGGGTGGTTGCCAATTCGCGACTTCTGTACGCCGTGGCGGCGGCGAGATTCCCTGCCGGCGGTACGCCTCCATCAGCGCTGGATCTTCGAAGTTGACGCTCGCCAGTGTCCTCGGCTGCGGTGGCGCAGCGGGCGGAAGAGGCGGCGGCTCCTGGGTAGCTGGCGGTGTTCCGCCGTTTCGGATGGTGGCGAGCAGGTCCTTCTCGGAGAGTTCGCCGGTGTCTTCATTGGGCTGCTGATTCACGCTCAGTTGGGGCACCGCGGAGCGGGTGGCGGTCTCCGGTGCGACGGCGGGCTGTTCGGGCCGGCCCAGATTCGGCTTGGTGCGCCGCTCGCGCTGGCCGGATGCGCTGTCCGTGGTGAAAAGCCCGATGAAGAGGAACAGGCACGCGATGCTGGTGATCACCAGAATCACGAGTGCGCGCGTCCGTTCGGTGGCTTTCGCTTCGCGCGGCGGGTCGGTGGACGGACGCAGGCGCGCGGCCAGTTGTTGGAGCCGGCTGGGCTTGGCTTCTGGTTCCTCCTCCAACTCCGCAGCGGCGACGTCTTCGGGGGGCACGGGAGGCCGCGCCTCGGGCTTCGTTGCTTCATTCTCCATGGAGGGTCTCCTTTCTCACCGCGGACACGCCGAAGCCAATCGGCGCAAGCGCGGGACGGTCAATCGCGCCGCTCTCCGCGATCTGAAGGAACAGCGTTTCGTTGGACTGCTTGAAGCCTGGCCGTTCGAACATGACGACACCATCGGCCCTCTCACCGGCACCGAGGCGTCGCCTACTGAGCCGGTACTCCTTCACCGCGAGTTGCTCGCTGGTTCCCCACTTGCTTCGGCGAATGAGCAGGCCCTTGCGGACCTTTCCGGCAAGTTGCACCTGCGGCGGCATGATCTCCACGGCGTGCGACTGCGGGTTGATCGCGGAGAACAGCACGAGGACGGTACGTCCGCGGTCGACCACCTCGGAAACTCCGGCCTTCACTCGGTCCCCTTTCCCATCTGGAGAGGGTAGGCGCATTCCGTGCAGCGCCGGAAGCGCCGCGCGCTGCTGCTGCTCCAGCAGGGATTGCAGCGGGTCGCTTTCGGGCGCCTCGGGCGCGGCTGTCTCGACGACTGGTGCGATCCTTGCCGACTCCTCCACGAGGAATGAGTTCGTGACGCGGTAGTGAAGCACGAAGTCCACAGGCCCGGTTCCATTGCCCCGGCTGCGAAGGACGAAGCTGACCTGTCTGCCCTTCACGGTAGTGACCAGAAGGTTCGACTCGACGGCCTCCTCGACGACCGGCTTAACCACAACGACTGCGGGCTCCTTCTCCGAATGTTCAGCCAGGAACTTGGATGGATCGCCGACGATCACCGTACTGACCGCCTCCGGCATTCGGATCGCGGTGGTGTATCGGGGGGCCAGCCGCACAACGCTCACTTGGTCGTTGACTGCGCGCTGGGCCACTTTCGGTTCGACTTGGGCCCAAGCCGTTGCGCCGAGCAGGATGGCGAGAATGGTGGCTCTCATGGAACCCTCCCAGTTGTGCGGAGAATGGTCTCCCAACGGTTGCGGCGATAGAGGAAGGCAACGCGTTCCACGTAGGCCCGAACGTCCTGCGACGAATACGCGAGACCTCGGCGGAGGATTGTCCCGTGGCCGGCGTAGTAGCTGGCCAGCATCAAACGCCGATCGCCGCCACAGCGGTCGCGGAGCCAGGCGAGATACGCCACGCCGCCACGGACGTTCTCTTCAGGGTCGAACCGGTTTCGAACGCCGAACGTGGCGGCGGTCGCGGGCATGAGTTGCATCACGCCGACAGCGCCTGCCACGGAAACCGCGCGAGGATTGCTGAAAGACTCGACCTCGATCACCGCGTGAACTAATTCTCGTTCGACGCCGTATTCGTCGGCCCAGCGGTTAGCGATCGCAAGGATGAGGACCGGAATCGTCATGCTGCCTCCGCAAGCGGATCGCGGCCGCCAAGCATCGCTTCTAGTGCTTGCCTTCGGTACTCGTGCGCGGTGGCCACCAAGCTGTTGAATCCATCGCGCAGCAGCAGGCGCTTCACGTCTTCCTCGGTCTTGGCGAGGAACGGTAGCAGCACATCTCGATCTTCTGGACGGATCTCGGTGCGCCCGAGCAACTGCAATGCGCGGACGAACTGAACGATCTCGTCGATCGACGGCGGCTTCACGAGGTTGTACCCGCGCAGCGCCTGAGCGAGCCCGACCGCTTGAGCCTTCAGTTCGACGGGCGCCTCGGCTGTGCGGATGTCGAGAATCGCGGCCTCCTTACGAACATCGGGGTGCTCGATTCGCTGGTATAGGCTGCGCCGGCGGAGCGGGTCGCCGAGACGGCGCTCTTGATTCGACGTCATCATCACGACCGGAATCGATCGAGCCTTCACCGTGCCCAACTTGGGAATCGTGATCTGCCAGTCCGACAGGATCTCGAGAAGGAGCGCCTCGAACTTCTGGTCGACCTTGTCGAGTTCGTCGATGAGCAGCACAACCGGCTTCGGCTGGAGGACCGCTTGCAGCAACGGACCCTGGGTGAAGAAGTCGAGCGTGTGGAGTTGAGTTCGTAGCTTCTCCCACTGCTTGTCGAGGACTTCCGCCTGCGTTTCGAGGAACAGCCGTTGCAAGGCCTCGTCGAACGAACCAATCGCCTGGCGCTCGGTGATGCCTTCGAAGCACTGAAGCCGGATGAGGTCCGTCTTGGCCGCCGCGGCGAACGCCTGCGCGAGATAGGTCTTGCCTGTGCCCGGTGGCCCTTCGATCAGAATCGGCTTCTGCATTTTGGTGGCGAGCCAGATGATCTGCACGAGGACGGAGTCGGTGGCGTATCCGGCGGCGTTCAGCCCGGTAGCAACATCCTGCGGTGTCGTGAACACGTTGGCAGAATACGGGTCCGCATTTCCGATTCAAAGGAACCGTGCTCGATCCTGTTGCGGTGCTGTCACGCCGTTCCTCTCCTATATGACCGCACGGTGGAGACAAGCCACGGACAAGCCACGGCTTTCAAGGGCTGAGCATCTCGGACAACCCACATCTCTTCGCGAAAGTGTGGGTCGGAATCGGTGCCAACCGGAATAGAATTCTGTGTGACCACTCGCGCGGCCATTTGCTCGGAGTTGCGAAGCCGCCAGCCTCGAACGGCAGAGGAGTGGGCACTGAAGCTGCTGGCGCTCCGTTCCGAATCACCAGACCCGACTTCGCTCATTCAGGCGCAGCGAAGAGGTGGCGCGTGGTCCGCGTTTCCATCGGCTGGACCACCGAACGTATTCCACACCGCGCTCGCGTTGATCGCCCTTCGCCGACTCGGCGCCGGCACCGCCCAAGCGGCGAGCGGACTGGCGTGGCTGGAGTCGATCAGCGGCTACGAGAGCCACTGGCTGTGGAAGTGGAAGTTCCGGCTGTTCGACAAACAGGTCCGCTTCGATCCGGACAAGTCCGGATGGCCGTGGGTTCCGGGTACCGTCAGTTGGGTGGCTCCGACAGCAATCGCGTTGCTCGCATTAGCAGCATGGGGGCGCACGTCGCCCCGCGTGGAATTGGCCCGCGCGATGCTCCTCGACCGCGCATGTCCCGGTGGTGGCTGGAACGCCGGCAACGGCGTCGCGTTCGGAGTTGCTCTCGACCCTCATCCGGACTTCACCGCGATGGCGCTTCTCGCGCTGCGAGAGCCCTGCGCGCAGGTGCATAGCGCAGTCGAATACCTCTCCCGCAGGGTGCCGAGTCTGCGATCGCCATACTCGCTTGCATGGTGCGCGATGGCATTGAACCAAGAGGCGGTGATCGCCGCGCTGCGGTCCTCGCTGGTCGAAGTGGAAAAGCAGCCGAGGCACGTCCTTGCGCTGGCCGCCCTCGCGCTGGAGGAGCCTCCCTTCCGATTCGAGGAAATCGAACGATGAACCGAAGATCTGCTCTCAATGGATGCGCACTCGCTGCGGTGGCCGGTCTCACGGTGCACGAGTCAGGGCCCGTTCGGCCACTCATCCGCCGCCCAAATCGCCCGAGAGTCGAGGTACTCCGCTGCGACCGCTATGACGATGCTCCTCGCGTAATCGAGGATGGCCTTCGCCTCCTCGCTCCCGATGTGCGCGGCAAGACTGTTGTTCTGAAACCGAACCTCGTTGAATACTCGCCCTCCGCTGCGATCAACACCCATCCCATGGTCATCGCGGGCGCGGTCGAGGCTCTCCACCGGCTCGGCGCGGCGACCGTCACCGTAGCCGAGGGACCTGGTCACATTCGCGACACTCACCTGCTCCTCGACGAGAGCGGGCTCGCCGATCAACTGAAGGCCGTTGGTCGAACCAAATTCGTCGATCTCAACTTCGACGAAGTCAGTCGCGTCCCGCTGAACACCGGACTGACGAGCCTGCATGAACTGTGGCTCCCACGCACCATCCTCGCGGCTGATGTCCTGATCTCAATGCCCAAGATCAAGACGCACCACTGGGCCGGAGTGACACTGAGCCTCAAGAACCTGTTCGGCATCGTGCCGGGCTCCGTCTACGGATGGCCCAAGAATATCCTGCACTGGGAAGGCATCGACCGTTCGATCGTCGAGATCGCCGCCGCTGTGCCGATCCATTACGTCATCGCCGACGGCATCGTTGCCATGGAAGGCAACGGTCCGCTGCACGGTACCTCGAAGCATCTCGCCCGCGTCGTCTTCTCCAACGATCCCGTAGCGGCGGACGAGACGTGCTATCGCCTGTTGGGAGTCCATCCTGATTCGGTCCGGCACGTGAGGCTGGCATGCCGCTTCGGCTGCAGTCCTTCGCCGTCACCCTGATCCGACCGCCTCGGCGCTTCCACATGCGCAACTGAGCCCGGGAGCTAGCGCCAGCCACAAACGTGCCACGCGCGCGTGGCCGTTGCTCCTGTACGCCCCAGAACTCATCAGCTCGGCCTATCATCTGCCCTTGCCGTGTACTGGAAAACCAGGAACAGATCTTCAAGATCTCGTGTCGAGGTTCCGGCCACAGTCCATGGTCCTGGAGGGCCCGTGGTTTGGCCAGAACTGCTCGCGCCGGCTGAAACCGTGAATTGCAGCGCTGGACCATTGGGCTTGACTCGTGCAGTGGCTTCCGCCTTACTGATGTTGATCGTCTTGCCTTGGACGAAGAACGGAAAACGCTCCTGCGACACGTTCAATGTAACTGAGCTAGTCCCAGGAGACGTGATGAGGCGTTGCCACTCCGAGGGAAATTCGTGCCGGAGGCTGACCAGTCTCAACAGTGGGCCATCCTCAATGATCTTCTTCGTCGCTTCAGCCGCCTTGTCCCGCAAGGGGTCTCCGCCATATCTAGCGGTGTAGCGGATGTGGAAGATCACGTCGGAAATGCTGTTGTAGTCGAACGGCCTGAAGTCCGCGGGCAGTTCCAGGCTCCACGTGCTGACAACCCCCGCCCCCTCAAAGGGAAGATAACGTTCATCGTGAAGATTGGCCTCAAACAGGCCGCTGTCGTTCTGGCCCGAACTAGTGACCATGTCTTGGATAACCCGGCGGTCTACGATGAAACGCTTATCGTCTGTTCCAAGATCCCTCGCGTAGTCGGCAGCCACAGTCTTGTCGAAGCGAATCTCGTTCGCCGTCAACTGAACTCTGCAGTGAACTCCCGTGTAGGGGCCCGTTACGCAAGGGATGCTGATGCTGACAGTCTTGATCCGGCGCAGGAAATGCCCGGGGGCGTCGAGGTCGAACAAGTACTCCGGAATTCGGATGTCCGAGCACTTCCCGTCTTTCTTGAGATCGATGAGCTTGTTTGGATCGAGGGCCAGCATCGAGACATGTTTGGTGATCTCGTACTCCCGCTGACACTTCTCGAGATGCGCTAGTTCGAGGCGCTTCAGATCGTGTGCGAGATGATCCGCGGCGGTCAGCCCCTTCTTCAGCGAGTCCCAGTAGCCGAATCGAATCGCTGTTTCCGTACCGGTTGGTTCGCCAAGCTCAAACTCCATGCATCGCTGCGCCCGCCGCGCCAAGTCGAAGGCGAGTTGGTAAGACTGGAAGTAGAGACCTGAGATCTGTCCGACGAGCCAGCCGAAAAGATCCGCATTTGAGAATTTGTCACGCATGAAGCGGTCCGCCTCGCGGCTGTTCTCGACCTGAACGTCGTGGTTCGCCAGTTCTCGCGTCGCAACCGCTAGACGGACGCGGGCAGCTTCAAGCTGTTTGTCAATCTGCACCAATTCTTTGGTGGCGAGCTCTTCTTGCAGTTTCCAGTCATCCCTTCGCCGCTCGTAACCCGCCGTTCTGCCAAGGGCCTGAGACCTCAGACTAAGCTCGTTCGCAAGTGAATCTCCTGCCGACGCAGCAGCGGTAAGTCCAAAAGCCCACCAGTTCGCGCCGGTCTCGATGCCGGCCGTTGTCGGACTGCCGAATTTCGCTCCCCCAATCTTGAAAAGTATGGCGGAGAGTCCTCTTAGCGCTAGTGTGCTGCGCTGCGTCAGAATGCTGTCGTCGAGAAATTCTTGGGACTCGTCCTCGGTAGCGCTCGTGAGCGCCTCACTCCTTTCTGCATAAAACCTCTGACGGGTCTCAGCCAGTTTGCGCCCAACCTCGAGCGCCTCAATGTTAGCCGTGGCCTCCTCGATCTGCCTGACGCGGATGTCTCTGGCCGCCGACAGCAAACGCAACTCGTGGCTCGATCGCAGCAGGGCCAGCGCTTCGCCATCCCGCTTCTCGATCGCGGACAGTAGCACACCCGCCAGATTCCGGGTCTCCCCTGTAAATTCGTTCGCCTTCTGGAGCATCACCATGAACCGGTAGTTCGACGGTCGATCCGCCAGATCATTAAGAACATCCGCGATACTGACACCCGCCGCTTGCGCCCGCACCAGCAGAGCCGGATCGATCGGAGGCTCGAACAACGGGAGCTGCCTCACCCGCCCCTCGATATCCATGCAGTGCCGAAGCTTGAACAGCCGGTCCGCGACCGTATCCCAATAACCCAGGAGCTTGTCGTTCTCCGGAACGCAAAAGTAGAGGCTCGGCGCGACCGGCAAGTCAGGATCCTCGGAGAGTTTGTCGCCACCAGGCGGACCGGCGTCGGGCACCAACTGTTCCGCATTGCTCAACGGCCCAAGCCGGGAATTCGAAGTGAGGCTTGCGAAGGTCTCGATATGCCGGACTTCCTTGCGCGAGATGACTTCTGGCCTCTTGCCCAATATCTCGGCGGCCAGCACGTACAACTGTGTCGCCTCGTTCAGCGACTCGATTGTCTCCCGGCGGAACAACTGATCGCCCCACGAAACCAGATTGTCGATGTACTTCATCACCACCGTCTTCTGATAGGCGGTCGTGCGCAGCCGTGCGATGGCATGAGGGTTGAAGGGGTTCGTGCGCCAATAGTCAACCGCAGCGGCCAAGTCGGACGGGAGCCCACGCACGAGGGCCTTTTCGATGTTCAGGATGGCCTGTTCTTCATAGCCGCCCGGACCCTCCACCAAACGCTGGTGGAATGGAAGCGTGCGCCAATAGCGCTTGGGCGCCTCGCCGCCGGACGATCCAGTCGGGTCGAAGATGAAGTGGTACCAGCGCTGCGCTTCCTCGAATCGCTGATTCTTTGTCAGCCGGTCCGCAATCAGCAGCGGCACGTGGAAGAACAGTTCCCAGTTGTAGACCTCGTAGGAGCTGCCTGAGCGGAAGTCTATTTCGTCTATGGGCGGATCGCCAACCCGCTCCGGAATCGGATTGTAGTCCCCGAAGAAGGGCTTGGTCATCTCCTGCGTGGGCAGTTCGAAGAGTCCACGCAGCCTTTTCCGGTCAAACGCCTCCATCAGCTTGCAAGTGAACGGGTGTTGAAACGCGGAAAAGTGATACCGCCTCGTCGTGCGGAAGATGGGCAACGCGGTGTTGCGTGGCACGTTGGGCGCGACATCGGGCGGCACCACGCGGACAACCCCTCGCCGGCCGTCTGGCCCGCGGCGGAGAAGCACCAAAGGCTCCGGAGCTACCTGACTCTCCGATCCCTCTGGCAGCGGCTGCGGCCCGCCGCCGAAATAGTCCGCCGTCCAGACCATGCCGATCTCGCCGTTGGTCCATCCGTTCAAGTCCGGGCGCACCACGTCGGCAGTCGATCCAGTAGAAGTCACCATCAACGTGTGCTCATGGTCCATGAAAAAGAACGGGCGATCGCCTCGGAACTGCTGATCCTGGTGTGGCGGCAAGATGCGGAACGGACTTGGCGTGGTGCGGAACACCTCGATATCCCGCTTCGCCGCCTTCATCATCGCAATCGATGGCAACCCCCCGAAGAGCGCATGCGGAATGTTCCCTGAGAAGTCGGCAACGAGGCCGTCCCGAATTTGAAATGCAGGCAGGCTGCCGTCCAAGAACCTAAGCCCCGAAGCGGTGTTGTCGAACCACATGTGCTGAAAGCGCGTGCCCGACGGGGCGAGCGGAAGCGTGCGTGGGGAGACGGACCCCGGACTTGTGGCGACGATGTTCCGGCATCCCGTCAGATGGAACACGCCAAACGGCGCCGCGACTTCTCTGTCCTGCGCTGTTGCCGAATAGGCCAAGCTCAGGTAGGCGCCGACAAAAATCGAATCGCCGGCGACAAGACCCTTGAAGCTGATCAGGCTCTGGTCGATCAGCACCCGCGAAGGACGCTTGCCGCCCGTACCCGAGCTTCCTGTCTCCGGCGGCTGATCTTCAGGGTCCTCAATTTCCGGTAAGGGTTTGGGGTTCCCTCCGTCTCCGGCGTTGTCGTTAACCAGTCTAAACTTGAGCGGATTCGCCGACGGAGGCTCAACCTTCTTGCCAAACAGCACGTTATCGTTGTCCTGATACGCCCGCAACGTGACCGGGCCGGAGATCGCCTTGGCACCCCACCTGCCATCCGCCTGGTACTCGCTCCAGGCCATCTGGATCTCCCAATACAAATCACCGGCCTCGAGGGCTACACCGGGATCGGGCATGGTCACTGGCTTCCCATCCTGCTTCAACGAGATGATCGGCCACAGCACCGCCAGCTCCCGGCCCCTCGCCACCGGAATGAGGTGATCGCCCTCGATATCCAGCTCCACCTTCGTCCACGGTGTCCAATTCGAAAACCGCTGGGGCGTCCCATCCACCACGTTCGCGCAACGGTAGAAGTAGATGCGCGGTGTGTTGAAAGTCCGCCCGAAAACGTGCAGCCGCTTGGCCTCGTCATCCTGGTACGACCCACAGATTTCGAGCCGGCCCACTTGATCGAGCTTCTCCAGGTAGTGCAACACGGCCTGTTCGGCCGCCGCATCCGTGATTTCGCCCTGCAACAGTTCCGCCTCCAGATCCTTGAAGAACGGCGTCTTGTTGTTGCGAAGCTCCGGCTCGATCCAGTTCTCCGGATACAACCACACCTTGCGGTTCGCTTCCCACACGCGGAAGTTCTTCATCCATCGCCATTGGAGCCACTTTTCGTCGTCGACCTGTATGTCTGTACGTTCGAGCCCCAGCAGGCAACGCTGGCCGAACAGTTGAATCGATCCGGTCGCATTCTTGATTCGCGAAGTAAGTTGGCACGCGTCCATCTCGACATCGATCAGGAAATGCGCGAAGAGATCGCTCTCGTCCACCGTCCCGCTCGCTGGGCGGACGGGCCGCCACGATTCGGGCCGCGCCAACAGGTAGGCCACTAGCGCCGGCCGCTGGGCGTTCCTCGAGACGTCATGGAGAGGTTTCGCCACTTTCGGCCAACTCTGTTCGTCGTGACGCGCCATCGCGGCGCTCCGAATCGACTTGGCGTCCTGCGAACTGATAGCGGCTCCGCACCACTTGTCAGCTTCCGCGGCGGACACGCCGACAGTTTTGAGGGCGCGAATCGCACGGTTCAGGCGAATCAAAAGTTCCGGAGTGCGGTAGTCAGTGGAGGGATTTACATTGAGCAGCCCGTTGTCTCCGGAGTTTTCTCCTCCGATCAAAGTCTCGACATCTTGCGGATCCCAGCCCAGCCACTGCGAGAGCGCGTCTGCGAAAGCTCTCTTGCCCGCTGTAGCTGTGACCGCATTCTCGGCGTCGAGTACCGCTTCCAAGGCTCCGTCCGTTGCACCGAGGTAACGCCGGAGCCAGACGAACTGGATCAGCCGGTACCAAGTCTCGAAGGAAAGCGGCGATGAATCAACCTTGCTCTCGGGCAATTTCAGCAAATCCACCCAAGAGCCTGTGCCAATGAGCCGCTTCCATTGAAGTCCTGGCAGGGCCAGCCAGTTCACGATCCGCGCGATCTTCAGCAACTTCTGCACCAGCACGAACTGCTTATCAGCATTATTCTTGCGCTCAATCGGCTTGCTCGTTTCCTTGGCGGCCTGTTTCGTGACTCCAATCTCCGCAATCTCGAGCAGGGAATTCATCGCAGTCTGGTCGAGCAGATCCTTGACCAGACCCTCAGGCACGGCGAGCGCTTCCTTGATCCTGTCGCGCACTGCGTCTTCGCGAGCCCGGGTCTTCTCTTCCGCTAAGCGCTCGGCCTCGGCTTTCAGACGTTGGTCATCGGCCTCGTTGATCGCCGGCCGGGGAGCGCCCAGGCCCTCCTGGTTCGTCGCGGATGCATTGATCTGCTGCAGACTGGCGCGAAGCGCTGTCAACGTTGCCGCCAGACTCTCGTCCGAGGGCACAAAAGCAGCGGATGCCTCGAGCTGGTGGCGAAGCAGGTAGTCGAGTTCGTCCCAACGGATCCCCGATCCGGTTACGGCGTTGGCAATCGTGACGAATCTTGCGGTCGTCTCGGGACTCTGGAACGGGTCTGCGATTTCCGTCAACGCTTTGGCCGAAGCCAAGTCTTCTGGTGAGAGGCGCAACGCCTCCATCAACCGAGCCTGTCTGAACAGCAGGCTCAAATTGGCGAGGGTCAGTCTCCCGTCGATGGGGATCGATTTCACAAGGTCCGGCGCGCTCAGGTGGAGCACACCCTGCAGCGTAGCTGCCTGATCGAGCAATCGTTCCGACCCATCGAGCGGCAACCGGAAGCTTTCGCGGACCGCTTTCGGCAGCTTCTCGTCCTGGAACAGGCGGTGGTACAGCGATTCCGGGCCGTCCGTGTCGATATCGCCCCAGAATGCCAACAATTCGAGAACCGGAAGTTTCAGCTTCTCCTTTAGCTCGGAGATTCGAGCCAATCCATCCACCGTCTCGTCCTTCAAGTCAGAAGGCAGAACACGCAACGCCTTGTCGACGTACTCGATCTTCCAGCCCAGCTTCCGCCACATCCGCACGAACCGGTACAACCGCGATAGCGCCGCATCCGTCAGGCCCGTGATCTTCAGCAAAGATGTGTCACACGTGCCCGGAGGTTCGATCTTCAAGCTCGAATCGGGATTCACGAAGCGTGTCGCCACGATCAGATCCAGTTCCGCGAACTTCAAGCCGGACCCGTCCAGAATGTCCTGTACGGTATCGGCCGGGCGCGCGCCCCAGAATTCCGTCTTCGCCGTGGCGATTTCGCCAATGACGATCCGCCGTTCCTGCTCGGTCATCCCGAGCCGCTCCAACGCCAGCCGCCGCCGGACCAACGGTTCCGGCTCAATGTGTGGAGCCGGCGCGCGCAACGCCGCGATCAACTCGCCGCGCGAAGTGCCCAGGTGCTCGAGGAAAACAGCCGCCTCAGTCGCATTCAGATCGAAGGGCAGCGACCACGGGAAGAAAGCCTCGCTCAGCGTTGTGTACGCCGCTGCATTCCGATATTGCGGATAGGCCTTGCGGGTCTCGGTGGACCCAGTCGTCTGCCGGCTCCTCGTCACCGCCTTGAACGCTGTGCCGTCCTTCTCGACGCTGTAAGCAAACTGCTCATCGACCACGCGCCAGCGTACGTCGTCTTCCATCACCTCCACGGAAGCCCCCGCCTCGAGCGGCGGCGCAAACGAATTCTTCAACCGGGTGGTAACTTGCGGGCCTTCGAAATCCTCGAGCTGGACGCCCGCGAGCGCCTGAGCAACGAAGGGCGCGGGTGGCGCGACCTGATCCTCCAGAATCTCGTTCGCCAGGTCAACGTACGGCAGTACGGTATTCGTGTTCTCGCAGCTCAGCTCGATCTCAGCGAGATCGGGACGCCGGGCCATCAGCAGGTTCCGCACGCCGCGCGCCTCCAGGAACTGCAACAAGTCCACGAAATACGCCGCCGGACCGTGCACCGAGTTGCACTGCTCACAAGAACACAAGTCGAACGAGCCGAACAGCGTCTCCCAATCGGGAATCGGACCGGGCGCCTCGTCATCGCCCACCGCCTTCTTCGCAATGGCGCCATTGTCGAGGCTCGGCAATGCCTTCATCGCTGTTCTGTTCATCTTTGGCGCATACTCCAACCACAGCGCGGACGCGGCGGTGCAGACGTGTTCGGCGCGCGCCACAATCTCATGCGCCCGAGCCTCGCCCAGCGCCGGAACCTTCGCGGCGAACGCCTTCTTCCCCATGGCCGCGATCTCTTGCGCCGAACTGGCATGAGGCTTGATGGCGATGGCGTCGGCGGAGTTTCCGGTCAGCTTCCTCAGCCGTTGGTAGGTTTTGATCTTCTCTTTCGCGTCTTTCGCACCTTCGGGAATCACGGCGTTGGGCTGCTTCTTCAGAAACGCCTCGAGGTGCGTCGTATTCGGATCGAACGCGGTTTGCGAACGCAGGAACTCAACCACGGGAGCCTCCTCGCCGGCATCCTCCAACTCAGTTGCCAGGAACGGACCGGGGAATGCAGCGCCCAAACGGACAAAGATGGCCTTCTTGTAATTGGCGGTCTTCTCCTCGGGAGTCGAGCCGGGGGTATCGTCTGGCGTGCCACTTTGCGCGATCAACTGGTCCCACTGGCGGATCGGGATGTTCGCTAGCGCGGCAGTGGTCTTCAACCGGAGATCTCGAAGCGCGGTGAACAGTGGCGGGTGGCTGTTGATGAGCGACGCCTGGTCCACTGCGAGGCGGAGCGGCTGGGAATTGGGGTGGTCCGCGATGCTGGACCAGAACTCGTCCGTGCTGGGCGCGGCCACGTATTTGGCCAGCAGGTCGCTCGACTCGGCGTCGGTGAGCACGGTCTTCACCAGATCGTGTACCGAGGCGACTCCGGGGCGCGGAGCGACATTCGCGAATGACGCCACGTGCCGCGGCAAATCGTTGAGCGCGGCGATTAGCGGGCGTCCGTTGGCGGGGGCGACGGGGACGATTTTGTTCTGCACCGCTGCGACAACGGCGGCGTGGCGGGATTCGGGGCTCGCGGCCAGGATCCCGGGGAGGTCGGACGGCAGTCCGCCACGGATCAGGGCGTAGAACAACTCCTCCGGCAGCTTGTTTTCGATTTGGGCGGCCAACCGGCGCGCGGCGGCGAGTGCGGAGACGTTGCTGACAGGATGCAGTGCCTGTTCCGCCAGTAGATGCAGTTGCCCGCCGTTCATCTTGTTCAGGAGCGTAGGTTCGCCGAGGGCTTCTTGCAGGTCGCCATGGATCTGGTCGAACTCCGACGCCGGTTGCCTGCTGGGTTCGAGCAGGATGAAGTCGATGACCTCGAGGCCGGCGGCGTTTGTCAGGATGGAGCGGGCGGCGGGCCGTGTTGAAAGAGGCTTGTCGCTTCCATCGGCCAGGACTTCGACGCGCAGATCCACGCGAGCGCGCTTCTGTGCCTCCGGGCTGAGCGCGTACTTGATTTCGAAGAATCCGTCGGCGTCGGGCTTGGCCGTCGCCAGTGGAACGTCCGAGTCACCGCGGCCCGTCAATAGAACGCGGACCCGCAGGCGCCCGGAAGTCGGCGCGCCGGTCGCGAGACGTACCGTCCCTTGGACCACCCGTTCCTGGCTGCCACGCCGCGTGAGCCGCTCATTGATCTTCCTTTGGGTAGCAAGGTCGACAATGCAGGTGGTCGCGAGGCCGAACTCCGATTGCAGTTCGCAGATGGCCTCGACCGTGCTTGGGCCGTAGAGGCGCTTGGCGATCTCGGTTGGCGCAATGGCCACTCCCAATTCGGCCAGGGCACGATGCACTTGTGCGACATCCGGCCCCTGGGATCCCTGCGATAGTCGTGGATTTACAATTCGAATCATGAATGCGCCTCTCTTCCGGGTTTAGGAACTGCAAGCGCCTGACCCGGCCTATTGCGCACATCGCGCATGAACCTCTCTGGATGAATGGGTCTTGAAGTGGACCTTAAGTTGAAATACAGATTAGAAGACTTGAGTGTTCTCAAAGCATGCACCCTAGCAGCCCGTGGTGAAAGTCGTGATTTTCGAAATCGCCGTCTTTCACCCATTTGCTATCAGTAGGATACGGGTGGCGAAATCCCGCTTTTTGACTTCTACCACGGGCTGCTAGACGTTGTTCGCCAGATTCTGCGTTTGTGCTGAACATTGTGAATCTATTTTTCCTCCTGAGACCGCGATTCCACCCGACAAATAGGCTATTAGCGTACCAACGCGGCCCTTGAGGCTGTCCCGGATGCGAGTCGCCCGATGCTCTCCCACCAGAGCGCCGTCTGTCTTGACACAGCGATGCCCCCTATGTCTACGGCCTCAGCGGATAGCACCCCGAAGCCGCTCAATCTTTCTATTGTTTGGTTCTGAAACTGATTCTCCCAGGCTAGTTGAACCATAAGTCTATTGCCGCCCAGTTTGTCACTCATGATGTGACCGGCTTCCCAAACATCCGGATGATCTATCAGCGTGCTGTGAGCCCTTGACGGTGGCGTTTTGAACTTTTTCCCGCTTTCATCAAGGAGGAATCTGAGCGGGTGCTGTTCATCGCTGGCTATCTTATTAAGCACCGCCTTTCTGAATTGATCCCTGGTTCCCGTTCCGACCAAAACCGGAGCCCGCTCAGCTAATGCCTCAGCGCCCTCCTTGGCAGCGAGTCTTCGTGCAGCAGCCCGCGCGGCAATTGCGCCGCCGGTCTTCAGGACTGCTTTGGCGAGGGCCCCGACCAAGAATATGTCGGTTATTGCAAGAGCAGAATAAATCACCCCCCAGCCCACGCTTCCCTTCTGGAAGTTATGGATGGCTTCTCTTGCGTTTCCCCAGACTGGAATCAAGCTTTCCCAAAACCCGGGCCTCCCGACAGTGTCTGGATCTTCATCATCGGCGTGTGAATTGATGGTCACATTGCTGTGTCTAACTATCCCTTGGAGTTTTGGGGCCTTGATTCCCGGCCTCGTGCCCCGCGCCGTAATCCTGTATACATACTCAGGGTCTGTCAAGGGAGCTGTTGTTATCGTCGTAGTCGTGATTGGTGGAGTGGGCCTTAGGGAGCCAAAAGAATGATGCGTGGTTGTTGTTACAGTAAAACTTACTCTCCTGTCGGTGTGTTCATCGGCAGCCACAAAGCCGGTGCCCTGCACAGTTCTAATGTCCTGCGTGTAAAGATCGTCCGAATTGTGAATATGAGTATTTTCCTCCCGCAATATCTGTGGCGAAGATATGCCCGGAATTGAAACAGATGTCCAGTCTGATACGGACGGAATTGAGTCGGTGCCATTTACATCAACAAGTGAGACTGGAGCGTTTCGACTGTATCTATAGATGTGTATCCCATCTTTGAGGCCAGCCGGATCGCCGCTCACCCACCACCCCAGCCAGGGTGCGTAGTAGCGCGCCCTGTGATAGTTCAGACCATTCTCTTCATCCCGCTCCATCCCCGAATACCGATACCGCCTTGGCGTCTCCGTCCTGCTGCGCACTGCCTGATAAGACGTGCTGCCATACGGAAAATACTCTTCGTAAGAAATGACCCGCGCTTGTTCATCGAGTTCCACACTCGCTGAACCAAGATGATTACCAAGCTGGTAACGGATAAGTTGCTTCGGCGCCGGATCAACGCCCAGCGTCCGCGTCTCGACCAATGCGACGCGCTGCTTGTCATCCATCACATGCGAGGTCTCGCGTTCGAGGTTCACTGTCTCACCGTCGCTCTCATACGCGCGAAAAAGCTCGCAACCGCCCAGATAAATCCGCTCGTCGTGCCGCCTTGCCGTTTGCCCGGCGGCGGCCTGATGCTCCGTCACTTTGCGCACCCGATGTCCGCCAGCGTCGTAGACGTAGTGCGTCGTCTCCGGTGTGCCGCCATTGTTGACTGCCTGTTTCGAAGTGGCCTGCAACTGGTCGTGAAAGTCCCACTGCATCAGCGGCAGATGCGGCATCTGCGTCATGTTGCCGTGTGTGTCGTAGGCGTAAGGCTCCGTCGCCGGCTGTCCATCCTGCGTTTCTACCGCCGTGCTGCTGAGGCGATTGCTAGTCTTGCCCGGCTCGAGAAGGCTCGGCTCGTGGAAGCTGTACCCGCGCGTCCACCCCGCGGGGGCCGGGCCGTTGCTACGATGATGCACTTCGAGAAAATTCCCAACTGCGTCATATCCGTACCGCTCGACGTACGCGCCCAGCGCGCTGCCCTCGTCAGGATGGTCTAGGCGAGTGTGAAAGCTGTTGAAGGCATCGGGCGGAGTGGGCGGATTGCCAAGCTGTCCCAGATGCTCGCGGCCAGCCGCTTCGAGCAAGCGGTAGATAGCGTCGTAAGTGTAGTCCGTGCTCGGTTCGACGCGCTGGTTGCGGAAGAAAATGATTGGCTGCGCATCATCCTGAATGTGCGTGATGTTGCCGACCGGATCGAACGTGTAGAGCAAGTCCTGCACCATCCGCCGGTCAGGCGCAAAACCCGCCCGCGTGGTCGTCAGGCGCGTCATGCGGAACGTGAGGGGATCGTACTCGTAACGTGTCGAAGCGCCGTTGTCGTAATCGATCCGCTGACGCTGGCCCTTGGCGTCGTAGTCGATGTTGGTGACAAAAGGCGTAAAGAACAGTTGGCCGTCCGGACCGGTTTCCTGCCGTAGATTGGCGTCCATACGCTCCAATTGGTTGGCCTCGTTGTATCCGGGCCGGATCACGTTCGGCAACATGGAGGGCGTGTGCGGCGTGATTGACATGACCGCGCGATTGAGAGCGTCGTAGGTAGTGAAGCTGGAATAGATGTCACTCTCCATCAACGGGGCAAGGGCGGTCTCCAGCCGCGCCACGTCCAGCGGTTCCGGAAGCGCAGGCAGAGCGGGATCGGCCGGTGCCCAATCGAGCGACTTTCGGAACTCCAGAGCCAGACGCCGCGTGGCCTGTAGAGGATTGCCTTTGAAGTCCAACGCCTCAGTGGTGACGAGTCCGGCCTGATCGAACTGCAGGAACAGGGTGCCGCGCAGATTTCGGGGTTCGGCTTCCGGGTGCTGCTCCCCGTAGAATAAGCGGTCCGTCAGTAATTCCTTGTCCGGCTCAGCCGGATCCGCGCCGGTCACGAACGTCCGGATGGGACGCCGCACCGCGTCATGCTCCGTCCGGAAAATGTGCCGCCGGCTGTCAAACGCGCGGATCGGTTTGCCCGACACATCGCCCAGTGACCAGCGCCCACCCACCTCCATACTGAGTTGACGGATGCGCGTGCCCAGCATGTCATAGTCGTACAACATGACCATGCGCCCCTGTCGATCGCCCGCCTGGACGATGGCATCGCGCACCGAGCGCTGATTGCCTTCGATGTCGAGTTCTACGCGCGTGGGGAAGAGGAGATGCTGCGCCGGGTTCACCGGGTCGGGTCCATTGTCGGCGAGAGTGAGGAACGGGCGGCCCAGACTATCGAAAAAGGCAGTAGCGGGAGTGTCCGCGTGCGCCACGGTCTTTTCAGCGGCGATTCGTTCGAACTTGCCCAGGGCTCCGTCAATCCGTTGGGCGTGCCAAGTGAGCCAAGGCAATTCCTCCGGTGGCAGGTGGGCGAAATAGTCTTGCGTGAATCCGCTAATGTCGGGGTCGGTGCGCGGGTCGCCCAACACCGTGTCGTTCACGTCGGAGGTGACCTGCCGCCACGGATCGAAGACGACTTTGTTGTAGGTATGGTTCGGGAGAATGGTGGCGACAACGCGTTCGGCAGGGTCGTAGAAGAGAACGGGGCTGACTCCGGCCTTCACTTCGAACTCATACAGATGTGTGGCCGTGAAGAAGGGCTCGAACTGGCGGACCGGCTTGCCTTTGTTGTTGAAGATGGTCCAGCCACTGCCCACGAAGCGCGGCGCGCCCGTGGCTTTTTCGGGCTCGGCTTGGATCTTCTTTTGGATCTCTCGGCCGAAGCCGTCGGAATAGGAGAAGCTGTGCTGGACTTTGGTCTGTTGATTGGGGGAGAGGTCCGCGTCGTGGGTCTCGCGAACCATGGCGTAGACGACGGCGGGGTCCTTCGTCCGCTGGTACGCGAACAGGTCGTACACCAAACGGCTGGTGGCGCGGCGCAGAATGGCATGAGGATCGGCAAGCGGTTTCTCGAGATGCGCTAGAGCTTCCGCTTCCGGCAGATCAGGGACAAAGTCTTCGAGTGAATCGCCCAGGTTCTGTTCCGGCTTCCCCATGACGGCGGTGCCGACGACCATTCCGTGGATGTCGGTAGCGACTTGGGCGCGATTGCGGTTCGGGTCTGTGACCAGGACGGGTTGCAGAAGGCGGTAGTCGTGGCGTGGCTTGGTTGGATCGACGGTGCCATCGGGGCGCCGCTCGCCCACTGTGACGCGATTGCCCAGGGCGTCGCGCGTTTCGGACATCATCAGATCGAAGGTGTCGTAGGTGATGAAGCTCTCGGTGCCGAAGGGATCTCGCGAGCGGTGTGGCAGGAAGAAGTGCGCACTGGCGAAGGCGAGTTCTCCGGCTGTGCTGGGTGAGAAGAATGTCCGGCCCCAGGGGGTCCACCAGTGATCGTCGGGATCGGTGGTGGGGAAGCGTCCGTCGGTTTTCAGGTTCTGCGTGAGGAGGTAGCCGCCCTGGTCCGGCCCGGTTCCATCGAGCACCGCGACAGGGTCGGGCAAGAGGTTCTCACCATCGCGCTGGTAGACCTGAGTGAGCAGACCGGGCGTGAAGGCGAGCTTGTACGCCTCGCCGGGGATCGCCAGGGTCTCGACTTGGCCCAAAGGCAGGATCGAAGCGAGATCGTTTGAACGATACAGAGTCCGCACGTGTTCGATGGGACGGCGCTGTCTTCCTGCTGCTGAGGGCGATTCTTCGTAGGCGATCTCGGAATCGAAGAGGTGAATCGTGTTCGCGCCGGCAGGCTGAACGAAATCGCTGGCTTGGAAGCGGCCTGCCGGGCCTGACGGCGTGTAGCCGGTCAGTTCGAAAGTCCTCGCTTCGGCCGGGAGAGGGGTGCGATACACATCGGGGATATCGCGGATGGCGTTGGTGATGCCATTTTCGGTGTAGGTGACATGGACCTTAGTTTGCTTGTCGCGGTCCACGTCTAGGGGAAGGGCTGGATCGGGCCGACGCCTGCCGTATCCGACAGCGGCTTGTTTGAGCACGTTGCCGAAGCTGTCTACTTCGAGCGTCAGGGCGTGTTGCACGCGCGGATCGCTGGGGTTGCGTTCGTAGTGGTAGGTGAGCGCTTCCACGGGGTGTGCGAAGAACACCGCGAAACGATTCGGCCCGCGCGGCTGCGCCAGCTTGACCGTGAAGTTTTGCTCCGCGACCGTGTAGGGGAATTCCTGCTTCGGCGTGCCGTCGAGCGCGTAGACTTCCTGGCGGAGCATGGACCCCTTGAGGGCGCGGCACGCTTCACGTTCTTCCTCGACGCTTAGGCCTGCGGGCAAGACTGTGTCGGGCAGCAGAAGTTCACGCGCCTGCGCGCCGGTCAGGCCCGGCTCGCGGAAGTACTCGCCCGTATCCTGGCTGTCCAGGAGTCCCGCGAAGAAGTTCGAGATGCGGTCGCGGCCGAGGAAGACTCCGGTGTGGAACCAGGTCCTGGTGAGAACCGGGGGCACGTGGGTGGCCGCGTCGATGTTGGTGGCGGAGATTGTTCCGTCTCCAGTCAACGCGGCGAACGATTCCGTGTCGGTCTGCTCCACCATGCCGAAGCCGCGGAACTCGCGCTCCTCGCCGTCGAAGTATCCGTGATGGTAGGTATGACGCGTGACGAAGCGGTTACGGCTGACACGGTCAATGGTTTCCACGCGCTCGACGACGTGAACCGCGAATGGCAGCCGGGTGATCCAAGGTTTTCCGGCGAGGCGATCTTGCAGATAGAACTTGGTGGAGGGCGCGTAGTCCACGATGGTTTCCGCGCCGAGGTTGTTGATGGTCTTGATGAGGAGATGGGGTTTTTGCCCGCCCATCAGGTTCACGAAGCGCATCGGACGGCGCACGTCGCCGGGCAGCGAGGATGACCAGACGAGACAGGCGGTGCCATTTCCCAGCAGATCGGCCGGGGCGATGGAGGCGACATCATCGATGTGCGGGAAAACGCCGAGGTGGCGCGGTTCGCTCCAACTGTTGCCGGACTGATTGAAATAGAGCCGCACGCCATCGCGGTGCAGATAGACGATGTCATTCGTGCCGGTGCCGTCGATATCGGCCAAGCGGATTCGCCGGTGATCGAACTGGTCGGGCAGGTCGAAGAATGGCGAATTGTCCATCGTGACCTTGGCGCCGAAGCGTCCGTACCCGAGGTTTGGCCAGTAGCAGACTTCGCCGTTGCGGACACGGACGAGATCGGTGAGCCCGTCCCCACTGAGGTCGGCGAGGTAGATGTTCTGGGTGGGATCGGCGGAGACGAGACGCGGACCTTGCTCCTCGTCGAGTGCCTGAGCGATGCGCAGTCCTTCGCCGAAGCCGCGCTCGGCCAGCGAAGCGTGCCACACGAAAGCGTCGTCCTCGGTGACAAGGAGGTCGGTGTGCCCGTCGCCATCCAGATCGACGAAGCGGACATTGGGATCGCGCATGTCTCGCTGGAGGCGTGCGTTGAACGGGCGGAACGGTTGCCAGCCTTCCGCATCGTCATGTTCGAAGAATCCTGGCGTTGGGCTATCCAGCAAGACCAGATCGGGTTGGCCATCCCCGGCGAGATCCATGAACTGCGCGCCGTCCCCGGCCATGCCGGCGTTCGGCTTGAGGGCTACGGCTTCCACGGCGGCGAGTGCTACGCGCGTGCCCATGGGGCTGAGGTTGCGCTTGTAGAACCACCCTTCGGCTTGCTCGGTGAGGACTCCGGGGATTCCTTCGCCGTGCAGATCCGTCCATTGGTAGTGGCCGCCATCGACGCCATAGGGCAGATTCTCCAAGCTGGCCGAATCCACATCCTCGACCGTGTCCTGAATCACGGGCAACGAGTACTCGAACTCGACGGCCGGCAGGCTTCCCTTGTCGTACCCGCCATCCTTACGGCGATAGCTCAAGTGAGTGACCTTGCGCAGGAAAGTGTAGACGGGATTTCGTGGATCGGCGGGGTCCAGTTCGTGTGAGTAGGTGAAGTCTGTGGAGCGAACCAGTCCTTCGTATCCCTTTTCGCCCGAGGGGAGGTCCGGGATGTGATGGAACATCAGAACCCGATGGCAAAGGCGCGTCGTTCGAACTTCGAAGCCGGATTTGTAGGAGGAAAACGGATCGGCGCGGTAGGTCCAAGTACCGGGATCGTTGGGCGCGGGGGCGCCGGCGTCGTGCTCGCCGTAGTCGAAGACCACTTCAAACATCCAGCCAGGATCGAGGTTGGCGGACAGATCAGCAAGGAATCGCGGACGGGCTCCCGCGCCGTCGAGCAAGGGCACACGGTTGCCATAGCGGATGTTCTTCAGATAGCGTTGCGTTCCTCGGCGGGGATCGTCGCGGTCACCACGATTGCGTTCGCGAGCGGCACCCAGGTCGGCGCCCGCGCCGTCTTCTGGCTTGTATCCAAAGACCGTGGCGTTGCCCTTGTCGTCTCGCGTTTCGCAAATCAGCCAGGTGAATATGCGAGCCGGATCTCGAGAGTCCACGATGCGGGACTCGGCGGTCTGTCCGTAGAGCGTGAGGACATTGTCCCTGGTGATGGAGCGCCAATGAATATCACCGTCGCTGAGGCGGCTCCATCGCTCGATGCGTGCGAAGAGTCCTTCGATTCGGGGGCGGTAACGGCGGATGATGAACGCCGGATCGGTCAGGCGATCCTCGTGGCGCTTTCCGTCGGGGTTGAGGACGGGCACGAGGTCCTCTGCCCCTGACAAGAGGAAAGTATCGATTTCCGCGGCTTCGTCGTTGTATCGTGGCAGTCCTCTGTCGGTTCGCCGCGAAATAGCGGGAACGGAAAGGCTCCAACCG
>CADECY010000127.1 GCA_902825945.1 uncultured Acidobacteriota bacterium
TCCGCCGCGCGAGCAGGCACATTCCTCCGAACTTCGCCGTGCTCTTCTCGTCGATCCCGTAAAGCGCCCGCGTCGCGGCGGACTCCTGAGAGATATCGACGAGTCCTGGAGCGGCGGTCTGCATGCGGAAGGCAAGTTCGTAGTTCGCGATCTGGGCTTCGAGCCGGGAATCATCGGCGCGCTCGGCGGCATGGCGGCGATTCCATTCGCCGATCTGGTCGAGCATCCGGCGCTGTTCCTCAGCGCTCATGCCGGCGGCGGGCGAGAGGTTCACGAGCGGCGAACCTTCGGTCCGCAGTAGCGTGCCTTGGTAGACCGCGGGCAGAAAACCCGATGAATACGACGTGCGCGCGCGTCCGCCGATCGATCCATCGCTCATCACCATGAAGGCCGGCAGGTTGTCGCACTCCGAGCCGAGTCCGTAGACGACCCACGAGCCGACGCTCGGAAATCCGACGCGAATGGAGCCGGTGTAAAGAAGGTTGAGTGCAGGTCCGTGGATGAAGGCGTCGTGATGGCAGGAGCGGACGAGCGCGAGATCGTCGGCGTGCGCGCCGGTTTGTTCGAACAGGTCCGAGATTTCGAGTCCGGACTGGCCGCGCTTGCGGAACGTGCGCCGGCTGCCCATCAGCTTCGATTCGCCCACCCGGATGAATTGCAGGTTCAGACCATCGGAATGGAAGCTCGCGGGCAGCGGCTTGCCGTCGAAGCGTGTCAACTCGGGCTTCGGGTCGAACGTATCCACGTGCGAAGGTCCACCCTGCATGAAGAGGTAGATGACGCTCTTCGCTTTCGCGGGCCGGTGCGAGGGCTTCGGTGCTAGTGGACTCTCCGCCGCGCGGAGATCGGCGAGCGCCACGGCGCCGAGTCCGAAGCCGAGGCGGGAGAGGAGTTCGCGGCGGGGAAGAGTCATATCAGTCGGCGAAAGCAAACTCATTCAGGTTGAACAGCGAAAGGCAGAACTTTTCGAGCGAGAGCTGCTCCATCATGCGCGCGCCCTCTTGCGCTTCTTGCGCCGAGGGTGGACGTCCGAGTGCCAGGCGCCAGGCCGAGTCCACTTGCCGGGCAGGCTCGCTCCCAGCCTCTTTCCGCAATCGCGCGGCGAAAGCCGTGGCTTGTTCGTGCGCGACTCGATTGTTCAGGAACCAGAGCGCTTGCGGTGCCACTGAACTGACGTCACGCTGCGGACAGCTCACCGCGTTCGTGGGCGCGTCGAACGCTTCGAACATCGGGAAAGGAAACGTACGGCGGACGAGCAGGTACAAACCGCGGCGATGATGCTCCGCGGGATCGCCGTTCACGGGCCATTGCCACGGGCTCGCGAATCCGCTCACTTCGTCGGCGGCAAGCGGCGGCGCGACGGGCCTTCCACCGAGCTTCGGATTCAGCGTTCCCGCGGCCGCATGCATCGAGTCCCAGAGCAGTTCGCCTTCGAGACGGCGGCGGTTGGCTTTCCACAGGTATCGATTCTCGGGATCGATCCTCGTGTTGGCGGCGTGCGAAAAGCGGCTCGCGCGTTGGTAAGTCTCCGAGTTCATGATGAGCCGTTGCATCGCCTTGATCGACCAGTTGCGGCTCACGAATTCAGCCGCAAGCCAATCGAGCAGCGCCTGATTCACGGGTGCCTGGCCTTGGCGGCCGAAATCGTTCGGCGTGGCGACAAGTCCGCGGCCGAAGTGCCACGCCCAGATGCGATTCACCATGACGCGCGCGGTGAGCGGATGCTCCGGCCGGGTGAGCCAGAGCGCGAGTTGCTTGCGCGCGAGCGGAACACAGCGGCCCGAGCAATCGGCATCGATCTCGCCGCCGCCCAAAAAGGATGGGAGTCCGGGGCCCACCTTCTCCTTGGCGCTGCTCAACTCGCCGCGATGATAGATGTGCGTGGGCGGAACGAGCGCGGGCTCGCGATGGCCGAGTACGGTGGCGGTGGGAATGTCCATGAGCCCATCCCACACCTTGCCTTGTGCATCTTTCTCCGGCGCGGCGAGCACCGCTTTTCCGATCTCTCGCAGCAGCCGGTCCGTTTCGGCCTGCTCTTGCTGAGTGGGCTCGCGCTTCTCTTCCTGGGTGCGCTTCTTGACCTTCTGCTCGTGCAAACGGTAGGCGATTCGCGCTTCCGCCACGGCGATCACGCGCGGATAGTGCTGGCCGTGATCGCGAATCGACATCCGATGCACCACCGGAATCTCGACCTCGGTGCTGAACGCAAAGATCGCCTGCAAGCGGTGATAGTCGCGCTGCGTGATAGGGTCGAACTTGTGATCGTGGCAGCGCGCGCAGCCGAACGTGAGTCCGAGGAAGGCTGAACTGGCGGTATCGACCCAGTCGGTGAGCTTCTCGTATTGGAGCTTGCGCGCATCCATGTTGGACTCGTGGACCTCGGGTCCGAAGCCGAACATGCCGGTTCCGATATGCGCCTCGAGGTTGCGCAGCTTCTGCTTCGGCAATTCGTAGGAGCCGTCCATGTCGAGGTTGTCGGGCCAGATCTCGTCACCCGCCAGTTGCTCTTGCACGAAGCGATCGTAAGGTTTGTCCGCGTTGAACGAATCGACCACCCAATCGCGATAGCGCCACGCATTTTTGAAGAGGATATCGGTCTCGTAACCGCCGCTGTCGGCGTAACGGACGACATCGAGCCAATGGCGCCCCCAGCGTTCGCCATAGTGCGGCGATTCGAGCAGCTCATCGACGAGCTTGGCGAACGCATCGGGCCCCGTGTCCTCCGTGAAGCGCTTCACACGATCGGGAGGCGGAGGGAGTCCGATGAGATCGAAGTAGGCCCGGCGGATCAGCGTTGCTTTGTCCGCGGCGGGCGCTGGAGTGAGCGATTTCGCGTGTAGTTGCGTGGCAAGGAAGCTGTCGATCGGATTCGCACCACCGGCGGGCACGGGGGGACGCTCCACTTTCCGGAACGACCACCAATCGGTCGAGTTGCGTGGCGCGCGCCCGTTCCATGGAGCTCCTTCGCGAATCCAGTCGCGGATCGCCGCGATCTCAGTGGCAGTGAGCGAGTCGCGCCCGGGCGGCATCTTGGGTTGCGCGAGTCCGGCGGCGTGGCGATAGATCAGGCTGCGCTCGGGATCGCCGGGTGCGAGCGCGGGTCCGCGCGCGCCGCCTTTCAGTGCCGAGGCGCGATCGCGGAGGTCGAGTCCGGAGATCTTCTGGCCGCCGTGACATCCGAGACACTTGAACTCGACGATGCGCATGGCGTTCGATTCTTGCGCGTCAGCCAAAGCGACGCACAACAAGTGCAACGCCGCACCGAGGAGCCGCGCGCCGTATTTCATCTCATCGCGATTATATACAGACGGCGACTATCCGCGAGCCCAGGCAATGGTTGCGCACCAGGCGATCGCGAAAGCGGCGCACTGTCCGGCGGCAAGGCCCAGCGCCATCGTGCGGACTCCGGGCCGGGGATGCCTCCGCGACAGACAAACGAGATTCAGTGCGAGCGAGAGTCCGGCGAGCAGGACCAGAACACCGGGGCGCAGGGAAACGTGATCCGGCAAACCCCGCGGCATTCAGTGTCCGCACGCCCGTCACCGCCACGACCATACTCACCAACGGGAGGAAGCTCTCCGCGACTGCCACCAGCAGCACGAATCGCGGCGGCGGGCGCCCACCCGGCGGCAACGCACCCAGGGTCCATTTGACGAGCGTGAACAGCGGTGCGAGCAGGAGAGGCAAGAATAGAAACAGGGCGGCGGCTTCGGCGAGTCCATGGTGGTGGATCGGCTGCTGGCTGAGCGAGGGCCAGTGTAGTCGAGAGGAAGGGCGGGCCGGGCGAGCGACCAGATGCCCCAGCGGTTCGAGCTATCGAGCAATGCGAGTCCGCTGAGCACTCCTGGCGCGGTCCGGACCGCAAGCGGGCGGCAGAACCTCTGCCACCCGCGCCGGCGAAGCGTCCGCTGCCGGAACCATTGATGTCAGACCTTTGGGGGGCACCACACGATGCAACCCGCTCCAGGGACGCAGACGCGGATGCAACCGCCGGCGCGTCCGATGGCTTGAACGGTGACCGGCAGCTCGAACGCGACCGAGTCACGTGCTGGCGACACCTCCTCCCTCTTGTCCACTTGCTGGCTGGCGGTCTCGAGCACATGTTGCATGACGGCGCGGGCAAATGACTCGAATGTTGCCACCGAACCGGCCGCATGTTGCAGTCCGGCCACCGATAGAGTAGTTGAATCCATATTTGGAACTCCGATCTCGTTTGAAGTAGACGACCTATTCGTCTCACTCATCAATAGCGGTGTTGCGGTCCCGCGTCCCCAAACTTTCGCCGAAAAAAAATCATCCGCATCCGCAAGTCCCGCTCGGTTCGCCGCTCGACCGACGGCAAATGCGCCGATCGCGAGCCCCTGCCCGGCGGCGAACGGTCTCGGTTCCAGGAGCTCGACTGTCTGATTCAACTCGATTACCCCACTGTTCTCGAATTCGCCCGCCGAAGCGCTTCGCGATGTCCTTCAAGATGGCCGGATCCTGCACCAGCGTGTCGGGATCGTTGGTGGTCATCACGCGCCGGCCACGCACGCTATCCACATCTAATCTAATGATCACACTGGCGATCCGCAGTTTCCGTCCGGGCCACGCTCGTTCTTCCAAGCCAGTCGCGAATCAAGGCTCTTGGGATCGGAAAGCGGGAGTTCCAAGCCCAGGAAGCGGTGTAGAGCCGCAGCATTCTGTAGGTGCGCCCGCCGAAATGGCGCCCTAATGACCAATCGCGTCACGCGGCACGCGCGGAAAATGGGCGAAGTTACCCTCAGCCGTACAACGGAGAAACTACCGCCACGGTTCCGCTTGCAGAGCTGATAGGTGAGCCTGCCGAATCCCGATGGTCTTCGCGGCTTCGACCCGCTGTAGGCCCCCGTCGCGAATGACGAGGTAGATCCACAGCGTCAGCGCAGTTGCCACCGCTGACCGCCGGTTGCCGAGTTCGATCCAAGGAGCTCAAAACATCCGCATTTGCAAATCCTGCTTCGACCACTGCTCGAACGACGGCAAATGTCCGCGCTCCCGGACCTCGGCTTCCAACATCCCGATCGCGGTCTCGCGCTTCATCGATTCCGGCATCCGTGCAAACCAATCCGGCTGCTCACGCCGGATCTGCTTCACCTTCTCCCGGATCGCATCTTCCAAGCGCGACGCCGGATAGAGCGACTCCATCTTCCGCTTGACTTCATACCGGCAGAACTCGTCGTATTCCTCGCGGAGCTTCAACCGGCGCAATTCCGCCTCGTGCTCGCCCGCTTCCTGCTCCTCGCGAAGCTTTCGCCGCCGCGAGGTTTCGAACGCTTCGGGCACTCCGAGATTGTTCTCGATCGCCCACACGTAGAATCCAGCCGGATTCTGCCACTTGCCGCGCCGCTCGGTCTGCATCAGGAAATCGACGTACTCGATCTGATCGGCCACCGGTTGCGTGTCGGGCACATCGAGCGCCAACTGCCGCGCCTTCCTCTCAGCTACACCGCGCCGCACCAGTTCGTGGACCCATCCGGGCAAGCTCGCCTCGAGCGCCGCGCGGGCCTCGGGATCGACGATCGCGCTGAAGTTCGGCAGCGACAGGATTCGATTTCCAGGCGCCATCACCACTTTGAAGTCAGCGCCGCGCGCTGTCCGGACGAGATCCCAGCTCGACAGGTATCCGATCTCGACCAGTTCCTCCATCGACGGCGCCAGAACCGACTTCGCCTTCGACAGGTGCGGATAGGCGCGGATGTGCAGTAGCTGGCATAGATCCTGGTACTTCTTCTCGACCGGCAGTCCGCGGCTTGCGTAGAACCATACCGACAGGTGCCCGAACAGCGCCTTGCCGATATCGCGCTTCAATCGCAGGTAGGCGTTGAAGTCGAGTGGCAGTAAGTAACCCTGGTTCAGATTCGTGAGCTGCCACTGCGACAGGTAGACTTCGTAATACTCGGAACGTGACCCATCGGCGAGTTCTTCGCCGTACAGGATCACGCGATCGAAGACGTGGAAGGTGTCGCTCGCATACTGCTTCCGGTCGGCGAGAAACACCAGCGACTCGGACATGATCGTCGTCGCGACCATGCGCTTGCACCAGTCGTTGATCTCGTCGTAATGAAATCCGCCCTTGCGCAGCCGCAGGAGCTTGATCAGATCGGAACCCGAGAACCGGATCGGATTCGACACCGCTCCCTGCTGGTCGCGCTGATCGAGCGCGACTTTCATGAACGCCATGTACTTGTCGCGATCGGCCGTGGTCGGCAAGCCGAGACTCGGAATTCCTTCGATGACGGCCTTGGCTTGAATCCGCTGTCCGTCGGGCCGGCGAATTACCTGAACGACGGTGCGTGACACCTCCTTCGACGAGGCGGTGGACGCGAAGAATCCCAGCGAATGCAGGCTCTTCTCGACACGGATCATGTCGACCGGTTGCTGTTGTTCAACAACAACAGGCACCAGGCTGACGGGAGCCTGCGAGGCTTGTGTTTCCATGCGGTTGTTGTAGTGTAACCTGAGAGCAAAATCAGAAAGCTATAGAAATGTTTAACGCATTGAAAACAATGAGGATGCAAGGCAATGCTTTCCACGGACCTACACCGTTTCCGCCACGCGCCTCCACCACCCGATCCACGCTTCTACACTTGCTTTCCAACCGGCTTCACTCGGCTTCCATCGGCCTTCACTCGGCTTCCGCGCGCCTTCCCCGGTCTGATTCTGCCACGAACCTACACCGATTTCCACAGGGCTCCTCCATTTTTCCACAGAACTTCACCGTCCGCTACCGGATCCTGCCACGCAACTACACTCATTTCCTTCGAACTTCACCCGAAACCGCACGTTTCTTCCACGCAGCTACACCGCTCTTCCACAGAGCTTCCCGCGACAAAGCACGTTTCTTCCACGAACCTTCACCCGAAATCAGCGAGCTTCCACGCGCCTACACCGGATATCCGGCAAGCGGTCGCGGCGTGCCCCAAACCTCGCCCGAATCCCCCGTCCAGCGCATCCAGGCGTCGATCTTTCCTCGCAACTCCACCACCGTTCGCCGGTGCGCGGCTACTGCCGCCAGATTTTCCAACTCGAACGGATCGCGTTCGATATCGTACAACTCCTCGGCCGGACGCTCGTGATAGCGCCGGATCACGGCCGCCACGCGCGTGTCCGTCTTCGCCAACGCCCGCCAGGAATCCCAGTATCCGCGGCCATCGCGAGCGACGCCGCGATCGATGTGTGTCGTGTACACGAGATCGGTGCGCAGATTGCGGATGTACTTGAACCGCGCCGTGCGCACGGCGCGCATCGGATAGCAGTTCATCTGGCCGTTGTTGTCAGCGGTATGCGAGGCGAAAACCTCCGCCCGGTGCGCCTTCGCTTCGCCGCGCAGAACGCGCGCGAAGGATCGCCCATCGATTCCCGAAGGGGCGCGGCCGCCGGCAAGCTCCACGAAGGTGGGCAGGAAGTCGGTGAAGTGTAGCATCGCGGAAGAACTTCCACCCGCCTTCACCACTCCGGGCCAGGAGGCCGCGAGCGGCAGGCGGATTCCGGCGTCGTACAGATTCCACTTGGCGAACGGCAACTGCGCTCCGTTGTCCGATGTCGAGAGGAACAACGTGTTCGATCCGAGATGCCGCCGCACCGAATCGTGGACCGCGCCGAGCTGGCGGTCCATCTTCGAAACATCGGTGTAGTAGCGAGTCAGCGCCTCGCGGGTCTCACGCGTGTCGATCAGCGAGGGAGGCACCGTCAGCCGGCCGGGATCGTAGCCCGAGTTCTCTTCCCACGTCACATGCGGACTGTGAGAACAGACGATCATGCACACGGGTTTCGCGCCCTTGCCCCGCCGCGCGAGCCAGGAATCGACGGCCGCCGTTTCCAGATCGTTCATCAGCGGACCCGCGCCCTTGATCTCGCTCGCCACCGCTTCCCACCTGGTGTAGTTCGAAGGCGGAAGGAAGTGCGACTTGCCGAAGTGCGCCACGTCGTAGCCGAGTTCGGCCAGATACGATGGCAGGGTCCGGATCCCGTCGCGCATCTGGCGTCCGTTGGCGATCGCGCCGTTGCGGTGCGAGTCGAGTCCGCTGCCGAGGATCGCGCGTGACGGGATGCAGATCGCGGCGCCGGAGAAAGTGTTGCGGAAAACGGTTCCTTCCGAGGCGAGCCGTTCGAGGTTCGGAGTCCGGACATCGCGATTGCCATGAATCGGCGAATCCCGCCAGCCGTGATCGTCGGCGAGGAACAGGACGAGATTCGGGCGGTCCTTGGAAGCGGCGGCGGACAGGAGCGCCGGGGCGGGGAAGAGCGAGCGGAGGAAGCGGGCCCGAGTCATTCATTCAATCTACTGCGAGTTGACACGCGGCGGACAACTGAAACGGCTCCCCGATCAGCGCTGCATCATTTTCGCGAACCGGTGCCGCTCTCGCATGCCGCGATCTCGCGTTGCGACATCGCCCTTTCATCATCCCCACTTCCAAGTGCCGCTCGATCTTGCAGCAAATGGCCGATCTCATGCGCGACACGTGACCCAACAGGATTCCCGTCGAATCCGGATTCCGGCGGGCGTCATCCTTCTACCGGTCCATCAGCGCGGTCACGCAGCGTCCTTGCCCCGGGTACGGGCGGGCGAACGCTACGGTCTCGACGCTCGGCCTTTGACGGGCCGCAACTCCAGCAAGCTCCGCCCGAGAGGTCCTTGCGAGTACGCTCGGACGCATGGCTCTGTGCCCTCCCATGTTGATACTCCGAAGGACAGCGACCAAGGCTATCCTGCTACTGTAGTCCCAGTGTGTCGAGGCACGTCACCGCGGCTGTGAGCCTCGCGCGGGCGGACTCACCTCATCAGCCGCGCAAGAGAGTGAACTCTCCCAGCCCCTGGGAGACGCCGTTCAACCGCAGAGCGACACGGTGAAGCCCCGGGTAACATTTCCTTGTGGTGAGATCCGCCAACGAAACCGTTTTCCGCAGAACGATGGACTCACCTGCTCCGAGTGAAACGTTGGCGAGCTTGAACACTTTGGGACTGGTGCCGCCGTTGGCCTTGACGAAGTGCACGGCGAGATCCACCACGGACTTCTGATTCCGCCGCGTTGGATTCGCGATCGTCACGGCCACCGCGACTTTGCCGCCCATGCGCGGCCGCGTGGGTAGGATGGTATGTTCGACGATGCGGAGTGAAACCTTCGCGCCGAAGCCCAGCACCGCGAGAGCAGCGGGATCACCCTTCTTGACGGCCGAGCGGAGCGCGTGCCGGATGATCCACCGGCGCTCAGGACTGGCTCCCTCCGTCCACTGCGCGGCGATTTCGGTCAGCCGGGCGGGATGGTCCTTGCCGATGTCGTTGAGGTTGTTCGCCACCGACCGCCGGACGTACAGCGACGGGTCATCCCGCAGCAGTTCGAGAAGCGCGATCACGGGTGCCGGATCCGCGGCGAAGACGCGCAGGCGAGGCGCCCACGGCAGACGCGAACGTGTCCCTTCGGAGACGAGGCGGCGCACGTGCTCGCTCGGATCGCGAGTCCAGCCGCGGAGCCTTTCGAGCACGAGTTCGGGATGCGCTTCGAGAAACGGCCGGATCGCGAATTCGGAGGTGAACACCTGGGTAAGCGCATGAAGTGCCCGCAGCGAGGCATCGACGCTTGCCAGGCCGAATTGGCGAACGAACTCGGTGTGCGGCATGTAGTAGAAGGACGCCATCCCGCCTGCCGGAGTCCTCTCGGCGGGTAATGTGGCAAGCAGCACGTCGAGCGCCGAGGGGTAGTTCGCGGGGAGATGCCTTTGCAGGATGCGGCCCAGATGGCGCCCGCGATCGAGCAATTCCAACGCCTCGAAGCCATGCAAGGCATCGCGCTCGAACGCTTCTCGATCGAACCGGCGGTAGACGGCAGCGATCTCCCCGCCGAGCCGGCGCACGACCGGTGTTCCGAAGTGGTTCTTCAAGGGCTCAGCCATGCGTGTGCGCTCGCATCTCCTCTCGATTTTCTCACGTGGTCACGACGGTAGGTCCCCGCTGACGGCCCCGCGCCGGTACCAGGCGGCATTGACCTCCGCGAACTGGGCCCACTTTTCGGGCAACTCCTCGTCGAGATGGATCGCCGAGACCGGGCAGGCGGGTACACACATGCCGCAATCGATGCAGTCGTCCGGGAAGATGTAAAGTTGCGGTGCTACGGCGAAGTCCGCTTCACCGGGTCCGGGGTGGATCACATCGCCGGGCAAACGTCCAGGCATGCGGTGTCCTTGACGCCGATGCAGGGCTCGGCGATCACGTATGGCATTCTTGCCTCCTGGCCCCAGACTATCGGTGGCGGCGCGTTCCAGCCATGACTTTTGTCACGCTTCGCCGTCCGGCTCCTTGATGGCGAGTTCCCGGAAGTACTCATCGAGGAAACGCGGGTCGCCAACCGGCCCCGACATGTCGTTCCAATAGTCGGCGATCACCGACGGAGCCAGCGAGTCGATGATCTCGATCGCGCGGCGGAGTGCCTTGCGCCGCGCATCGTCGCTGGTGCGGCACTCGAACCAGATTCCCTTCACGAACTCTCCGGCAGGTTCGATCTTCAAGAAGCAGTCCTCGTCGAATCCGTAGCAGTGTGCTTCCAGTTCGTAGGTGCCGTACGGATCCTCGGTGCGGGGGTCGAAACCGGCGCTCGCGGAGGAAACGAATTTGCGCACGCGGGGCATCGAGCCGCTCAGAGCCGAGTGCACCGTCTCCAGCCGCAGGCTCACTGCCGAGTAGTCTCGGGAAGGCGGCTGGATCAGATGGATGTCGGTCCACCCAATGCCGTCCGGTGCCCGGTTCCGTTCGCCTGCTTCGCGGGCCTGCTCGATATCCGCCGACGCCTCGGGCAATGCGTCCAGCGGGTACAAGTTCCGCATGCCCCAGTCGTCCTCATGGACATGAATGGTCATTGCCCGAGTTCTCCTCGCAGTGCTTCGAGATTGGGGATCATGATCGCGCGCCGCCGCATGCGGATGAGTCCCTCGCCATGGAGCCCGCCGAGGTTCCGCGACACGATTTCGCGCACTGTTCCGAGCCGCACGGCCAGTTCTTCGTTGTTCTCTTCGAGGTTCACTTCGATTCCTTCGCCGGCGCGGCTGCCGTTCTGTTCGGCGAGCCGCACGAGGTAGGTGATCAGCCGGTCGCGGACCGTTCCGCACGAAAGATCCTCCACCAGGTCGCGGAGGCGCCGCAAGCGATGCCCCAGAACACGGATCACCTGAGCGGCTACACGAGGCTGCGATTCACACAACCTGCGGAAGTAGCCGCCGCGAATCGCGAGCACCACCACATCGGAGCCAGCGATCGCTGTGGCGGAGTAAGGGCCGCTGTCGAACACGGAGACTTCACCCAGTGAGCTTCCGGCTCGCTCGATGCATAGCAATTGCTGACGGCCATTCCTGGCCGCCCGAACTACGCGCACCGTCCCCTCATGCAAGATCAGGAGGTCGCCGCCCGGCTGGCCTTCGGAGAAGATGATACGTCCAGCCGCGTACCGCCGGGGTGATACGTTCGCCGCGAGAACCTTGATCTCGGCTTCCGTCAGCTCGTGGAATAGAGGAACTCGTCGAAGTGTGGCCGCCCAATCGCTGCTCATCGGCGTGCCCCGCGGACCCAACGCCGCGCGCGGAAGAACCTCTGCCGGATACTCGCCGTTGCCGTCATTAGCTCTTTCGCAGTATACGCCCGCTCCGTATCGAATCGATGGAACAGTTGCCCAGCGGGGTTCGTACTCCCGGGCATGACACAATCACGCATCACCGGAATCTTCTGGATCGCGGCCGGCCTCGTGCTCTTCGCCGTGCTTGCCTATGAACCCGCGATCCTCGTCAACGCACTCGGACTACAGAACTCGGTCAGCGAAGGTACCGTCGTGGTGACGGTGCTCGGTGTCGTGTTGACATGCACCATGGGTGGCGTCATGGCGCTTCGGTCAAAGCCCGAGCCCGCGAAATCGCGGTGAAAGCGTCAGAGGCGCAAAAGGGCCGCGGCGCCAAGAGGGGAGGCACACGCTGAGATTCGGGCGGCCGCTGGCTCCGTCTTGCGCGTGTTCTTCAAAATATCAGCTTCAATCCCACGAAGATCCGGCGCTCTTCTTGTCCGGTCTGCGTCGCGGTAACTCGTCCGAACAGCGTGTTCGCGGGCGCCGTGTTGGGAGGGCTGAAGTTGGGAGTGTTGGTCGCACCCTCGGCTTCACCCCGCAACTGGACCTTCACGCCTTCGAACACGCGAAAGTCCTTGATGACGGACATGTCCCACACATTGATTCCATCGCTGCGAACGCCAGAGAGCCGCAGGGGAAAGCTTCGAAGGTTCTGGTCGAGTTGGAACGCGGCACGCCTCTCGAAGCCATCGGTGTTGAACCAGCGTTGGACCGATTGCTCGCCGGCGCCGAGATCCGCATACGTGCCGGCGTAGATCACGTTGCCGAAGCCGAGCGGTGCACCGGACTGGCCTTGATACAGCGCCTGGATTTGCCATCCGCCGAGCAGCCGTCCACTCCAGCGATTGTTGCGGAAGAAGGGCAACTCCCACATGCCCGCGAAGGTGATTCGATGGGTGCGATCGAGATCGGAGATCAGGTGCGCGGGGATCGGGTCGGTGGGGTTCAGGTACTCGACCGCCTCCATGGTCTTCGACCACGTGTAGTTGGCCTGCACCATGAAGCCCCTGCCGAACCTTCGTTCGAAGCGCGCCAGCAGCGCGTGATACCAGGCCGAGCCGGCCGGAAGGCCCGTGGACAGGGCTCCGAAGTGAGGCAGCGGTCGCACGAGTTGGGCGCGCGTGGTGTTGGCGTTGGCGAAGAACGCGGTTCCCCGGAAGGGCTCGATGCCGCGAAACGGATTCGGTACAGCCGCGGTGAGGAAGTTGATCGTGTTGTTGTCGCGGACCGGCAGCGTGCTCAGGTACGCTCGCGGAATCGGATTGAGGTCCGTATTCACGCGCAGCCGCGTGGAGCGATTGCCCTGGTAACCAACCTCGACGACGCTCCGCGCGAAGGGTTCGAACTGGATGTTGTAGCTCCAGCGCTGCGTGTACGGGCGCCGGCCATCCGCCGCGAAGAATCCGGGCGAGCGGCCGAGGAAGGTCGCCAGACCCTGCGAAGCACCTTCTGGCTGATCGACACCCGCCGGGAACGGATTGCGGAGCGACGCCACGTAGGTCAAGCCGTTGTCGTTGGAGGCGACGATGTTGGTGCGGCGATTGAAGCCGGGTTGCGAGACGTCGCTGAAGTCGGCGCCCAGAAGCCCGTAAAAGAGGCCGTAGCCGGCGCGGATGACGGTGCGCGGAGTCACGTTCCACGCGAAGCCGATCCTCGGCATGAAACCCCGATAGTAGGCCGGGCGCAGTTGCCGCGGCACGCCGTTTCGGCCCGAAAATGTCAATCCGCCGGGTGTCCGGAATACCAGTGCGGCGATCTCCGGAATCGGCGCGCGGGCGTAGTTCGCACGTGCCTGCGCCTCGATCGGATTCGGCGCCGCGAAGTCGAAGTCCGACGAGTTGCGATTGAACCGCTCGACCACCGGACCTTCGTACTCCCACCGAAGCCCGAGATTGAGCGTGAACTTCTTCGCGATCCGCCAGTCATCCTGCACGAACAGGGAGTGGAACGGGCTGGCTTCGGCCCGCGAATCGTTGATGTCGATTCCGCCCGCGGTGGGAATTCCATGGAGCAGGCTCGCGAAGTTCTGGCCCACGCCTACCGATCCGGGCGAGTTGTCGAGCGGTCCGCGCGTGTAAACATCGCCGAATGTGAGCGCGGGGCTGACGTTTCCGTAGGTCGTCGAGTTGTCGTAGGTTAGCCGTCCGTCGAAGCCGAACTTCAGGCTGTGCTGGCCGCGTGTCCAGTTGAGAACGCTCAGCAGTGAATGCGTGTAGTAGCGTTGATCGAAGCCGCCGTCGTTGCCGAGCGGGAGCATGCCCGTGACGGTAACAGCGGGAAACGTTCTGCCGCGCGGATCGAGACCGTTGGTCAGGCTCGCCGGGAACCCGAACTCGGCGAGATCATACCCCTGATTGACGAACGCCTGCTTCTCGCTGAACCATGTGAAACCATAGCGAACGTCGAGCGTCATCGACGAGTTCAGCATTCCCACGGTGTCGAGCGCGTAGCCGCGGTAGGGACGCTCGCGCTTACGTCCGCGAACGTTGCTGCCCTCGACGAATTGATCAAAGCTGCCGTAGAAGATGGACTGCGAATAGCGGAAGAAGCTGCGCCAGCGATCGTTCCAGTTATGATCCATGCGCACGATCGGCTGGTAGAGGTCCTGCTTGTCGGGGCGCGCGCGGATGTAGTTGTTCAGGAAGTCCGAGGTGCCCGCCGCGTTGGGCGGTGGGAAGTACTTCACATAACGTTGCGAGTCCGCCGAGATTCGCGCCGCCGGCAAGACGTTGCCGGGCACCGGTTGCCGCCGGAAACGGGCGCCTTCGGCGGTGATGGAGAACGGATCGTAGATCTGGTAGCTCGCGCCCAGGGCGAGCAGCGCGCCGAAGTCGCCCCGGCGCATCGCTTCGGTGGGTACCGTCTGCGGACCCGCCACCGTGCGCAGCCGGTTGTGGGCCTGGTAGCCGAACATCCAGAAGGTCCGGTTGCGGCCATTGTAGAGCTTCGGCAGATAGACCGGTCCGCCGACCGCCGCCGAATAGCGCAGCCAGCGCGTGAATGGCGTGTTGTCCTTGATCTTTTGCGGCGTGATGGGTCCGGTGGTGGGATCGAAGATGAAGCCGTTCGTGAAGAAGTTGCGCGTCATCATCGGACCGCTGGCGGCTGAGAAGGCGAGAGCCCCGTGGAGGTTGTTACCGCCGGACTTCATCGAGATGTTGATCTGTCCGCCGGACGTGTGGCCAACGGCGGCGTCGTAGGCCGACGTGTCGACACGGACCTCCTCGACCATGTCGGCTGGAGGGATGAACGCGGTGCGTCCACCGTAGGCATTGTTCGAAACGCCATCGACGTTGTAGTCGACACCACCCAGTCCCGATCCGCCGACGCGGACCGCGCTCGACTGATCGATGTTCCAAGGGCCGTCATACGGCAACGACGCGAGCGAGGTTCCGGGCGCGAGCGAATAGAGCCACGCGATCGAGCCCGACCGGATGGGCATGTTCGCGAGCACCTTCTGGTCGATCACTTGGCCGACGGTCGCGTTCGTGGTTTCGAGCACCGGAGTCTCCGCGGTGACCTGAATTCGCTCGGTGGCCGCGCCGGGTTCGAGCGTGACGTCGACACGCAAGCGGTCACCGATGCGGAGGTCGATTCCAGGCCGTGTGTAGCTCTTGAAGCCTTCGAACTCGACCGACAACGTGTAGGGGCCGATCGGAAGGTAATTTGCCTCATAGACGCCTTCGGCGTTCGTCACCGCGCGCGTGACGACATTGGTGCGGCCGTGCCGCAACGACACCGTGGCGTTCGGAATGACCGCGCCGGAAGAATCGGAAACCGTGCCGTTGAAGAACCCGCGTGGGTCCTGGGCGTGGAGGACGACGCCGAGAAGCAAAGTTAACTGGACAATGCGCATAATTGAGCGCATTGTATCGTTAGAGGCGGGTTGGCGTCAGACCTCGTCCAACATCTTTGAAGCGTCTCCGAACTTTCCGGGCCGCGTTTCCATCTTGTCCATCATCGAGAGGTACAGCCGGCACATCTGGCGCTCGGGCTTTTCGAGATAGTCGAGCACGCGCCCGCCCTGGATGCGTCCACCGCCACCACCCACCAGGATCACGGGCAGTTGCCGCGCCTCGTGGCTGCCAGTCAGCATGCTCGAACAAAACAGCATCATCGTGTTGTCGAGCAGCGTTCGCGGACCTTCCTGAATCGCGTCGAGCTTGCGCGCGATGTAGGCAACCTGCGAGAGGAAGAACTGATTGACCTTCAGCCAATCCGCGGTGTCGGAGTGCGATAGCAGATGGTGGATCATGTAGTCGACGCCGAGATTCGGGAAGCGCAGCGAGCTGTGGTCGTTGTTCAGCTTGAGGGTGGTGATGCGGGTGGTGTCGGTCTGGAAACCGAGGACGAGAATATCCGCCATCAAGCGCATGTGTTCGGCGATATCCTGCGGAATCCCGTCCGCCGGGCGCGCGACATTCGGCTTGTCGAGCGTAGGCCGCCATCCTTGCAACTCGCCGCGTTTGCCCGCGTTCTCGATCCGTTTCTCGACATCGCGCACCGATTCGAGATACTCGTCGAGCTTGCGCTGATCGTTGGTGCCGATGCCGCGCCGCAGGTCCGCCGCGTCGGCAAGCACGGCGTCGAGCACGCTCTTGTCGCCCTTGCCCGCTTCGTCCTTGAAGAGGCGGTCGAACGCGAGGGCCGGATAGATTTCGAGCGGCGTGGGTGTTGTCGGCGAGCTCCACGAGATGTGCGAGCTGTAGAGCATCGAGTAGTTCTTGTGGACCGAGGGGTTCGACTTCTCGCAGCCGAGCACGAGGCTCGGGACCTTGGTCGAGGCGCCGTACCTTTGTGCGAGCACCTGATCGATGCTCGTGCCCGAACGGATCTCGCCGCCGGAAGCGAGCGGCGCGCCCGACAGCAGATTGCCCGTTTGCGAGCTGTGAATGTTGCCCTTGAGCGCCTCCTCGTTATAGAGCCCGCGGATGAAGAGCATCTTGCGGCGGAAGTCCTGAAGCGGGGCGAGCACCTTGCCGAGTTCCATCTCGCGGCCTTCGCCCTTGGCCCACCATTCCTTGCTGTGAAAGCCGTTGCCAGCGAACAACACCGCGAGCCGCACGGGAGCTTCGCTCGCGTCGCGTCCGTCACGCGGCTCGGCCCACACGGGCATCGATTCGAGCCACGGGAGCGCGATGGCGGCCCCGGCGCCGCGCAGCATGCGGCGCCGGGAGAAGAGGTGTTTGGCGTTCGGGGCCATAACGGCATCATATCCGTTCGCGCGGTCTGGCGTGAAGATTTCTCTTGACGTGCTATCGGATTCGTACTAAATTATTAGTATGAGGCCGCGAAAACCCGTTCTGACCGAGCAGGAGCTCGAGATCATGAAGATCGTCTGGCGCCTGGGCGATGTCACCGTGCGCGACGTCTACGAGGCACTGCTCGAGAAACGCAAGATCGCCTACACCACCGTGATGACGATGATGGGCATTCTCGAGGAGAAGGGCCATCTGCTCAAGAATCAGGGCGAGAAGGCGCATGTATTTCGCGCCGCGCAGGCCCGTGATCAAGTGGAGAGCAGCCTGATTCGCGACCTCGTGAACCGCCTTTACGATGGCTCGGCGAAACCGCTGCTGGTGCATCTGATCGAGAGCGAGCAGATCTCTCGCGCCGAACTCGACGAGATTTCGAAGATGCTCAGCGAGAAGCGGGGAGGTGGCGCATGACCGGGAATCTGTTCGCCTATAGCGCGCAGGTGGCGCTCATCGTACTAACGGCGGCCGTGATGCTCAAGCTGCTGCGGCCACGAATGGCGGGCGCCAAGCTCGCGTTTCTTCGCGCGCTGCTCGCCGCGTGTCTCTCGCTTCCATTCGTGCAGCCGTGGAAACCGCCGCAGGCGCCACCGGGCCAAGCTTCACGCGGAGCCGTGGTGACGTTCGATCGTTCCGGCACGCCCATGCGCGGTTCTGCACCGTTCGATTGGACCCGCGCGTTCACCGTGATCCTTTGCGCGGGCATCGCCGCGCGGGCCGGCTGGTTGCTGCTCGGACTCGTGAGGCTGCGGGGTTATCGGGCGAAATCCGCGCCTCTCGGCGCGGAACCGGATTCGGTGACTCGCGCGCGCCAGCTCATTGACACCCAGGCGGATCTGCGTCTCAGCACCGATCTCGCCACGCCCGCGACGTTCGGATTTCTCCAACCCGTGGTTCTTCTGCCGGCTCACTTCACCTCATTGGCCGAGACCACGCAAACCGCCATCGCCGCGCACGAGCTCCTGCATGTCCGGCGGCGCGACTGGCTGTGGACGCTCGCCGAGGAGGCCGTTTCCGTTTTGCTTTGGTTCCATCCCGCGATCGCCTGGCTGATCTCCCGCATCCGCCTCGCTCGCGAGCAACATGTCGATGAGGTGGTGGCGGACGCCATCGGCTCGCGCGACGCCTATGTCGATGCGCTCATGACCATGGCCGCCGCCAAGCGCCAAGCATGGTCGCCCGCGCCACTATTCCTCACGCGGCGCACGCTGCCCGAGAGAATCCGAAACCTGATCGAGGAGGCTCCCATGTCCTATCGCAAATCTCTCCTTTCCTACACCGGCGCGGCGGCTCTGGCCGTGATCGCCGCCGGATTCGCCGTCACGAAGTTCCCGCTGCTCGCCGCTCCACAGGCAAACGCGAGTATCGGACCCGTCAGCATCGACCCCGGTGGCGCCATCGACCATCAGATGGCGATCCGCTATCCGCTCGCGGCGATGAAACAGCGCGTCGAAGGAGCTCTGACTGTCGAAGCGACGCTTGCTCCGGATGGTACGGTGTCGGATGCGCGGGTTGTTTCTGGGCCCGAGGAGCTTCGCAAGCCCGCGCTCCAGAGCATTCTGCAGTGGCGCTACAAGCCGGGCGTGAATCCGAAGTCGGTCACGATCACGATCACCTTCCGCGCACCGGACCGTCTGCCGGAGGCGCCCTCGCAGCAAGTGCTGCGCTGGGTGGATGTGTCGAAGGCACCCGCCGAAAAGCGCGAGGCGTTTCGGGCGCGGCTCGAGCCGCTGATCGGCAAGACAATGGACGAGGTCCGCGCGGGCATCACGGAGGCGATGCGCGACATCGATCCGTCGGTGGGCATTCAGTGGAACATCGATCCCGTAACCGGCGACAACGCGATCGCGCTGCTGGGCCCCAGCACATCGGCCACCAGTTCTTCCGCTGGCTTTCCACCTCCTGCCGAGGGCGTGAAGCGTTTGCGCGTGGGCGGCAACGTTCAGTCCAACAAGCTGCTGCTGCAGGTTCCCCCGCAGTATCCCGCGTTGGCCAAGCAGGCAAGGATACAGGGAGCCGTGCGATTCGAAGTGCTGATCAATCGCGATGGCACGGTGAAGAGCCTCGCGGTCGCGAATGGGCATCCGCTGCTTGTGGACGCGGCGCAGGACGCGGTCCGTCACTGGACCTGGCAGACGACGCTTCTCAACGGCGAGCCGGTCGAAGTGCTGACGGTAGTGGACGTGAACTTCACTCTCATGCCGTAGCCGGTTAGCCTGACTTCTCGGTGGCAGAGCGACCGATTGCAGGCCATTCCGGGCGACGCGTGCCGCCGCCGCGCTATCCGCCACCCGAGCGGTTCATCTCATTGGCGAGCCACGCCTCAGCCACCCGCTGATCCCGGCCCACCGAGGCCACCGAGATTCCCAGTGCCTGAGCGGTCTCCTCGACGCTGAATCCGCAGAAATACCGCAGCTCGATCACCTTGCACTTGCGCTCGTCGAACGCGGCGAGCGCGTTCAGCGCGTCGTCAAGCGCCACGATGTCGGCGGTCTTGGAGGTTCCGATCGCGACGGATTCGGCCGGAACCGCGCGCACCGCTCCGCCTCCGCGCTTGGCGCTGCGTTTGCGGCGGAAATGATCCGCCATGACCTGCCGCATCAGATGCGCGGCGACACCGAAGAAATGGTGGCGGTTGGAGAGATCGCGATGGGCCTGGTCCACCAGCCGGATGTAAGCTTCATGCACCAGTTCGGTGGGTTGCAGGGTTTCCGCCTGGCGCTCCCGGGATAGATAGGATCGCGCGAGGCGCCGAAGTTCGGCGTAGACCACGGGCGTGAGACGGTCGAGTGCCTGCTGGTCGCCGGAGTTCCACTCGGCCAGCAACCGGGTCACCTGCGCCTGGGTGTTTGCCCGGGTGTCTCCCATTCCGGAATTATAACCGGCCCACCAACACGGAAAGTTTTTTTCGCCGCGATGATCGATTCCGCGAGCGATTTCCGCTCGGGTGGGTGTCGCGAGAATCATGCGACGAAATGGAGGACAAAAAACCAATGAACAACAAATACCTCGCCTGCTTCCTGGCCGCGGCCCTGGCGGCGCCCGGCCAAGTCATTACACCCAACATACCGCTCGTCGAGGTCCTGTGGGGCTGGGCGGACCTGCATGCCCACCCCGCTTCTCACCTCGGGTTCGGCGCCGACGCCAATGGAGAGAGCGGCATTTTCTGGGGCAAGCCCGGTAAGAAGATGCCCGACGGTTGGACCACCTTGTACACCGATCTGCCGGCCTGCTCGTTCAAGCACGGCGGCGCAGACGGCGACCTCGTGCGCCACGAGACGCACAAGGGGTTGATGCAGCAATTGGACTCGGTGACCGAGCATCCGCACCAAACCGCTGACTTCGGCGAAAACAACTTCGGCTCGCCCGACTTCCGCCACTGGCCCCACGCACGCAGCGTTACTCACCAGCAGATGCACATCACCGCGATTCGCCGAGCCTATGACGGCGGCCAACGGTTGATGGTGGCTTCCGTAACCGACAACGAGTTCCTGCACGACATGTGGGCCAAGGTGGGATACAACGCCAATGGCGCGCCGGTTCCCAAGATCGACCCGCAGTTCGGCTATGACTCGGCGCTGCGCCAGATCAAGCACATCAAGCAGACGGCGAAGGACAACGCCCAGTGGATGCAGATCGTCGAATCCGCCGCGCAGGCGCGCGCCATCATCCGCGCTGACAAGATGGCGATCATCCTGAGTCTCGAGATGGACTCACTGACGCCGCAGCAGGTGCTGCTGCTGGTCAAGAACGAGGGCGTGCGCCACGTGATTCCGATCCATCTCATCAACAACCAAATGGGCGGGCCCGCTGTCTACAGCGATGCCTTCAATGCCGTGAACAACTTCGTCAACAGTTCGCGCGATGACGACGGCGACCTGCTGAACAACGGCTTCTTCAAGGTGATTTACGATCCGTTGATCTCGTTCCGCCTCGGCCGGCCGAGCTATATCCGGCCAGAAGGCAACAACATTGTCCAAGGCGGCGCGATGCACATCGATCCGGTTCCGATCGCGACCTACATGACGTTGGGTTACGACAACCCCGGCGCAATCGGCGGGCACCGGAATTCGCTGGGCCTCACCGACCTCGGCCGCGGTCTCTTCACGGCATTGGCCCAGCTCGGCGTACTCATGGATGTGGCCCACATGTCCGAGAAAGCCACCGCCGACACACTCGCCATGGCTGAACGGCTGAACTATCCCGTGATGGACTCTCACACGGGTCTGCGCGCCGCGGACGAGACGGCATTCAGTGAACGTGATCTGGCGCGCAAACACGCCACGAAAATCGGTGAACTCGGCGGTGTCATCGGCATGGGCACGGAGGGCGTGCGGGGCATCAAGGTGCTGCTCCCGAATCAGTGGAGCGGTATCCAGTTTGTTCCGCTCGAGCGCTTCAAGGGCCCCGAGGTTCGTACCTGGAATCTGCCCACGCTGCCGGGCGATCCCTTCATCTCGCACCTGATCGTGCGGACCAAGACCGGCACGAAATCGCTCAAAGGTGGTGGCTTGGACGTGTTCGCCCAATACCGGATCGACGGCAAGGCCTATCAACACCGGCTCAACCAGCATCAGGAAGGGTGGAGGCCCGGTCTGGTGGTCAACACCTACATCGAACTGCCGGAGCAGACACCGTCGAGCAAGCTGACCCAGATCACGATCGCTGCCCTGAACCCCGGCATCGAATGGGACCTCGACGAACTCGATATTCGCGCGGTGCCCAATCCCGGCGACACGGTTTCCACGTGGCTGGCGGACGTGATGGATCTGAAGAACGTCATGAACAACAAAGGCGGCATTGCGATCGGAACCGATATCAACGGTTTCGCTCCGCAAATGGCGGTTGCGGCCGAAGAGGTGGTCTACCCGATCGACGTCATGCGGAAATACGGACGGCCGAACGCCAATCCCCTTCCCAAGTCGCAGATGGGCAGCCGCGCGTTCAACTTCAAGAACGATGGAATCGCCCACTACGGCATGCTGCCGGATCTGCTCCAGGCGGTCAGCCAGAAGCCGGGCTCGGACAAGGCTCTGCGATCGCTGTTCAGTTCGGCGAACAGCGTCGTCCTGATGTGGGATCGGTGCGAGAAGGCGGCGAAGGCACTGAAGTAGAAGCGCTCGAGACGTGGCATTCCCAGGAGCGGGCTTTGGCCCGCATCCTGGGTTCTTGCCGTTTGCGGGATAGAATGGGCGGAACGAATCGACCATGACAACAACTGACCATCCGCGCATTGCCTGGTTCAACGGCGAGTTCATGCCTGAGAACCGGGTGCTCATCCCCTTCCGCGACCGTGGCTGGAAGTACGGCGACGCAGCGTTCGACATGACGCGCACCTTCAACGGACATCTGTTCAGGTTGAAAGAACACATCGATCGTTTCTATCGCTCGCTCCGCTATCTCCGCGTCGATCCCGGCATCAGTCCTGCGGAGCTGACAGGCGTCACCGAAGAGATTGCTGCCCGCAACGAACATCTGCGTGCCGCGGCCGGCGACTGGTGGATCGGACAGCGCGTCAGCCGGGGCGTCGATCCGATCGGTGACGAAATGCCCGCGCACCGTGGTCCGAATGTCGTGGTCGAATGCACGCCCTTGCCGCTACGTGCCCGCGCGCGGATGTTTCGCGATGGTATCGACGTTTGGACTCCCGCCGAACGCCGGGTCGCGCCTGACATGCTCAGTCCGAGAGCGAAGACGCACAACTATCTCAACATGATCGTCGCCGAACAGTCCGTCAAGGCGCATGATCCCGATGGCTGGGCCGTGTTGCTCGATACGAACGGCAATCTCTGCGAAGGGATCGGCAGCAACATCTTCATCGTGCGCGACGGCAGGCTCTTCACGCCGAAAGAGCAGTATGTTCTGCCGGGCATCAGCCGCCAGATGACGTTCGACCTCGCCGCGAAGCTCGCGATTCCGGTGGCCGAAGCCGATATGGATCTCTTCGATGCAGCGAACGCGGACGAGATGTTCCTCACATCGACGAGCCTCTGCATTGCGGGTGTTCGCGGCTTTAACGGAGCCGAGGTCGGAGACGGCCGCGTTCCGGGTCCGGTCACGAAACTGTTGATCGATGCCTACATCGCCGAAGTCGGCTGCGACTTCGTGAAGCAGTATCTCGACCGGTTGCCCTGAATCGTCACCGGTCGCCGTCGTAATCGCGCCCGCGGATCTCTCGGAACTGCCGGCTCGATACGATCTGATCGATCACGGCTCCCACTCGATATCCGTTCGCCGCGAGTTGTGTTTGGATCGTGTCGAGCAAAGGTTCATCGGAGAGTTCCACCGCCCGGCCCAGCGCGTAGCCGAGCAGCTTGCGGCAGAACTGGCGCACGAACGCTGGCTTGCCGGTGCTGAGCAGGTAGTTCCGCAATCCCGCTGCACCGTTGACCGGAGTTCCATCGCGCAGCACCGCGCGATCATTGATCGGACGCTTGCCCGAATCGTGCTCGCGCCAGCGGCCCACCGCGTCGAAGCGTTCGAGCGTGTACCCATAGGGATCGACGCGCGAATGGCAGCCCGAACAGAGCGGGTCCTTGGTGTGGCGCTCCGTCATCTCGCGCACGGATAGCTCCACGCCTTCGTCCGCCGGAAGCTGCGGAACGTCTTTCGGCGGCCGGGGCAACTTGTCGCCGAGCAGGACCTCCGACACCCAATTGCCGCGCAGGATCGGACTCGTCCGCGAGGCTCCGGACTGCTTGGCGAGCACCGCTCCTTGTCCGAGCACGCCGCCGCGCGCATACTTGCGCACGCCGTCCACGCGGCGCCACTCGGGTCCGCTGACGCCAGCAATCCCGTAGTACGTCGCGAGAGGGCCGTTGAGGAAGGTGTGATCGGCGTCGAGCAACGAGAGAATGGATCGATCGTTCGAGAACAGATCCGAGAGGAAGCGGATCGATTCCTCGTACATGTCACCGCGCAGAGCGGGGAAGTCCGGGAAGTGGCGCTCGCTCTTTTCATCGAGCGTATCGAACCCGTGGATGTGCAGCCACGCCGCGCCGAACTCGGTGGCCAGGCGTCGCACTCGCGCGTCGCGCACCATGCGGCGCGCCTCGGCACGCAGGGCTGCCGGATCGCGCAAACGGCCGGAGGAAGCCGCCGCGAGCAAGGCCGCATCGGGTTGCGATGACCACAGGAAATAGCTCAGCCGGCTGGCGATCTCGTAGTCGTTCACCGGCGCCGCCATCTTGCCTGCCCGCGTGTTTTCGGACTTGTACAGAAACGCCGGCGACACGAGCACGCGTGCGATCATCAGGCGGATCGCATCCTCGTGCGCGAGTTCCTGCGACCGCAATTGCCGGTAGAGTCCGCGCAACTGCGCTCTCTCTCCTTCGTTCAGCGGGCGGCGATAGGCGCGTCCGGCGAAGCCGATCACGCTTTCCACATGCCGCGGTTCACTCCCGCCGAGAAGCTGCCGGAACGCCGCCGCCCGTGCGTTGATCGGCTGCCGCAGCGGTTCGAATTTCGACGGATCGGCATCCTGCGTCGCGTACTGCCAGAGCTGTTCGAACGCGTCGACGAGCGTTAGCGCATCACGGCTGACGTAGTGGAGCTCGGACCAGAGCCGATCGAGTTCCGCCTTCTCCTTTTCGTTGAGCAGCAGCCGTGACAGATGATCGTCCTCCCGGTGATAAAGAGTGAGCGTCACCACTTCATCCACCGGAACGATTTTCGTGTAGCAAAGCGACGCCGGGAACATCTGGCGGAATTCGTCGAACGCCGCTTCCACACGTTTCCGCGCCGCGCTGCCTTCGCGCGCTATTACGGGCAGCGCGTAAGCGACGGTCTGATTGTTCGAACTCCAGGTTCCTTTCGCATCGCCGATCGTGGTGCCCGATGGCAGCAGACCGGCGCGAAGTTCGGCGGGTTTCGAGGTCAGTACTTCGAGTTGTACCGTGCCCTCGGCGCCTTTCACCGGATCGAGTCCGCCGGTGGTTACGAACTCACTCGCCGCCGCGAGATCTTCAGGCAGGCGCAATTCGTGAATCGCGGGCGCCTGCATGCGGATGTCAGCCTGATCGGCTGGACCCGGCGGGACAGCCACTCCCGCGAGCAGCGGACTCGCCAGCGATCCCAGCCGCCGGTAGAGCACGGCGTCCGGGGTGGTTTCCGACGGTGATGGCGCGGGTCCGGTGAGCAGCTTCTCGAGCGACGCCGCCAACTCGCGCCGCTCGATGGCGGAGTCCGAGGTCATCCAGCGCGCGAACAAAGAATCCCGGGGAATCAGTGTCCCGCGGGTTCCGTCGTCCACCACGGGCTCACTGTAGAAGCTCCAAGGTCCATTCGGGTTTCCGGCGAGCACGTTGGCCGAAACATCCGCGAGCGCCCATTTCGATTCACCGCTCGACAATCGCAACTCGACATCGGTGAGGTCGCACGAGTGATTGGCTTCGCGCGGTCCAATCAGCACCGAAACCAAGTCGCCCGGTTGTACCCGAACCTTTTCGAACGGCCCGAACGCCATCGGCGCGGCGTTGCGGATTTCGCCCTCCGCCAGGCGCAGCCGCGCGCCGCCTCTCCGAAGTTCAACCGACCATGTGATGCCGTTGCCGCACTCCGGATGCGCGCGCTTCAACGCGCCTTCGATTGTCACCGCCGCCGCCACCGGGCTCCGCCATCCGATGCCTGCGTTCAACGTTGGCGATGGATGTACGGCGACCGCACGCGGCTTCATCGTTCCTGGCACGCGGACCGTTTCGCCCGACGCGTTCGCCAACACGGTTGCTGTTTGTGGCGTTCCCCACCCTTTGACGAAATAGTGTCCGCCGGATTTTTCGATCTTCTTCGTTAGCAGGTCGAGCCGGATTTC
>CADECY010000128.1 GCA_902825945.1 uncultured Acidobacteriota bacterium
ACGCGACGGGTCAAGGGAGAGGTGATGGTGGAAAACGTCGCGGCCTATTCGCGATACGTGATGTTCAAGGCCGATGTCGACATCAAGTTCACGCCGGAAGAAGAGGCGCCGGAGAAATGACGCCGGTCCTCTACCTGCACGGCTTCGCGTCGAGCCCAGCATCGAAGAAGGCCACCTACTTCTCGGCGAAACTCGGCACGGAGCGGATGCGCGTGCCCGATCTCGTGGGCGAGGACTTTTTCGGAATGACGCTGACTCGCCAGCTCGAGGTGATCGCGCGGGAGACGGACGCGGCGGGTCCCGTCGACCTGATGGGATCGAGCATGGGCGGATATTTGGCAGCGCTGTTCGCCGCGGAGAATCCGGGAAAGGTCCGGCGGCTGGTGCTGATGGCGCCCGCCTTCGATTTCGCCAACCGCTGGGCGGGCGCGCTTGGAGAGAAGGCGGTGACGGATTGGCGCGAAGCGGGATCGATGGCAGTCTTTCATTATGGATGGAAGCGGCAGGCGCGGGTGGGCTGGCAATTGTTCGAGGATTCGCAAAAGCACCCGGCGTTTCCCGCGGTCACGCAACCCACACTCATTTTCCACGGCCTGAACGATGCCGTCGTGCCAGTCGAGTTGTCGGTGGAGTTCGCCCGGCGGCATCCGCAAGTGGTCTTGCATCAGGTCGAATCCGATCATGAATTGATCAACGTGCTCGACTTCATGTGGGCGGAAACGGAAGTGTTCCTGCGGTGATGCTCGCACTGGCGCTGGAGGTGTTCCGGCTCACCGAGATCGATCTCGGACCGTGGCGTGTCGAGGGCACCCATCGCATGATCGAGTTCCCCGCCCCTCGCGGGATTGCCGGGAAGCATGTCCGGCTGGTGCTCGAACGCGCGGCCAAGGTCAACCTGAACGGAAGCGCGTTGGGTGTCGGACGGGAGTTCGACGTGACGGATCTCGCGCCAACCGGAAATCGTGTCTCAACCAGCTCTGACGCTGGTACTGCGCGGCTGCTGGTAACCCCTCGCGTGTTCGCGTCGCGGGCGCAGCGGTCTGGCCGCGGGGTATCTGTCACAATTCGCAACACTCTGGAGAACACGGCGAATGTGGCGGTGACGGTCCGCTCGACCGGCGCAAGTGATGGACCCTCGGTGGCGGCCACGCTGGGGCCAGGCACCACCCACACCGTCGAGATCGGGGGACCGCTCCCGAAGGACCCGCTCGAAGTCCTGGTTCAAAAGGAGGAGGAAGCGGTGGAGGGCCAATACCAGTTCGTGGCCGGCTTCGATATGATCTTTGGTACCGGAACGGAGCGCTAGTTGTTAAACTCTCTATGGATTTTGGAAACGGGTTGTGTCCGGTGTTGATTGTGCTACACTTCCCGTTAGAGAGGCAGGGCAGGGATGATTCCAAATTCTGCAACCCTCCCGCCCGCATCGCCGTCATTATCAGTGAGAAACCCGGTGAGGCGATCCAACGATGAGCTCTATGGTTGAACAGGAAACCACGCTACGCTCCAGCGTCCAGCAGGCCGATGCGCATGATGAAGATGTCCATCTTCAGAGGCTGTTGGCTGAGGCGGAGAGCCGTCCGTGGATCTATACCATCGCGCAGGACATCAAAGACCTCATTTCACCGCCGAAGCTTCCCGAACTGCAACTGACGTCCAAGCCAGTCGCGGTCAAGGACATTTGGGGCTTCTACGGTGGAAACGAGAAGAAATCGGGTCTGGTCTCGATGCTGGTCCACATCGGCGTGGTGGCGATCGTCTTAATCCTGGGAACGCATCCCAGAGTCCAGCAGATCGCCAGGGACACCAGCCAGATCTTCATTCCCGATATTGCTCCCTATGTTGCCAAGCCGAAACCGACTCCGTCCGGGGGCGGGGGCGGCGGTGGTGATCGCTCTCCGTTGCAGGCGGCCAAGGGTAAGCTCCCCAAGATCGCGCCGAAACAGTTCGTGCCGCCGCAGCAGGTGATCGTCAACGAGAATCCGAAGCTGGTGATGGAACCGACGATCAAGCTCGATGAGGCTCCTCCGAACCTGAACCTTCCTCAGTTGGGTGACACGCTGGCCAAGATTGGTCCGCCGTCGAACGGTCCCGGAGCGGGTGGTGGCATCGGCAGCGGAACCGGCGGCGGAATCGGCTCCGGTAGCGGAACCGGTCTCGGACCCGGATCGGGTGGCGGCGTCGGCGGTGGCGCCTATCGCGTCGGCGGCGGCGTGAGCGCACCTGGTGTGCTATTCAAGGTCGAGCCCGAGTATTCGGAAGAAGCCCGCAAGGCGAAGTATCAGGGCACGGTGCTGCTTTCGATCGTGGTGGACGAGAAGGGCATGCCGCGCGACATCAAAGTGGTCCGCTCGGTGGGCTTGGGCCTCGACGAGAAGGCGATCGAAGCGGTGCAAAAGTGGCGCTTCCGTGCCGGCATGAGGAATGGAAAGCCGGTTCCGGTGTATGCGACGGTGGAAGTCAACTTCCGCCTGCTTTAAAACAATTTCGGTCTGTTGCGTAGTTTCCTTGGAAGCGCAGAGAACTCCCAAGGAGGCTCGATATGTTCGTGTCCGCGCGGCCCGCGCCATGGGTCGCCTCAATGGCAGTGCACGGATTGGCACTGTCGCTTCTATTCGTGGTCCGCTGGACCGTTTTGCCGGAGCCGTCTCCCCTTGCTCCGCATGCCGATCGAATTCCGCTGATGATCCCTTTGCGGCTGCCGCCTGCTGCCGCGGCCGGTGGAGGCGGAGCGACGGCGCAACTGCCTGTATCGCGCGGTGAGGCGCCGAGAGTTCAGCCGAAGCCGTTCACATTGCCGCCCCAAGCGGAGCCGAGGCCCGATCCACCATTGATCCTCGACGTCGCGATCGATTTGCCCGCGAACGCGCAGGTGCCCGTGCTCAACGCGGCACACTGGGGAAATCCGTTCGCGACCGCTGGTCCGCCCTCGAGCGGTCCGGGATGCTGCTCTGGTATCGGAAACGCGCCGAAGGGAACCGGTGGAATCGGCGACGGGCCTGGGCGGTCCTTCGCGCCCGGCGGCGCCAAGGGTGCGTATGCGGTGGGAGGAGGCGTGAGCGCTCCGATTCCCGTGTTCCGGCCCGAACCCGAATACTCGGAAGAGGCGCGCAAGGCGAAGTACCAGGGGATGGTGACCGTGGAGATCGTGGTCGACCCATCTGGCATTCCGCGCGATTTCCGGGTGATCAATTCAGCCGGACTGGGCCTGGACGAGAAGGCAGTTGAAGCGGTGTCGCGCTGGAGGTTCCGGCCGGGGAGGAAGGACAGGAAAGCGGTTCCGGTGAGGGCGAGCATCGAAGTCCATTTCCGGCTGTTATGATCCGGAACCTGTCGCGGTCCGAGAGAGACGCCGCTGGACTTTCTCGATTCGCTCGACATCAAGGCCGAAGGAGCGGCGGGGAACCTGTCGCTCGAGATTCCGCGGGCAGCACTTGACCCTATGCATCCGCCGGAGTCGAACGGAGGCGCATCGACTGTTTGCGCCCGTGGGTCAGTGACCGCCAGAGCCATTCGGCCGGACCGTATCGGAAGTAGCGCAGCCAGACCGGGCTAACGGTGAGATTCACGATCCAGACGCCGAGCACGACCCACAGCAGTTGCGCACGCTCGAGTCTTGCGAACCAGCCGAGTCCGTAGCCCTCGAAAAAGAACGAACAGAGAATCGAGGTGAGGAGGTAGTTGCTCAAGGCGGTCCGCCCCACGCTCGCGAGCAGGAATCGCGCCCACCGCAACACACCGGACTTGCAGATGAGCATGATGAGGCCCGTGTATCCCATAGCGACGGCGAAACGCCCGGGATCGGCGGTGGCGTTGATGTATCCGAACCAATCCGGCAGCGCGAATCCGGTCTTCATCCACCGGACTGCGGCCCAGTAGTTGAGTGGCGCACCGAGCGCGAAACCAGCGATGGCAAGAGTGGCGTAGAAGCCGTAGCCGCGCGAGGCGTCGAATACTCCGGCCTTGAAGAGCCCCATTCCGAGCAGCAGCATTCCGAACACGTCGAGGAACATGAACTGGAAGAACATCTTGAACTCGAATCGAGCCGCGGCGGCCGCCCGGACCTTCGCGGACTCGAGCCAGGTTCCGCGCCGCGCCTTGATCTCGCGCTCGACCTGATCGGCTGGCGGATTCAGCGCCGCTTGGAGGTTCTCCCACTCGGAGAGCGCCTTTTTCTGCTCGAATGTGCGGGCGGCCGCCGGGACGGTGAACGCCGTCTCCGCAGACTCCTTCAACTCGCCAATTCCGAACATCGCGCCCACGTTCATCAGCGAATGGACCACGACGACGATCGCCCCCGCGGTGATCAAGGCCCGGGCGGGAAGCTTGCGGAGCGGGAACAACAGGAGACCGATCACGCCATAGGCGTATAGGATGTCGCCGTACCAGATGAGGTGCGCGTGAACAAGCCCAATCAGGATGAGCCAGAGCACACGGCGATAATAGATATCGGCTGCTTCGATACCAGCGCCCCGAGCCTCGGCACGGCTGGTGAGCAGGAGCATGCTCGCGCCGAACAGCATCGAGAACAGGCATCGCATCTTGCCCTCGAACAGCGTTTGACTCACGAGCCAGAACGTCAGGTTCGCACCAGTGATTCCGCCGTAGATGTGCGGCATCACGTACGAGATGAACGGAAGTCCGAACGACACAATGTTCATGAGCAGGATGCCCAAGAGTGAGAAACCTCGCAAGACATCGATGGATTCGACTCGGTCTTCCAAGGCATTCATCCTTTCGCGAGCGGAGGCGGTCCGAAGACCACCATCACGACGAGGCGGCTGGGGCCGGGGTTGCGGATTCCGTGCGGAACACCCGAAGGTGCGAGGATCAGATCCGTGGGTCCGGCCTGCGACTCCTCGCCGCCGACATCCACGATCGCCTCGCCTTCCACGATGTAGTAGAGCTTATCCTGGCCCGCATGCGCGTGAACGGATTGCACTTGGCCGGGCTCGAACGTGTTCAGTCCCGCGAACAGGTGTTCGCCGCGCACGAGGTTCGACTTGCCGTGCTTCTCGGCCTGGAACACGGCGTGCGATGCGATCTTCCGGATCACCATTCCGCCTATTCTAGCGGTGTGGGCGGCGCGAGTGTTTCGAGGAAAGCCTCGAGGTCGGCCCGGTCGCGCTCACCGAGATGATCGGCGTGGCGCTTCGGAAGGACGGGGCGCGGGTGTGGCTTATCGTGGCAGCGCTGACAACCCGCCTGCCGCCCGAGATAGACTCGCAAGCCGGTCTGTTCGGCTTCCGTGAGCCGCGATCCGGATTCGGGTTCGCTCCCCTCCGCGAGCGCGGCGGCGTAGCGATCGAAGCGCGACCCGCGGTTCGGCTGGATCGCGCGCAGCCGATCGAGCAGGTCCGCTTCACCGGCGCGAATCCGGCGGGTCGCACTCTGCCAGCCGTCATCGTCGCGGATGCGCGCCTCGATCTCCCACTCGCCGGGGATGTCGAAGCGGACTCCTTCGACGACGAAGTGTCCCGGTCCGATCTCGGTGACACGAGGTGCGGCCGTGAGCGGACGATTCAGGACTGGGAGCCTGCACTCGAAGCGGAACTCGCGGATACGAGGCGCGAAACCGTATGGAGTCCGGACTTCGATCCGCCAGGTGTGGAATGCGGCCCAGTCGGCAGGTGCCGGCGTAGGTTCGATGTCGATTCGATAGCGCGGTTCGGTGGCGGTCGCAAGGGCCGCGACCGCCAAAGCCAGAATCCAACCGCGCATGGTCTACGGTATAGGGTGAGGGCGGGACGAACAACCGGGAAGTCCGTCCCGGTACTCACAGACAGCCGGCTTTCGCGAAAAGATTCACTCGGATGATCCGCGACCAGCCATAGTGTCGCAAACAGGAGTGACGGGCAATGAACAGTCCGCAATCATTCCAGGAGGATCAGCCATGAAGATTCAAACTCGGGTTCGGGCAGGCATTCTTATCGCCCTACTGTTACCGGCCGTCCAGAAGTGCCGATAGGTCCACTTGGTGGATCGGCCGGGTCCAGGCCAACGCTTGTCAGGCAAACGACATGGTCCGCGGGAAGCCCTCGAACTGCCCTTCGAGATAGCGCCACATCTCGAACACTGCGGTGCGTGTCCGCGTGTCGAAGCGGACGATTCCCCATCCCGATCCCTTAGGGTGCGCGCACGAGGGCGGGAGGCCGGTCCGATTGCTGCCACGGCCAGAGTCGAGATTCGCGTTGACTGGGGAGAAGCCGCAGCCGGTGCCGAATGGACCGGACGCCGTCATCGAACAACCCACGGCCGCGCGCCCGATCCACCGTCACCGAATCACCTAGTCCGCCAGCCGCAGCCAGTTCACCACGATTTCGATCGGTCTCGCGCCGCCAGCGGGAGCCCTGACCAGAAACTCCCCTCCGGGCGAGACACCATAACGCTCCACCGGCGCGCGGACCGGCAGCGGGAACAATTCACGCGGCACCGAGAAACTCACTGAACCCGCAGCGGACCGGACGTCCACGGCCATGAGAATCCCCTTCGGCGAAACATAGTAGATCTCCTTCCCGTCCGCGCTCCACTCCGGTGTCGCCCCTCCAGCGGTCGAAATCTGCAACTTGCCCGGGGCGTCCGGAAAGCCGCGTACATAAATTTCATCCTGGCCCGACTCATCCGATTGGTAAGCCACCCACTTGGGCTCCACTCCCGGCGAGAACCGTCCATTGAACTCATGGGAACGGGTTCGCAGCCAAGGAGAAGCGGAAGCACCCCGCTCTGGCTGGCCCTCGGAATTCACCTTCACTGTCCAAAGGTCGCGGCCCGTTTCCGGGCTCTGCTCGGTATAAAGCAACACCCCATTACGCGACCAGTCGCTCGGCCACTGGGGATTCTCCGACTGCGTGATCCGCTGCTCGCCCGCCGCGCCGTCGGCGCGGGCCCGGTACAGATTGCGCGCTTCTCCACCGCGAAACACCACCGTATCGCCTCCGGGGGACCAAATCGGAAAGCCCACTCCGAACGGCAACACGGAAAGGCGTGTCGACACATTCCGTTGCGAGTCCACGATCCAAAGATCCGCCTCGCGAGTTCCCGCCCGGCTCACGGCAATCCGGTCCCCCCTCGGAGACGGCCGGAAAGTGAGATAACTTCCCGGAGTCCCCGCGGCTCTGAGGTGTTGTCCCGCGCGGTCCGCCCACGTGAGAATGTCGCCACCGGCCTGCGCGTGCAACAGGACCGGCCCTCCCGCCGACGCCAGTGCCCGGCCGAACGGACCCGTTGCCACGGTCCGCGCCACGGGACGGGCTTCGCCCGATAGCCCGCCCTTCTCCGCGTCGAACGCCCGCGCGACCAGCGTGTCTCCTCGTAACCACAGCAGATGGCCGCTAGAGAAAAAGGCGCTGCCTTCTTCCTCGAGAATCCGTACTCGCCGCGTTGGATCGGACACTCGCGCGGAGTAAGTGCCCGAAACCGCGCGGTCTCCCAGGACGTGAAATATCACCTGGCCGTCCGGCAGCATGACTGGCCAACGATAAGAGGACTCGCCTCGCGACGGATCGGGCTCCGCGAATCGCTCGGCGGTCCCGCCCCGCGCGGACACTCGCCGCAGGCCGCCCCTCCCAACGCTGAAGATCAAATCACCCGTTCGAGACCAGGTGCCCCCCGTTGTGGTGATCGCCGCGCACAGCGCGATGGCCGGTCCTCCATCGAGATCCAACCGCCACAGTTTTCCCGCAGCCGCGTACGCGATCGAGCGTCCGTCCGGTGACCAGAAGGGATCCCGCGCGCCGTCGGTGCCCGCAAGCAGCCGGCTCTCTCCCGATTGCATCGAACGGATCCAGAGTCCGGTCTTTCCGTCGCGGACCCCCACGAACGCGAGCGTGCTTCCGTCACCCGTAAGCGCAAGCCCCTGCGCCGCGTCGATCTCCACTCCCTCCGGAACTACCAATTGAGATCGAACGGGCACCGGGCCCGAAGGCGGCGCCGCCGGCGGACTCCGCAAGACCGCCCACGCACCCAGCGCCGCGCACGCCAGGACCCCCGCCAGCGCCGCCAGCCGATAATCGCGGTGCGGCGGGGCCACCGGAATCTCGCCGCCACCCGGCGCGCCGATATCCTTGGGAAGCGCCGGAACCGCCGGCAAAACCACCGGCACGAACCGGACCGAATACTCCCCCTTCGGCATCTCGATCCGGAAGGCCGCGGGTTCCGCTGTCTGGTAATACTTGTCGAGACGCGCGCGGAGCCGGTTCGCCTCCGTGCGCACGATGGAATCGGTCTTGGGATCGAAGTCCGTCCCGCGATCGAATACCTCGACGCCGGCCGTGTACTCTTTCACCGCGCCGGTGCCATCGAGCCTCGCCTGAACGAGGTATCGCAGCAGCGCCTGCGACCGCGTGGCCCGGCTCATGGCGTCGCTCGCGCGGATCACATCTACCTCCGCCCAAACGTCTTCGGCGGAAATCGGGTTCGGCGTGGGCAAGCTCCAGTTCTCCACTCAGGTGCTTCATCATATCAGATCGGGTTGCATCACTTCCCTTGCCGTTTCAACGCGTTCCGCTATGTTACAGCGCTCCGTGTAACCCCGTGCGACTTCTGTTTCACCCGGCCACGCTGGTAGCCTTCCCAAGCATGATGCGACACATCAAACTGGGAATTTTCCTGAGTCTCTCCTCCTTGCAAGCGCAGACCAATTGCTACTCGACGCCCCAGAGCTCGATCACCGTTCCAGCCGCCGGCACCCCCGCAACTGGGCTGCAAGTGACAGGGACATCGCCCTGTCAGTTGCCGTTCCCGCCATCGGGAAAGGTCACGTCGAACAACAACTGGATCACGGTGAAGAGTGACCAGTGGGGCGCCTATGGTTCCTCTGGAGTCTTTACGATCGCTGTTGCGGCAAACGCCGGACTCCCGAGAACCGGCTCGGTCGTGACTGGGAATCTCACCTTTACGATCCGGCAACTGGGAGCCGCCGCCACCGTGCCAGTGTCGGGCCCGGCCGTGCCACAATTGGCCGCCCTCGACACCAAGATGCTCGCGTTGTTGAAAGAATTCGGAGATCCAGCCGGCGCGTTACCCGGCGGCGCGCTCGCCGTCTCCTATCAAGGCCGGCTGGTCTACGCGCGAGGATTCGGCTACGCCGATCTCTCCACTCTCGAATCCGTCCAGCCGGATTCGATCTTCCGCCTCGCGTCCATCAGCAAGCTGATCACCGTGGCCGCCTATGAGCGCCTGGTTTCCACGGGCCGGCTGAACCCGAACACCGGGGCGGTGGGACTCCTGGGCCTATCACCGCCGCCGGGCCAGCAGATTCACTCGGACTGGTCCACGATGACCGTGGCACACCTCCGGGACATGAAGGCTGGTTTCCTGACCACTGGCGGGGATCGAGCGCTCGATTATGACTACGGCGTGGCGGCGGCGCAGGCCGTGGGCATCGCGATGCCGGGCGACATCAATACCAGGATCCGCTACGCGCTGGGCCAGAAGCTCGACTACACGCCGGGCAGCGCGCCTTGCGCGAATCCCTTCAATCCTCCTTGTTATTCCAATTTCGAATATCAGATCCTCGGCCGGGTGATCGAAAGAGCCAGTGGCAAGACGTTCGCCAACTTCGTTCAGGACGAGTTGATGTCACCTGCTGGCGTGACGCGGATCCGGCCCGCCAAGTCGTTCGCCAGCCAGAAGTGGCCGGGCGAAGTCAGCTACCTTGGCCATCCGTCGGAACTCATGGGACAATCCGTGTTTCCGTCCCTCCCCGGGTACGTGCCGCTGACGTACGGTGCCTACGCCTATGAACTCCTGGACTCATTCGGTGGAATGACCGCGAGCGCGCCGGATCTGCTTCGTTTCTATCGTATGTGGTCGAGAGGATATTACTTCAACGGATCACTGACGGGAACCAATACCTCGGTATTCTTCGCGGAGCCGTTCGCCCGTGACCTCGACGTGGCGGTCCTGTTCAATTTCCGCTCCAACTATGCCCGGACAACCGGCCCGTCGTGCAGCGTGGCGAGTCCCTGCGATCTCGCCACCGCTGCCCAGAAGGATGTACTCGGCGTGCTGGCGGGCATCACGGACTTTCCCGAGGGCAATCTTTATCCCACCTATTCGCTGCCCTCGCCCGCCTGCACATTCGATGTGCCCGCCTCTGTCGTGGCGCCCGTCTTCGCCAGTTCGGTCTCTTTGACGGTCAACCCCAGCCGGGCCGACTGCGGTTGGAGCGGCGTGGCGGATCCCGTGAGCGCTCCCGGAGCCGGGTTTGACTTGCAGGATGCGTCCGGCAACCACAACACTTTTTCCGCGCCTGGCCTGACTGGCGGCGGCGCTTTTGGAGCCGACATCCATCTGCCTTCTTCCTCGTCCGGTCTTCCTCCGGTTGCCGGAGGCCAATTCATCATCGCCGGCCGGCCGGTGACCGTCAATCCGGCGCGCGTCGACTTGTTCGAGCACACCTCCTACGGCGGCCAACAACTGACCCTGGCGGCGGACGAACCGTGGGTCGGCCCTGTCTGGAATGACAGGATCTCATCATTGAAAGTAGCGGCAGGCTGGGGGGTGACCCTATTCGCGGACGCCTGGTATGCCGCCGACGCAAAGGCGTTCGCCGGGGATGTGCCAAACTTAGGCGTTGCCGGTTCCCCGGCTTGTTTCGTGGGTATTTGGAGTGACTGCGCATCCTCCGTCAAGATCTTCCCATTGGCTGGGATGACGATCACGGCCTCGGGGGGCGGCCAGTCCGCCCTGGCGAGCGTCAGCTTCGGGCAGCCTCTGCAAGCTCTCGTCAAGGACCGCAACGGCAACCCGGTCGCTGGAGTGGATGTTCTGTTCCAGGCTGTCGCGGAGGCAACATCGGTTCCCACCGTGAAACTCGGTCCGAACTCGACGCAGACCTTTGTCGCGAGAACGAACCTCTCGGGCATCGCCACCGCCGCCGTCAGAGCGGGCAGTTGGGCAGGCAAGTCTCTTGTCACAATCTCTTTTTCCTATCCGGCGTTGACGGGACAGACGTCCGCTGAAATGACGAATCTGGCAGGAAAGGCCGCGGCGATCACCGTTGTCTCGGGCACTCCCCAGTCCGCCCACATCGGTACGGCGTTCACCACGAGACTGGAGGGGACGGTGAAGGACCCCTTCGGTAATCCGGTCGCCATCCCACTGGCCTTCACTCCCCCGGCTAGCGGCGCCAGCGCCACGCTTTCAAACGCCGGCTATGACGCCGCAACCGGTTCTTCATGGGTGACAGCAACCGCGAACGGCGTCGCGGGCACCTACAACGTGACCGCGACGGAGCCCGGCGGGGTGCGGGCGCTTTTCGCCCTCACCAATACCGCGAAAACGCTCGGCACCATCACGATTACCGGCGGCAATAATCAGTCGGCGATGGTGGGCACGGTCTTTGCCGCTCCGCTCCAGGTAACAGTGAAATACACGGACGGAACCGTGGCGGAAGGAGCCCGCGTGGAATTCGGCGGCGTCGACACGGGATTCGCCGGAGCGGCGCTTGCGCCGAATTTGACTTTCACCAATGCGAGCGGGATCGCGTCCTCAACGGCAACCGCGAGCACCACGTCGAGCGTGACGGGCATGCAATCGCCCACGGGAAAGCGAAATGCCTATGGAATCGCCGCGCGCTTGTGCGGACCCGGACCTACCGGTTGCCAAGCCCCGATCCAAACCGTCTTCTTCGACATGACCAACACTCCGGGAGCGCCGGCCAAGATCGCCGCCGTCTCCGGCACCCCGCAGTCGGCCACCGTGGGCGCCCCGTTCACCCTGCCGCTCAGAACGGTAGTGCGCGATATCCACGACAACGCAATCCTCGGAGTCAACGTCACCTACGCCGCGCCCGCCGCGGGCACCTCGGCGGTCCTTTCATCCACCACCGCCAATACGGGAACCCAGGAGACAAATCCCTACGCCTCGGTAACCGCTACCGCAAACGGGACGCCGGGAAGCTACACCGTAACGGCGTCGGCGCCCGGAGTAGCCACCGCGGCCAACTTCACCCTCGCCAACACGGCGGCCGTTCCGGGTACGATCACCGCCTCCGCCGGGACTCCCCAATCGGCTGCCGTGGGAACGCCGTTCGGAGCCGCGCTGACGGCGCTCGTACGCGACGCTGCCAATAACCCCGTCAGCGGTGTGACTGTAACGTTCACCGCCCCGGCGCCGGGCGCCAGCGCGGTCCTCTCCAGCGCCACCGCGACCACCAACGCATCCGGCGTGGCCAGCGTTACGGCCACGGCAAATGGAAGCGCGGGAGCTTACAGCGTATCGGCCTCGGCGCCGGGAGTCGCGGCCCCAGCAAGCTTCTCTCTTACCAACACGCCGGCTCCCGGATCTATCGCCGCCTCCGGCGGAACACCTCAGTCTGCCGTCGCCGGCGCGGCGTTCCGGACGCCGCTCTCGGCCGCCGTCAAGGACATTGCCGGCAATCCGGTGAGCGGAGTTACCGTCTCCTTTACCCCGCCCGCTTCGGGTGCCAGCGCGGTGCTCTCCGCCGCGTCCGCCGTTACGAACTCCAATGGAATCGCCTCCGTCCAGGCCTCCGCCAACACCGTGCCCGGAGCTTACAACGTGACCGCGGCGGTTGCCGGAGTCGCGCAACCCGCGCTCTTCGCCCTGACCAATACCGGAGGAAGCGGACTTCCCGCGCCTTCCGTAACCAGTCCCACAACTTCCTCGGTGGTCACCGGCTCGGTCGTATTGCTGCAATGGACCGCGGTCCCCAATGCCACTCGCTACGAGTTGCGGCTCATCGAGGCCAACACGCCGCAACAGTTCCGCGTGGAGGTTCTTGCTCCGGACACCTACGCCGTCTATACGCTCCCGAGCGGCTCCTACCGCGAGGAGATCCGTGCCTGCGATGCTAACGGATGCGGGGTCACCGGTTCTTCGAGCTTCACGGTGCGCCCGCCCGCAATCCCATCGCAACCGGTCACCGGACTCGCCTGCACTCCTCGCACCGCCGCCCTCGAGTGTTCCTGGGATAGCCGAAGCGGCGCTGATTTCTACTTCCTGAACGTCGTCCAGCCCGGCGCCGGACCCGGAGGCGGCGCTCTCACGGTGGCGGGCCGCCAGGTAAGTCAGTTCGAGAATCTGAGAGTAACCGTCTCCGTGCCGGCTGGCGCCATGAGTGTGGTGGTTCGCGCCTGTACCGGCGACGGATGTGGACCCTTTACCGCTCCGCTCTCGGTTATCGTGGGGGGGAGTCCGGGTGCTCCCACGCTCGGCGAGCCCTTCTCGGGATCAGCCGTGGACGGCAGTCCGAATGCTCCGGCCGTGACCTTCACCTGGAACCGGATCGCCGGTGACACGGGCAACGTCACTTACCGGCTCTACGTACAAGATTTCTCGCGAAACGCGGCGGCACTGGACATCTTGACAAAAGACAACTTTTACGCCGCCTATTTCAATCCTGGCACCCGCTATGACGCCCTTGTCATCGCGGACAACGGGACCACAAGCGCGCAGGGACCGCCGAGTGTGTTCGTGACCCGGGGAAGGCCCCCCAAGTCCCCGGTCGCCACAGCGCCGGCGTTCGGCTCGGCGGTCACCGTGGGGAGCCCCATCCCGATATCCTGGACACCACTCGTTGATAGCGACGGCACCAATACGCCGAGAAGATATCAGTACTTCTTCAGCGGCCCTGCCCGGCAGACGAGTGGAATCGTCGATGACACGACAACGTTTCTAACGTTCTCGAGGTCCGACACGGGTCAGTGGCTCGGTACCATGCGCGCCTGTCTCACCGGACTCGACTGCACCGCGACGTCACCCAACGGTTGGGGACCGTGGAACAACGAGACAGGATCGGAAGGCGGTATGGCCGCGTTCACTGTCCGATAGCAAGGGAGGGGCCTCACGGCTCCCTGATCTGATATAACTATCGTTACTCAAATGATGAATCGATCAAATCACTGCTTGACACACGCCCTGATCTCCCCTCTTGCGCCCTGTTCGTGACGTTTCGGCACATCGATCCGATGCCGCCACGTTACTCGCTTCGGGCACAGCCGCCTTCAACCGGGGCGATGCCTCGGCCGGACTGTTCCCCGGCTTCTACGGCGCGTCCGGCCCCGCCCTTCCGGTACCGTTACCGGAGTCCCTTGCACGGGATTTCATCATCGCCCCCCCGGCCGGAATGATACTCCGCCCGCAACAGGCTTTGGGTACGCGAGTCGACCTATCCTTCCACCTTCATCGCGCAAGGAACGGTTCTCGACGTCTTAGAATCTGGAGTGGCGGGAGAAAACGAACAGGCTCTGCTGTGGCTATTTGCTTCGACTGGGGGGTTCATTCACCAAAGCCTGAACGGCGGAACACGCCGTTTGGTTTCCACATCGACCTGACTTCGCTGCAGCCGATCCTGGACACATTCGGCCCCGGAGCCACATTGACGAGAATCGGTATCGGCGGACTGGACGCGCTTGGGCCATCGCCCGGCTTCGACCTGGATGCGATCATCGTCACCACGATGGTCCCGGAACCCGCAAACGCGCCACTGATCACCTTCGCCGTGATTGCGGGCGCGTCGCCACGGTACCGCCGACGGACTTTTTGAGGAACACGCGCACAACGGAGCCGGTCGCCGCCCGCATCGCACCGTGTTCCTCCACCGTTGGCGCCGCAGCTCCGCGGCCCTGTGCGCTTCTGACCAACTCAGGCAAACGACATGGTCCGCGGAAAGCCCTCGAACTGCCCTTCGAGATAGCGCCACATCTCGAAGACCGCGTTGCGTGTCCGCGTGTCGAAGCGGACGATGCCCCAGCCTGAGCCCTTCCGATGCGCGAGCGTTTCCGGATGCGTCGCGTTGCGTGGAAGCTCATTACTGCCGCGCTCCGGATTCGCGATACCGAGAACGGTCATCCGGTTGCCGAGTCCGTCGATGTAGCGGCCATCGGCTTTCTGCTCTTCGGGCCACCAAGCGCGCGGAAATCCGTTCGCCGTGCCGGGAACCATGAACGCCAACGGACCGTCTTCCCACCGGTCGAGCCCGTGGCGAACCAAGGCGCCGAGGTGTTGATCGCCGTGGACCATGATCGCGTTCGCGCCTTGGATCGCTTCGAGTGCGCGGCGTCGGCCCGACTGCGGCCAAGCGCCCGAGTCGAGATCGCGTTCGCTCCGGCGAAGCTGCGGTCCTGCGTGCGTGGTGACCTTGCAGAATATCGTCTGGCTGAGCACCACTTTGAATGCGGCGGCGCGATCCGCGGCCCAGCGCTTTAGAAAATCCTCCTGGCGTTTGCCGAGCATCTCGGCTCCCGCCACATCGAGAATCTTCGGATCACTGCCGGCCGCCACGCCGTTCGGAAACGCGGACTCGGGTCCGGTCTTGAACTTGCGATCTTCGATGATCGCGAAGCTGACGCCGCCGTAGACGAGTTCAGTGAAATAGACGGTGATGCCCTGCTCGATCGGCGCCGGATCCACCGGATCGGGCAGGTGTGCGCTTTGCGTGCGCTGCACCGCATTCACCCATTCCGGCTGTTGGACGTAGCCGCCGTAGACGAATCCTTTCTCGCGGCCCTTCGGAATCTTCCGCCCGCCTTGTCCCCAGATGTTGCCTTGGAACACATCGTGGTCATCGGGGATCGTGACCGACGGCCGGTCGCGCAACAGTTCACGCCACGTCCAACCGAATTGCCAGAACTTGCGCAGGTAATCGAGCATGGCGAGGTCCGCCGGTTCGCGCACGAAGCCAAATCCGCCGTAGCCCTCGTAGATCTGGTCGCCCGCGAAGAACAACAGGTCCGGATCTTGTTTCGCCACGCTCGCGGTCAAACGCGGCAATGGGAACGCGTATCCGTTGTCGCAAGAGAAAACGCCGAGATTCAGCTTGCCAGCATCCGGCTCGCGGCGAATCGTACCCTTCCACTCGTGGTCGCGCCCCTGCCAGCGGTAAACCACGCGATACGGAACCGCTTGCCGGGAGTCCCAGCTTTCGGCGCGAAAGGTCGCGGTGCGCGACATCGGATCGATCGGCTGGGCGGACAATCGCCGCCAACGCCCGTCGCGTTGCACCTCCAGACGCGCGGTCTTCGCGTCCGCGGCACCGAGCACAGGAAAAAGCGCAGTCAGCTTGAGCACGCCCCGGCTCACGGTGTACTGCGTCCACAGGATCGGTCCGAACGTTTGATCGGGCTTCGCCGCGAGCATCGATCCTTCGGCGGTCCAATCGGAGAAGCGCCACTCGGGCCGCTCGGCCGGGTCACGTGGGGTCAGAGCGGCGAGCGCGATGTTGCCGGCGAGCCGATCGTTCGAAATCTGTTTCGACACCTTGACCGCGCCCACGCTCAACTCGGCGCTGCCGGGGCCGATCTTCAACTCTAGTGTCACGGGCCCGGCGAGGATGGCCTTTCCCTCGCTCACCGCCCCGTCGAGCACGAGATGACCGTCGGCGCGCAGCACCGCGTCGATCCACTTCGCAGGCGACACCAAGGCGTGACGATAGTCGTCGAGCAATCCGCGAATTCCCATGCGGAAGCCGGCGGAAGATCCGTTATTGCCGCCCAAAGGCGGGGTGAGCTTCACCGACATCCGCAGTGATCCGCCGCCCGGCGCGATCTGGTGCGTTAGCCGGTGCAGCGTGCGATTTTCGCCGGGCGTCGCGATGACCGCACCGTTCGCCGTCCGCCAATCCTGCAGCGGATTCGCCCAATACTCGGGGCCGATCCAGATGCGCGACCCGCGCCAATCGCTCTTGAATCCGTTCGCCGTTTGCGCGCTGGCTCCAGCGGCCGATGCGGCCACGAAGGCACGCCGTGTGAGTTTCATGATTCGATCAGAATTCGTAGCGTAGCGCGAGTTGGAAGACGCGGGGCGCGCCGGCTCCGGTGATGTGGCCCACGTTCGGCGCCAGCAGATTGCCGTTGGGGTTGTCGAGATTCACGCGATTGAACGCGTTGAATGCTTCAGCGCGGAAGCGGACACGATGCCGCTCGGTGATGGCGAACGTCTTGACCAGCCCGAGGTCGACCAGCGCTTCTCCGGGGCCCGCGATCAGATTTCTCCCAGCGTTGCCGAACGTGCCGGGAGCATTCTGCACAAACGCCGCGGCGTTGAAGTAGCGATTGATCAATTCCGAGCGGGACCGGCCGGTATCGAGGTGAGGATTGCCCACCAGGTCGGGCCGGTCGAGATTGATCCCGGTTCCGGAGTTGTCGCGCCCGCTCACGACATTGAAATAGAGTCCGCTCTCGAACGAAGCGATTCCGTTCATCTCCCAGCCGTCGATCAACTGACGCGCGATGCGGTTGCCACGATAGCGCGGCAACTCCCAGATGAAGCTACTGACGACGCGGTGATCGATATTGTTGGGCGAGATCGCCTTCTCGCGGCGGAAATCGTTGCCGGTTTGCGGATCGGCGACATTGTCGATGTTGCGGCCCCACGTGTAGCTCGCCATCAACGTGACTCCCTTCGCCAGACGCTTGTTCACGGAGAGTTGCAGGGAGTGGAACGTGTAGTTGCCTTCGGCGCTGCTGGTTCCCACTCCGGCGAACTCCGGATAGATGCGGCGCTGCTGGAGGTTGCCGGTGCGGCCAAAGACCCCGGGATTGTCCTGACGCGTTGTCTCGACATGATTCCCTTTGCTCGCCACGTAGGCCGCGGTGAAAATCCAGCTCTGCCACAATTGGCGCTGCGCGCTGAAGTTCCACTGCTGGACAACCGCGTTGCGAAAGTCCGCGTCCCAACCACCCACCGATACGGGACGCACGAAGGTGAACGCGCGCCGCTGCTCTTCCGTAGTGGGAGGGTCGAACGGATAGGGATTACCGCCGATACCCTGATACGGATTCGCCATACCGCCGGGAACGGGATTCATGTTGGCGGTGAGCACGAATCCCGGGCCACCGCCGCCAACCATCTGCAGCGATCGCGAACCGTAGAAGATGCCGTAGCCCCCGCGCAGGCTCGACTTGCCGGAGCCGGTTGGATCGAAGGCGAATCCGATTCGAGGAGACCAATTGCTGTAGACGTTGCCGAAGCCGTACTTATCCAGAACGCCGGCATCCCTGCCCCAATAGACCATGCCCAACGGAGCGCGGGGGAAGTACGTGGATTGCTGTCCGGCACGGAACATCGCACCCGTTCCCCGCTTGTCGGGAGGTGGCAGGAACGGATCCCATCGCAAGCCGAGATTCACCGTCAGCCTTCTCGCGATCTTCCAGTCATCCTGGATGAACAGGCTGACCTCCTTGCCTGTCGGATAGCTCTCGGCGCCCGAGTTCTGATTGATGGAGTCCGGCCGGCCGATCATCATGTCGGCCATCGAATCGCCGGTGATCTGGCCGCGGAAGGCGATGGCGGGATCCCCTTGGAACCGCTCACGCCTGTCGACTTCGTTGTAGCGCCATTCGCCGCCCAGCTTCAGCAGGTGTGAACGCAGGCTGAACGATGTCTCGTTCCGCACATGGTAGAAGTATCGCTGCTGATAGAGAGGATGGCGCGTGAACGCATAGAAATAGCCGATCACGTTCGTGTCGGTGGCGGCGACCGTATCTTCGCGATGCGCCCGCACGATGCCCGATCCGAAGTCGCGCCAGCCAACGTTACCCGGCGTGATCGCCGCCTGATCTCGCTCGATGTTCTGAATGGTGACGGTGAGCGAGTTCACGGTGCGCGGCGACATGATCCAAGTGTCGCTCGCGGTTCCATTCCAGTTCTTGTAGGGAATGTTGGCCAGCAGGTTGGGTATCGTGCCGACGGCCTGTTTGGTCGCGTTGTCGTTCCACAGCAAGCGGAACGAGAGGCGGTGAGCCTCATTGAGTTGATGGTCCACCTTGCCGATGATCTGATCGTCGTCGATCGACTGCGCGCTCGCGAAACTGAGAAGTCCGTCGGGACGGTTCGGCAGCGGCACGAAGGTATCGAGGAACTTCAGCGATGGCTGGTAGACGCGGCTGGCCGGAATGATGTTGCCGGGGAAATTGCCGCCGTTCGGATCGCGCACCACGGTGCGGATCCCCGAGAAATCCCCTCGGCGCATTGCCGGGCTGGGTACGAGTGTCGTGGTGACGCCGGGCGCGCTTCGTTCGCGAGTTGCCTGATAGGAAGCAAAGAAGAACGTCTTGTCCCGCCGGACCGGACCGCCGATCGTGCCGCCATACTGATTGCGCTTGAACGGCGGAACCGTCACCGCGAAGAAGTCGCGCGCGTTGAGCTTGTCGTTGCGCAGGTACTCGAACGCCGTTCCGTGAAATTGGTTCGTGCCCGACTTGGTCACCGCGCTCACGAAGATGCCCGCATTGCGGCCCTTGTCGGCGCCATAGCCGTTGGTCTCGATCGAGAACTCCTGCAACGCGTCGGGATTCGGAAACGGCGCCGGTGTGTTGAAGAACGGGTCCTGGTTGTCTCCGCCGTCGAGAGCATAGTTGTTGCCGCGAAACGCCGATCCGTTGACCGACACCGTTTCGTTTTGCTGCTGGTCGCGCCCGCCGCGGCGGCCCACGCCGGGGACGAGAAGTTGGAGTTGTACTGGATTGCGTCCGTTGAGCGGAAGCTCGGCGATTCGCTTGGAGTCGATTACTTCGCCGATCGTGCCCGTGCGCGTTTCCACCTGCGCCGCTTGGGCTTCGACCTCGATTCGCTCGCTGACTTGGCCAACTTGAAGCGAGAAGTCGACACGGCGGTTTTCGCTCACCTGGATCAGGATGTCGTTCTGAACCGACTCCTTGAATCCGGCGGCAGTGGCCTTTACGCTGAATGTCCCGACAGGAAGCTGCACGAAGACGTAGCCTCCGTCGTCCGCTGTCGTCACGGTTCGCGCCGTGCCGGTTTGGACGTGGGTGGCGACAACCTGCGCGCCAGGGACGACACCTCCCGCGGAATCCTGAATGGTTCCGAAGATCGTAGCGGTGCTCTGTGCCCAGGACGCGGCGCACAGGACGAGGGCGAGTGCGAGTTTGCTAACCACGGCAAATCCCCTTCTGACTGGAATGCCGCGATTCTAGCATGCGGCGGCTACGAAAGCCCGGTGATCCGTCCCGATGCGTCAACGTCGAGGTCGTACGCGCGCGGCGCTTTTCCGAGCCCCGGCATGCGCATCATGTTGCCGGCGATGGCGACTACGAATCCGGCGCCAGCGGAAAGCGCGGCATCGGTGACGCGAAGAGTCCAGCCTCTTGGCGCGCCCATGATCTTCGGATCGTCCGTCGTCGAGCTTTGCGTCTTGGCCATGCAGATCGGGAGATGCGAGTAGCCGAGCGCCGTGTACTGATCGAGCTTCTGCCTGGCCTTCTCGTCGAAAACCACGCCCTCCGCGCCATAGACGCGCTGGGCCACCGCGTCGATCTTCGCCGCCAGCGGCGCATCGAGTTCGTAAACCGGCTTCGGTGCGGGCCGCGGATGCCGCGCCAGAACGACAGCCCGCTCGGCGACCGCGAGTCCGCCTTCACCGCCACGGGCAAAGACATCGGATTCCTCGCAGGCAACGCCGCGCGACTGACAAAACTCGCGGACCTCCGCCACTTCCGCATCCGTGTCTCCTGGGAAGCGATTGAGCGCCACAACATAAGAGACCCCGAATGTTTCGAGGATGTCCATATGATGGCCGAGATTCGCCATGCCTCCATGTGCCTCGAGCGCGCGCACCGAGGCGACCAGGACCGCGGAGGCAGGTGTGATTCCGCTCGACCGCATCACGATGTCGAGGTACTTTTCGAAACCGAGATCGGCCGCGAACCCGCACTCGTTCACCACGTAATCGGCGCAGCGCAGCGCCATTTTCTGCGACAGGACTGAACTGGTGCCATGTGCGATGTTCCCGAACGGGCCCGCGTGAACGAACGACGGCGCGTGCTCGGTGCTCTGCACGAGATTCGGAAGCAGCGCGTTGTTCAGCAGAACCATCATCGAACCGACGGCGCCGATGTGCTTCGCCGTCACCGCTTCACCACCGGGTCCAAAGCCAACCACGAGATTCTCGAGGCGGCGGCGGAGATCTTCGCGCGAGTTCGCCAGCGCGAGTACGGCCATCACCTCCGATGCCGCCGTGATCACGAAACCCGACTCGCGCTCGACGCCGTTCGCCTTGCCGCCCACGCCGCAGACGATCTTGCGCAACGCGCGATCGTTCATGTCCATGGTGCGCGGCCAGATGACCCGCGCCGGATCGAGGGCCGGCTCGTTGGCGTGGAACAGATGCGAGTCAGTCATCGCGGCGAGCAGATTGTGCGCCGAAGTGATGGCGTGAAAATCTCCCGTGAAGTGGAGATTAATCAGTTCGGCGGGATGGAGTTGCGACTTGCCGCCTCCGTTGGCTCCACCCTTCACGCCGAACACGGGACCGAGCGACGGCTGGCGCAGGGTTCCGATCGCATTGTGGCCCAGCTTGCGGATTGCCTGCGTGAGTCCGATCGAGGTGACGGTCTTCCCTTCCCCGTGGCTCGTCGGGGTGATCGCGGTGACGAGGATCAGCTTGCCGGGCTCCCGGACGGGCGGCGAATCGAGATACTCGAGACGGACCTTCGCGCAGTAGCGTCCGTATGGTTCGATGAATTCAGCGGGGATTCCGGCGGTGGCGGCGATCCGGTCGATCGGGAGCAGGTCAAGCATTCCCTATCAGTTTCGCGCATCCGCTATACTTGGCCGAAATCCCCATGAAAAAGCTCTTGTTGATTCTCGCTGTCGTAGTCATCGGATGGATCGCACTAAAGTCGCTCGGCAAGGAAGATTCGCCCCCTGCCCGGCCCGTCGCGTCGCTTCCTTCGAACGCTCCGCCCGCAATTCCGCAAAAGGAAGCAACGGCTGGATCAGCGCTCAATAAAGCGTTTCCGGATGGAAGCGGCGACTTCAAAGTAGTGTTCACGCAAGAGAAGGACGGATTCTCGCAAGCCGACCTGACCAAAGCCGGAACACGCGTGGCAACCCTTTCCGTCTCCGACACGGCCGCGAATCCGGCCGCGCGAGACAAGTTCAAGACGGCCACACGCAAGATCTCGGGATATCCGGCGGCGCCTGTGGGATCGCAGGGAACGGCGGTGCTGGTGGGCGACCGGTATCAGGTGCAGGTCCGCTCGCTGCAACCCTCGTTCACCACGCAGGATCGCGAAGCGTGGCTCGCCAAGTTCGATCTCGCGCGGCTGGCCCGCTGACGTTCAGGAGCCCTCGAAATGAGCACATCGATTGACCGCCTCGTGGACGAACTGCCTTCGTCCAACATGACCACCCGCGCGCTCGGCGCGCTCGATTTCATCGCGCCCGGACAGTGGCAAAACGTCACGGGCTTCGACAACATGATCCGCCACGTCACGGGCGAACAGGACGCGGGGATCATCCAGAGTGTTCGCGATCGCGCATTGCAACTCTACGGCGATTCATCCCAAGGCTATCAGCGCGCGATCCAGCTCTACCAGTTGGTCGATGGCGCCGACTCGAAGGTCGGCTGGGCGGCTGCCGCGCACAAGCTGGGCGAAAAGGTTGGGCTGCTTTCGTTCTTGAGCAAACTGACGCCCAAAGAGGACACGGCGCAAACGTTCGACCTCGCGTTGAAGATCGCGCTCGAATGTTCGGCGTTCTGCTACGCGAACGGATTTCCCGGCGACAGCATCAGCGACTTCCTCGCTGCGTTGAAGGCCTACGAAAAGGAAAACCTGATTCGCATGGCTGGCATTGTCACGTTCGACGGATTGATTCCGCTCGGGCCCGACTACGCGGGGCGCTTGTCGGAGACGATCGCGAACTTCAACCCGTCCGACATCGAGGACAATGCGATCTTCCAGCGCGTCAAGGGACTGCTGCCCGGTGGCGCGGCCTTCGTCGGCAATGCGGTCTCCGCCGCGTCCGGATACGTCGGCGAATTTGCGGGCCGATACGGCGTGACGCTCGATTCGGTGCTCGGCCGGTTGAATGGCTTCGTCGATTTCAGCGAGAGCCGGCTGGACTATCTGGCGGCGTTCCTCGACGTGAGCACGAACTACATGGAGCACACCGGGATTCAGTCGGTGTCACGGAGCTTGATCGAGCGGGCTGTCGGCGAGATCTAAACGGCGTCAGTCCAAGTCGAGGGGCTTGACGAAGCCACGGGGGCGAACACTCGATCACCATCATTCGAGGGCGCATTAGCCGCCGAAGTCGAGGTCCTTTCCTTCCTCCATGTCTGGGGGAAGGTCAGTTCGGATGCGGCGGCCCTCCGCATCGATGATGCCCATCTCTTGCAGCCGCCGGACCGCCGCACGCCCACGCTCGACGGCAGCAGCGTGATACGGGTCCGGACTCGGCTTGCCGTCCTTGATAATCCGGCGAGCGGTTGCCTTCATGACACGATGGTACCGTGCTACTCCGCTTCGAGCGGCAACTTCACCGGACACCGGTCGCGGTTGGAACGGTAGATCGCCTGGAACATTTCAACGACCACTCGTCCCTCTTCACCCGTCACCGAGGGCGCGCGATCGTCGAGAATCGCACGGAGAAAATCGCGGATCTGCAAGGCGTGATAGTGTCGAGTCGCGTTGATCTGCCGGAAGCGGGCGCGATCCTCCGCCTCGAACTCTTTCAGCAGGTGCTCCTCACCCGGAATCGTCCAAACATCGTTCAACGGAGGATCGGCGATCTCGGACATCCCCGCTACGAACGTGGCGCCGCTGTCGGTTTGCACTCCGACCGATGCTCCGTTCGATCCGTGGACATGGACCTTCGTATAGATTCCAGGTTTCTGGCTGAGGCTGGTGACGATGGAACCGAGTCCGCCATTGCGAAAGCGAATCGAGGCAACGGCAGTGTCCTCGACTTCGACGAACGGATGAGTCAGGTTCGCCCAGTATCCGGAGATCTCCTCGATCGGGCCCATGAACCACTGCAGCATGTCGAGTTGGTGCGGGGACTGATTGACGAGCACGCCGCCGCCCTCGGTGTCCCACTTTCCGCGCCACGGATCGGAGGCGTAGTAGGCGGCATCGCGCCAGCTCAACATGAGGAACGTTCCGAGAATCGGCTTGCCGATCTTGCCCGCACCGATCGCAGCCTTCATGCGCGCCACCGGCTCGAAGAAACGGCGCTGGCTCACGACGCCGAGCTTGACACCTCCGCGCTTGGCGGCGGCGATCATGCGGTCGCAATCGGCGAGCGATGCGGCGAGCGGTTTCTCGACGAGCGTGTGGACGCCGCATCCGGCCGCGACAATCGTATGTTCGGCATGCAACGGATGCGGCGTACACAGCATCACCGCCTCGACTCCCACCGCGCGGAACATCTCTTCCGGATCCGTGAATGGCGCCGGCGTTCCGTACTGCGCCGCGAACGACTTCGCGCGTTCCGCGCTCGAATCGCAAACGGCAGCGAAGTCCGACTCGGGCAATTCCTGGAGCGCGGCCGCGTGCAGGTGACCCACCTTGCCGCAGCCGATGATGGCGGTCCGGACCTTTCTCACGGGAAGTAGATCGCTCCCATCTTCCGCAGGAACGCGAGCGACTCGGCCATCTCGTCCATTCCGTTCATGCCGTCTTCGATACTGATCCAGCCGCGATAGCCGTTTCCAGCGAGAATCCGGAAGATCGCGGGGTAGTCATTCAGGCCTTTGCCCGTCACGCCGTGGCGCAGGTTCGGTGAATAGCCGAGCGTGCCGTCGTTCTGCTTCAACTCCTCGAGTGTGGTTCCCTCGGCCAGATAGCGATCCGACGCATGCATGCTCACCACGCGCGGCGCGACTTCGAGCAACAACTCGACCGGATCGTCGCCCGCCACGATCGCGTTCGACGGATCGTACTGAACTCCGAAGTGAGTACGATCCTCGATCGCATTCACGAGTCCGAGGAAGACGTCCTTCTTCTGGGCGAACTCCGGATACTTCCAGAAGCCGTCCTTGTAGTGATTCTCGAGTCCGAGTACAATGTCGAGTTCGCGCGCGGCCTGGAGGCACTCGTTGATGCATTGTGCGCACCACTCGATTCCCTGCTCGCGGCTGACTTCCGGATATCGCTGTCCGCTCAGCGCACGGCACACGGCGCGCGGACCGCCGAGCCGCCGCGTCACTCCGATCATCGCGATTTCGCGCTCCACACTGCGTTTGCGAACATCCGGATCGGGGCTGGTGAAATCGGGCGAGCAGCATAACATCGGCATCTCGAATCCGGCCGAGTGGATCGCCTCGCCGACACTATCGAGGTAGGCGGGCTCGAGGCTCGTGAAGAAGCCGTCGTACATCTCGAGGCCGTCGGCGTCGAGCGATTTGGCCATCTCGATCCAATCGAAGACCGACATCTCTCGGGTGCCTGCGATGGTGTCGAGATAGCACTTGGGGAACGCGGAAATTTTGAGGGGCACCTTTGGGTTACTATACCGCGCTCGCCCGAGGCGATGTCACCTTTTCCGCTCGGTCTGCGCGTGTAGGGGCATGACGCATCACATTCCTTTTCAAAAGCTGTTGCTCGGCGGTCTGGTCTTGGCCGGAAGTCTCGTC
>CADECY010000129.1 GCA_902825945.1 uncultured Acidobacteriota bacterium
CTCAAGCCCAGCGTTTCCGATTCCGAAATCAAACCGCAGCACCTCATGCAGGAAATCGACCGCCTCTCCGGCGGCCAAGCTGTCGTCTCGGTCGACGTCGGCCAGCATCAGATGTGGGCCGCCCAGTTCATCCGCTTCAATCAGCCCCGCCTCTGGCTCTCCTCCTCCGGACTCGGCTCCATGGGCTTCGGCCTCCCCGCCGCCATCGGCGCCCAGTTCGCTCGTCCCGACAAACTCGTCTTCGCCATCTGCGGTGACGGCGGATTCCAGATGTCGGTGCCCGAACTCGCCACCATCGCCAGCTACGGGCTTCCGGTCAAGATCATCGTCATGAACAACGGATACCTGGGCATGGTCCGCCAGTGGCAGGAACTGTTCTATAACAACCGCCTCAACGCTGTTACGCTCGATTGTTTCCCTGACGCGCAGAAACTGGCCGAGGCATACGGATTCAAGGGCCGCACGATCGACCGTCCGTCTCAACTCGCCTCCGCCCTTCAGGAAGCGGTCAACGAGCCGGGTCCCTACCTGCTCAACGTCAAGGTCTCCCCGTACGAAAACGTCTATCCGATGGTCCCGGCCGGCGCGGCCATCAATGAGATGGTGCTCGCGCCGCCTAAGCCCGTGGAGGTTGGATAAGTGTTACAGATCATCTCGGTTTTACTCGAAAACAAACCCGGCGCCCTGCTGCGCGTCACGGGCCTGCTCTCCGCCCGCGGCTATAACATCGAAAGCCTTACGGTTGGCCGCACGACCGACCCGAGCCTTTCGCGCATGACCATTGCCGTCGATGTGGAGCCCAACCTCCGCAAGCAGGTGATCAAGCAGATGAACAAGCTGATCAACGTCCTGCAGGCGAATGACCTCAGCGAAGGCCCTGCCGTCGCGCGCGAACTCGTGCTCATGCGCGTTCGCTCGGCCATGGAATCCCGTACCGCGATCCTCAAGGAAGCCGAAATCTTCGGCGCCCGCGTCATTGACTCATCGACGGAAGGCTTCGCCCTCGAAGCCACCGGCGACGCGGAGAAGTTGAACGAATTCATCGACGTCATGCGCAGTTATGGCGAAATCGAAGTGACCCGCTCCGGCGCCGTCGCCGTTTCGCTCGAACCGCGTAAGTTGCGGTTATCGTCCCCGGTCCCCGCCGCGGCGTCCAAGTCCCCCACCACCAACGGAGCAATCAATGCCTAATCGTTTCTACGAAAAGGATGGCACTCTCAGCCATCTGAATGACCAGACGATCGCCATCGTCGGATACGGCAGCCAGGGCCATGCCCACGCGCTCAACCTGCGCGATTCCGGCGCCAACGTGATCGTCGGTCTTTATGACGGGTCCAAGAGCTGGCAGAAGGCGAAAGACGCCGGCCTGCGAGTCATGTCCGTCGCTGAAGCCGCCAAAGAGGCCACGATGATCATGATCCTGGTGAGTGACCACATCCAGGGCGACATCTACGACAAGGAAATCGCCCCCTCCATGGGCCCCGGCAAGACCCTCATGTTCGCCCACGGCTTCAATATCCACTTCGGATACATCAAGCCGCCCGCCTCGGTCGACGTGACCATGATCGCGCCCAAGGCTCCCGGCCACCGCGTTCGCGAGCTCTTCACCGAAGGCGTCGGCGTCCCCGGACTCGTCGCCATCCACCAGAACGCCTCCGGCAAGGCGATGGAACGCTCGCTCGCCTACGCCCTCGGCCTCGGCTGTCTCAAGGCCGGTGTCATCGAAACCACCTTCCGCGAGGAGACCGAATCCGATCTGTTCGGCGAACAGGCCGTTCTCTGCGGCGGAACCGCGGAACTGATCCGCGCCGGCTTCCAAACCCTGGTCGACGCCGGCTATGCTCCGGAAATCGCCTACTTCGAGTGCCTGCATGAATTGAAGTTGATTGTCGATCTCATCTACGAGGGCGGACTCAACTACATGCGCTACTCGGTCTCCGACACCGCCGAATACGGCGACTACACCCGCGGACCGCGTATCATCAACGATCAGACCCGCGCCGAAATGAAGAAGATCCTCGCCGAAATCCAGTCCGGCGAATTCGCCCGCACCTGGATGGAAGAGAATCGCTCGGGCGGCCGCAAGAAGTTCCTCGGCATGCGCGAATCCCAGCAGGGCCAGTTGCTCGAAACCGTCGGCGCTGAGCTCCGCTCCATGATGCCGTTCCTCAAGAAGAAAAAGGAGGCGGGCGTACCGCAGGCATAAGCCGATCCCGCTAATTTAGATGCGAATCTTCACGTTCGATACCACTCTCCGCGATGGCACCCAAGGGGAAGCCGTTTCCTTCTCGGTGGACGACAAAATAATGATCGCCACCAAGCTGGATGAGATTGGTATTGACTACATTGAAGGCGGGTGGCCCGGCTCCAATCCCAAGGATAAGGAGTTCTTCGCGCGAGCCAAGGAACTGAAGTTCCAGCATGCACGGCTCTGCGCGTTCGGTGCCACCCGGTTCGCAAAACACTCGGTCGACAAGGATCCCAGCGTGCTCGCCCTGGTGGGCGCCGAAACCCCGGCGGTCTCCATCTTCGGCAAGACCTGGGATCTCCACGTTCACCGCGCGCTCGGAATCTCGCTCGAACAGAACCTCGAGCTGATCTCGGACACAGTGAAGTTCCTCAAGGATCACGGTCGCGAGGTCATCTATGATGCCGAGCATTTCTTCGACGGCTACAAGGCGAACCCGGACTACGCACTGAAAACGCTCGAAGCCGCCAAGGCCGCGGGCGCCGATGTGCTCTGCCTCTGCGACACCAACGGCGGCAACTTGCCCAACCAACTCGCCGAAGTGGTCGCGCTGGTCCGCCAGCGCTTCGACGGCATCCTCGGAATCCACACCCATAACGATTCGGACGTCGCGGTGGCGAACACACTCGTTGCGGTCGAAGCCGGATGCACGCACGTACAAGGCTGCATGAACGGCTACGGAGAACGCTGCGGCAACGCGAACATGGTCTCGGTACTCGCGAATCTCGAGCTCAAACTCGGACACTCGACGATCGGGCCCGAGAAACTCCAGAGCCTCACCCAACTCGCTCACTTCATCGCCGACCTTGCCAATCTCCCGCTCCGGAACGATCAGGCTTACGTCGGGCACTCGGCGTTCGCGCACAAGGGTGGTGTCCACGTAGCGGCCGTGCTGAAGGACTCGCACACCTACGAGCACGTCGAGCCGGCCCGTGTCGGCAACCACCAGCGCGTCCTGCTCAGCGACCTTTCCGGCCGCGGCAACATCTTCTACAAGCTCAAGGAAAAAGGACTCGCCGACCGCCTCTCCGAGGAAGCCCGCCGCGAACTCCTCGAGCGCATCAAGCACATGGAGTATCTCGGCTACGAACTCGAATCGGCCGAGGGGACCTTCGAGCTACTGGTCCGCGAGGCACTCCACCCGAACGCGAAATTCTTCGAGGTGATCAACTTCGAAGTCGCGACGAAGATGACCGGCTCGCGCCCCTCGATGACCACGGCAACGGTGAACCTCAAGGCGCAGGACGGAGTCCACTCGGCAACCGCCAACGGCCACGGCCCGGTCAACGCCCTCGACCTCTGCCTCCGCCAGTGCCTCAGTTCGCTCTACCCCGGCATCGCCGGAGTCCGCCTGACCGACTACAAGGTCCGCGTCCTCGATTCGAAGAAGGGAACCGCCGCGAAAGTCCGGGTCCACGTCGAATGGTCGGACGCAAAGCGAAGCTGGGCGACCGTCGGAGTCTCCGAAAACGTCATCGAAGCAAGCTGGTACGCCCTGCTCGACGCGATCAAACTCGAGCTGATGCGGATCACCGAGCAGGACGAGACGATCGAGAAGGCGCTGTCGGATTACTCCTGGGGAGTGTAGAAGAGATCTCATTGGGCTGCGCCCTCTGCGGTCCCTGCGTGAAATAAGGATTGTATCCCCAACTCAAGGGTCGAGCCGTGACCCGGCGTGAACCGTACGGAGATCAGCGGGGCCAGCAGGTGTCCAGCCACATCAGCAGCGTAGTGCGGTTCCACGTCGGAGTCCTGGCGGTCGTGAGCGGCTCCAGTTCAGTTTCGAATCGCCTCAGCAGTGTTTCCCGGTCGAGCAGACCGCCTGCGCCAGATAGATCACGTCCCGGATATCCCGATCGTTGCTTCGTTCGAGTTTGGTTAGTGCCAGGTCATGCGGCTCGAGCGCCCACAGGCGGACGTTGGCCCAAGCTGGAAAAATCCTTACCACGCGGGCGTTCGCCGGAGTCACCGTGAGTACATCCAAGTCGCCTGTCTCCCGGCTCAGTCTGTAATACTGACTGACGATGAATCCCCCGATGCAGTGCAGATCGCGGGCGCGCCGAGCGCGCTGTCGAGATCCGACAGGAACGAGAACCAAGGCTCGGATGGGCGTTCACGTGCCACGGCTACCGTCTCCGCTGCCAAGCATGGTCAAGAGATTCCATCGGGCCGCCAGCGGACTCCGGTGGATTCGCATCCAATCACGGGTCGCAATCGGCATCGAGTCCCAGCACAGCGTACCTTCTTGCAGTAGTCGCGCGCGCTGCAACTCGCATGCCGCCGCGGTTCCCTCCCGCCGATCGGCGCCAGCGGACTCGATCACGAATCCCAAACGGTTCTGAAAATTGCCGAGCTTGGCTTGCCGCACCAGCCAATCGAAATCCAACTCCGCCTCACGTTGCTTGACCAGCCACGGCAGCGCCTCCACAACACGAGTGTCCGCGTCGCTCACCGCCAGCACGGCCGCCAGCAGAACATCCGCTCGCATCCGCCGTCCGGACCGCTTCACATGCGCGAACCCCGGATAGCCGAGGCGGCCCAACTGAGCCCGAAACTGCTCATTGGCGTCATCCCCGCGCGAGTTCCGCCGCGAGGCATTGATCCGGTTGCGCAGGGCGGGCGTGAGCGGTCGCATACCGCGTTCGAGCAGCGAAAGGTATGGCTGCGACACTCCGAGCATCGCCGCCGCCTCCACCTGCGTGAGTCCGGCCCTCTTCCGCCATTTCAACTGGTCCGTCATGGGGATCTGCCAAGCAGTCTAGCATGTAATATTACAAGGCGCAGGCCCGTCCGCGAACTTCACGCCCCGCCCGTTGTATCGAGCCCGGGCGCGAGCAGTAACCCAACTCCTAAACCAACTGGATGGAGATCCGCCGCCCCACGACCGCCGCCGCCCTCTCGAGACTGGATAGCAGGACGTCGTTCCGCCCGTCGAGCAGCCGGTCAACTTGCGTCCGGCTCGTTTTCAGCAAAGCCGCCATCTTGTTCTTCGAAATGCGCTTGCGCTTCATCTCTCGAGCGAGTTGCCACGCCACCAATTCCTTGATTGCTTCGTTCTGAACGGCCTCGAAGATCCCCTCCTCCTTGAGGAAATCATCAATGCTCGAGCCCATGTGTTTTTTGCTCACTTCATCAACTCCTTCTGGCGCTTTCGCGCCAGCGCCAAGTCGTCCTCCGGCGCAGTCCTGGTCTTCTTGAAAAACCCATGTAGAGCGACCAAGTGCTCTCGATACAGGCACAGGAACACTCGCGCGGTGCGTCCGGAGGGCAGATCGCTTCTGATCTCCCACATCCCGTCGCCCATCGCCCGGCAGAGTGGCATTCCAGCGGGCCAGCGGAACTGAGTGCGGAGCAAGTCCCCTCCAATGCGATGACGCTCAGCCTCTGGGAGCGACTTCAACCATTCGCGCACGGGTTCGCTTCCGCTTCGGGTGCGAAAGAATATCAGAGGTACTTTTCTTGGTGCCGCGCTCGAGTCCATCGCCACCTGTACCGCGAAAGGTACATCCTGAGTATACACGCATTCCCGTCAGTCAGAGCGCATCGATCGGAACCCGCCCCACTCTGAGGTTGCGGGCCACTGCGGGCGAGCGCCCAACGAACTGACGATCAGGCCGCCCGCGACACCCGCACGAACGCCGTCCGCAGAGTCTCCACGTCCACCTGCAACTCGAACCCGTCCCCGGACTGATCCGCGATCATCGGCAAATGCCGCGCCACCGCCTCCGCCTCCGCTCGCAACTCGCCGTCCAACGCCGCCGCCACCATCCTCACCAGCCGGTCTGCTCCCGCCCCGATCCGCTCACTACCCGATTCCCACCGTGCGACTCGGTCCCCATCCGTGTCCAGATACTCCGCCAATTCATCGGTATTGATTCCGATGTGTTCCCGCGAGAACCAAATTCACCTCGGCGAACATCGGCCACTGGCTCTTCGGATGCAGGGGAGCCTGGAATGGATAGACTGAGAGTGCGGAGACAATCACGATGGTGCGCGGCTACTATTCCCTCGTCCAGTACTGCCCGGACCCGTCGCGCCTCGAAGGGGTCAATGTCGGCATCGTCCTCTTCTGCCCCGCCGTTCCGAACCTCTCCGCGCGCTTCGCCGAGCGCAGGACCGCCGTCGAGCACCTGTTCGGCGAACAGGATTGGCATTTCTTCGAAGTTGAGCGGACCGCACTTGAATCCCGCCTGACCCGATACACCGAAGAGTTCCCGGACCGCGAACGCTTCGAGTCGTTCGTCAGAACGCGAGCGGGAGCCCTCCGCCTCACCAGGCTCCGCTCGGTGAAGCTCGCCGAGCCGTCCGAGGAAATCGACCCCTTGTTCAACCTCCTGGTTGAATCCCGCGACACGCCGCGCCAAACTACCCAGGGGGAATCCTCAAACCGCCACCCGTGATCGCTCCGCACTGGGCCCAGCGAACGGCCTCACCGCCCGAATCACATCGAGAATCGGTTGAATGTTGGGCCGGTTCAAAGCCCGGCTCTTCAGCAAACGCCGCGCTCCCTGTCCAAGCAACTCTTCGTTGCCAGTCGCGGACTCCGGCATGCCCTCATACACGGCGGCAAAAAGCGGCAAACCGAGCCGCAAAGCATCCCGCCCCGCCTGAATACTCCCGCCCGTCGATCGGGCTTCGATCAGAATCAGCGCTTGCGCGAGTCCGCAGATGGTCCGGTTCCGCCGCATCGCGTTGCTCACGCTCCAGGCAAGATTCGCGCCGAATTCACTGACAACCAATACCCGCGACTCATCCCACTCCCCACGAATCTCGGACTTGACCCGGAAACGCAAGATTCCTTCCGCTAGCACGATCGTGGTCGTCCCGCCAACCGTGAGGGCCGCGCGGTGCGCGTTCATGTCGACGCCCGCCGCGAATCCCGAGACGATGTTGACGCCTTCACCCGCCAGTAGCCCCGCGCAATCTCGTGCGGTTGCGAGGCCCTTCTCGGAGGCTTCACGGGAGCCGCAAAAGCCGGCCCCAGGACGATGCAGCAGTTCGAGATTCCCCATGCACAACAGCACCAGAGGCGCATCATCGCCCAGCAGACCTCGCAACGCCGCCGGATACTCCGCGTCGACAATCGAGATCGCATGGATGTTCTTCTTGCGCAGGTCATCCGCCTGCCGCTCGACACGAGCGCGGCACATCGGCAACGCGCCCACCTGCGATTCCGTTAGGGTTTCGCGCAGCGTCCGGCCGTCGAGGATCGGGCTGGCCGCGTCAGACCTCTCCCACTTGCGGAGCACTTTCCGGACCCGGCTCGGCCCAACGCCCGGAGCGTCGAGCAGCGTCATCAGATCGAGAGCCATCGCGCCGGCTGCCATGACCCCTATATTCTCGCACTGGCGTTGTCGTCGTTGCGGCACGTCTTCTCGCAGGCCAGTCCGAAGATCTTTTTCGCTCCCGCTTGCAACAATTGCAAACCGCTGTAGTTCATGGTGATGCCCGACTGGTACAAGTCGTCGATCAACAGCACTTTCCTGCCGTTGAATACACCGGGATCGACGGCAATGGTGCCGAGCAGAGTGTCCAGCTTTGCTGCATGCGGAACGTCCTTGACCGATTCGCGCACTCGTTTGGTCCGGACATGGCTGCTGAAGTCGGGAAGGTCGGGGCGGGCCTCCGAGATGCGCCTCGCAAGATGTCGAGGCAGGGAGTACTGGCGAGCCGGATCCGATGGCGGCATCGCAACGACACAGTTGGCGGTTCGGTAGCAGGTCATCTCCTCGAGGAACCGGAGGCACCTCTCGGCCAGTTTGTCGGCGGCGGCGCGCGTCCGTTCGGATGCCGCGGCTCCGCTGTATGGCTTGGCTGTTGCTCGCAAACCGCCTACCTCCGTCTGCGGCCGGTTGGGGTCCCCTTCTTCCCGCTCGAAGTCCAGCGCATAGGACAGCGCCAGGTAGTCTCGCATTCCCACGTATTGCCCAACGGTGGCGACCCAGTCGTGAACCGTTTGAGGCGCTTCCGGCAGGCCGCCTGTGTCACGCAGGTAAACCGTCACCACGCCACTATCGCTGGTGAAGGGATCGGATATCGAATGAGCCACCATGGCCTCGAACGAGCCTAAGAAAGTCTCTTGAAAGGGCAACTTCAGGCGAAAATCCTTCCCTTTCGCGGTCGGCGGGTGAACCACCTTTGGCCAACTCGCCCCGAGTCGATGCCGCTTGACGTCCATCGCCCGTAACTGATGTTCGTCGAAGCGCTGCTGGTAGGGTGGACTGTCAATGCCGGCAATCATCTCGGCTCAGTGATCTCCTGAATACCAGTATGATGCACTCCGAAATGACATATCCGGCGCGGCGCCATATCGTGGTGCGCCGTTTGCCTCCGGTCCTTGCCGCCGGGCTGAAGCGCGCCTCCTACTCCCGCCAGGCCTCCGCCGCCAGCGGTAACTCATTCAGCTCCGCCCGGGCCTCCCGCCACCCCGGATACGCCTCCCCCAGAATCCGCAGGAAGCGCTCGCTATGCACCGGCTCCAGCAAGTGGACCATCTCGTGCACCACTACGTACTCCAGCAGATCCTTCGGCTTCTTCACCAACTCCGTGTTCAGCCGGATGCTCCCCGCCGCGTGGTTGCAACTCCCCCACTTCGTCTTCATCCGTTGCAGGAAGTAGCGTTTCACTTCCACCCCGAGCTTCGGCTCCCACTTCGCAATCAACCCCGGAATGACCGCGTGCAGCAAACCCTTGTGCCACTCATGGATCACCTCGGCCCGCCGCTCCGCTCTGGTCCCCGGCCGCACCGTGAGCCGGATCCTCCGGTGATCGAGCACCACCGAAGGCGTACCCTCCCGGTAGGCGAGCGTGAGCAGGTGCCGCCGGCCCCACACCTGGTGGCTTTCCCGCTCTACGAACTGCCGCGGCGCTTCCCGTTCCTGATTCCGCATGCGCGCCAACTGCTCGCGAATCCAGCCGAGCTTGGAAACCGCGTAGGCTCGAGCCACCTCGGATCGCGTCCCCACCGGCGCCACCAGCGTCACCCGGCCCGCCGGCGGGTGGACCGAGAGGTGAACGTTCTTCACCGCCTTCCGTGTCAGCAGGATCGAGATCTCGCCGATCTGAATCGTCTCCGTGGTTATCAGTAGCCGCGCTGGCTCTTCACCAAGTCGAACAACGCCTGCGTGGCCTGCCGGTCACGATTCATCAGCGGGAAAAGCGAGTTCGCCACCTGCCGTTCGCGCGCCACGTCGCCCCTCCATCCCGCGGGTGCCCGCTCGCGCATCACGCGATCGATATCGAGCGCCAACCGGGCCCGCCCCTCCTCGTCGGCCGGGCATTCAAACGTAGTCGCGGGCAGGCTGTCGAGGTTTCGGAAAATGATGATCGCCTCCGGATGGCCGTTCAGCACCACCGGGTGCCCGCCGGACTCCCGCCGCGCCAGCCGCCGCGCCAGATCCTCCGCCCGCCGCAGAAACTCCGCGTACGCCGCCGAATCCGCGCGGCTCATCTGAATCAGATCCTGCAGCAGCTTCGACATCTCCTCGTAAAACCGCGGATCGGTCAGCCGCTCGCGGATGATCGTCTTCCGGACATTGTTGATGATCGTCTCCGCGATCGCGTTGCGGGAGAGCTTGCCCTTTTCGTTCAACCGCCGCGCGATCGCATCGTGAATGCCCGTCTCGATGATCAACTCGATCAGCGAGAGCGAACTCAAATTGCCGACGGGCTGCGCAGGCTCCGCCTGCACGTATGTGTTCAGCAGGTGCCGCATGTCCGCTTCGTACCGCTTCACGTCGAGTTCCTCGCCTGCGCATCGCTTGATCGCCGCCCGGATGTCCGTCTGGAACTCCACTTCACGTTTCAGCGCCGCCACGTCCGCATCGCTGTATCCGGCCTCGGTCAGGTTCGAGGCAAGATCGGCATAGGCGCGGACGAACGTGGTCACCGCCTTGTAGTACAGCACCCGCAACGGCTCCGTCTCGGCCAGCGCATCCGCGTTCGCGGCGCTGCCGCAGAAGAACGCGAGATATTGCTCCAACTCTCGCGGCGCGCGCACGGGCTCGCAAAGATGGCGCACCGCCTCGCGCGCGGCTTCCAGCCGCCGCCGTCCCGCGACCAGCCAATTCTCGATCTCGATGTTGTTCCCGCCTCCCGACCCCTCATCGATATCGAGTTCGTCCGAACTGTAGACAGAGATCGCCTGTTGCAGATTGCCGAACAGTTCCTTGAAATCGACGATGTGCCCATAAGGCTTATCGTCGCCATCCAGCCGGTTGGTCCGGCAAATCGCCTGGAACAGGTTGTGATCGCGCAACTCGTGATCGAGATAAATGTAGGTGCACGAGGGCGCGTCGAACCCCGTCAATAGCTTGCTCACCACCACCACCAGCAGCCGCATTTGCGCCGGTTCTTTGAGGAATCGCCGCTTCACATCCTGCTCATAGGCGCTTGTTGCCTGCCCCTCCCGCAACACCCACTCCGTGTAGATGTCGAACTTGAACCGCTCGTCACCGTGCGCCGGCTCGCGCGAAATGGCGTTGTGGTTGGGCTCGAAGGAAGTCACGATCCGGCAATGATTCCGCAGCACCGTATTCTGCAAAAGCTGGAAGTAGTGGCAGGCATCGTAGATGCTCGCGGCCACCAAAATCGCCGTGCCACGCCCTTCGCTCAGCCGCGGCGCCAGATCGAAGTCCGGCAGAATGCTAGCGATGATCCGCAGCTTCCGCTCGCTGGCGCTCATCAACGCTTCGAGGGTCGCCCACTTCTGCCGTAGCTGAGCCCGCTGGTAATTGTTGAGCCCCAGTGTCCTTTGCGCAAACCACGCGTCGATGGTCTCTCGCGAGGAGATCCGCTGCTCGATGTTCCGCGCCTCGTACTTGAGATCGAGCACCACCTTGTCCTTCACCGCTTCGTGAAACTTGTACGTATGGATGTAGGTGCCGAAAACATCCCTCGTCATCTGTTTGTCTCGCCGCAACGGTGGCGTGCCCGTGAACCCGATGAAAATCGCGTGTTCCAGCCATCGCTTCATCTGCTTGTGCATTGCGCCGCCCTGCGTCCGGTGGCACTCGTCCACGAAAACGTAAAACCGCCCCCGGACCGGCGGCGGTGTCCCGCCCAGATCCGACGGGTCGAACTTGTGGATCAGCGCGCACAGCAGCCGCGGCGCCGTCGCCCCCAGCTTCGCGACGAACTCCGCCCGGTTCGTGATCCGGGGCGAGCGGGAACTGTCGCCGATCACGCCGGCGTTCTTCATCACGCCTTCGATCTGCCGGTCCAGTTCGTCGCGATCGGTGACGACCAGGATGCGCGCCTCGGAATCATGCTCGAGAATCCACTTGGCAAGCAGCACCATCAGAATGCTCTTGCCGCTCCCCTGCGTGTGCCAGATCACGCCGCCCTCGCGCCGCCGCAGCCGCTCGCGCGCCGCGTCGATCGCCGCGAACTGGTGCGGGCGCGGCACCTTCTTCCACCCATCGTCGAAAATGATGAAGTTGCGGATCAGGTCGAGCAGCCGCGGCCCTGCGCACAGTTCCGCAAGCGGCCGGTCGAGCAGCGCTCCCGCCGTCAACGTCTCCGTGCTCGTGGACTTCCACTCGACGAAGAAGTCCTCCGGCGTCGTCACCGTCCCATAGCGCAGCCCCTGCGAATCGCTGCCCGCCATCACCCGTTGCCCCGTCGTGAAGAAGCCCTCGTTGAAGATCGGCTCCTGATTGGTGATCAGTTGCCGCACCCCTTCCGCCACTTCCACCGACCCGCGTTTCAACTCGATCACGGCCACCGCCAGGCCGTTCAGGTACAGAACGAGGTCCGGGCGCCGCTCATGGCCGCCGCGCAGTGTGGAGGGAGTCTACGTAGTGGGCGAGGCTCGATGACCCGTTGCTCGGTGTCGCCGGCCCGGCGAATCGCGAAATCGTCCTCCTCTGGATGCTCCAAATCCACGAGATGAACCGTCTCTTGCGGCTTCCCAGCCGCTTCCTAGGACCGGAATCCGATACCGGAGCAATTGATTGGTCCGCAGGCTCGTTTGATAGGGGCTGATGCCTGTTCCACATGTGGCGGTCGTGAGCTTCGTTTGCCAGGCATGTTCACAGCCCTTGCGCGCAGTCGCCGCCGCCCCAATCCTTGACGCTGGCGCCTCGCTGATTGCCTCCACTGAAGTGCTAAAATCACAGATTGCCGGTGCGTCCTCGCGCCCGCACACTTTGCCAATGACCGAGCTAATTAGGGCAAGAGAGCAAGAAATGCGGATCTACGTGGATTCGATGCGAAAGCTCTACGCCACCGCGCTGCTTCAGAATGGAGAGATCTACGACATAGCGTTCGGGCTGACTGACGGGTTCCGAAGAATCACTGGACACTCTGTAGGGAGTGACACCCGGATAATTCGTATACTTCGCTATGTTGTCGCCCCAACGTTTAGTCAAATGAAGTTTGGGCAGTTGTTCGGGTTCGATACGATGGAGAAGTTTGAGCGCGCACGAATAGTGAGTTCGCAGGCTCTCGAAAAACACGCCACTCTGTTTGAGCAGATAAGTGTATTCGTGAACGAAAATCTGGATCGCGACCGATTCGTGTGGCTCAGTTCTCCGATGAAGCGAGGGCTGCGTGCTCTCGCCGAGGACTTTGCGCGGAAGTGGACTTGCTCCCTCGTATCTGACCAAGGCGCACAGACCGCCTATCGGAACTGGCGAAAGCAACAGCAGGAAGCGGCGATAGAGCGTCACCTCATCCATCACGGCTACATTCGATCTGCGTTCGTCGGTACAGTTCGAACGGTCACAGATGTGCCTATAGGGGAGTACACTCGTGAGACCAAAGTGCGCGGCATCTCAACGCAGAAGGCGGATTTTGTCGTACGCCGCAGGCGGGATGGCAAGCTATTGCTGATTGAGGCGAAGGCCGTTGGCGTCGCGTTGGACGCGTTCAAAAGGGTGAAGGAGTGCTGCGACAAAGCCCATTCTTGGTACTCGTCTCCGGAATTGGGGGCTCCCCTAACTGTTGCGGTACTCGGTGGCTTTTTCGCTGAAACTAACATCCATGCGCTCCGCGACTCGGGTGTCGAAGTGGCATGGGAGTTCGATCTGAGCACCCTTGACGCCTTGGTGTGAGATATTCCGATGAAACGTTTCAAATTGCTTAGCATTTTCTCTGGGGCAGGCGGACTGGATATTGGCTTCGAACGAGCAGGCTTCCATACGCAGGTGATGTGTGAAGTCGAGCCAATGTTCGTCAAAACGCTACGTGCCAATGCGGGCCGTCAATCCTGCGACGGTAACGTTTATTTTCGACAAGTGAGAATCTTGGATTCGGACATTAGGGATGTCAGTGCTGATGCCTTGAGTGACTGTCATGGTATTGACTGCCTGATCGGCGGTCCACCATGTCAAGCGTTCTCAAGTTCTGGCAAACAGCTTAGCATTTTGGATGAGCGGGGCTCGCTAGTGGGGGAGTTTGTAAGACTCGTTGACGAACTGCGCCCAAAGGCATTCGTGTTTGAGAACGTCCGGGGTATTGTGACGGCGAGAGATGAGGCAGGGCGGCCGGGCGGAGTTATCCGTCGCGTCTACGCTGGCCTGGAGGCTGTCGGCTACAGTTGCAGGGCTGCATTGCTGAACTCAGCAGATTACGGGTCATATCAGCGCCGAGTCAGATGTTTCATCTTGGGGGTCCGACACGGTGTCGCTCCAGATATTCCCGAACCAACCCATAGCGCTGTTGCCTCAGGCCTGTTCGGGCAACAGCCGTGGAGGACGCTACGGGAGTTCTTGAGTTGCCAGTGTGACGGGGACGAGGCCAACTTCACATTTCCAACTCGAAAACTTGCCCTGGAACTGGATCGTCTCCCGGAGGGATCGGGGTTGAAGAGCGCCGGAGTGGCAGAGCCTACTAGGCCAGGCGGGCACTGGGGATACCGGCAAGGCACCTTCATTGCCGATCTTTCGATGCCCGCTCGTACCGTTACGGGAAGCGCCTCGCAGGACTGGGTGCGATGGCAAGGGCAACTTCGCCGCCTCACTCTACTTGAGGTCCAACGCTTACAGGGCTTCCCGGATGACTGGATTTTCCATGGGTCGAAGGCCCAGGTCTATAAGCAAGTGGGTAATGCAGTGCCGACGCGTTTCGGGGAAGTTCTTGGCTCGACACTGCTTGACTATCTATCACGCATGGACTGCTCCCGCGCTGCGCATCCCATTGAGTTTCCGCGGAGTTTTGAGGATTACATCGATTATACCCGGCGCGACGGGGAGCGAAACGGATCATCGAGGAAAGTTCACTTGGCATTCGGTGCGAGCGCGGCACCACACGGCGCGGAGGCGGGGAATATCATGGACAAGCAGGAGCGCTTCGGCTTCTAACTTGGCAAGCGATAGGAAGACGGCGGATTGTTGCCCACATAGTCATAGGTCCGCAACTGCTCGCCGTTCTTGAACTTCGGATCGTAGAGCGTATTCCCGGAGAGGATGTTCGCGGTCGGGAAATCGTGCAGGATCATGTTCATGCGCGCGAGGCCCGCCGTGGTCACGTCCTTCTCCTGGCCTTCGAGCGTAATGGCAGTGCGAGCCTCCGCCGCCACCTTCAGCAACAGCGATCCGGAACCGCACGTCGGATCGTACGCCGTGGTCGCCGCGACGCTGTTCGCCGGCGAGATCCCGATCACTTTCGCCATGATCCGGCTCACCTCGGCGGGAGTGTAGAACTGGCCCTTGCTCTTGCCGCTTTCGCTGGCGAAGTGCCGCATCAGGTACTCGTAGGCATCGCCGAGAATGTCGTCGTGCTCGGCCCGGTTCTTCGAGAAGTCGAGTTCTGGCTTCTGGAAAATGGCGATCAGGTTGGAGAGCCGCTCCACCCGGTCTTTGCCCTCTCCCAGCTTGTTCGGATCATTGAAATCGGGAAAGTCGCTGCGCGCCAGCCGTGTGTTCGCGTCAATCAGCGGCTGGATCACCTGCGTGTTGATCTTGTTGCCGATGTCCGGATTGCCCTTCAACGCGACCATGTCGCGGAAGCTCGCGCCCTTCGGAATCGTCACGGGCGGCGCGAAGTCATCGGAGTCGGCGTACTTGTCCGACACGTACTTGATGAACAGCATGAACAGGACGTAGTCCTTGTACTGGCTCGCGTCCATGCCGCCGCGCAACTCGTCGCAAGACGCCCAAAGGGAAGAGTACAGGTCCGATTTCTTTAGCGCCATTGGCTCTGTGATGACAAGCCACCAGCATACAACGGCTGCGCGAGCAAACGGCCACCCCCCAAAGGCCGCGTACCCTACGGGCAATCTCGCAAACTACCCGCATGTCGATAAACGCCATTTCCGGGAAAATCGTCAACGCCGCCGTCGCCATTCATTCCACCCTCGGCCCCGGACTCCTCGAATCGGCCTACGAGGAAACCCTCGCCTACGAACTTCGCAAGCGCGGACTGCGTGTCGCCAGGCAGGTCTCCATTCCGCTCGTCTACGACGGCGTGAAAATGGGCGAGGGCTATCGAGCCGACCTCATCGTTGAGGATCTGGTACTCGTCGAGATAAAGTCAGTCGAGGAACTCCCGCCGGTCGCCTTCCGCCAGGTGCTCACCTACCTGAAGCTAGCCGGTCTGCACCTCGGCCTACTCATCAACTTCAACGTCCCGCTCGTCAAGGATGGGATTCGCCGGGTCGTCCGAGGCCTCCCGGAAGCGGGCACGACCGAACAACGAGGAGACTAGAGCGTCCCCCCCCAAAGCCCAGCGTTCCCAGCGTCCCTGCGTGAAACCCAACCACCCCAGCGTGGAACCACAAATTTCCCGGTCACAACGAATCCCCCAAAACACCAACTTTATTTCTCCAATAGTTTCAAAAACCTAGCGAGAACTCCGCCCCAAAGGGTGCGGGTAGATTCACGCCAACCCCAGGTCATGGCGTGAAACTGAACTCGGCGGCGAAGCTAGGCCGTCAACGAATCCAATCAGGAAATGGAGAAAGAAAATGCGAACCGAGAGACAGCACCAAACCAGCCGCGACAACGGCGCCAAGTCCCACGGCCCCACCACGCCCGAAGGCAAGGCAGCCTCCGCGCGCAACGCCACCAAGCACGGGCTCACCGCCCGCAACCCCATCCTCCTCACCGTCGAAGACCAGCAAGCCTACCAGAGGGTCCAAGACGACTACGAGCAACTCTTCCGCCCGGCCAACGTGGTCGAACGCCAACTCGTCGACGAAATGGTCAGCGTGCAATGGCGCCGTCAGCGCGCCGAGGCCATCGAAGCCGCCCAACTCAACTTCTCGATGGACCGCATGGCCAACGACATCGCCGCGCGATTCGACCGCATCGACGGCGCCACCCGTGTCGCCCTCGCCTACAATCACGAGGTCAACGAGAGCCGCACCCTCCACAACGTCCAGCGCATCGCCGAGCGCCTCTCGCGCCAATACCTCCGCCTCCTGAAGGCCTTTCAGAACCTGCGGGAAAACCCGATCGATCCGCCCGCAAACGAAATTCGAACAAACGAACCCGGCGAGCCGCAACCCGCCGCGCATCAACTTACTAAGATCGTCGAGTTCCCCTCGCGCGCCCCATCCGGGCCCGCGCACCCGAGCCAGCCTGAGCCTCAACCCGCGCCGGAACGCCGGGAGGACCACGAAAATGGACTGGACAACCACTGACCAACCGGCCTACCAACCGCGTTCGCTCTGGAAATCGGAGCAAATTCCGGACCTGCCATGCATCCGGAACGCCGCCTTGCCCGCGCCGCAACCGGGCGGCACCCGTAGTGTGTCCGCCGATGACTGCACCGAGGTCCTGCAAGCCGTTCTCCGGGCCGTCGCGCCGTTCCCCGATGCGAGGAGAGCCGTGCTCGAAGCGATGGGCCCGCTCGATCCGCCTCAGGCCGCATGAGCCGATCCAAGTCCACCAGCGGACTCCGGAACTCCGCGCGGCCGGCTCATCGCCAGATCGTACGCACCTGGCTCAAAGTGTCTTCGTTCGCGCGCGAAATACTCGGCTTCACGCCCGAGCCCCAACAACTCGCGGTCCTCGACAGCGATGCCCGCCGCGGCATCCTCTGCTGCAACCGCCAGTGGGGCAAGTCCACCACCATCTCGATCAAGGCCGTGCATCATGCCTGGACCAATCCGCGCGCCCTCGTCCTCATCTGCGCGCCCACCATGCGCCAGTCGAACGAACTCCTTCGCAAGATCCGGGAATTTGCATCCGCGGTCGAGCCAACTCTCCGCCGCGATGGCCACAATCCTCTGTCGCTGGTCTTCTCCAATGGCGCGCGAATCGTCGCCGTGCCCGCCGAGCCCGACAACGTCCGCGGCTTCTCGAGCGTGTCGATGATCCTGATCGACGAAGCGGCCCGCGTCTCCGACAGCCTCTACAGCACGCTGACGCCGATGCTCTCCCGCACCGGAGGCGAGGTCTGGCTGATGTCGACGCCTCGCGGACGCCACGGCTTCTTCTATGAACTCTGGAACAATGGCGATCCCGCCTGGCTCCGCATCCAGTCGACCGTCGAGGACTGCGCCTGGATCAGTCCCGAATTCCTCGCCCGCGAGAAAAGTGAAAAGAGCGAAGCCGCATTCCTTGAAGAGTATTACTGCGTCTTCCAAGATTCGCGCGATCAACTCCTTTCCTCGGACGACATCGAAGCCGCCTTCAAGCCGCAACTCGAAACGCTGGCGAGCATCACTGCGCCGCGTTTCAACTCCACGCAGTATCACTTCTACTTCGGGCTCGACCTCGGCCAGTCCCGCGACCACACCGCCATTGCCGCCGTCGAACTCTACACGATCAACACCGGCCGCCGCGATCCGCAAACCATCGAATGGGTTCTCGAGAAGAAGCTGCAGCTTCGACACATCGAACAGGTCCCGCTGCGCACGCCATATGAGGATGTCGCCGCGAGTATCGTGCGCCTCATCAATCGATACCCGATCGAAGGGCACGCAACGCTGATCGTCGACGCCACCGGCGTGGGAAGGCCCGTGGTCGAAACGCTCCGCAAGGCCGGAATCCGCGCAACCATCATTCCGGTCACGATCACCGGCTCGGGCTCCGCGCACCAGACCCGCGATGGATACAACGTGCCCCGGCACGATCTCTTCGCCGCGCTCGAAGTCGTCTTTCAGAAACGCAACTTCGACATCGGCTCCAACCTCGCGAGCCAGCAGATCCTCCGGCGTGAACTGTCGGAGCTCCGCGCCGGCTCCGATTCCCACCCAGGCGACCTCGCCATGGCTCTCGCCCTCGCGCTCTGGCAGGCGCGCAAATACTGAGAACCCGTGATCGCCTTGCGGGCCACGGCGCCGGCGGCCGATGCGTCAGAATATAGGGATGCCGCAAGCAAGCAAGCCCTGCCGGACCACGATGATCGAACGCGAGGACTCCTGAGCGATGGCCAACTGGAAGTTCGAATCGGCGGCGGTCATCGGCACGGGCATGATGGGACCGGGCATTGCGCTGACGCTCGCGCTCGGTGGAGTTCGGGCGGCGATCCTCAGCCGTCACGAGGATTCGGCACGGCAGGGACTCGCGAAGGCGCACTCACAGATTGACCTGCTCGCTTCGAACGATCTCGTCGCGCCGGATGCCGCGGCTCACGTCAAGAGTCTGATCACTGCCACGTCGAAGTTCGACGAGACGGTGGCGGGTGTGGACCTCGTGGTGGAGTCGGCGCCCGAGGACATGGCCTTCAAACAGGAGATGTTCGCGCACATGGATCGCATCGCTAAGCCCAGCGCCGCGCTCGCGACCAACACCTCCGGACTCAGCGTCACCGCAATCGCCTCGGCCTGCTCGAATCACCCCGAGCGCGTCATCACGACGCACTTCTGGAATCCGCCGCACCTGATGCGGCTCGTGGAGATCGTCAAGGGTCAGCGGACCGATGACTCGCTGGCTCTCGCGATTCAGGAGTTGCTCACACGGTGCGGCAAGATGGCGGTGATCGTCAAGAAGGATACGCCCGGGCAACTCGGCAACCGTTTGCAGATGGCGTTGGTTCGCGAGGCCGTCCATATTGTTCAGGAAGGCATCGCGGATGTCGAGGATGTCGATAACGTCGTGAAGAACGGGTTCGGTTGCCGGCTTCCGGTCTACGGCGTGTTCGAGCATCAGGACATGGTGGGACTCGACATGGCGTCGAGCATCCTCGACTACGTCGCCACCGATCTCAATTGCGAGCGCAAGTCGCCCGATCTGATGCGGCGGCATGTGGCGGCGGGGGAGCTCGGCGTCAAGACGGGCAAGGGATTTTACGACTGGTCGGTCAAGAGCGCCGGCGAGGTCAGGGCACGGCGGGATCAGTTCGTTCTCGCCATGCTGAAGCGCAAGGGCTCCTGACCCTGGCGAGCTTGACACCGCGGATCGGAAACGAGGACTTCTACATGACGGAACATCATCATTCGGCGGCGACCCCGTCCTTCACCCGGCGTGAGATTCTGGGCGTCTCCGGAACGGCCGCTTTGGCCGGTATCGCGGCGCGCGCCTCTTCGGCCGCCGCGGAAAAACGGCCTCGCATCGCCTGCATCGTTACCTATTGGGCAGCTCCCGGATCGCATGCCGACTGGATCATCACCAAGCTTCTCGATGGTTATTGGTGGAAAGGCGCCCACACGCCCTCGCGCGTGGATGTCGTGTCCGTCTACATCCATCAGCTTCAGCAAAGCGGTTTGGGCCAGAAGGTCTGCAAGTCGAAAAACATCCCGGTCTTCGACACCGTCCGCGAAGCCCTCACCCTTGGCGGCAAGGAACTCGCCGTCGATGGCGTTGTCCTGGTCGGCGAGCACGGAGTCTACCATGACAATCTCAAAGGCCAGAAATACTATCCGCGCTGGTGGCTCTACAAACAGGTGACTCAGGTCTTCGAGCAAAGCAAACGTTCGGTGCCGGTGTTCAACGACAAGCACCTTTCGACGAGTTGGGACGAAGCCAAGTGGATGTTCGACAAGTCCCGTGAGTTGGGCTTCCCTCTGTTCGGCGGTTCCTCGATACCGTTCTACTACCGCAAGCCCGAGATCGAACTGGAGATCGACACGCCCATCAAGGCTTCGGTGGTGGCGGGTGGCGCCAGTGACGAGGGCAGCCTGTTCCATTGTGTCGACGTGCTGCAGGCCTTCGTCGAACGCCGCAAGGGCGGCGAGACGGGCGTCGCCGCGGTGCAGTCCATTCGCGGACCCGAGACCTGGAACTGGACCGCGCGCAATCCCTGGGCCGGCAAACTGCTCGACGCCGTGGGGAAGACTTTCGGCCTGAAGACAGGACACTTCCAGGAGACCGTCCGCGAACCGAACGTCTGCATCGTGGAATATCGCGACGGAACGAAAGCGGCGATCTATTCGGCCCGTGGCGTGGGATGGACCTACGCCGGCGAGATCGCGGGACGCGCCGATCCGGCCGTCGTCTCCATGCTCGGCTGGCCCGGGCCCTACTCCCAATATCATGCCGCCAACGCCTTCGAGCACTGGCTGGTCGAGATGATGCTCACACGGAAGGAACCGTACAACGCCGAGCGGCTGTTGCTCTCCACCGGAATCGTCTCGTTCAACATGGAATCGAACTGGGAGAATGGACGTTATTTGGCAACCGGCCGCCGCGTCGAGACGCCGTACATGAACATGGCCTACCGGACGGCACGGGGCCCGCTCTTCAACACGGGTCCGCGGCCGCCGGTAATCCCCTACATCCGCGGCTTTGAAAAATAGGCTTCAGGAACGGGCTGGCCCGCGGAGGAATTTCCATCGCGCTCGAGCCGTCCTACAATCAAATAACCGGTCATGCACATCCGCGATATCTTCGAACAGGACGCCACGACACTTTCGTTCGAGTTCTTTCCACCCAAAACCGAGGCCGACTCGGCGACGCTGTTTGAAAACATCACGCAACTCGAGGAACTCCGGCCGTCGTTCGTCAGTGTCACCTATGGCGCCGGCGGTTCCACCCGGCAACTCACACACGATCTCGTCGTTCGCATCAAGCGGACCACTACCCTCGACGCGACGCCGCACCTGACCTGCGTCTGCCACCAGTCGAACGAGATTGAAGAGATCCTCGTCAACTACGCGGAGGCAGGCATCAGCAACATCCTCGCCCTCGGTGGCGATCCGCCGAGGGAACGCCCCGGCTACGACCGCCTAGCCGATGCTTTCCGCAACGCTGCGGGCTTGGTGAGCTTCATTCGGAAGTTCAACGAATCGGGTCGGCATCCGGACAAGCGCGGATTCGGGATCGGCGTCGCGGGCTTTCCGGAAGGCCATCCAGCCACGCCCAACCGGCTCGTCGAGATGGATCACTTGAAGGCGAAGATCGACGCGGGCGCCGACTACATCTGCACGCAGCTCTTCTTCGACAATCGCGACTTCTACGATTTCCGCGAGCGGTGTGAACTGGCGGGAATCAAAGTCCCGATCATTGCCGGCATCATGCCCGTGACGAGCCTCGGCGGGATGAAGCGGATGGCGGAACTCGCCGCCGGCGCCCGGTTTCCCGCAGCCCTGCTCAAAGCGGTGGCGCGCGCGCAGAACGATCCATCGTCGGTCAAGGCGGTGGGTGTTCACTGGGCGACGGAGCAGTGCCGCAACCTGATCGACAACGGCCACGTGCGCGGAATCCACTTCTATACACTCAACCGGTCGAGCGCGACGCGGCAGATTTATCACAATCTCGGACTGCGCGACAGCATGGCGATCCGCCGCACCGTGCCCGCATAAGGGCCGCCTTCGGTCAGCTCACTGCAACCGGGCCCGATTCCGCTCGTTCAGCACCAATTCGTTGAAGATCGCCAACACCTGCTTGCGGAAATGGTACATCCGCCGGAGATTGTCCCGGAAGTTCGGCTCGAACCGCCGCGGCCCCAGCCACTTCTCGAGCGTTGCCTTCGGAACGTCAATGTCACGCCTCAGCGACTCGAGGTTGTGTCCGCGCAGAAAAAGACCGTAGAACATCGCCGCTTCCTTCATGGGCGCGGCGGGGTCGATTTCGTCTCGAAATCCGCCAGTGATGGGTGCCATTAGACGATGCCCGATTCTCGCCGGTCGAAATGTCAGTATAATCACGGCACCCGCCTTCGATCAAGAGCCAACGTCCGCTTCGGCCCCGTTCGGGTCCTTCTCGCATTTCCGTGCATGTGAACTTGCATCTTCATACGGAATTGTTATAATCGAAGAGTTGCCGACGGGGCGAATGCCCTCCTGCTGCGCCGGTTCCTCTGGCGCACTCCCCGAAACAAGCAACGCTGTTCACCTTGGGAGGCTGCTGATTCCTGAGAATCCGCTGCCGTTAGCACCAGTCCAATACATGCCAAAAACCGGAAAGAAATACGCGGCGGCCGCGCGCCAAATCGAAGCACGGCTGTATTCCCTGGACGAAGCGGTTCCGCTCGTTCAGAAGATTAAGTACGCCAAGTTCGACGAAACCGTCGAGGTTCATATGCGGCTCGGCGTCGACCCCAAGCATGCCGACCAGATGGTTCGCGGCACCGTGGTCCTGCCGAACGGGCTCGGTAAGAGCACTCGGGTTCTCGTTGTTTGCAGCCCCGACAAGGCGGAAGAGGCCAAGGCGGCGGGCGCCGATTTCGTCGGCGGCGACGACATGGTTCAGAAGATCCAGGCCGAGAACTGGTTGGATTTCGAAGCCGTGATCGCTACTCCCGACATGATGCGCTCGCTGAGCCGGCTCGGCAAAATCCTCGGTCCTCGCGGCCTCATGCCCAATCCGAAGACCGGAACCGTCACCACCGACATCGGCAAGGCGGTCAGGGAGACCAAGGCCGGTAAGGTGGAGTTCCGCGTCGACAAGACGGGCGTGATCCACGCGCCGGTCGGCAAGGCGAGCTTCTCCACTCCAAAATTGCTCGAAAACGCGCACACGTTGGTTGGCGCGGTTGTCAAGGCAAAGCCGGCGGCGGCCAAAGGCAAGTACGTGAAGAGCGTGACCCTCTGCGCCACCATGAGCCCGGCCATCCCAATCGACACCACGCCCTACAACGCCAAGGCTGTCTAAGAGTCACGGAGCGCAAAACGACATGAAAACCAGATCGGAAAAGCAGGCGGACGTCCAGACGCTCGAGACTCTGTTCAAGACCACGCCGCACGTCTTCTTCACGGGCTTTGAAAAGCTCACCGTGCTGCAGGATTACGAACTGCGCAAGACCGTGCGCGCCGCGGGCGGCCGCTACAAGGTAATCAAGAATACGCTGGCTGAAAAGGCCGGCACCGGAACCCCGGCGGAAAAAATCGTTACCGGGCTCGCCGGTATGACCTCGATCGCCTACACGACCGGCGATCCAGTGGCGTTGGCCAAGGCGTTGACCAAGTACGCCAAGGACAACCCGAGTTTCACGTTCAAAGCTGGAATGGTCGAAGGCCGCGTTTTCGATGTCAAAGGCATCGACGCGCTAGCCACGATGCCTTCGCGGGAAGAGATTCTGGCGAAACTGTTGTTCCTCATGAACGCTCCGGCACAGCGTCTGGTCACCGCCATCAATGGCGTCGGCCGCAACCTCGCTGTCGTCATCGATCAGGGCGTGAAGGAGAACAAGTTCTCAGCGTAAACCGCTACGCGCCGCGGGATGCCCGGCGGAATCAAATCGGGCGGAAACTTTCGTAGGAGTGAAGGAACAAGGATTATGGCGGACATCAACGCGATTGCAGATTCGATTCAGGGTTTGACGCTGCTCGAGGCTTCCCAGCTCGTGAAGATGCTGGAAGAAAAGCTCGGCGTCTCGGCTGCGGCCGCCGCCGTGGCAGTGGGTCCGGCCGCTGCCGGCCCGGCTGCCGCCGCGCCCGTGGTGGAAGAAAAGACCGAGTTCACGGTGGTTCTCACCGGCGTGGGCTCCAACAAGATCAATGTCATCAAGGCGGTTCGCGAAGTCACCAGCCTCGGCCTCAAAGAAGCCAAGGACCTGGTCGACAACGCGCCCAAGCCGGTCAAGGAAGGCGTCACCAAGGACGAAGCGGCTTCGATTCAGAAGAAGTTCGCTGAAGCTGGCGCCACTGTCGAAATCAAGTAGCCAACCCGGCGCCGCCGCGCGCCGTCAATACAGCAGTTCACCGGGCCCCGGGTGGTAGCGTTCTACCGCCCGGGCTCAGGTGTTTGACGGAGGCGTTGCGGCTCTGTTACACTTGGAATTGATCCGGACCGGAGTCGACGCTCGGACCTTGCGCACGTGAAGCCCTTCTTCTTGAACCCCAGCCGAAGTGTGCCCGCTGTGGCGGATGGTTTTTCCCCGCTTCCTTCCCTACCCGTAGTGTCTCCCTCGCCGGTCTATTCTCCTTCCCTCTCGCTGAGGGCGCGCTTTGTTTATCCCGCGCTCTGGCTGTCTCTCCCCTTCGTCCCATAGTTGTTCCAGCCGGGCGCCCGCGAAGCTGTGGCGTCACCGGCCGAAACGTGGGGCTGACTCGAGCCCCTCCGAGGAGTGAATCCAGCAATGTTGAATCCGGCCGTAGTTGCCAAAGAGCGAGTCGATTTCTCCAAGATCAAGACGTCGATCGCCATTCCGAACCTGATCGAGGTCCAGAAGAAATCGTATGAGCGATTCCTGCAGATGGACCTTCTGCCGAACGAGCGTGACGACTCGGGTCTGCAGAGTGTGTTCGCCTCCGTCTTCCCGATCAACGATTTCCGCGGTCTGTCGCAGCTCGATTTCGTCGATTATTCGATCGGTAACTGGGAGTGCAAGTGCGGCGCACTGAAGGGCCTGCACCACCTCCGTTCCACCTGCCGCCATTGCGGCGCCTCGATCCAGACCGATCCGTTCCATTCGGGCGAAGTTCTCTGCCATAAGTGCGGAACCTTCAACAAGAACATCGTTACCTTCTGCAACCGTTGCGGCGACCCAGTGGGGCTGCAACTGAAGTATGACGT
>CADECY010000130.1 GCA_902825945.1 uncultured Acidobacteriota bacterium
CTCGGTGCTCAGCGGCCTTCAGTTTCCCGCCGCCTGCGCCCTCTGCGACGGCTGCCTTGCTCGCTTTAAGGAGCAGATCTCGCCCGATATCGCACTGTCGAAAGATCATCGCGCGATCCTCGATCGCAAGGACGTGGACGCGGTGGTGATCGCCGTGCCCGACCACCTGCATAAACCCCTCGTGCTCGATGCGCTCGCGGCGGGCAAACACGTATACATCGAAAAGCCCCTGACGTGGAGCCTCGAGGAAGGTCCGGAAATCATTCGCGCCGAGCGCGCGAGCGGAAAGGTCTTGCAAGTGGGATCGCAGCCGAAAACGTCGGCGCTTGCCGCCAAGACCAAGGAATTGATTCAGAGCGGAGCGCTCGGCAAGATCACGATGGTCCGCATGAGCAATCACCGCAACAACGCGCAGGGTGCCTGGAAGTACGAGGTCCCGCCCGATGCCTCGCCGCGCACGATCGACTGGAAGCGATTCCTCGGGCCCAAGCCCGATCGCCCGTTCGATGCACGCACGTTCTTTCAGTGGCGCTGCTGGTGGGAATTCTCCGGAGGCGTGGCGACCGACCTCTTCGTCCACTTGCTGACATGGCTGCACGAAGTAATGGGTGTGAAAGCGCCGGTGTCGGTGGCGTCGATGGGCGGACTCCACTTCTGGAAGGACGGTCGCGACGTGCCCGACGTCCTGAACTCGGTCTTCGAATACGAAGAGGGCTTTGTCGCGGACATGTATGTCCACCTCGCGAATTCATTCCCCGCGCCGAGCCACGTGATCATGGGAACCAAGGGTAGCCTCATCGACGCGGGCAACAAGCTGATCCTCCATGAGGAGCCCGTCGATTCGGGCGTTCAGTCCTACGGCACGCTGCAGTGGCCAAAGGCCGCGCGCGCCGAGTACTTCACGGCGCGGGGCTGGACTCCGGATGGGCGTCCGAGAAAGCCGGCGAAGCGGGCCGAGCCGAAGGATGTCGTCGTGCCGCCGGGCCCGAGTCACGCCGAGCATTTCATCCTGTCGATTCGCAATAACAAGCCGAGCCGCGAGAACGCCGAGGAAGGCCATCTGGCGGCAGGTGCGGCGCACGTGGCGAACATGGCTTACCGCAAGGGACGCAAGATGAAGTGGGATTGGCGGACGAACGTCGCGTTGGAGAGCTGAGTGTTCGCCCGCCGAAGGTAGGTTGGCGAGGCCGCGCTGATTCGGTTCTCGGTTAAGGTAAGCTGGTCAGGGTGAGGGTAGCCGGTCTCTTCATCTTCTTCCTTGCTGGTGCCGCCGTGGGACTTGCGGCGCCATTGAGTTGCCGTTTCCATCTGGCTGGAAATAGCCGGCCGGTTCGCGCGACGGGTTTCTTCGAGCAACTACCGCTGTTGGTAATCGCTTGCGATGGTGGAACCCCCGCTCAGGCAGGCGCACCCCTTCCGTTTCGCACCGTCACCGTTACGCTGCTCAACGGCGCTGAGCTCAGCACCCGAGACTTGGCAACCGGCGGCGGACGTATGTGGACCGAGGCGCTGGCCGCGATCGACCTGCCGGTGAACAATGGCTCGGCAACCGCTATCTGGGAGGTAATCAACACCGATTCAACGAGCGCGGAAGAAGTGAGCCTTGATGTCTTCGCCAGTTACGGCGCGGGAGCTGGACTGATTGGCATCGAACGTTCGTTCGCTCCAGTGGAGAACGGAACCATGTCGATCCTGCCATCGTTCGCCGCCCACGGCGCGTCCCCGGCCGGGTGCCAGTATGCCGCCGCTCAGAGCCGCATCGACATCGCCCCGGAGGGTGGGAGTGCTGACCTCGAGATCGTTACCACTCCTGGCTGCGGATGGAAGGTGGATTCCTATGACCGTACTTCCGCCACGTTCGTTCGCTTCGAGGCGGCGCGAGATTATTGGCAGGGCAGGGGAGTAGTGCGATTTCAGGTGCTGCCCAACCTCGGGCCTCCGCGTGCGACGCAGATCGTCGTGCAGGGACAATCGTTCGTCATCTCTCAGAGAGGCGGGGCCCGTTCGAGCTTACCGCCACCTTCCATCATCACGCCAAGTGCGAACCAGACCGTGAGTGGGAACGGCGCTGTCACCCTTTCCTGGCGTCCGGCCCCGGAACGCTGGGCCACACCGGCTTCCGCCTCGCCGTGTTTCGCCATGCCCAAGATTCCGGGTATCTCGAGCCCGTCACTACTGTTGACGCGCCTTCGAATCCCGGCTCTGCCGTCGTCAGCCTACCACTCGGTGCGTACTCCATCCTCGCCAGAACCTGCTCTGGCGGATTCGGCGATGAGTCCTGCGGGGCATTCTCCCGGACCGATTTTTTCGCGCTCGCGGGTTCGTTTCCCGCAGATGCGCCAACGGTCCTCTCGCCATCGGCCAACTCTCCGTCGACGTTCAACCGGTCGACGAACGAGTTTCGTTGGACCGCCGTCCCCGGTGCGACTTGGTACCTCGTGGAAATCATCGACTCCAACGCCTCTCCTGTTCGCCAGATGGCCTCGGTGCGAGTTGAAGCCCCGTTGACATCCACGATTCTGACGCTGCCCTCCGGTCTCTACTGGATTACGGTGAAGGCTTGCGATCAGTCCTGCCTTGGACTGTATTATCCGGTGCACTTTCGTATCGACCTGCCTCCGGTACCGGCCACCGCTCCAGTCATCACCCAGTCGGCCGTGACTCTCGGGAACCGCCTCGACGTATCCTGGAGTCCCGTCCCCAACGCCGACCTCTACCGCGTCCACGTCGTGCAGCCCGGCGCCGGACCGGGAGGCGGCGCGCTCACGATCGCCGGCCGTCAAGTATCAACGACATCCGCGCAGCTATCTGTTCCCAGCGGACCGGCATCTGTCATCGTCGCCGCCTGCACCGGAGACGGATGCGGTCCTTTCAGTCCCGCGATTCCGATCCAGCCGTCTGGACCAAGTCCGGCGGCTCCCGTGATCGGCACTCCGATGGCAGGTACGGTCACGAATGGTCCCACTGTTTTGTTCACCTGGAGCCGGGTTCCTGGCGACAACGGCTCGAACACTACGTATCGCCTCTTCGTCGCGGATCTGTCGCTCTTCGCAACCGCGGCCGACGTTTTCACATCTCAGAATTTCGCGGCGGTGCAATTGCAGACCGATGGACGCCGCTATGACGCACTGGTGGTCGCCAATCCGGGACAGCCGAACCAGGTGCAGGGTCCGCCGAGTGGCTTTCAGGTCGCGGGAACGCCGCCTTTTGCCCATACGCTGGCGTCGCCTGCGTATGGAGGCAACGCGCGGCAGGGGCTGGTCCGGCTGACCTGGTCTCCGTTCGGTCCGCAGCCTTATCCATTCCCGAAACCAGTTCAATTCTATGTTGCGGCGGTCAACGGCGGCTACTCGGCGTCAGGCACCGCGGAAGGCACGTTCGTCGAGCTTTATCTGCCGGTCCTCAACGGACAGCCTACGCCGTATAGTGCCGTCATCCGTTCCTGCCAAGCCAGCGATGTCGAGCGCCGATGGTATAACTGCCGCGCGGACTCGGAAGCCTTCTGGGGTCCGTGGTCGAACTCGCCTGGTGGACCAGGAGTAACCAACTTCACTTTGCTGCCATAGGCCGCGCGCGGAACCGCTCAATCGCCCTGCGCGTGCCGCAACTCTGGCGCCGTCGCATTCACCGCGACCGGACTTTTCCGTTCCACCAGCATGTACACCACCGGAATCACGATCAGCGTGATCAGCGTCGAACTCACCAGCCCCCCGATGATCACCCGTGCCAAGGGCGCCTGAAGCTCGGACCCTTCGCCTATCCCGAGCGACATCGGAATCAATCCGAGCACCGTCGTCGCTGTCGTCATCAGGATGGGCCGCAGACGGCGCGTGCCCGCGCTGATGACCGCGTCCTTCAGGTCCGTCTCATGCCGCAGTTGATTGATGCAATCGACCAGAATGATCGCATTGTTCACGACGATTCCCACGAGCACGATTACGCCCAGGAATCCCTGCATGTTAAACGTGGTCTGTGTCGCTACCAGGATGCCAACGACTCCGATCGCGGCGAGCGGAATCGAGAACAGGATGATGAACGGATCGCGCAGCGATTCGAACTGCGACGCCATCACCATGTAGACGAGAATCAGCGCGAGAATCGCCGCGAAGGTGAGTTCGCGGAAGTTCTCCTGCTGCTCTTCGTACTCACCGCCGTACTTGAACTCGTAGCCCGTTGGCCGCGAGATCTGCTGGACTCGGGCGTCGAGATCGCGCATGACGCTGCCGAGATCGCGATTGCCGAGCGTCCCGCTCACGATGACGATGCGCTCCTGATCGGCACGGTCGATCGAGACCGGACCCTCTTGCCGGCGCAGCTTCACGACGCTTTCCGCCGGAATCGTGCGTCCGCCGACGGTGACCAGCGGAATGAGTCCCACCTGCGCGAGGCTCATCCGGTCCTTTTCCTTCAGGCGCACGAGAATGTTGAACTCGTCGCCCTGCTGCCGGAACATCGAGGTTCGCCGGCCGCCGACCGCGGTCTCCATCGCGTCGGCTATGTTCGACACGTTCAGGCCCATCGTTGCCGCCTTGATGCGATCCACGCTGACGAGCATCTCGGGCATGCCGGGCTGGCGCGAAATCTGGACTTCCGGCACGCCGGGAACAGCCGCCATCGCCGTGCGGACCTGCTCGGCGAGGTCCTCGAGGGTCTGCAGGTCGTGGCCGCGAATCTCGACCGTCAAACGGTCGCCGGCCTCCGATGATCCGGAGCGCGATCCGCGAGACGACATTCCGCTCGACACGCGCGTGCGCACCACTACTCCCGGACGGGTCGCGAGCGCCGGACGCAGAGCCGCCGCGATCTCCTTGGCCGAGCGGCCGCGTTGCGCCATCGGCTTCAAACGCAGGCGCAATTCGCCCGTGTGAGTGGAAAAGGCGCGCGACTGGCTGCCGCCTCCAGTCTCGACCATCAGCGTCTCGGTTTCGGGCACGGCTTCTTTGGCCACGACCGCGAGTTCCTGCATCAGTTGATCGGTCACCTCCACGCGCGTGCCGGGCTCGAGTTCGACATTCGCGCGCACTTCGTTCTCATCGGTTTCAGGCGACAACTCCACACCGATGAGCGGAACCAGCATCCAGGTCCCGGCAAGCATCAGCGCCGACGCTCCGAGCACCAGAGCCGGCTTTTGTAGCGCCCAGCGAATGACCGAACCATAGTTCTCGTTCATCCGGTGCTGCGCTTCGCCCACCGAGCGGCTGATCCGCGCCAGCAAGCTCGAACCCGCGTCCTTGGGTCCGCCCAGGTACCGCGAACATAGAACGGGCACGACGGTGAGCGCAACCAGGAGCGAGCACATCAGCGAGAATGTGACTACGTAGGCCAACTGCTTGAATGTCACCGCCGCGGTCCCATGCATGAACAGCACGGGAATGAACACCGCTACCGTCGTCAACGTGGAAGCCGACACGGCGAGTGCCACTTCCTTGCTTCCGATGATGGCGGCCTGGACGATCGGGCGGCCTTGTTCGCGATGCCGGAAGATGTTCTCGAGCACCACGATCGCGTTATCCACCAACATTCCCACGCCGAGGGCCAAGCCACCGAACGAAACCGTGTTCAGCGTGAAGCCCGCGCCGTGCATCACGGCGAAGGTAGCGATCACCGAAACCGGAATCGCCACGCCGATGATCATCATGCTGGGCACGCTGCGAAGGAAGAACAGCAGCACCAGCACGGCCAGCGCGCCTCCTTGGACCGTAGCGTCCTTCACGTTGGCGATCGCCGCCTTGATGTAGTCCGCCGTGTCGCCCGTGGTTCCGATCTTGACGTTCGGATAGTCGCGGTGAATCCGCTCCACCTCCTTCCATACCGCGTTCGACACATCCACGGTGTTGGCGCCGGATTGCTTGTAGACGAACAACCGGACCGCCGGCGTTCCGTTCACGCTGACCAACTGCCGCACCTCTTCGTGCGTATCCTCGACAAGTGCGATGTCACGCAGATACACTGGCACGCCGTTGCGTGTGGTCAACACTAGATTACGAATCTGGTCGAGATTCTGGAACTCACCTTGAGTTCGCAGCAGGACTTCGAAGCGCCCTTCGCGCACCGGACCCACGGGCCGGTTGATATTCTCCTGCCGGACCATGCGCACTACATCGGCCACCGAGAGATCGAGCGCGCGTAGTTTTTCGAGATCGAGATCAACGTGAATCTCGCGCCGCAGTCCGCCCCGCACGGTGAATTGCGCGACTCCGGGGACGCGCTCGAGCCGATACTGAAGGCGCTTCTCGACAAAGTGCCGCAACTCCCGCGGATCCATGCTCTCCGATGCCACGGTGAGAAAAAGGATCGGATACTGCGAGACATCGTACTTGTACATGATCGGCGGTTCCATGTCTTCGGGTAGGGAATTGCGCCGCCGGTCGAGGCGGATTCGAAGCTCGTTCGCCGCTTCGTCGAGATTGGTTCCATACGCGAATGAGACGCGAATACTCGTTCCGCCTTCGGTCGAACTCGACGTGATCTCCTCCACGCCGGGTGCCGAACTGAAAGCTTCCTCGAGCGGGCGCGCGACGAGATTTTCCATCTCCTCCGGTGCGACCCCGGGATACTCGGCGCGGACCGAAATCGTTGGGTACACCATGTCGGGCATCAGATCGACCGGCAACCGCACATACGCGATTCCGCCGAGCAAAATGAGCATGAGCGTGCCCATCAGCACGGTGACCGGGTTCTTGATCGAAAACTCGGGAAGGCTCACTCGGGTCCCTTCTTGGCCGTCTCGGCGTCCATGATCTTCCACTGATCTCCCTCACGCAGCATCGCTGATCCGCGGGTGACGATTTTGGTGCCTGAATTCAGGTTCGCCAGCACCTCGACATCGCCGCCCACCGTTTGGCCGGTCTCGATGGCACGGAAGCTCGACCGGCCACGTTCGGAGATGAACACCCCCGGCTGGCTGCCGCGGTACACCAGCCCGTCGCGCGGAATCAGCACCGCCGGGCGCGTCGCGCCCAAGTCGAGTGTCACGCGTGCGAACATCTCGGCTTTCAGCCGGTTGTCGCGATTCGGGATCTCGACCTCGACGGTCGCGCTACGTGTGGCGGCATCGAGGACGGGCGCGATCCGCGCCACGCGTCCCTCGAACGTCTGATCGGAGAACGCATCCACTTCCACCTTCGCCCGCGTTCCCACGCGGAGCTTGCCTACCTCCTGTTCGGGTACACCGGCCATCGTCACCATCGTCGAAAGGTTGACGAGCGTCACGATCGGCATCGCCGGAGTCACAATCGCACCCTGATCCACGTGCCGCCTGGCGATGTAGCCATCCATCGGAGCCAGAATGCGCGTCTGCTCCAGGCGAATCTCGAGTTCGCGGATCTCGGCGCGGGCCTGTCCCTCTTGCGCCCGTGACAGCTCGAGTTGCGCCTGTACCACTTCGTAGGCCGTCTCGCGCGACTCGAACTCGGACCGTGGCGTCAGCCCCTCTTTCATCAACCGCTCGTACCTCGCGAAGTTCGCCTTTGAGTTCTCGAGTTCCGCGATCCGTTGCTTGGTGGCTGCTTTCACCACCGCCAGTGCGGCCTTGGCGCGCGAGACCTGCTGTTGCAATTCGTCGTCTTCCAGTTCGGCGATGACGGCGCCCTTCTTCACGAAGTCGCCGAGCTGATAGGTGAGCTTCTCGGCGCGGCCCGTGACCTTGGCCGTAACGTCCACCTGCTCTTTCGGGCGGAGTGCGCCAGTCAGCAGTATCTCCTGCCGTACTTGTCCCGTCCGAGCCTCGGCGACGCTCACCGGCACCACGCGCGCAGCCCCGTCCTTCTTCGTCTTCTTCGAAGCCTTCGCCTGCATCTCGGCGGTCTGCTGGACGCGCAAGCCGAAAAGAACCGCGGCGCCGATCGCCAATACCGATCCGAACAGGAGTTTCGCGTGCTTCAAACGAACGAGTATATCGAAACCCGCGCGGGCGTTACCGAAGACGCCCGGTCTGGAATTCGACCGATGCCTTCTGGGAGAGATATTCGTAGCGCGCCGCTGTGTCGCGCATCTCCGCCGCCGTCTTGTTCAACTGCGCCTGGCTCAGTTCGACGATCGAGCTCAAGCCGAGCGAATAGCGTTCTCGAGCCAATTCCTCCGAAAGTGCCGCCTGCTTGACCAGTTCCGCGGTCAGCCCCATCCGCTCGCGGGCGTTGGTCATGTTCAATACGGCGACTGTCACGTCTCGCGCCACCACCGTCTCGAGGTCGCGGACGCGCTGCTCGATGGCCTGCACACGAAGGTCGGCCTCTCGCCGCCGCGCCTGGAACTGGTGTCCGTTGAAAACCGGGAAGCTCATGTTGACAGCACCGGCGAGGAACCGGTTCTTCAGGCGGTCATCGTGCACGGGCGCGCTGCCTCCGTTACCGAATGCCACCACGGTCGGCAGGGTCAGCTTCCGCTCGGCTTCGGCCACCCGCGCGGCCGCGTCACGCTCGTAGCGCATGAGCGCGATCTCCGGACGGCTTCGAAGCGCTTCGACGATCGCTTCATCAATGCCCGGCATCGCCGCTCCCGCGTCACCCGCGTCCGCCAGTTCCACCTTCCGCACTCCGCGCTCCCCCATCACCGCGAACAGATCGGCGAGGGCCGCCTGATAGTCGTTCGCAGCCGCCGCCATCGTCAGCCTCGCCTCCGACAGATTCACATTGGCGAAGCTTACGTCGAGCGTCGACTTCAGATTGTTCTTCGCCAGTTCGGAGATCTGATCGAGCGCGAGTTTGCGCGCATCCACGGTGCGCGAGGCCACACGCAACACGTTCCGTGCGCGCAACCCGCCGAAGAACGCCCGGTGCACCGCCAGTACGATCTGGGCCCGCGTCGCGTTGGCGCCCTGTTCTTGGGCCTTGATGCGGAAATCGGCCCCTTCGACCAGCTTCGCTGTCCGGCCGAAATCGGTGATCATTTGCGTCACCGATCCACCGACGGCGAGCCGGTTGAAGATGATCGGATTGTTGATCGCGCCCGCCGCGAGCCTGCTTTCGTTGAGGGCGCCGCCCGCGGTCGCATTGGCCACGGCGGTTGGGAAATAGGCGGACCGGACCATCGTTTTGGTCTCGGCCGCCATCAGCGCGTTGAGCGCGTCCGCCGCGATCCTCGGATTGTTCCTGAGGGCGGACTGCACGGCCTCGTCGAGCGTAAGCGTTTGGCCAGCGGCGGCCAGCGTCGAGAGGCAGATGACGGCTACGATTCGTGTTGTCTTCATTGCTCCTCGCATACCCGGCTAGCTGCGCCGGTAGATCATCAGGTATCCGGCCGGAACGACAATGACGGTGGTGATCAGGGATACGGCGAGTCCGCCAATGATGGCGCGCGCCAGCGGAGCGTATGCCTCGCTGCCCGCGCCGAGAGCCAGCGCCATCGGAAGCAGTCCGATCAACGTCGCGAACGATGTCATCAGTACCGGACGCATTCTCGTCCGGCACGCCAGCACGATCGCCTCCATTGCGAAGTGCTCACGCCGTTGGCGGTGCGCGAAGTCGACCAGCAGAATGCTGTTCGACACCACAATGCCCACCAGCATCACCACGCCCATCAGCGACATCACGTTGAGCGAGGTTCCCGTCGCCGTGAGAGTGAGGATCACTCCCGCCAGGCCCGGCGGTACGGCGAGCAGAATCAGCAGCGGATCGATGAACGACTTGAACTGCGCGACCAGGATCAGGTAGAGCAGCACCACGGAAAGGATCAGCCCGTAGCCGAAACTCGTAAACGACTGCCGCATGCCTTGCACCATTCCGCGCATGTTGATCCGGGTTCCGCGCGGAAGCTTCGTCTCGGCGACGATCTTGTCGATTCCGGCCGCCAGGCGGCCCAGGTCCTCGCCGCTCGGGCGGACATAGACATCGATCACGCGCCGGAACTGGTAGCGATCCACCTCCGTCGGTGCCTTCACCCGTTGGATCGCGGTCACCGCGTCGAGCCGGGCGGGCACCGGTTGATTCGAGGCGCGGATCGGAATCGCGCGGAAGTCGTTGAGCGTCTCCACCGCGCGCTCCGGATACTGGACTGTCAGCATGTAGTCCGTTCCCGACTTCGGATCGACCCAATAGCTGGGCGCGATCATCTGGTTCGACGTCAGCGCCGTAATGATGTTCTGGACCACTTCCTTCGAACTGACACCGAGCTTGCCCGCGCGCGTCCGGTCGACATTGACTTGCAGCGCTGGGTAGTCGACATCCTGCGGAATGTAGATGTCGGCGACGCCGGGCAACTCGCGGATCTTGCGCAATAGGTCCACCGCGATCTGATAGTTGCCTTCGAGATTGGATCCGCTCACCTGCACGTCGATCGGCGCGGGCATGCCGAGGTTGAGCACCGCGTCGACCAGGCTCCCCGACGAGAAGAACGCCGTCAATTGCGGCATCTCGTTTCGCAGCCGCTCCCGGACCAAGTCGATGTAGTGGAAGCTCGATCGCTTCCGTTCGTCCTTCAGCGCAACCTGCACGAAGGCGGTGTGCGAAGCCGAGTTGCTCGTGTAGATCGACGAGAATCCCGGCGTGACGCCGATGTTCGCCACCGTCATCTCGAGATCTTCGGGCGGAATGATCTCGCGCAGAATCGCCTCTACCTTCGCTACTTCCTCTTCGGTCACCGTCAGCCGCGATCCCGACGGAGCCTTCAAGTTGATCACGAACTGGCCCGCGTCCGTCCTCGGAAAGAAGGCGAGATCGAGCGACGGCCACACCAGGAACGCCGCCGCGCACGCGGCAAGCACCGCGGTCACGGTGAGGCCGGGAATCCGGAGCACGAGCCGCAACACATGCTCGTACACACGAAGGAAGGCATCGAAGACCCGGTTGAACAATCGCAGCCAGTGGCCGCCGATCGTGAGCCTTTCCCCTTCATGGTGGTGAGGCTTCAGAAAGCGCGAACAGTACAGCGGCGCCACTGTCATTGCAACGAAGTAGGAGGAGAACATCGCCAGGATCACGGCCATCGCGAGCGCCGTGAAAAGGAACCGGCTCACGCCGAAGAGGAACGTTACCGGAAAGAAGACTACCACCGTCGTCAGCGTGGCCGCCAGCACCGGCAACGCGACCTCGCTTCCGCCGCGTTCGGCCGCTTCCTGTGGCGACATGCCGTGCTCGATGTAGCGATGGATGTTTTCGAGGACGACCACAGAGTTGTCGATCAGCCGTGAAAATGCGAGAGCCAATCCGCCGAGCACCATCGCGTTGATCGTGCCGCCGCCGATCGAAAGTCCGATGAATGTCGCGAGAACCGAAAGCGGAATCGAAAAGAAGACGGCAAGGGTCGACCGGAAGCTTCCGAGGAAGATCAGGATCATCGCGGAAGTAAGCGCCAGCCCCAGCACGCCCTCGTGAATCAGCGTCTCGATCGCGAGTTTGACGAACTTCGATTGATCGAATACGACTGACGCCTTCAACTGCTCCGGCACGTCGGTCAGATTCCTGACGACATCTTTCACGCCATCGACGATAGAAATCGTGTTGGAATCGCCGCCCTGACGAAGTACCGGCGAGTAGACGCCGCGGACGCCGTCGACACGCACGATCGATGTTTGGATCTGCGCGGCATCCTGCGCGACTCCGATATCGGACACGCGGACCGGTGTGCCGCCCACCATCTTCACGGGAAGATGGTTGATCTCCTCCACCGTATCGACTTGACTGTTGGTGTAGATCGCGTAGTCGAGCCTTCCGACCCGCAGATTCCCGGCGGGAAGAATGAGGTTCGAATCGTTGACTGCGCGAACCACGTCCATGATGCTCAACTGGTGTGCTTCGAGCTTCGACGGGTCGGTGTACACCATGATCTGCCGGTACTTCCCACCGAACGGCTGTGGCACCGAGGCGCCCGGCACGGTCGCCACCTGATTGCGCACCGTGTACTGCGCCAAATCGCGGACCTGGATCTCGTTCAGTCCTTCGCCCTGCAGCGAGACCAGGCACACAGGAAGGCTCGACGCATCGAGCTTGAGCACCACCGGCGGCAGAGTCCCCTGCGGAAGCCGCCGCAGGTTCGCTACCGCGAGGTTCGAGATCGTCGATACCGACGCATCCGGATCGATGCCGGGTTGAAAATAGATCTTGATCATGCTCACGCCGGGCAGCGATCTCGACTCGATATGGTCGATCCCGCTGGCGAGGGTGAAGAAGCGCTCGAAGCGTCCGGTAATGTCGGCCTCGATCTGCTCCGGCGGCATCCCGTTGAAGAACGTCGCCACCACGACCACGGGTATGCGAATCTGCGGGAACATGTCGACCGGCATTCTCGCAACCGCGGTGAACCCGACGACCGCGATGATCAAGCAGCAGACGATGATGAAGTAAGGATTTCGGATCGCGAAGCGCGGCATCAGATCGAACCCTTGGCACTGGGCTTGGCTTGCCGCGGTTCCACCTTCTGCCCGGCCTTTAGCAGACCCCGGCTGCCGGTGACCACCAACTCTCCTTCGGTGAGCCCCTTGCGGACCTCCACGCGGTCAGCGTTTTCGAGTCCGGTTTCGACGTGGCGCACTTCGATCGTTCCGCTACTGTTCACCACCATCACCGACTTGTGGCCCTTCTCTTCCTCCACCGCGCCGATCGGAACCGAGAGCGCCGAAAGATTCTCGGCCAGCTTCAATCGCGCCTCGGCGAACATTCCGGGAACCAGAATGCCCGATGGATTCGGAACGTCGACCTCCGTTTCCATGGTCCGCGTCGCGGTCTGGATCTTCCCTGTCGAACGTGCCACGCGCCCCTGGAACTGGCGATCGAGCGCAGGCACGTGAACCACGATCAAGGCTCCCGTGCGGAGCCGCGGCACAGCCGATTCCGGCACGGGCAGCACCAGGCGAAGGACGTGCGTCTGAGAGATCCGCACGACCGGCATCGCTTGTGTGTGCGAACTGATACCCGCCTGGATCATCGCTCCGGGATCGGCGTAGCGCTTGGTGACCACTCCGCCGAACGGCGCGGTGACTTTCGTGTACGCCTCGATCGTGTGAGCGCGGGCGATCTCCGCTTCGTTCATTTTCACGGTTTGCTCCGCCGCCGACAACGCCGACTGCGCGGAAGAGATCTGTGACTGCGTGATGAGCGACCGGTTCCGCGCCACGTCGATCTCCTGCTGCGCCACGAGTCCGGGTTTACTCCTGGTCACGGCGGCCAAACGCGAATAGGACAGTTGCGCCAAGTCGTTCGCCGTGCGCGATCTCTCGACCTCCTGTTGCGCGCGGGAGATCTCAGCGCGCAGCCGGTCTCCCTGCGCCGTGAGCTTGGCCATCTCATCGCGCATCTCGGGGACTTCGAGTTCGGCCAGGAGTTGGCCCTCGGTTACCCGGTCACCGGTATCGACGGTGATCTTCTTCAGATAGCCGGATACCTTCGCCATCACATCCACTTCCTGATGGGGATGGAACTCGGCGGTCAACGTCAGTTCATTCGAAACCGCTGCGCGCGCGGCCGCCTCGACTGGGACGATGACAGCCGAAGCCTTGGCGGGCGCCGCTGCCTCAGTTGCGTGGTTCGATGTCGAACAACCCGCGAGGACAGCAAGGGCCAGGACGGGAATCGAGCGGTGGAAGCGGATCACGATGGGTTCTTCTATTCATATCAGCAAGAACCCATCGCGCGCATCCCGGATTTCCGCTACTCCACCACGATTTTTCCGCGCATCGTTGGATGAATCGTGCACCGGAAGTTGAATTCACCCCGTGTGTCGAACTTTAGGGTCAGTGTGTTGCCCGCCTTCATCCGGCCGGTCATTCCGCCGCCCGGAGTCGCGTCAGCGATCGTGTGCTCGATCTCGTCGGCGTTGTGGAACGAGACGAACTCTCCGGCCTTCACTCTAATCTCGCCGGGGATGAACTTGTAGTTGTGGATGACGCCATCGGTTACCGGCCCCTCGCCGTCGTTGTTGAAGCGCAGGTTCGACCTGAAAACCCAGTCCATGGCTTGGCTCGACACCTTGTGGCAGATCGCGCATCCCGCGGAATTCTGGGGCGTGGTCTGGTAGGTGCGGTCGGGACGATAGGCGACGTACTCCCATTCGCCGGTCTGGTTTGGGCCGTACTCGGTCCCGAATCCCTTCTCCTTCCGCATGACGAAGATCGTCGGCGCGGCTGCGGGATTCTTCTGGTAGCGGCCGCGTGCATCGAGAATCGGGCTGCCTTGCGCGTCGAGCAGTGCGGCCCAGGTTTCCATCACCAGCACCGATCCGTAGGGGTAGTTGAATTGTGTGTCGGCCGTTACCGAATTCGCCGCTTCGTTGGCGTAGATGGTCCTGACCTGACGTGTGTCCTGCCGGTCGAAGACGAACCACTTGGCAAACTTGTTCGAGTAGTCCTCCGGGAATCCGACTCGATCAACGGTAGGCGCGGGCGGCGCCTGGGAAAACGCTCTGAAGCAGGAGACGCCCAGAAGGGCGAAGGATATCGCTGTTTGTCGCATAGCGATACCCTACCAGGATCCGATAGGAAATCAATAGACGGACGCTGAATGTTCCTGACGGCGTAAACGATTGTTTCTGAAAGGCTTATGGCAATCGGTCAGACAGAAAGAGCTCGCCATTGCTCCGCCGGTACGAGAATACCCAATGGCGCGCATCGGGCGACATCACCGCCCGCGTGATCGCATTCACGCCGAACCGGTCTCCCGGATCGAGTTTGGCGAACTGGCGCAAGGCTCCTGACTTCGGGTCGATGACCGACAGCCGCGCAGGAACGGATGTGTACGCGCTCGAATGCTGAACAATGATTCCATCGGGAGTCCAGAGGATCGGCGCTAGCGGCTCGGTCGAGGGCACCTCATCGCCTGCCGGATACAATCGGAGCTTGCCGTCGGCGCAGAGTGCCGCAACAGTTGATCCGTCCGGCGACACCGATGTATTTCTCACCATTCCCGGGGGCGCGATCGGGATGGCGTGCGCACCCTCAACACTAACCTTGTAGAGCCGAAGCGGTTCCTCGCCCTGGCTCGCCAGTGCGATCATCGACCTCCCTCCCGGATAGAATCGCGCCCACTGGAACGTCAGGCCCGATCGCGGAAGATCCCGTGGCTTGCCCGGGCCGATCGGCAGCATTCGCAGCGCGGTCCGATCGGTGTCGTCGAGCACCAGCGCCTCCGTTCCATCGTGGTTCAGCGCCATCGCCATGCCGCTGCCCAGCCGCACCGTCGACTTATCCGAGCGCCGGTGGAGGAACACCACTGACTTGCCCGCAACGCCGTCGCCGTTCTCCTCGAACAGCACCAATTCGCCACCGCGCGACACGTCCTTGACGGACGACCAGTCGAGCCACGAAATGTCCTCGGCTGTCGGCGAATCCAGGCTTCCGGCGGCCATTTCGAGCCGGCTTCCTCCGCGTCCGACGAGTGCGCGGCCATCAGGAGAAATGTCGGAAACCCAGAGATTTCCCGCGCCCGGTATGACCCGGCGAACCGTGCCGCCCGCGATCGGGATCGCCCAGATCGCTCTTAATTCACCTTGCCGTGCCGCGGAGAACCAAAGCTCTCCCGAAGCCCGGTGCCAGGAGAGCGAGGTGACGACCGTCCAGTTCTTCGTCAGGACCCGCGCGTGTCCCTCGAGGTCCACGATCTCGACCGAACCCGCATCATCATGCCGGAGCGGATGATGGACGAAAGCGATCTCCCGCCCATCGGGCCGGAATCGCACACTCGTCAAATATCCGCTCGTCCGATACAGCACTCTTCCCGAGGGATACTCGAGCTGCACCGTGCCACCAATCGCCCGAGCCACTGCTAGTTGCGAGCCGTCCGGCGCCCAATCCGCGGAGAAGATGTTCTGGTCGGCTTCGATCGAGCCTCCGCCGTTGACGGGCATTCGCCACAGCGTTCCGCCGCCGAGCGGAGTCAATCCGCTGGGACGGATCAATGCCATCTCGCCGTTGCGCGAGACCGAGACCAGTGATCCCTCGCTGCTTGGGATTTCGCGGGACTCGGGTCCGAAAAGGCTGCTTGCGTAGACACGCCGTGCCGCCCCGTCCTGCAACGTGTACAGAATCGTCTGCCCGTCCGGCGCGAATCGCGCCGACACCACCTGACCCTTGCGGAAGCTCACTTGACGGAACTTGGGTGGAGCGGGCGCCTGCCGCAACGCGAGCCAGACGATCAGCGCAACCGCGCTCGCGAGGCTGGCTCCGAGAACCGGCAGCATGCGCGACCTTGGAACCGGTGCCGGTTGGACCGCCGCTGGTGGTGGTGGCGCCTTTGGCTTGTCAAGTGTCGCGATGAAACGATAGCCGGTACGCGGAATCGTCTCGACATAACGCGGCTCGTCGGCCGAGTCGCTCAACGCATCGCGCAGACGTTTCGCCGCGGTGTTGAGACCGGCTTCGAAATCGACGAACGGCTCTTCCGGCCAGAGCTTCAGCCGGAGCTGCTCGCGCGGCACCACCTCACCCGCCCGCTCGACGAGGGCGCTCAGCATCGCCAGCGGCTTAGTCTGGAGCTTGATCCGCGTCCCGTGCTTGCGCAGTTCCCCCGCTGACGGGTCGAACTCGAATGGACCGAAGCGCAGCTTGCCGTTCTGTGCCATGTGAGGAGGGCGGGGCCCTTCCCATCATACGGCAATGCGTCGTATCAGGGATTACTGTATGACCGTAGTCTTACCCGCTTCGAGCGTGACCTTCCTCTCGATCGCTGCGCCGCTCTTCGGTTCCACCCGGACATCGTACGTTCCCGGAGGCAGAAGCAGACCCTGCGAACCGGCGTTGAACTCGTCGGCATGGCCCATGTACTTGCCGTTCACGTAGACGGCCGCGTACTTCTCGGCGACGGGCGTGCGGATCTGGCCGAACGGTCCTTTCGGTTCCGGAAGGCGCGGCAGTGTCTCACTGATGGACACAGTCTTACCAGCGGCCACAGTTACCTTCTTCGTCACTTCCTGGCAGCGCGGCTCGACGAGTTTGATCTCGTGCTCTCCTTCCGAGACCGCGTACTTCCGAGCCATCGCCAGATTTCCGGCGGGCCCAATGTATTTTCCGTCGACAAAAACGCCCGCTCGGCTGGGGCTGGCTTTCACTTTCAGGAAACCGTCGGCGGCCAGAATCGGCATCGTGGCGGCGAGGATGGAACAGATCAGGTGTTTCATAGCCTAGCTCCATACTTGCACGAAAAGGGCCAAAGGTCTGTACCCTGACTCGGGTATCTTTCGCAGCCCGGCTACGGCATTCATGGCCGTAGCCGGATCGTGTACCCGCGCCACCGGATCGTGTTCGTCCGCGCCGAGGCGAGAAACGCATACATCCACAACCAAGTGCCCACCGGAATCAGCAGGCTGTAGATCCACTGGTATCGGCGGAAGAACGGCTCCTGCGCCGTCAAACACGATCGAGCCCACTCGGCCCGAGCGGCGCCCTTCGCCATGCCACAAGAGAGCATCGCGCCGAGCATTACAAGCCGCATTGGCGTGGGCGCCACCACCGCGCCCGCCATCGCCGAGCAGTAGATTGCGTGCGATACCAACCCTAGCCACCACAGCCTTGGACTGTAGACCCGCGTGATGATCAACTGCCGCTCGATCCAGCCTAGAAACTCGATCGCGCCGGTGTGATCGGTTGAAGCGACCATCGCGCCCGGTGCGAACGCGATCCGCAGTCCCGCGCGATGAACCGCGCGGGAGATCAGAAAATCGTCAGACACCGTGCCGCGCCAGTTTTCCACCACCCGGGCGCCTTCGAAAGTCTCGCGGCGGATCGCCATTGCGCCGCCCCACGCAAAGTGGTTGTTTCCCGGCGAGAATCCGCCCGCGATCACCGAATTCCAGACGCTTCGCAGGAGTGACCACGCGCCAGCCGGATCGCTCGGCGTGTGCCACCGGTATCCGGTCGCGACTCCCACTCCCGCGTCCGCCAGCGGCGCCGCCAACGCGCGCAACCACTGCCGCGAGACCGATCCGTCGGAATCGGCGAAGGCGAAGAGGTCAGACTCGGGCCTTGCCGCGGCGATCGCCGCAAGCAAATTGTTGATCTTCTCGCCTGTCGATGGATCGCCTTCGCCCGCATGGACGACCCGGGCACGCTCGGGTACGACTCCAGCAGGAACATCTTCTGGTGAGCGCGCGGTGATGATCAGTTCGTAGTCCGGATAGTCGAGTCGCGCAAGCGCGAGTAGGTTCGCGGCGAGATCTTCGTCGTGCCCCTTGACGGGCACGATCACCGTCGCTTTCGGGCACTCGGCATCCGGAAGCCGGTGAGCCAGACGCTCCCGCACGAAGCGGCCTCGCGCGCCGTCGCCTTTCAAAGAGAGGATCGCCAGCGCCAACGCCAGCGTCAACACTATACTGAAAAACAATGCGGTTGTTCCTTGTACTGGTCTGGGCGGGATTGCTTCAGGCTAACATCTCGCTCGAAGAGTACAAAGCGCGGAGAGAAGCCCTTCGCAAGGCGCTGCCCGGCGCCGTGATCCTGGTCGCGGGCGCGACCGAAGCCGAGAAGGGCGGACTTCGTGACGGCTTTTTTCAAGAGTCGAACTTCCTCTACCTCAGCGGGTGGCGAGAGCCGAACGCGTGGCTGCTGCTCGCTCCGGGAACCGAGATCCTGTTCCTGCCGAAGCGGAGCGAAGTCCGTGAGCGGTACACGGGCCGCAAGCTCGACTTCGGCGACTCGAACGCGCGCGAGGTGACCGGTTTCGCCGAAGTGGCGGACGCGGCGACCGTTGACGAGAGCCTGAAGGAATTCGCGGCCCGATCCCAGCATGTGTACGCGATCTCGAAGTCCGCTGCCAGCGACAAAGCCGCGGCCGTTCTCGGAGAGGGCCGCACGATCCAAGATCTGGTCAATCCGCTCGCGCGATTGCGCATGATCAAGTCGGCCCGCGAAATCGAGCTGATTCGCGCCTCGACTCTGGCAACCATTGCGGGCCACCAAAAGGGTTGGCAATTGATGGGGCCCGGAGTCCGTGAATACCAGATCGCCGCCACGATGGGACAGGTCTACTTCGATCGCGGATGTGAGCGGCACGCCTATTCGCCGATCGTGGCGTCGGGGCCGAACTCGATCGTGCTGCACTACGCCAGGAACCGCCGCAAGATGGACTCGGGCGAATTGCTCCTGATGGATGTCGGCGCCGAGTGTGCGGACTACGCAGCCGACATCACCCGCACCGTGCCAGTCTCCGGCAAATTCACCGCGCGGCAACGGGAGATCTACGACATCGTGCTGGGCGCGCAGAAGGCGGCCATCGCCGCCGCCAAGCCGGGCATGAAACTGCTCGGAACCGGCACCGATTCGTTGAACGGGATCGCGCTCAAGTACGTGAACGCGCACGGAAAGGACAAGGCTGGCGAGCCGCTGGGCAAGTACTACCTGCACTCGCTCGGACACCACGTCGGCCTCGACGTTCACGATCCCACCGATCCTGAGTTCGATGAACTCAAGCCGGGAATGATCGTCACGATCGAACCGGGCATCTATGTCGCGGACGAAGGAATCGGCGTCCGGATCGAGGACATGATCCTGATCACCGAGAATGGGTGCGAGGTGCTGTCGAAAAGCCTGCCGCGCGATGCCCCGGCGATCGAGAAAGCGTTGCGGCGCGTGGCGAACCGGTAAACTTTCAGGGCAGGCCGCGAAATTCCGGTGCAAACCGGTAACAGCGGTGTTATATTTCGTAGAAGACGAGGGCGTCTCCGCGCGATCATTGGATGGTTGGGGAAAGGGTGTCGCGCGGAGACGTTCTTCCCTTTTGTAAAGAGACGTACGCACGGCGGGAACGGTTTGTTCCATGAACGCGAAAATTTCGGAGCCGTGCTATCCTCGTTCTGGACCGTCGGTAGCGGGCAGCCGCGGGATGAGCTTCGAAAGGAGCGAATCGCGAGGAAAGTCCGGTCTCCACAGGGCGGCGTGCCGGCTAACGGCCGGGGGGATTCGCTCAAAGCGGATCTTACGGATCAGTGCCACAGAAAAAATACCGCCAGGCGGGCAACCGCAAGGTAAGGGTGAAAAGGTGCGGTAAGAGCGCACCGCGGTCCGAGCAATCGGGCTGGCAGGGAAAACCCCACGCGGAGCAAGACCAAATAGGGGAGGATGAAGCGGCCCGCTTCGCCACAACTCCCGGGTAGGTTGCTCGAGCCATTCAGAAATGGATGGCCTAGAGGAATGGCTGCCGCCGCCACGCAAGTGGTGGTACAGAAACCGGCTTATAGCAATCCGGCGGTCCGAAAGCTTTGCTGCACCGGCCTCGGGCGCCGGGAATTCGATCTGAATGATCGTTCGTCAAGCCCGGCTACTCTCCTCGGAGCGCGCGGCTTGCTTCGTCCTCGGTTTTGGCGGCGTAGAGCTTCTTCAGCAGAGTTTGAGTTTGGGCGCGCGTGGAGACGTGTCCGAGGCTCGATGCCGCGAGCGCGGGGAATCGGCTTTCGAGGAAGAGGCGAATGCTTTCCTGTTCCCCTTCGACTACGCCCTTCTCGATACCTGTTTGGATGCCCTTCTGCAGAATCTCGTTCCCGAACGGCGTCTTTGCCGCTACTCGGCAGTCAGCACGCTTCCGAACCTCCCGAGCAGTTGATCAACGAGCTCTCGCTCCCATTTTACGCCAGCCAGGATGGCGAATTGTGCGGCCAGTTCATCATCCGATGCTACCCCGCGCGCCGCTTCGGCCAGTTCCCGCCGCCGTCATCAGCCCGACCCACGGCAGCGACGCGGGTCTCCGAAGCCTCAGAATCGGCTTCGGATCGAGCGCGACCAGCCGAGTCAGCCTCGGGCGGATCCAGTGGCCCACATCGCCCCGATCGACGCGGAACTCGACCGGCATTCCTTCCGGGCATCCCTCTTCCTTCATCACTGCGATCGAGACGCGCAGCGGCAAATGCTTGTGGTCCGGGACTTCGGCGGCAATGACCGCGCGCTCGCTGGCGGCCGGTTCCTCCCGCGATTCCCACTCATACACGGTTTCGGCCAATTCCAACCTCTCACCCTGGCTGTCCTTGACACGGAACAGACGGTCGGCCAGTTTGGGAGGAATCACCAGTGCGGTCCCCACGCTGGCGATCTCGACCTCGCCGGTGAGGTCGACGCGGCCGATGATGAGCAGAAAGCCGCGCGGGTCGCGAATGGCGCCGCTTTTGCTGGCTACATCGTACTTCCCTACATCAAGATAGTAGAATTCCGGGCGGAAAAATCTCACCCCCCGATGAGGGCCGGATGCCCGGTGGCGGCTTCGGATCATGCGTGCGAAACCTCCGGCAGTGCCCGAGCGTCTGATCCTCCCATGAGGCTGTCGTTCCTGCTGGCCGGTGTTCCGCTCCTCGCGCAGGCGAGTGTCGAGCAGTCCATCGTTCGGAAGGAGCGGGCGCTCGGCGCGGACTTGGCCGCGCAGACCCGCCTCGATTCCAAACTCCTCGGGATCGGCGCCATTAGTGAGTACCTCGACTGGATCGGCGATCGCCTCTCGAAAGCCGTCGCCCAGCCCAAATTCAACTATCGATTCGACATCATCACCCACGCGGAAGTAGAAGAGCCCTTCGGATTTCCTGGCGGCTTCGTTTTCGTTCCTGCTAAGTTCTTTCTCGCCGCGCGCGACGAATCCGAGTTTGCCGGCGTGCTCGCGCACGTGATCGCGCACATCGAGCAGCGGCATGGAGTCATGGCGGCTCGCGTGGCGAGAATTCGTGACCAGCGGTCTCCGACGATTTTCTTCATGGGCCCCCGCGCTGGCAGCCACATTGGCGCGCAGCGAACCTCAGTCGTGATGCCGCAGGGCCAACGCGAGTTGCACTTGCGCAACGAAGTCATATCCGACGAATTCGCGGTCCCGCTGCTCGTCAAAGCGGGATTCGATCCAACCTGACTCCGCCGCTACATCGCCCGGGTGCAGCGTGAGGAGAGCCGGCAACAGAGGCTGGACAGCCTCGACGCCGCGCTGGCCAAGGTGGAGGCCTCGTCCGCCCCGGCGGATTCGGCCTTCGGCCGCATGCGGGATCTCGTACGAGCGGCGACTTCGGTGCGACTGGTGTAGTTTTCATTGCTACGGCGGCCACCTAGATCTACACAACTGTGTCTTGTACCATGGAGGTACCGGCCACCGTTCATGAAAAAGTTCGCCTGCCTCCTGGCGGCCATCGTTCTTCCCAGTCCAGCTCAACTGCGCCTCACGTTGCGTGAAGCGGTCGAAAAGGCTACGACCAGCCATCCGGTGATCGCCGTCGCGCAACAGCGCGAGCAGGTGGCGTCGGGAACGCGCCTTCAGGCCGGACTTCCTCCGAATCCGCGACTGATTCTCCAGAGCGAAAACACGCGCCCTTACGGAAATCCCGCGTTTCAATTCTGGCGCGACACCGACAACTTCGCGTACCTGCAGAACACGTTCGAGACGGCCGGAAAACGGGATCGCCGCCGCGATCTTGCCAGTACGTCGGTACATCGCGCCGAACTCGAAACCGAACTCGTGCGGCGGCAGATTGCCGGCCGCGTCGCGCTCGCCTACTGGTTCGCCGCGGGAGCGCGCCGCGTACATGACCTTCTCCTCGAGGACGGTAAGACACTGGCCGATATGGTCGAGTTCCACGCGACGCGCGTGCGCGAAGGCGCGATGGCCGAGGCGGACCTGATCCGTGTCCGGCTCGAAGCCCAGCGCCTGAGCGTCACCACCAATGTCGCCCGGCTCGAGGCCGAACGTGCTCGCATCCATCTGCTCCGCGAAATGGGGCAGACCGAGTTTCCCGGGGTGACTTTCGCCGACTCGATCGACCGTCCCGCGAATCCGCCAGCCCAGAGCGCCGATCACGCCCTCGGCGAGCGCACCGAAGTGAAGATCGCCCGCGCAGCGATGGATCAGGCGAGTGCCAATCAACGGCTCCAATTCGCCAACTCGCGGCCGAACGTGGACGTTCTGTTCGGCTACAAACGCACCGCCGGCCTCGACACGATGCTCGGTGGCGTCCAGGTGGACTTGCCGGTACTCAACAAGAATCAGGGAAACATCGCGGCTGCAAGCGCCGAATTCCGGATGGCGCAGTCGAACCTCGCCGCCACCGAAGCGCTTATTCGCGCCGAAGTACAAGCCGCCGAGACGGACTTCCGGATCCGGCTGAACGACGTCCTGGGCGCACTGCGGCCCACTCTCGAGCAGGCCGCGGAGACTTATCGAATCGCCGAGGCCGCCTACCGCGTGGGCGGATCGGACCTGCTGCGATTGCTCGATGCGCAACGGGTCCGAATCGAGTCGCAGATTGCTTATGCGCGGGCATTGATCGAATTGCGCCAGAGCGAATCGGCTTTGCGCGTGGCGTTGGGGATGGAACCATGACGAACCATCGTTGGCTCGCTGTACTTCTACTGTCATTGCTCGCGAGTTGCGGATCGAAACCACCAGTAGCCGCTCAGGCCGTCGATCGCTCCTCTCCGCCCAGGAAAGAAGAGAAGTCCTCGACCGAGGTCGCGCTCAGTGAGAAGCAGATCGCCGAAGCGAAGATCGGTGTGGAAGAGATCCGCGAAAGGAACCTTCCCCGAACGATTCGCGCCACGGGCCGGGTTGCGCTCAACGAAAACAAGACATGGCGTGTGGGAGCGATCACCGATGGCCGTGCGATGCAGGTTTCGGTGAACGTCGGTGACACGGTGAAGACTGGGCAGCCACTCGCGCGCCTGCACAGCCACGACGTTCACGAAGGGCGCGCTTCCTACCAGAAAGCGCTCAGCGAGGTCTCCCGCTGGAAGGCCCAGGAATCTCATGCGCGCCGCACCCGCGACCGGATGAAGCGCCTGTACGAATTGAAGGCCGGCTCGCTGGAACAGCTCGATCACGCCGAGGCTGATCTGCGCAACGCCGAAGAGGCGATCAAGCAGGCCCAGTTCGAGGTAGAACGGACCAAGACCCACCTGGTCGACTTTCTCGATGTCCCGATTGACGAGCCTTCGGATCACAAGGCCGGCGATCACGGCGACGAAGATCTAATTCCCGTCAAATCCCCCGCGAGCGGAATCGTGCTGACACGAAGCGTCACCATCGGCACCGTGGTGCAACCCGGAGGTGAGATGTTCGTGATCACCGATCCGTCGCTGCTGTGGGTGATGGCCGCTGTGGCCGAAGAGCATCTCGGCAGCCTTCGCATCGGCATGCCGGTTGCCGTATCGGTGCAGGCGTTTCCCGGCCGATCGTTTCGCGGCCAGCTGCTGAAGCTCGGCGAACAACTCGATCCGGCCACGCGAACGATTCAAGCACGTGTCGAGGTACCGAATCCAGGCGGACTGCTCAAACCCGAAATGTACGCCGACACCGATTTCGAAACAGCAGCGAGCCAACCTGCGGTGCTCGTTCCGGAATCGGCGATTCAGGAAGTGAAGGGCCAGCAGGTCGTGTTTGTCGAGAAGGCGGCAGGGAAGTTCGAGGCGACGGCGATCCAGACTGGGCGTCAGGTCAGCGGGCTGGTCGAGGCGATGGACGGCTTGAAGTCCGGCGACCGCGTCGTGACCCGCGGAAGTTTCATCCTGAAGTCGCAACTGTTGCGCAAATCGCTCGACGAGGAATAGCTCTTGCTGAATCGCATTATCGACGGAGCGTTCGATAGTCCGTGGCTGGTCTGGATCGGCGTGCTGGCGCTCATCGCCGCCGGTGTTCAGGCTGTCTCCGACGTTCCGATCGACGCCTTTCCCGATCTCACCAACAATCAGGTGGTCGTGACGACTGACTGTCCGGCCATGAGCCCGGCGGAGGTGGAGGCGCAGGTCACCTATCCGATCGAGGCAGCCGTCATGGGCCTGCCGAAGACGCTCGAAATCCGTTCGATCTCCAAACTCGGGCTCTCGATGGTGACGATCGTTTTCGACGATTCGGTGAATACCTAGTTCGCCCCGCAGGCTCCGAACGAACGTTTGACCCA
>CADECY010000131.1 GCA_902825945.1 uncultured Acidobacteriota bacterium
CGCTGGCTGAATTGGTGGCCGAAGCGCCCGGGTTCCCGCTCCCCGTCGACCTCGGAGGTTCGCAAGCGATTCTTGCCGGCCGCCGTCTGCCGCTGGCCGCCGCGGCGGGCGGGGAACTGCGCGCGGTGATTCCGTTCGAGGTCCTGCCCGACGCCGGCTATCAACTCGTGGTGCGGCGTGGCAATCGCCTGTCCGTTCCGGAACCCGTATCGATCACCCGTGTGCAGCCGGGCATCTTCACCAAGAACGATTCGGGTAGTGGCCAAGGGCTCGTGTTCCGGCAATCGGGCGACTCTCGCACACTTGCCGAAACCGGCAGTGCCGCAAAAGCGGGAGAGACGATCGTGGTGCGGTGTGCGGGCCTCGGTCCCGTGAGTCTGCCGGTCGCCGCTGGGGAGGCCGCGCCCGGAACTCCAGCCGCCGATGTCACGGCGTCGATCGTCTTGCTAATCGGCGGCACCGAGGTGCCGGTACGGTCGGCGAACCTCGCTCCTGGTACATCGGGAATATACGAAGTTTCCGCTGAACTTCCGGCCAGCGTGGAAAAAGGACCAGCGGTTGCCGTCACGATCACGGTGGAGGGCCGCTCGAGCAACACAGTTACGATGGCCATCGAATGAAGGAGCTAGCGCCTTGCCATGATAGTGGAGTACACTCAAAACAGGCGAGGACAATATGGACGAAGAAAAACGGCTGTCGTACTTCTTTCTCGGCGTGGGCGTGGGCGTAGCGGTTGGCTTGCTGTTCGCGCCGAAAGCCGGAGAGGAGACCCGCGGGCTGCTGAAGGCGAAATCGCGCGAAGGTAAGGACTATCTGCGCCGCCGCGGAGAGCACCTCCGAGAGACCGCGACCGAGTATGCCGAACGCGGAAAGTCCGCCTTGCAGCGGCAGAAGGAGACCATCGCGAGCGCTGTCGAGGCGGGCAAGGCTGCTTACCGCGACGCCGCTACGGAACGCGGCTCCGCTCCTCCGCCTGATTTGGCCAACGAAGGAGTCTAAACCGGCCTCATGAGCCAGGACGCTTTGGTCATCATCATGGCCATCGCCGTGAGCCTCAGTGCCGTGGCGATGGTGGCAATGGCATTGATGGTTTTCGGAATGTGGAAAACGATGCGGGCCGTGCAAACCCGCGTCGATGTGTTCCTGCCGCAGGCGCAGAACTTCATCCAGACCACACAGACCGCTCTGCATGAGCATCAGGGTCAGATCAAGGACATCACCGCGCGCACGATGAACATCCTCGAATCCACGCAGCAACAGTTGGTCCGCGTGGACGACGTTATGGGCGATGCGTTGGGCCGCGCCAAGGTTCAGATGGAGCGCCTGGAACTGGTGCTCGACGACACCGTCAGCCGTGTCCACGGTACGGTGGTTCAGCTCAACAACGCCGTCGTCAAACCCGTTCGCGAAATCAACGCGCTCGGCACCGGTATCCGGACCGCGGTGCAGACGTTCCTGCGGGGTCAGAAACCCTCGGTCGCGCAGGCCACCTCCGACGAGGAAATGTTCATCTGATCGACGTTCACAGCCACATTCTCTACGGTCTGGACGACGGAGCGAAGACCCTGGAAGAAAGCGTGGCGATGGTCAAAATGGCGGCCCAGCTGGGCACCACCGACATCGTGGCGTCTCCGCACGCAAGTCCGGACTACGCCTTTCAGCCGGAAACAGCCGTCGCCCGCCTCGCTGAAATTCAAGCCGCCGTGGGCGATTCGATCCGGCTCCATCGCGGTTGCGATTTTCACCTGTCGTTCGACAACATTACCGACGCGCTCGCTCATCCGCGCAAGTACACGATCAACGGCAAGTTGTATCTCCTGGTCGAGTTCTCCGATTTCGGCGTATTTCCGAACACCGCGCAGATTTTCGAACGTCTGCTCGGCGCGGGAATGATCCCAGTGATCACGCATCCGGAGCGCAACCAGATCCTCCAGTACAAGCTCGACGATCTCGCGCGCTGGGTCGAGATGGGCTGCCTGATTCAGGTGACCGGAGCTTCGCTTCTCGGCCGCTTCGGCGACTCCGCCAAGCGTACCTCCGAGGAACTGCTCGCTCGCGGGCTCGTGCATGTCATCGCCAGCGACGCGCATGACACGCAACATCGCCCGCCCGACATGAAGGGTCCCCGCGAGTGGCTTGCCAAGCGCCACGGCGAAGAGATCGCCCGAGCGCTGACAGTCGATGTCCCGAGGGCGGTGATCGACGGACGCGGCCTCCCGCCGGTCGAGGTCAAGGGCCGCCGTCGCAAGTGGTATCGATTCTGGTAGAGCGCGCCGTTAGAGTTTGATCTCCGGAACCTCGTAGGGCTTCCGGAACTCGCGCGTCAGCAGCCGGTCGGCATCAGAGTCGCCCACGAATGTGTTGACCGAAGCGTCGAAGGTGAGTTCGCGGCCCAGCCGGTAGGCAATGTTGCCGAGGTGGCAGAACGCGGTCGAAAGGTGCGTCTCATTGATCTCGGCGTTCTGCTTACTCCGGTCACGCGTGCGAATCGCGTCGGTGAAGTTCGAGTAGTGATTCGCCTCCACCTGGGGTGCCACCACCGGTTCCGGCTGCTTGTTGCGGCCGAACGTCAGCTTGTAGTCCTTGTCGCTCGAGATGTGCAGATGGCCCTTGGTTCCGAAAAAGTCCCACGACATCGACTCCGACGTATAAAGGCCGCGCAGTTCCGCGACCATCTCCACGCCGTCCGGATAGCGCCACGTCACGTTCTGCGTGTTCGGAGTCTCCGCCTGATCCTTGTACCCGTAGCGGCCTCCGGTCGAGTAGATCTTCGAAGGCAGGCCCCGGTTCAATGCCCACCGCGCTACATCGACGAGGTGGATTCCGTTGTTGCCCAGTTCGCCGTTGCCAAAATCCCAGAACCAGTGCCAGTTGTAGTGGACGAGGTTGCCGTGATACTGCTGCTCGCGGGCGGGCCCGAGCCATAGATCCCAGTTCAGCCACCCGGGCGGATTCTCGTAGGGCTTGAAGCCAATCGTATCGCGGCGTCCGGGGAAGACCCACTTGGCCAAGTAGATGTCGCCGATGAGGCCCTCATGCAGCATCTTCATGAGCATCATGAACATGCCATAGGAGCGCCGCTGGGTGCCGCCCTGTGCGATGCGATTGTACCGGCGCGAGGCGTTGACCAGCTGCTGGCCCTCGAAGAAGTTATGTGAGACGGGTTTCTCGACATAAACGTCCTTGCCAGCCTGCATGGCCCAGATGGCGCTTAGCGCGTGCCAATGATTGGTGGTCGCGATCGTGACGCCGTCGATCTCTTTATCCTCGAACGCGCGCCGCATGTCTGACTCCACCTTGCAACGCTTGCCGGTGTTCTGCAGCACCCACTGCGCGGCCTTCTCGGCACGGTTTCCGTCCGGATCGACCACCGCCGCGATCTCGACCTTGTCGATCTTCGAGAACACCTTCAGGTGATCGTTGCCGCGTCCGCCGACGCCGACGACGGCCAAGCGCACGCGATCGTTCGCCTGCGCCCACAAGTGGGAAGTTCCCATCATCGAGGCCGATGCGGCCAGGAATTTTCTGCGATCCATGCGGGTTATCTTATCACCCGCCCGCCTTGCGGCGCGCGCGCTACTTCCCGGCTTCGCGGATGCGAATGTTGCGGAACATCATCACGCTGAACCGGTCGTGCAGTTGCAGCCCGATCGGTCCGGTCTTGGGCCGTGCCGGATCTCCCCCGTGGCGCGCCACTACTTGGCCGTTGAGCGACACGCGAATCATCGCATTGCGCGACTCGATGTCGATCGAGTTCCAGTCGGCGGACTTCTCATGACCGAACTCGGCCGGCGCGAACAGGTAGACGCTGCCAGTTGGATACTTGGTCTTGATGCCGTTGTAGATCTGGATCTCGTAGCCCCAGTGCGCGGGCGTTTTCTCGTAGTCGGGCTCGGGCGCGATCGCGTACTTGCCGCGAGTCGAATCGCGAATCGAAATCCCGCTGTTGCCACCAGGAGCGGTCAAATACTCGACGTGCAGGTCGAATTCGCCGAATTCCGCCGTCGTGTAAAGCCACGATTGCGCCTGCCGCCACTGCATGTACTTCTTCTCGTCGAGCGTCGCTGGCCAAGTGCCGAAAGGCGCCTTCGGACCGGAGGTCGCTTGCGCCATGAGGACACCTCCGGCGAGCACCTTCCACATGCCGTCGCCCTTGATTTCCCACCCCTCGAGGTCACGGCCATTGAACAAGGGACGGTCACCCTGCGAAAAAGCGCAGAGCGAAGCCGCGAGAAGGAGGGCGGCCGGCCGGATCATGGGGACGGTTATGCCACGCGCTCGGTGCGCGGATATCGCTCCCGCAGCAGTTTCTCAATTCGGTCGCGCTGCGAGGCCATCACGACCCGCTGCCACCGGACCGCGCCCGTGCGCTCGCTATATTCCGCCATCACGTACGCACCTTCGTTGAGGACTTGGATTACTCCGTCCGTCTTGGAACGCTTGAATTGATACTGCGCAAGGGTAGCCTCGTGCTTTTGCATTTTCTTTATGATAACATATCGCGCCTAATGTCGGACAATGAGGACCGGAACCCGCAGCTCATGGCGTACTGCATTGATCGTCGTGCCGAAAATCAGGTCTTTCCACCATTTGTGGCCGTGCGCGGCCATCACTACCAAATCGGGCGCGATGCTGGCAGCGACCCGCACGATTTCATCGCTTGGCCGGCTGCCGTGCCGGACGATCAGCTCGACGTCGAGCCCCTGCGCCCGCAGCGACTCCGCGATGTCGATGAAGTAGCGCTCGCCGATGCGCACTTCCTGCGTCTCGGCGTCGGCGCCGTACACCTGGCTGGTGACGCCCTCTTCCACATGGACCAGGTAGAGCCGCGCGCCATGGGCTCGCGCGAGCGACGAACCATGCGCGACCGCCTCGCGATCATGCTCGCTGTGATCCAGCGGAACCAGAACGCGCTTGTAGACGGGTGGTGGCACATCGGCGGCGACGCGCACGGTTTCGGGCACCAGGCCCGAAGTCCGGCCGAAGGCGCGTAGACGCTCGGGCAGCACCGGATGAAAGGTGACATAGGCGAGCAACAGCAGCAGGCCCACGCTCAGCGGCATCAACACGAGCGCTACGATCCATTGGTAATCCCCCGCGGCCCCCAGCCAGTCTCCGAACGTCCGGATCACGAGCCAAACATTCAGGCTCACGATGATCGCGGCGGCGATCCAGGCGAGCACCCGCACCCACGCGGAATTGGCGAATTCACCCATGCGCTCCTTGTTCGACGTGAATTGGATCAGCGGAATCACGGCGAAGGGAAGCTGCATGCTGAGGATCACCTGACTGAGGATCAGCAGCTTGTAGGTGCCCTGTTCGCCCGAGATCAGCACGGTGAACGCCGCGGGAATGATCGCCAGCAGACGTGTCAGTAGCCGTCGCAGCCACGGCCGCATGCGGAAGTTTAGAAACCCCTCCATCACGATCTGGCCGGCCATCGTGCCGGTCAGTGTCGAGCTCTGCCCGGAACACAGCAGCGCAACCGCGAACAGCGCGCTTGCCGCCGCAGTCCCCAACAGCGGCGACAGCAGTTGGTGCGCCTGCTGGATCTCGTTGACGGCGATTCCGCGTTTGAAGAACGTAGACGCCGAGAGCACCAGAATAGCCCCGTTAACGAAAAGCGCGCCGTTCAACGCGACCACCGAGTCGATCAGGTTGTACTTGCAGGCTGCCCGCTTGTCTTCGCTGGTGCGCCCGATCTTTCGAGTCTGCACGAGCGCCCCGTGCAGGTAGAGATTGTGCGGCATCACCGTCGCGCCGAGGATTCCGATCGCGACATAGAGGCTCTCGCCATTCAGCCTGGGAATCAATCCCATTGCCATCTCGCCGAACGCGGGTTTGGCGAGGATGATCTCGATCAGGAAGCATCCGCCGATCGTCGCCACCAGAGTAAGGATCATCGCCTCGATCCAGCGAATGCCGAACCGGCTCAACCACAACACCAGCAATGTGTCAAAGGCGGTGATCAACACGCCGGCGAGCAGCGGAATCTTGAACAACAACTGCAGCGCGATCGCCGCACCGAGCAATTCCGCCAAATCGCACGCCGCGATCGCGATCTCGCAGAGAAACCAAAGGGCGTAGCTCACCGGGCGAGGATAGGCCTCCCGGCATGCCTGCGCCAAGTCGCGGCCGCCGATGATCCCCAGTCGAGCACTCAACGTCTGCAGCAGGATCGCCATGGCGTTGGAAACCACTAGCACCCACAGGAGCTGATATCCGAACCGCGCGCCGCCCTCGAGGTCGGTGGCCCAGTTGCCCGGGTCCATGTAGCCGACGCTCACCAAATACGCCGGGCCTGCGAATGCCAGCCATCGCCGCCACCCCACTCGCGATGTGGAGACCGAGGCGTGGACCTCGGGTAGGGAGGGCAAGGGAGGCGTCATAACGGGGATAACGAAAGTATACTTAACTATAGTTTACTTCGTCACTGAAACGCAAGAATTCAACTGTTTGCGAGGCGCTTGCGGATCGACGCCAACCCTCGCAGCGCCGCGCGGCGCACGTTGGATTCCGGAGACTTCACCATCTCCTGAAGCGCTGTCATGAAGACAGGATCGAGCGTGGCGCCCATCGCCCAAGCCGCTGCGGCCTGGAACATCGGATCGGCGAAGTTCGCCATCTGTTCGAGCTGCATGACCGCCTCCGGATCGCCGGCAAGATGGAGGCCGACACAGGCGTTGGCCGCCACCCGGTGATTCGGGTCCTGCACGGCCTTGTGGAAGATCTGGATGGCGTCGAATGTAGCGACTCCCCAAAGAGCCTCCACGGCATTGCTTCGAAGACGTGGATCGGCGTCGTCGAGAAACGGCTCGAGCCACCGGGTGTCCTTTTTGGTCTTGCCGATCAGCAGGATCGCCTTCGAGCGGATCCAGATGTTGCCGCTCCGCAGCAGTTGCATGAGTTGCGGCATGACCCTGGATGGCTCGGAAAGTTGGGAAAGCAGCTCGAGAATTCGGGTGGCCTGATGGTCGTCCACGAGGACGCCGCCCTCACCGATTCTCCGGGCGAGTTGGACGTCGAACGATGGATCGGTGGCGATCGCCGCGCGGCACACGGCAAGAGCCTCGGGCAAACTGCTGATCGAAGGGTCGGACACCGAGGAGATCAAGGCCTGATTGGCCAACAGGAGGCGGGCAATGGCCTCCGCGGCGGCCTGCGGCATGCCCCGCGTGAAAAGAGGCAATGCCGCGCGCATGAACGCCCCTGGTTGTTCCGCGAACAAGTCTCGCAGCGACAGTCGCGCGCGAAATGGATTGTTGTCGAACCCGGCGACGAGCGATTCGAGAGCCGCCGGAACGCACTCCGCCTGTGTTTCCATACGCTCGTTTCCTTACTGGCTTTTGTAGCTCTGCCGCCGCATCTTGACCAAGGCCCGGATTGCCGCGCCCCGCGAGATGCCAGGCTGAAGCGCCATGTGCTGCAGTGGTTCGCGAAAAACCTCGAGTCCACACTCTCCCGCCGCCCAGGCGCCCGCGGCGCGGAAGTTTTCGCTCGGACTCACGATCAGCTCCTCCACTTTTCCGGTCAGGTTATCGCCGCCGGACTTGTGAGTTCCCACAATCGCGTTGGCGAGCACCCGGTGGTTGAAGTCCGCAAACGCGGAATGGAATAGCCCGCGTGCCTCCGACACTCCCCACAGAGCCTCGACCGCGTTCGCCCGCACGCGCGGATCCCGGTCATCCAGAAACTGCGCAAGCCACCGCGCGTCCCGCTTCCACTTGCCGACGATCAGTGTTGCCCGCGAACGCACCCGATCGTCCGCTGCCCGCGTCAACGGCAGCAGCAACGGAACCGCGCGATGGGGCTGCCCGCTGGCGGCCATCAGGTCGAGCACCCGGTGCGTCACCGCCGCCTGCCGCTCGGGCCGCGCTAGCCGGATCTGCCGCATCAGCCGAGTCTCGAACGCGGCATCGATGTGGCTGAGGGAGCGGGCCACCCCGATCGCTCCCGAAAGCCGCGTCGATGCTGGATCGGCCATCGCCAGAATCGCCGCCTCGGAATGCGACATCGCCGTCGCGATCGGACTGAACGCGGACGGGTCGAAGTCACCCTGCGCGATTTCGAACGCCGCCATCATCGTCTCATCCGGATACTCGCTCAGAATCCGGCGGAGCATCAGCCGCGCTCTGCCGGGATTTACGGGCATCTCGGCAAGCCACTCTCGAATCGCCCTTTCGACTCGGATCTGCGAAGGGAGGTATAGCCCCACGCTTGGCTTTTCGGCGGGCGGGGCCAAATTATGAGGGAAAGCGCGTCGCCACCCAGTCCCCTGAAGCGATCAGAGTACTCGTAGCGGTGGCGCCCCGGTAGAGGTACACCCACGCCTGGACCCGCGATCCGTCCGGTCGCACGGTCTCTCGTTCCAGCCGTTGATATTCCTCACCCTCGAATGAATCCAGTTCCGGCAGCGAACCGCCGGGATCGGAGAGCACGAACAATTCGCCCCTCACCTCGCCCTCACCGTCCACCAGACCCGGATAGGGAGAGATGAAATAGAGCGTTCCCCGCATCGCGGCCGGCCCCGCGTAGTGCCTGCGGCCTTCGAGCAGCTTCGCGTTCGATTGTCCGCTCCGCAGCGTGCCGTACACGAACAACGTCGCCAGCACTACTCGAGTTCCTTGAGGAAAGGCCGCATATTGATCGTCAGGCTCAACTCGGGAATCGCCAGCAGTTGTCCGGTTACTTGGTGAAGTCCGCGCTGGCTCACGGTAAACCAACTGGCATCGTCCACGTCCACGGCCCAGATGTGCGGAATCCCGATCCTCAGGAAATCGCTCAGCCGCGCCAGCAACGCGCCTGTTCCTTCATACGGGCGCAGAATCTCGATTGCCACCAGCGGGGGGCGCCGGAGCACCAGGGCTCTTTGATGCGGACGGCGGACGAGGCAGACATCGGCGATGCGGTATCGTTGCGCGCGTGTCGTGTCGAGTATGCAGATCCGCTGATCCTCGAGCGCGCGCGTGTTGCAGGCATCTTCGAATTCCCGGAAGTAGGCGAGCAGACGCTTCTTGACGTACTTGTACTTCTCCCCGGCCGGGGTTCGCCGGATCAGGCGGCCATCAATGTATTCGCAGTCGGGATCGTACGTGGCTTCCAGGTACTCTTCGACGGAGACTGCGTCGAACTGGGAAGTCGGCATGTCGCCCTTTCAGTGTAGCGGTGGCGGTAGGAGGAGTCGATGAGCCCTCCTGGCTACGATCAGCTCCTCGTTGGTACGAAGTACCGCCAACTTGACTCGGGCGCCAGGAGGCGACACCAGCCGGTCTCCACTCGCTCGACCGTTGGATTCCGCCTCGATTTCGATTCCGAGAAACCCGAGGTCCTGGCAACACCGGCGTCGCAGCGTCGCGGAGTTTTCGCCGATCCCTCCAGTGAAGGCAACCGCGTCCAACCCGCCGAGCGCCGCCGCGTAGGCGCCGACCGTCTTCCTGATCTGATAGGAGAAGGTGTCGAGTGCGAGCCGCGCCCGCGCCTCTCCTCGATCCGCTGCCTCCTCGATATCGCGCAAGTCTCCGCCCGCTACTCCGGAAAGCCCCGCCAAACCACCATTCCGCGCAAGTTGCGCTCGGGTCTCGGCCACCGTCCAGCCGTGCTGGTCCATCATATGGAGAACGGCGAACGCGTCGAGGTCGCCATGCCGGGTGGAGCTTTCGAGTCCGGACTGCGGCGAGAACCCCATCGTCGTGTCGATCGACCGCCCCTCGCGGATCGCGCAGATCGACGCGCTCCCCCCGAGGTGACAACTGATCAGGCACTCAACCGGACCGCCCGTCAGTTCCGGTACTCGCTCGGCCACGTACTGGTGGGAGGCCCCATGGAACCCGTACCGGCAGATCTGCTCTTCCCGCCAATCGGCGGGCGCCCCGTACGCCGCCGCGTACTCGGGTAGGGTCGTGTGAAACTCGGTCTCGAACGCTGCCACCAACGGAACGCCTGGCTTCGCCTGCCGGAACGCGGCGATGGCGGTCAGGTAGATTGCGTTGTGTGCCGGCGCCGCGGGCAGGAACCGCTCCAACGCTGCCACGACCCTCTCATTGATGATCGTGGTGCAACGGAAGTCCGCGCCGCCGTGGACGGCCTTGAATGCCACCGCATCCACCGGGTGGTCGAACCGGATCGATGCGATCGCGGTGGCGTAATCGGTCACCCGCTCGGCGCGCCCGTTCGCGAGCACGCGGCCCGAGGGCATCTCGATCAGTTGAAACTTGAACGAAGTGGATCCGAGATTCGGAACCAGGATGTTCATTTTGCGCCGGGGAACTGGCTCCTGATGACCGTGACGTTCTTCGCCGCCTGGCCCTGCATCGGACTCTTGATCGCGGCACACTGCTGATTGAACTTGATCGCGTCGGCGATCTTCTTCAGATCCGCTTTGGCCTTCGGCCCGCCCTGCCCCATGCGATAGTTCGCCAAGCCGAGTTGGAACAGCGCCGGCGCGAGCAGTTGATCGTTGCCCTGAAGATAGGGGAGCGCCTCACGCAGGGCCGCATCGGTATCCGGGAACTTGCTTGCCTGGGCGTGGGTCATGCCGATCATCCACAGTCCGGCTCCGAGAGAGGTGTTCTTTTTCTTTTCCCACGCGGCCGGATCGACACCTTGCGGGTTTGGGGCCTGCTTCAGGTAGTCGACGAGCTTCTGCGAATAGTCGAGCGTCTTGGGCGTATCCTTCTTCTCGAAAGCGCCGTTGGCGAGAAGCAGCAGCATGTCCTCGTTGGCGGTACCCTTTTGCGCCGACGCTTCGGCGAGTTCCTGCGCCTTGGCCGCGTTGCCCATCTGGCGATGGAGCATGAAGTAGGTTTCGTCGAACTTGACAGCGTACTCGCTCTGCGGATTGATCTCCTTCACCGCGTCCATGAGCTTCATCTTGGTCGCCGGATCAGCCGCCTGCAACGACGCGTTGAACACCGAGTACTCGGCGTACTTGACCACCTGCTTGCCGAAATCGACCTTGTACTTCCAGTTCGCCTCTTCGTCTTCATCGGAGGGCTTCGGCGCAACCGCCGCCTTCTTGGCCGCCTCGATCGTGGTCTTCGCCCACTTGACGATGAGGTCGGGGTCCTTCTTGCCTTCGGCCGCCTTGAGTCCCGCGTGCGCCATCTCGGCGTCGGACGCGTCGGCGGCGAGAAGCGATTCGACCGGCGCGAACACCTTGTCGAACTGGTTGCCCTTCACATAGCGCGGAACCATTTGTCCCTGCACCCAGAGGATGTTCGCGTTCTTCGGGTGCTGCTTGCTGAAATCCTCGAGCAACGCGAGCTTTTTGGCTTCGTCGGTCTCCTGCCCGATCTGCTGGAGCAACTTGCCTTCCGGCGTTTCCGTGTTGATGTCGACCTTGTGGCGCTGGCCCAGAGCGAGCGCCGCGGCGAGGCTGGCGATGGCGAGTGTTCGGAGAGTTCTCATGATCTTCCTCGTTACGGGATGCGTGCTAGTATAACGCAGCCCGGCGGGAATCGGAGCTCCGGCCAAACCATGGCCGCGCTGGAACTGGCTGCCGCCAGTTGCAGCGACACCGAAGCGGCTTGCCGCATGCGGCAAGCCAAGCACGAATTGTTCGAGAGCTTCCATCCAGTGGCGAGGCATCGATGAGCGGTCCGATGCTGTCGCCGAAGCCGAAGGCTGTGGAAATGCCGGGCGGTGGAAATCGCCGAGCGATTTCCACATTCCCACAGCCTCGACCGCGATTCCCTCTCTTCCCAATTCCGAACACCGAGACTACCGATACCGAATCATAGAAAGGAGCCCTGCCGGGCTCCGGCTCGCTCAACGCCCTTCAGGCTCATCCTTCGATTGGAATATGCTGCCCTTGTGGAACGCAGTTTCAGGCGAGCGCGGACTTGCAGTACTCGAGGCACTTGCGGACCTCGGCCTTCGTATCGGCGCCCTTATACTCGTACTCGATGTTGGCGGGCATCCTCAGCTTCTTCTCCCGCATCAGCGTGAGCACCTGCTTGATGGGCGTCTCCCCTTCGCCGAACGGAACATTGGCGCCTTGGTTCTTCTTGCGATCCTTGATGTGCAGCGTCACGATTCGCTCGTGGTGCTTGCCGAGATAGTCCACTGGGTCGAAGTTGGCGGCGGTGAAGTGGCCGATGTCGAGGTTGATGCAGATGAATTCGGACTGGCCATTCATCGCTTCGGCAAAGTCGCCGGGCGTGGCGAACTCGTTTTTCACGATCCGCGAATGGTTGTGCATCCCGACCCGGATCTTGTGTTTGCGCGCGAACGGATCGATCCGCTTGGCCGTGGTGACGTTGGATGAGGCGGTCAGCACCTTGACGCCGAGCGCCTTTGCCATCTTGAATCCCGCATCGATCTCCTCATCGGTGAAGTTCTCGCGGAAGCTGTAATTGTACGCATACAAGTCGATACCGGCGGCGTCGAACTTCTTCCGGACACCCTTGAAAAAGCTCGCCGGGGTCTCGACCCGCCACTTGCGCAGCTCATCGCCCTTGAGCTTGGGCTCGACGTGGCCGCTGAACATTTCGACCGAGCCGATGCCGATCTCCTTCATCGCCGCGATGGCCGCATCGAGTTCCATGTCGCGGAACGAATAGGACTGAACGCCCAACTGTACTCCGGCGACTTTCGAGTCCACCTTGGCGAAAGCCCCGGTGGCCGCGGCTAGGGAGCCCAACGTAGCTCCGTGGAATTGTCTGCGAGTGATCATTTTTCTGGGATTCTCCTGCGGAAATGCCATCATAGCATCCGCGTGCGAGCCGATAGACGGATAGTGGGCTTACGCGCGTTCTCGATGACACTGCTCCTGGTCTCCGGCGCAATGGCCGGCAGCCTCCTCAAGAATCCGGTGACCGGACAAGCGGTTCGCTGGCCGTCGAAAACGATCACTTTTCAAATGAGCCGCACGGTCCACTCGCCGGGTTCGCAGTCCGGAGTAGACTCGCGTGAGTCAGCGGCCTCGGTCCACGCGGCCTTGGCTGAGTCGGCGCGCGCCTGGAATCAAGCCAACGGTCTCGATATCCGGCTCCAGCTTTCGAACGAGACCCGCCTCGATCAGTCGCGCAGCCTGATCACGTTCACCGACCCCGGCCCGTACGATCAAGGGTTGTGTTCGCGTGAGTTTGTCGCTTGCACGCTTCACTGGTTTCTCTCCGATGGCAGCCTGTTGAGCGTCAGCATTGCATTCAATCCTTACAAGCGTCACTCCTCGATCGGGTTGCGCGGAGCCAACGACATTGGTATGGTGATGCTCCACGAGATTGGCCACGCCCTTGGCCTCGGACATTCGCCCACGCTCGACGCAGCGATGTCGCCGGCACTCGAAGTCGAATCGGCTGACGACGGCTTGCCGCAGTTCCCGATCCGGCAACTGGGGATGGATGACATCATGACCCTCGCCTCGAACTATCCGGAACTGCCGGTTTCGACGGGGCGGATCACGGGCTCGATTCGCCGCTCCGGACAGCCGGTGAGCGGCATGCAGGTCGTGGCGCTCGACTCGCTTCGCCGCGTGGTCCAGGGGACATGGTCCGCCGCCGACGGTTCCTATTCATTGCCGCTTCCCGCCGGTGAATACACGGTCGCGACCACCGGGCCGGTCGCCGAATCCGAAGCCGTCCGCGTCGAAGAACGCGAGGTTCGAGGTGGCATCGACCTGTCTCCCGAAGGTGCGTCCATCGGGATTCGCTCGGTGGGGGCACTCTACGGCGACACCTACTTCGGATTCTCGTCGATCACTCTCGGTCGTGGCCGTGATCACGTTCTTGCCGTCTCCCGCACGCAGGCAGATGCGGATACAACTTTCGCGTTGCCATCCGCGGCGGGCGAGTTCACCGGGCCCGAAGAGACGGTGTTCGCCCACGCGCCGCATATTCTGTTCCGTCCGCTTCGAATCCCAGCGGAGGCGCCGGCTGGCGCCTATGCGCTCATCGTGCGGAACTCTTCGGCTAGTTCGCTGATTCCCGGCGGAGTGCGCGTTACAGCGTTACCGCGAGTCGAGTCGATACTCGATTTCAATTCTGGGCAGCCACTCGACTCCCATCGAGCCGGAGCTCGCATCCGGATTACGGGAGCCGATCTGGCGATTGCGCCCTCGGACGGCTCACCATGGACGCCGGGTGCGCCGTTTCCCACACAACTCTCCGGCGTGTCCGTCAGGCTCGGAGAACGGTTCGCCGAACTCGTTTCGGTGTCACCGGGCGAAATCGTGGCAATCGTGCCGCCGGGCGTCGAGGGCGACTCCGTCAAGCTGAGTGTTGTCAGCGGTCCGGCTGTCGAAAGCGCACCATTCACGCTCGCGATTCAATAATAGCGCTACCCCGGCGGACGGAGAACATCGGTTGCCGCGGTGCGGCGCCATGCGGTCGAATCGGTGTGATCGACTCCTGAGTTGCGTTCGAGTTTGCGCTGACAGGTCCGGATGGCACTCAGGAACCGATGAATCGACTCTCGCTGGAGCGCGTCGATCTTGCTCCGATATGCTCGACCTTCTGACGCAGGGAAGGGAGATCACGGTGAGCGGCCGCACCGTCGGACACCGCTCCGGTGGCCAGTGGGGCTCGCCGCGCGGCGTTTCATCCACCAGGGACCAGGGCGATCCAACCGCAAGCGGCCTGACGTGGTGACCAGCAGGCCCATGATGCCCGCGAACCGCCCACGCCCACGCGGTGTCATCCGGCAAAGAACGCCCAGCACCGCCGCGAGTTCCGGAAGATCATCCCGGGTCCCGGCGTCGAGGAACGTGGTCGTGTGCAACAGCGCCGCGAGCCCGGCGCTCACCATGAGTACCTCGACCCTGGACCGGCGCATGGATCCAGACCCGCGCCTGGCGCTCGGAGCATCCGCCGCCCAGATGCGATACCCGGAATCGCGGCATCGGCGGGCAGACGGCGGCGAGTGAGGGCCTTGTCACGGACATGGAGGCAGCATAGCCAAATGGGCTTGCGCACGCGGGCCAAACCTGTGCAAGACTGAGAACAGAAACCAACCCCAGAGGAGATGCCGCTCATGAAGTTTGCCGCACTGTTGACCTTCGCCGGAATCGCTTCGGCTCAGGGCGTTAACGAAATCAGGATCAAACCCGAGGTCGAGCCCGCCCGGCTCCGGCCATTTGAGGAAATGCAACTCCAGATCCGCGCCTACGGACTCGTCGCGAAGGCGAATGGCGCGGAAGGCACCGACCGGGTCCGCCTGGGCAAGGGGGGCGCCAAGGCGAAAGTCGTGAGCGGCAACTGCTTCGTGTCGAAGCCCTTCAAGTTTCAAGGCCGCGAGGACGAGCCGTTTTATCAAAGCGCCGGTTCCCGCCTCTCAGGCGTGCTGGGTTCGCTGACGCAGGACTTCGTTCTGCAGGACGCGGTCTTGTTCACGGCCGGCGAGACGGCTGGCACCTGCGAGGTGGAAGCTGAGCTGGAAGGGAAGACGGCTCGGCTGACAATTCAAGTAGATTCTTCGGCTTCTTCCCGTAAGAAGCAGGAAACAAAATCGTTCAGTGCTGATCCTCGAGGCTCCGATCCCTACCGGTACCTCGCCGAGCATTGGGCCCCTATGCTCGCCCAAGAGACGTGGTTTCAGCCCAAGTCTGACATGGCGGCCCGGTTCGACTTCGACGGAGATTGGAACGGCGACAACAACTGGGACAACATGGAAGTGGGCAGCTCGCAGGCCTACGTCCACTACGCCGTGATGGAGACCGCGACGCACTGGTTCCTCATCTACAACGTCTTCCATCCGCGCGACTACTCCGACAAGTGTGTCGCTGGATCCTGCCACGAGAACGACAACGAGGGGCTGATCCTGACCGTCAAGAAGGATGGATCGGAGTTCGGAACTCTCCAGGTCATGGAGACTCTCGCGCACAACAATGTCTATAGTGCTGTGGCCGATAGCCGGATTCGAGGTGGCGCACACAATATCGACGGTCGCATCGAACTTTATCAGGAGCGCAGCCCGGTCGTCTTCATCGAGTCCGGCGGACATGGGATTTATCCGAGCGCATCGAGCCACTCGCGCTTTCGCGTAGCATCGAGTCAATTCTCGATCGGAACGGGTATCACCTACGTTTACAAGGGTGTTGCGGAACGGCCGAAGCACGCCAATGATCGCCTTGTCGGCTACGAACTGCTCCCGATCTACGATCACTGGTGGCAGAAGGGAACCGACACCGCAGGGTGGCGCGAACGGACCTTCGATGAGTTCTACGCCTATCAGCCGTTCGGCAACCGTCCGTCCGTTGCACCGGCTCGCGGAAAAATCAGCGGCGCGTTTCTCGGTCGGAAAGAGGCCTCCAACAAGGCTCGCCCGTTCTGGGGCTGGTTCGACAACTCGACTCGTAAGCGCAAGATTCTGAACACCGGACAGTGGGGGCTCGACCCCGCCTATGCCGTGTCGCAGAGCGTGCGTTTTCCTGCTGGCGAGGAACCTTCGACCGACTACACGTTCAATCCCTATTTAGGTGTCGAATAGAGCGGAAGTCGTGATTTCGCCACAGCCTATAGTGGCCAACCTAGAATCGACACAAGAGCCTGTACAGCCCTTTACTTTTTGGCCGCATCGCGCTACGATTGTGTAGTCGTACTCTCCCCCGAGACGCGGCCATTGGCCCAGATTTGATTTTTGGAGGGCCTCACCCCCTTGCTGAGACTCAAGCGCGTCGAAATACAGGGCTTCAAGTCTTTCTGTGATCGCACCGAAATGCGGTTCCACGGACTCGGCATCAGTGCCATCGTCGGACCGAACGGTTGCGGCAAGTCCAACCTCTCTGATGCCATCAGTTGGGTGCTCGGAGAGCAATCGGCCAAATCGTTACGCGGCGCCCGGATGGAAGATGTCATCTTCGCCGGGACACGAGACCGGAAACCGCTCTCGATGGCTCAGGTAACGATGACGCTGGTCGATCCGAAGGTGGAACCCGTCGCGGCCCCGGTCGTGATCGACGTCGTCGAGCACGACGGCACCAACGGCGCGGCGGCGGCCAACGGCCACGCGAACGGGCATGCCAACGGACACGCCAACGGCCACGCCAATGGCCACGTGAACGGACATACCAACGGAAACGGATCCGCGTCGCGCAAGCCCCAGGAGATCACGATCACCCGGCGTCTCTACCGGAATGGCGACAGCGAGTATCTGATCGACGGCAAGTCGGCACGTCTGCGCGACATCCAGGACATCTTCATGGGCACCGGCCTCGGCCCGGAAAGCTACGCGATCATCGAGCAGGGCCGCATTGGCCAGCTCCTCAGCTCGAAGCCGCATGACCGGCGCGCCGTCATTGAAGAGGCCGCCGGAATCGGAAAGTTCAAGACCAAACGGCGTTTGGCCGAGGCCAAGCTCGAAAGCGCCAAGCAGAATCTGTCGCGCGTGTTCGACATCCTCGAAGAGGTGGGGCGCCAGGCGAATTCGCTCAAGCGGCAGGCCGCCAAGGCGAAGCGCTATGTCGAACTCCGCGACGAACTGGTGATTCAGTTGCGCGTCGCGCTGACGGGCAAGTACAAAATGCTCGAGCGCGAGGCGGCCAAGATCGCCATCGAACTCAATCAGGCGGCCGGACAGTTCCAGACGCTGACCGCGCAGGTGGCCGAGCGTGAAGTCGAGCAGACGAAGGTGCTCGAGCAGAACTACGCAGTCGAGGGCGAACTCACCGGCACCCGAGAGAAGCTGGCGCAACTCCGCCTCGAGGGCGAGCGTACGCGCGGACGAATCGAGGGCCAGGCCCGCGAAATCGCGAACATGGAGTCGCGCATCAGCCAGGGCGAAACCGAGACCCTGCTCATCACGGCCCGCCACGAGCAACTGGGCACGGAGATCGAAGAGCATGGTTCCCGTTTGGCGCTGCTCGAGGAAGAGTCCTCCGTCGCCCGCGAAAAGCTCGACGAGAAGACGCGTCAGCGCGACTCCGCTCAATCCGAACTCCGCGAGCACGAGCAGCAGATCGAACATGGCCGTCAAGCCGTGCTTCGTCTCCTCGGTGAAGTGTCGGGGCTGAAGAACCAGCTTGCGCAGATGGAAGGCTACTTCCAGTCCATCGAGCGTGACCGCGCCCGCCTCGGCCGCGAAGAGCAGATGGCGCAGGCTGACTTCGAGCGGCTCGAGGGCCGGCAAAAGGAAGTGAGCACCTCGCTTGCCACCAAACAGTCGGAACTGCGGGACCTCTCCGCGCAACGCAAGAACGTCGAAGAGGAACTGAACACCCGGCGGTCCGCCGCAGTCGAAACCCGCCGCGCGCTCGAGACCGCGCGGGCGGAAGCTTCCCGGCTGAAGGCGCGGAAGGATTCGCTCGAGGAAATCCTTTCGCACCGCGCATATACGACCGATTCTGTCAAACGTCTTTTTACGGCATTCGAGCGCGGCAATACGCATGACCTGAAGCCTTCGGGCGTGCTTGCCGATTTCGTCGAAGTCGATTCCCAATGGGAAAAGGCCGCCGAAGAATTCCTGCACGAAGAACTCGAATACGTGCTCGTCAAAGATTGGTCGCAGGCCGATGCGGGCATCGATCTGATGCGCACCGACATCGACGGCCGTGCCACCTTCCTGATCCATCCCGAACCGGGCGATCCTTACTCATCGGTCCCCGCGACTGTCCCCGCCATCGGGCCCGAGACCGGAATCGTCGCGCGTTTGAGCGATGTCCTCAAGCTCACCAACGGACTGACGCAGGCCCCTGCGGCGTTGATACCCCGGCTGGCGCGCTGCTTCATCGCGGAAAACCGGCAGTCCGCCCAACGGCTCGCCCGCCAGTATCCGGATTTCTACTTCCTTTGCGGCGACGGAGTCTGCTACCACGGTCATGCTGTCAGCGGTGGCCGCAAGACGGGTTCGGGGCCGCTCGCGCTGAAGCGTGAGCTCCGCGAACTGACGGGCTCGGTGAACGCCAAGCAGAAGGCGCTCGACCTCGCCGAATCGAATCTGCGAAACCTCGACGAAGAGATCGCGCGGTTGACCGAAGAGCTCGAGACGCTGCGGCATCGTCAGCAAGCACAGGAGCGGGACGCCCTCGCGCTCGAACACGAGAATCGGCGGATCACGGAAGAGCTGAATCGCACCAATTCGAAGTTGTCGGTGTCCCGGCTCGAATTGCAGCGCCTCGATCGTGACTTCAAACAGGCCGAAGAGCGCCGCGACAACGCGCAGCGCGTGGTAGCCGAAAAGGATGCGGTCCGTCTCCGGCAGGAGGAAGGTCTTTCCGAATACCGCATGACGCTCGACGATCTGCAGCGCCGCGTCTCCCATCTCACCGAGGAGCACTCCGGGCTTCGTATCCAGATGGCCGAGCGCGAAGAGCGCCGCCGGGCCGAGAGGAACGCGATGGACCGGCTGCAACAACAGGGCCATGACTTGTTGCGCCGCCGCGACGGGATTGCCGCGGAAATCCTCCGGCTGAGCGCCGGGCGCCAGCGTCTGCTCGAGGACAACAAGACGCTCGACGAAACGGCCGCTCGCGTGAGCCGTTCGATCGAGTTGACCGAAGCCGATGTGTCCCGTCTGGCCGCCCAGGAACAGGAACTTCGCGAGAAGCTCGCCGCGATGGACGAACAAGTGAAAGCGATGCGTCTCGAGGCTCAGGCCGCGCAGGAGAAGCGCGGACAGGTGGAACTCCAACTCGTCGAGCGCCGTGCCGAACTGAAGTTCCTCGACGAGACTTCGCAAAAGGAGCTCAAGGCATCGATCGCCGAACTAGCCGCGCAGGACGAGACCGAAATCGATGAAGTGGCGCTGCTCGAAGCCGAGGAGAAGGTGCAGGCGCTGAAGACGCGCATCGACAACCTCGGCCCGGTGAATCCCGACGCGCTCCAGGAGTTTGAAGAGGCGCAGCAACGCTACGACTTCCTGAACACCCAGCGGCAGGATCTTCTCGACTCGATTCGCGATACCGAGAAGGCGATTCAGGAGATCGACGTCGAGTCCAAGCGCCGGTTCACCGATGCCTTCGAGGCGATCAACAACTCCTTCAAGGACATGTTTACGCGCTTGTTCGGCGGTGGCATGGCCGAGATGCGGCTGACCGACGAGTCGAACGTGAATGACTCCGGTATCGACATCGTCGCCTCGCCCCCGGGCAAGCGGCTGCAGAACGTGCTGCTGCTGTCGGGTGGCGAAAAGGCGCTGACCGCGATCGCGCTGCTGATGGCAGTGTTCCGCTATTCGCCGAGCCCATTCTGCATGCTCGACGAGGTGGACGCCCCGCTCGACGAACCGAACATCCAGCGGCTGATGGGCCTGTTGAAGGACATGTCCGACACCACGCAGTTCATCATCATCACGCACGCCAAGCGCACGATGGAAGCCGCGGAGTCGCTGTACGGCGTCACGATGCAAGAGCCCGGTGTGTCGCGCCTGGTTTCGGTGCGGTTCAATCAGCCGGGAATGCCGCCTCGGGCCGGTGTTCCGGCCATGGCGGCCGCCCGGGCGTAACACTCCTCAGAACTTGTACAGCAGTTCGATATAGCCGAACTGCCCGTTCACCCCGCGTGGGTAGATCGCCTTCACGGCGGCTCTGCCCTGCGCGTGGCCTGCGTAGAAGGTCAGCCCGACGTGCGGATTCACGTTCCAATCCACGCTCGCGTCGTAGAGATTGGCGAGGCTGCGCGCGCCACTGGCGTTGCGGCCCACATAGCCGAAACTCCAGGGCTGGAAGGCTCCTCCGCCCAGATACCAGAGATCGCGTGCATTTGCGAGGCGCAAGCCGTGAAACTCGGCCCGGGCAGTGACGGCCTTGTGCGGACGCAGCGTCAGCGTTCCGAAGCGGTCCTGGTTGTTCATCATGTTGAAGAATGGAAAACGCGCGAACGGCCGCGGCGTCGGCAGCAACTGGTGGAACGTGCCGTGCTTGCCATTGGCCGGATCGCCGTCTCCAGAGGCATGCGCAAATCCGCCTGAAATCCATGGCCGGAGCTTCGGAAGAACCTTGGGCTGCCATCCTGCTTCGAGATCGAGTGCGATCGCGGCATGGTCGAGCCGCCCCCACTTCCCATGCTGCGCGACACCCCAAATGATGAAGTTCACCGGACCCGCGCCCGTTCCGGATTTGTGCAGGTAGTGGCCGCCCCATGTGCCGATCCGAATGCTTGACAAATCGGCTAGGCGTGCCGCTGCTGGCCGGTTGTCCGTTTTCGCGATCGGCCGCCAATCGTCGTAGTAGATACCGAGCAGGCGCCATTCTCCCACGTTCTCGCCTTTGCCCACCGGTCCAGCGGCTGATCCGTAAAAGAACCCGGTTTTCAGGTTCCCCCAGCCATCCACCTGGAAGACACCGCGTGTCGCCAGGGCCCCGAGCGCGGTGATCGTGATCTTGCCCCTGGCGCCTGTGTAGTGCGCGCCATCGAAGCTCCGGCCCACGTGTGGCCAGGGAAACGGCCCGATGATGCGCTGGTTGATGCGGAGCGCCTTGACCGCCGCGAGCGTCGCGTCGGCGGGCGTCACCTCCGACCCATCCGACCACTCGAAACGCCCGATCCGCAGGTTGTGCCCCTTGGCTCCGCCGAGGTTCTTGAAACGCACGAAGCCCTGCTTCGGAAACACCATCGCGGCGTTGCGGTGGTTCTTGTTGGCGGCGAAGTAGTTCCCGCCGAGGCCGAACTGGGCCTGCGGCGCCGGCGCGATGGCGTCGTTCGGGAGTCCGAGTAGGAATGGAGCGGCCAGCTCGACCTGCCAGTCGATCTGTTTCAGGCTCTGAGCGAAGCTGAGGCGGAGGATGTTGCCGCTGAATCCGTACGAGCCGTTCGCGTTACCGTCGAACCAGTTCCACATCTCGAACCGCGACCGGAAACTGCCGCTCACGGTGACACTTCCGAGCTTCAGGGGCTTTGGCGGCGGTTGGGCGTTGAGGATCAGCGCGAGCATTCCGGCAAGGGCGAGAAGCTTCATCGTTATCTGCATGACTCTGACAGCCAGCACGAGTATATTCGGGCCCTGCGGCGAGGTCTGTGACTCCGGTCACCATGGACGAGACTTGACTACGATCGGGCCCGGCGGCCAATGACTGGCGGAAGGATACCGGGCAGGGTGATCGGAATCAGTGCCGGATCGGAAACAGCACCGCCCGTACCTCCGGATTTCCCAAGTCCGCCTTGACCACCTCGCGGGCGGGCAAGTCCATCCGGTGAACGGGTTTGCGCCCGGCGAGAAAATCCGCGAGCGACTTGACGGCTTCATAGCCGATGCGGAAAGGCTCCTGGACGAGCATGCGGTCGACAGTGCCCTCTTCGAGAGCCTCGACGTGCATCTCGCTCGAGTCGAATGTGATCAGCCGGACCTTGCCCGACAGGCCGCGTCCGCGGATCGCCTGGATTGCACCGATCGAGGCGGCCTCGCTCGACGCGAATATTCCGCCGAGATCGGGATGCGCCGTCAGGATGTTTTCGGCGGCGGCGCGGGACTTGGCCGAGTCCGCCATGCCGAATTGACGTGCCGCGACCGTGACGTTCGGAAACTCCTTGGCGATGGTTTCGTCGAAGCCTCGCTCGCGAAGTCCGGTGGAGGTGCCGCCCGGCTTTTGCATCACCATTCCTACCTTTCCCCTGCCAGCGAGGAGCGCGGCCAGCTGGCGGGCGGCGGCGCAGCCCGCGCCGTGGTTGTCGGTCGCGACGAAGGTGACAAAGCCTTCGACGTTGACCGCGGAGTCGAACACGCTGACCGGGATGCCCGCTCGGATCGCCCGCTCGACCGGCGCGGCGAGAGCTCGCTCGTCGGTGGCTGAGATCGCGATCGCATCGAGGCGTTGCGCAACCATCGCGTCGACAATCTGGATTTGGCGCGCGTGTTCGGTCTCATCGTTCGGGCCATTCCATTGATAGTCGAGCGCGAACTCCTTCGCTGCCTTTTCGACACCCGCGTGGATGGCGCGAAAAAACAGGTGCGAGGTTGCCTTGGCGACAACGCCGATCCGCTTGCGTGCGGAGCGTCCGCAACCGGCGGCGATCGGGAACGCGAGCAGGGACCGGCGGGGAATCATGCCGCTTTCGCGATCGAGCCCACCACCATGTCGAGTAGTTTCAGCGTGCCCGATCCGGCCGAGGGATCCGGCTTCCAGTTCGCGCGTGAGCCGTCGTACTGGTAGAGCACCGGGAGTTTGGTGAGCGCGGGATCGTACTGGCCCTCGTTGCCGCCCATCTTGTAAATGACCAAGTCCAGCGAAGGTACGGCGTAGATGCAGTAGCCGCCCGCGCCGCCCTTCCAGAAGGCGTCCGGCGGAGACGCGGCCGCGTCTCCATCCTGGTTTACCTCGAACTCGAGGCTGTGGCGGTAGTGGGGATTGTAGGGCGACTTGCGCCCGCAATGCTCGACGTATTCGGCCGGCACCACTTGTTTGGCGCCCCAGCGGCCCTTGTGGAGCAGCAGGTAGGCGAAGCGAAGCACGTCGGTCGAGCGCATCGCGATGGAGCCGCCGCCCGGAGTGTGGTCGATCACCAGATTCGGGCGGTTCAGGGCGTAGCCCCAGCGTCCCCAGCCAATCGCCTTCCCGATGCGGGTGTCGAGGTAGTCCTGCAGCTCGATGCCGGAAACGCGGCGGAGAACGATCGAGGCGAGGTGGGGCGAGGAGGTGGCGTAGGAGTATCCAGCGCCGGGATCGGTCCACAGGGTTTGGGCGAGCGCGGTCTTGTCGATCGTCGCGATGGGGCCGTCGCGGGCGGGTGGGTCGACGGTGACCTTTTGGCCGTTCACCCAGCCCGGATTGGTGCCGCGGATTCCGGCCGACATGGCGAGTAACTGTCCGAGCGTGATGCGGGCCTTTCGGGGATCGTCGAGCGGGAAGATCGACGCCGGCATGAACTCGGGCGTGAAGACGGGCTGATCGAGCCCTTTCGGAAATTTCGCTGCGTACTCGCGCAGCATGATGCCACAGGCGATGCTCGTGTAGGCCTTGCCGCAGGAAGCGAGTTCGGGCGTCGCTTCCCGGTGTCCGCGTCCGAAATACTTTTCGTAGACGAGCCAGCCGTGCCGGGCGACGAGGAGTCCACCGTGTTGGCTGGTGAGCTTGCAGTATTCGAAGGCCTCGTCAAGCTTGGCGGTGTCGATTCCGGTGGTCTTGCGGATCCTATCGGCGGAGGCGAGGGTTCGCCACCCGCCCTTGGAATCGGGGGGAGGGAAGTAGGGCTTCGGTGCGCCCGGCAACAACGTGACGGGGAACGAGGCGGCTGCGCGGAACAGGGTGCGGCGAGTCATGGCCGTTCGTCAGTGTAACGCATGCGGATGCTGCGCTACACTTGACGCCGATGTCTGGATTCTTGAACGGAAAAAACGTGGTGGTGACGGGCGGTACGCGTGGGATCGGGCGCGCGATCGCGCATGCGGTTTGCGAGCAGGGCGCGCGGGTGGCGATCTGCGGTCGCGACGAAGAATCGGCGTCGCGGGCAGCCGCGGAACTGATTTCGGCAACAAAGGCTCAAGTGATCGGCGTGGGGGCCGATGTGCGTGACAGAGAGGCTGTTCGGAAGTTGTTCGGACAGGTCGATCGCGAGTTCGGCGGGCCCGATGTTGTGATCAACAACGCGGGTATCGGAGTGTTCAGCTCCGTCGCCGCTTC
>CADECY010000132.1 GCA_902825945.1 uncultured Acidobacteriota bacterium
ATTCGAATCGGTGCGCCACCACTTGCCCGCCTTCTGCCGATCTCAATTCGAAACGATGGGCTTCCGGCCGAAGGATCCTCGCGGAGGCCGGGGCCGGACGGGCTAACCCGCCGAGTCTCATCATTCAGCAGCGGGCGGGACTCGTTTGCTGAAAGCTTGTCAAGTGGGTTATCACTTCTCCCGTGACGAGGAGCGGGTCGTCGAGCCGTTCGTGCTTTTCGGGGCGGGTGCCTACTTCCCCGAAAAGTCGAGCCCGGCCGTGCATGGCGGCGGCGGCCTGATCTACTGGTTCAAACCGCGACTGGGATTCCGGCTCGAATTCCGGGCCGCGTCACGCCCGTACGGCGACAACGTCGACGGACTCTTCCGGTTGGGAATCTCGTTCCCGTGATTACTGCAGTTCGATCGATTCCACCTGAATCACCTCATCGGAGAGCTTGCCGGTGACCTTCGCCTTGATGTCCTTTTCCTTGGTGGAGGCCTTGAGGATCGTTAGCGCCTTGGCGTTGCCGCGTTCGTTGAACTTGACGAACTTGCCGTCGCCGAGGACGAGGCCGTAGCCTCCCTTCGCGCAATCGAGGTTGCACTTGCGGGTGTGATTGGCGAGGTCGCGGCCCTTGCACATCACGTCGACGATGGTTCCGGTCCAGGACTCAGCGGAGAGTAGGGCGGTGGAGGCGGCGAGAAGGATGAGGCGCTTCATAGCGAATAGAGTATCGCAACGGCCCGGTGTCCCGCGATGGTGTTCGTTGGGAACTCCGCATGGGCGGACGCACACCGCGACGTGCGGTCAACGCTTCATCAGTTCGCGGACACTCCTCGGATCGGCGGACAAGAATGTTTGTCTTCCGCTGGCGGATGGGGTCTCGGCCACCCTTGCGGCGAGCGCGCGGACTTCATCCGAGATCTCCGCGCCGCGCCCGATCCGCCAGGTAGTCGCTCGCCCGCCATGCGAGCACGAGCATCGTCTCTGTCGGATTCTGGCACGTCGAACTCGGCCAGCATCCGCCGTCCATCACGAACAGATTCTTGACATCGTGCGACTGGTTGAACGCGTTCAGCACGCTCGCCTTTGGGTCGTTCCCCATGCGGCAGGTGCCCATTTCATGACTGATCGCGCCCGGCGTGCTCAAGGACTCGTCCGCAGAGAGAACCGTCGCGCCCGCCGCGGCCATGAGTTCCCGCAGATTCTGGAATGAGTCGCGCAGCATGTTCCGGTCATTTTCTGTTCGATGGTAGCGGATATGCAGCGCGGGGATGCCCCAGGCGTCCACTATCTTCGAGTCGATCTCGACCCGGCTCTCCTTGGACTGCAGGGGCTCACCGCGCGCGTAAACCATGACCCACGCCGGGTGGTTTTTCTTGATCTGCTTCTTGTACTCGGCCCCGAAGCCGGGAATCAGATTCGCGTGCGCCGGGAAGAGCTGGCTTCCTCCGCGAACCATGATGGCGTAGCCTCGCAGAAAGTCCTTGCTCTGACCGGTTAGGTTTCGGAAACGCGGAATGTAGGAAGCGTTCGCGGTACCGTCCTCGTTACGGATCTTCGAGCCCACCAGTTCAGGCAGCAACCCGATGACCGATCCCGCCGTAAAGTGATCGGTCAGGTAGTGTCCCAACACGCCGCTGCTGTTGCCGAGCCCGTTGGGGTGAATCCGCGAAGCAGAGTTGAGCATGATGCGGGTGGATTCGAGCGTGGACGCCGCTAGCACGACCACCTTCGCAAACACCTCCTCGTACTTCTTGGTCTGCCGATCGAAGAAGCCCACTCCCTTGGCTCGCCCTTCGCCATCGGTCACCACGTGCCTCACCACGGCGTCGGTCCGGAGGGTCAGCTTCCCGGTCGCCAGCGCGTCCGGTAAAGTCACCGCCACCGTCGAGAAGAACGCATTCACATGACAGCCGTTCCCGCACGCGCCGCAGCAATGACAGGCGGGACGATTCCGGTGCGGACGGCTGAGTTGTGCGACTCGCAGCGAAGTCATTCGCCAGCCCTTCGCCCGCGCGGCCTTGCGCATCAGATGCTCATAGCAGTTGAATTCGAACGCCGGCTGGAACACGCCGTCAGGAATTTGATCCAATCCCTCGCGCCGCCCCTGAACGCCGATGTAGCTTTCCACCTTTTCGTAATAGGGCGCCAGTTGCTGATAGCCGAACGGCCAGTCCGCACCGTAGCCATCTCGTGAGGCTGCCTTGAAGTCGTACTCCGCCAACCGAAACGACTGGCGTCCCCAATGTAGCGTCCGCCCTCCGAGGATGCGCGATCGCAGCGACCAGTCCCAAGGTTGGCCCTTCGGAGTCGTGTAGGGATGCTGGCTGAACTCGGCGTAGTAGCCAGGAAACGGTGTGTACTCACTCGCCGCGCGCGGTCCATCCACCCGAATCCGCGATGGGCTTCCCACGCCACGGAACGCGAAGTGATGCGGCAGGGCGTGGGTCTTGAACTGCGAAGGATTCACGGCGGGACCGGATTCGAGCAGCAACACTTCGAGTCCGTGTTCCGTCAGGACCTTCGCGGCCATTCCACCGCTCGCGCCAGTCCCTACGATCAACACGTCGTAGACCTTCATGCCCGGTTACGCCTCGTCTCCGTGATGGTCCGGATGGGGACATCCCGACCAACGATCCAGCACCTGATGGCCCCGGTAGTTCAACTCCTGATGGAGCCCGATCTCCGACGTGTAATAGGCGAACACCGTTCGCCTTCGGAGTTCGAGGAAGAACTCGTGCCCGGCATTGCCTGGTACCGACATTTGGGACAGCGCCTCGCCTCGCCGAGCGGCGGGTTCGGCCCTCACCCGGGCGAGGCCTGCCCGGAACTGCTTCTGAACCTCGGGAGTCTCCTCGCTCAGGACAAGATCGATATGTTCGTGGACGCGGGCCGCCCGTGCACCCGGAGTGTCCGTTTCGGGGATGATCATTTCGGCCAGAGTGGCCAGCGTTTCGAATTCGTCCGCATTGAAAAACTTCGGTGCGGGAGGCGGAGCCGCGGCGGCGAGTGGAACCAACGCAGCGGTCCCCGCGGCGATCACCTTGACGGCCTCTCTGCGATCGATCTCGCCGGAATCCATGGCGGTCAGAATGCGAGCTTCAGACTGAGCTGAACGCTGCGCGAAGCGCGCGCGCTGAGGATGACACCGAAGTCCTGGCTGCTGAAGGATGCCACCGGCGATCCGAAGTTGACCACGTTGAACGCGTTGAACAGCTCCGCGCGGAATTGGAGACTCCGCTGCTCGCCGATCGGGAAACTCTTCGCGATCGCGGTGTCGTAGTTCTTCGTCATGGGCGCCCGGAGCAGGTTCCGGCCCGCGTTTCCGAATCGGAGCTGAGGCGGTGCGCTGAACACAGACGTATTGAACCAGCGCAAGCGCGAGCGTCCGCTGTCGAGCACCGGACTGCCGGACACGTTCGGCCGTTGCCCTCCCGCTCGCCCGAGGGATGCGTTGTCGAAGCCCAGTGACACATTGACTGGCTGGCCGCCGTAGATGCCCACGATGTTCGACCATTGCCAGCCACCCAACACGTGGCTGCCAAGCCCCTGGTTCAGCCAGCGCTTTCCTTTGCCGAACGGCAACTGGTACACGTTACTGAACAGCCACGTCAGCTTCATGTCAGCGGTCGAACTCGCGTAGTCGGGCCGCCAGTTGAGCGGATCCTGCGGACCTCCATTGGTTCCGCCCCGCTCGGTCGAGAACACGTCGAGGTTGTGACCCCAAGTGGAACTGGTCAAAAACGAGAGGCCCGAACCGAATCGCTTCTGGAACTTGACCGACAGTCCGTTGTAGTTCGACGGAGGACCGTTGTCATCCCAGTTGACCGCGGTGTAGGCCGGAAGCGGCCGCCGCGGCTGTACGGGGCCGGGCCCGGGAATGGCCTGATTCTCGACACGGCTCTGAAGAAGCTTGACCGAGTTCGAGCCGACGTAGCTGAGGTCGAACAGCAAGTCTCCCGGAAGCTGGTGTTGGATGCTGAAGTTCCACTGCGTCGAGTACGGAGTCTTCATGCGAGGATTCATCGCGTAGCCGCCCTGTCCGGCGGGGCTCCTGGGCAACTGAGCTCCCGCGGACGCGCTGAACGGATTGGTGAGCGCGGAATCCACGCTGAAATCGTTTAGCGGGCCCACCGTCTCCGAGAATCCGAAAGGCCAGTTGCCGGCCGGGTCGGCGTAGTACTGTACGAAGTCGGTGAACGAATAATAGATGCCTCCGCCCGCGCGAATGGTCGTCTTCTGCCCGAGCAGGTAAGCGATTCCGATGCGCGGAGCGAAGTTGTTCCAGTCCGGGTCCACCCAGCGTTCCCGAAGATTCGGACCCTCGCCGGTGACCGGATTCTTGATTGCCAGCAGATAATTCCCCGTGAGGACATCGAGTCCGCTGTAGGCGTTGCGGGCTTCCTTCATCGCCTGCACGTAGCTGTACCGTAATCCAGCCGTGATCGTCAGATTCTTGCTGGCCCGAAACTCGTCCTGCAGGAATCCGTGATATTCGAACTGGCTCAGCTTGGCGGACGTATCTCCCGCGGCCCGGCGCGCATCCGTCGGCAGGCCGAGCAGGAAGGTGGCAGCCCCGTGACCCGTCCCGCGAAGATCCAAGAGGTTCGATGTCGGACGGCGGCTGAAACCGATGCTCGCCTGCGGACTGGCTTGGAAGCTGTTCAGGTAGCTGATGGTGAGTCCGGTCTTGAAGGAGTGCTTGCCCTTGATCCAAGTCAGGTCTGCGATGTGCTGAGAATAGTTGTGCGGACCTATTGGCGTGAAGCTGCCGCCCACGCCAGCGAGGTCGGTGATGCCAAGAGACAACATCAGCAGATCCGGCGGCCCGCTCGGAAACACCTTGTCCCAAGTCGTGGAGCGGAGGATCTCATCGGGCAATGGCCGCCCTGCCTGATTTGAAGTGTAGCGGTTGAATCCCCACTGGAAATGCCCAATCAGGTTGGGCCGGAAAATGTGAGTGTCGCTGACGGTGGCGTTCCAGGCAGTGTTCGTGAGGAATGTGCTCACCGAAGGGATGGCGCCGGGCGTCTGATTGTAGCCGTCGTTGTAGGTGATGCGTCCGAACAGATTGTTACTCGCCGAAACCTTGTGGTCAATTCTCGCGGATGCCTGATCGGCCTCTTGCCGGCGCGGGTCGGTGTTGATGAAGTTTCGCGTGACGCCAACCGCGTTCGGCTGCGGATACACCGTCTTGACGAGGTTCTGCGCCAGAGAGTTGATCCGCGACGCCGGAAGACGATTCCCCGCGAACACGGAGCGAGTGGAGCCGCCCGGAACCGTGGAGTCGGACCGTGTCGTCAGGATGTCGTAGATCACTGGCTGTCCGGCTTCCGTGAAATCGCCGTTCGCCATGGCTGCGGTGGGGACCGTCGAGATGCTGTTGGACGATCGCACGAACTGGAATCCTTCGTAGTAGCCGAAAAAGAACGTCCGGTCGCGGCCGTTGTACTTCGGCAAGCGGACAGGGCCGCCAAATGTGCCGCCGAACTGGTTCTGCTTGAAAGCCGGCCGGGCCGGATCGAAGAAGTTGCGCGCGTCGAGCTTGGTGTTGCGCAGAAACTCGAACAGCGAACCGTGAAACTGATTCGTGCCAGACCGTGTGACCACCACGATGTCCGATCCCATGGACCGGCCTTGTTCGGTCACGCCGCCGCGGGACTGCACCGAAAACTCCTGGATAGCGTCCACCGAAGGGTTCATCGCGTAGCTGTTGAACATCGGGTCGTTGTTCTCGACGCCATCGAGTGTGAAGTTGTTGTAGCGGCTCCTCTGGCCATTGATCACCGGCGAATAGGATCCAGCGCCCAACTGCACCTTGAACGCGGTCGATTGCCCCAGTGCGATGGGCAGCGCGCCCGGCGTCAACAGAATCAACTGGCCGAACTGGCGCCCGTTGAGCGGAAGCTCGGTTACCTGCTTGGTCTCGACCGCGGTTCCGATCTTGGTGCTCGTGCTCTCGAGCAACGGCGCCGAGCTCTGAATCTCCACGGTTTGCACCAGGTCACCCACTTCGAGCTGGATGTCGGAACGGAGGGCTTGGCCGACTTGCAGTTCGACTCCCTTTCGCAGGGCCGCCTTGAATCCCTTCGCCGACACGCTCAGTTCATAAACGGCCGGCTGCATCCCGGTGAAGGTGAAGTAGCCGGTGTCGTTGGTGACGGTCTGCCTCGACACACCGGTGGCCGTGTTGAGCACCTTGACCTCCGCCGAGGGAATCACCGAGCCGCCGGAGTCGGACACGACGCCGCTGATCGAGCCGGCACTGGTTTGCGCCAGGGTCGGACCAACGGAGAGACATAGTAGTGCAACACGTGCCGCGAGACCGCGAGCAGTGGGAAGACAATTCATCGAAAGACCTCGCCCAGAATTGGAATCGAACTACAACTATCCGATCCGTGCGCTGGTGTCAAGGTCTGGCTCACGATCGTCTGGCTCAGGATCGCTCGCGGATGTACACTGGAGTGCATCCGCCATGACCACCCGGCGATTGAGATCAGGCACGATCCTCCTACTCGCGAATCTCGCGGTAGCGGCAAACCCGATCGACGATCACATCTTCGCCAAGATGGCTCGCGACAAGGTCCCGCGCGCCGCGCGGTGTTCAGACACCGAATTCCTGCGGCGTGTGAGCCTCGACCTGACCGGCCGCCTGCCCGCAAATGACGCGATTCGCAAGTTCGCCGCCGACACCGCTTCGGACAAGCGCGCCAAGCTCGTCGATTCTCTGACGGCTGCGCCCGTGGCGGGGCTTCGCAGACGACTCTCCACTCCGTTCCTCGAGCGTTGGACCTACTGGTTCGGCGACCTGTTCCGCGCCAACGATGGACACTTGAGCAAAGGGCGCGAAGTCTTCTACGACTACATCTACGGCGCGCTGCTCGAGAATATGCCGTACGACCAAATGGTCCGCGAGATGCTCACGGCGAATGCACGCTCGAATTGGACCAACGGTCCGGCCAACATGCTCGCGCGGGACTATATCAACGAGACCGACGATTCCATCATCAACAATGAGGACACCTACGACCAGTGGGCGATCAGCGCGTACAAGGTTTTCCTCGGTCTCAACATCGAATGCATCTCCTGCCATGACGGGCGGCGGCATCTCGAAAAGGTCAACGGATGGCTGACTGGCAAGACGCGCCAGGAGTTCTGGCGGCAGTCGGCCTTTTTCGCGCGGTCGCGTCTGTGGCGGCCCTACGGCGACTACAGCAACTTCGCGCTCACCGATGACGGCAAGGGCTATGATCTCGCGACCAAGAGCGTCACCCGGATCAAACGATATCCGGCGGATGTTTCGCCTGCATTCCTGCTGACCGGCGAAAAGCCGGCCCCGGGAGAGAATCCGCGCGCCGCCCTGGCGCGCATGATCACCGCGCATCCTCAGTTCGCCAAGGCAACGGTGAATCTCGTCTGGACCGAACTGATGGGCGCCGGGATCGTGGATCCGCCTTTCGCGTTCGACCTTTCCGCATCGGACACGCAGCCCAGCCATCCGGAATTGCTGGAGGCGCTGGCAAACGATTTCCGCGTCCACCGGTTCGACCTTCGTTACCTGATCCAGTTGATCGTCAAGTCCGAGGCCTACCAGCTGTCATCGCGATTCGAAGGAGAATGGAAACCCGCCTACGCTCGGTACTTCGCGCGTCATGTCGCGCGAAGACTACCGGCACCTCAGATCTGGGACGCGATTGCGCAAAGCACCGGGATGTCCCTCGAGATTCCGATCCTGCGGAGCGACCGGAAAGTAAAGTTCGCGCAGTCGATCATCGACCCGGATGATCTCAACTCCAAGGGCATGAAGCCTCTCGCGGATTTGTTGGCCTGCTTCGGCCTGAACAATCGCTATTCGGTGGGCGATGACAGCGGAACAAAGGGCTCGATCGTACAGGCGTCGGCGCTGATGAACAATCCGCTGGTTCGGGACCGCGTGAAGGCTCAGAAGGGCAGCCGCCTTTTCGATCTCCTGCATCACGAACCGCCGCTCTCCAACCGAGAGATCGTGGAAGAGCTGTTCCTCGCCACCCTCTCGCGATTTCCAGCCGCCCGCGAGAGTGAAATTGCCGTCAAGCTCCTCGAGGATTTTCATGAGCAGGGAGCCGAGGACCTGCTGTGGAGCTTGATCAACCGCATGGAGTTCAGCGCGAACCTATAGGAGCTCGTATGCGATCGCACTTCACACGCCGTCAGTTGTTCCAAGTGGGAAACGTGAGCATCGCCGGCTACTTCCTCGATTCTGTCTTCAGGCCCGTCAACGTTTCCGCCAAAGCCAAGGTTCGCCCGCGCGGCAACGCGGATTTCTGCATCTTCGTCAACCTTTCCGGCGGCGCCAGCCACGTGGACACGTTCGACATCAAGGAGCACCGCTGGACTCCGCCTGATTTCGATATCCGGACCGTGAAGCCCGGGCTACGCCTTCCCTCGGGACTGTTCCCGAAGCTCACGGCTGGCATTGACCGGCTCGCGATCGTGCGGTCAATGAAGGCTTGGGAGAACGAGCACATCCGGGCGCAGTTCTACCTGCAGGTAGCCCACTCGCCGAGCCCCTCGCGGCTGAAAGAGATGCCGTCGATCGGTTCGGTGATCGCGAGTGAATTCCAGACGCGGCGCCGCGAGATGGACTACCTTCCGCCGTTTGTTGCGATGAACTTCACTTCGGGTGCGTTCAAAGTGATCGGTGAGGGATGCCTCGATAGCGGAAACGCCCCTCTGTCCCTCGAAACAGACGCAGGCTTCGACTTCGTGATCGCGCCGGAAGAGCAGGCTCGATTCAGGCGCCGCTGGGAGGTTCTGAAGCAGCTCGAGCGGTCTGGGCCGGACGCCGGCCGGTACCAGGAAGAGTTTCAGGCGCACTACCGGGGCGCGCACGCGATGATGGTGTCTCCGGATATTCGCAAAGTGTTGACCCTCGATGCCGATGATCGCAGGCGATACGGGTCTTCGCAAGTGGGGGACGCGTGCGCCTTGGCACGGAACTTGGTCGGCGCCGGGGCGGGCACGCGGTTCATCATGGTCTCACACAAGGGATGGGACACACACGTCGACATTTATGGGAAGAACGCCCAGTACAAGCTTGCCCATGAGTTGGACAATGCGTTGTCGGCCCTGCTCGATGATCTCGAATCAGCCAAACTGCTCGGCAGGACCCTGGTGTGCTGCACCGGCGAGTTCGGACGGACTCCTGGCGAGTTGACCGTCAACAAGGGCCGCGATCATTTCAAGGATGCGTTTACGGGCTTGTTCGCCGGTGCCGGAGTGCAAGGCGGCCGGGCGATCGGGACAACCGATGATCTGGGCACTCGGATCACCGATCCAGGCTGGCACCGCAAGCGGCCGGTCTACTTCGAGGACGTCGCGGCCACGATCTATTCGGCTCTGGGGATCGACTGGACCAAGTCGATCACCCAAACACCCTCGGGACGAGTGTTCGAGTACATCGAAAACCAATCGGGGACCGAGTTCTTCGAACCAGACGAAATTTCGGAACTGTTCGGAGCATAGGCCGGTCTTTACATTCCCTTGCCAACCGCCCGGCATTCGTTGGCTTCGTGCGCCGCGGCGCGACCTGCGCTCTCCAATGTCCGATTGAAAGCAGTGGTGGGCCCGACAGAACTCGAATCTGTGACCTCTACCGTGTCAAGGTAGCGCTCTAACCAACTGAGCTACGGGCCCGAAATTTCGATTCTACCACGCGTACGTTCGCCGTGGCTGCTTTTGTTAGAATGAAGTCGCCGTGGGGAGCGAGACTCTCCCGGCGCCAGGAAAAGGCAAGGGGGCAGCGTGGACACAGCCGGGAACGGCGAGGACGCACCTCGCCACCAGCCGATCGGCGCAGTCGGGACATCCCTCGCCGGGCGAAGGCTGCGGCTCAAGCTGACGCCGTATCGATGTCCGTTCTGCGGCCGCGGTTCGGCCCGCAAGCCCGCCCGGCTCAAAGGACTCGAAAGGATCTATGGCCGCCTGCTGAACATGCGGCGTTGCCGCGACTGCAGCCGTCGCTACTACGCGCCGCTGCTGGTCTGTGTAAGGCCCGGCGTGTTCTGGGCCGTACTTGCCCTCACGATCGCGCTGGGCGCTTGTATCGGGCTGTTCGCTCTGGCCAAATACTCGAGCCCCGAAACGAACAGCCCCGAAAGCCGGTATTTCTCCCGCCTGGGGACGTACAATAACGTAAAGGACGCATGGGCTTCGAATTCAGCGGAAAAACGGCGGTTGTCACAGGAGGAGCCAACGGCATCGGGCACGCTTGCGCGCGCGCGTTGGCGCTGGGAGGCGCCAGCGTCTGGATCCTCGACCTCGAACGCGAGAATCCGGTAAAGGCGGCCGAAGAGATCGGTGCGCGAGCCGCGATCGCCGATGTCACGGACCGGAACACGATCGAGGCAGCTCTCGATCAATCGGGCCCGCCCGACATTCTCGTTGCCAATGCCGGGACGGTGGTCTTCCACGAACTGGGGAACACCACGCGCGCGCATTGGGACCGCGTGATTTCCGTCAATCTCACCGGCATGTTCGAAACCGTGCAGGCGGTGGCGGCACGGATGAAGCCGCGGCGCCGGGGATCGATCGTACTCACTGCGTCCACGAATTCCTTCGACGGCGAGGCCGCCCTGATCGCCTACAACGCGAGCAAGGCCGGAGTTCTCGGAATCCTGCACACGGCAGCCAACGAATTGGGCCCGTACGGCGTCAGAGTGAATGCCGTGTGTCCTGGATTGATTCGCACCCGTCTCACCTCCGCCGCTTTCGATGACGCGGCGGTCCTGAAGGACTACTTCCGCCAGATTCCGCTCGGCCGTGGCGGCGAACCGGCTGAGGTGGCGAACGCGGTTGCGTTTCTCGCCTCCGATCTCGCCACTTACATCACCGGCGCCGCGCTGCTCGTCGACGGCGGGCAGTTGGCCTGTAAGTTCGGAACCTGGAACGAACGGGACGCGTCGTTCCACCAGGACCACTGGGAACTGAAGTGAGACTCGCCGCCCTCGCGCTGCTGTTGATCGCGCCCTCCGCGCGGGGCCAGACGAAGACGCCCCCGCAAGAAGACAAGTCCGCCGAATTCTTCGCTTCCGCGCGCGCGGGATATCTCTCCGGACTCGAGAATCTCATCAAGGCCGGCGTCGATCCGAACACCACCGATCCGAAGGGCAACACCGCGTTGATTTTTGCCGCGCAAGGCGGACACGCGGAAGCTGTTCGTCTCCTGCTTCAGCACGCGCCAACTCCGGAGGCTCGCGAAAAGGCGTTGACCGATTCGATCGACGGCGGATTCCTCGATATCGTGACCGCTCTGATCGAGGCCGGCGTACCCGAACGGGCGGCGCCGATCGCGCTGGCCTCGGCTTGCCATCGCAACCATCTCGAAATCTTCCGGCTGCTACTGCAGGCGGGCGTCAACCCGAACTCGACGATCGAAAGCGTTCCGATGGTTCACATCGCCGCGCAATCGAACAACACGGAGATGCTCGAGGCACTGCTCTCCACTGGCGCCGACATCCGCAAGGCCGACGGCCACGGCCGCGCCGCGCTTTCGATCGCGGTCGAGCGCGGAAACGTGGACGCGGTGCAACTGCTGCTGGCGTTCGGCGCGCCGGTGAACCTCGCGGATAACGAAGGCGTTACACCGCTCCTCATCGCCGTCGGATCCGGCCGCGCCGACACGATCCGCCTTCTGCTCGCGGCGGGCGGCGATGCCAACTGGCGCGATACCACCGGACGCACGGCGCTCATGATCGCCACGCGGCAGGGGCGCGTGCAGTCCATCCGGCTGCTGATCGCTTTCGGAGCGCGCGTCGATGATCGCGACTATGGCGGACGCACTCCTCTGATGGAAGCGGTCAACCAAAGCCGCCTCGACCTGGTGAAGGCTCTGCTCGAGTCCAACGCGAATCCGTCGCTGCGCGACCCAACCGGATTGTCGATCCTGCTGATGGCACAACGGCGCCGCGACGCGGGCGTGATCGCACTGCTCCGCCAGTTCGGAGCCCAGCCTTGAGTCCGGCGCCCACGCTCCACGCGGAAAACCTCGTGCGGCGCTTCGGCGGAGTCACCGCCGTCGATGGAGTCAGCTTCGAAGTCTATCCGGGCGAGGTGGTGGGGCTGCTCGGTCCGAATGGAGCCGGAAAAACGACGATCCTGCGAATGCTCGCGGGAATCCTCCGGCCGCACTCGGGAAGCGTCCTCGTTGCCGGCATCGACATGGCGGCGGATCCGCTTGCGGCGAAACCCAAGCTCGGTTTCCTCTCGGGCGACACGCAGCTCTATCAGCGCCTGTCTCCGGTCGAAGTGCTCGAATATTTCGGGCGTCTCTACGAAGTGCCGGAAGCCGCGCTACGATCGAGAATCGAATCGATTCTCGATGATCTCGACATGCGCGAGTTCGCACGGCGCGCCTGCGGAACACTCTCCGCCGGCCAGCGCCAGCGAGCCAACATCGCGCGCGCGTTCCTCCACCAACCCGAGTTATTGATCCTCGACGAGCCGACCAACGCTCTCGACGTGCTCTCTGGCCAGTTCATCATCCAGGCGATTCGCCGCGAGCGTTCAGCGGGCCGGGCCGTGCTGTTTTCGACCCATGTGATGGGCGAAGCCGAATATCTCTGCGACCGGATCCTGCTGCTCCATCGCGGCCGGATCGTCGACGCGGGAACCCTCGCCGAACTGCTCGAACGAACCGGCTGCGCCAACCTCACCGACGCCTTTCTAAAACACGTGGGAGCCGAAGCAGCGTGAGACCCCGGCTCGTCTGGACGATTTTCCGCAAGGAGATCATCGACTCGCTGCGTGACCGCCGCACGCTGGTGATGATGCTCGGCATCCCGATCCTGCTCTACCCGTTGCTGATCATCGCCTCGGCGAAGTTCCAGGAATCCCAAAGCGAGGCGCGTGAAGCACGAGTCTCGTCGGTCGCCGTTTGGGGCGAACTTCCCGCGAGCCTCGACCAGCGCCTCCGCGCCAACCAGCGCATCAAGCTGCTGCACGGATTCGGATTTCCGGATTCGCTGAAAGCCGATCTCGCCGCCGGCAAGTATGCACCGCCGGATCCGAAGCCGGGCCGGCTCGCTCCGGCCGAGACTCCGTTGATTCGCGCCGCGCGCGATGTCACGCTGGACCGCCGCGCCGAGGCGGTGATTCTCGTCTGGCCCGACATGGCGGACGCCTCCGCCAGGCAAGGCCAAGGCACGATCTCGGTGCTCTATGATTCCGTCCGGCCCGATTCGGGCAAGGCGCGCGACCGGCTCACGGAAGAACTGCAGGAGTGGAGGCGCGGAGAGCTCGCGCGGCGCGAGCAGGAGCGCGGGCTGCCCAAAGGCTTCACTCGCGCGGCGGAGATTCTGGCGGAAAACGTCGCGCCGCAACAGCGTAAGAGTGGCATGCTGCTCGGCACGATCTTGTGCACGATGCTCCTCATCATGTCTGCGATGGGAGGTTTTTATACCGCGATCGATCAGACAGCCGGCGAAAAGGAGCGCGGCACCATGCAGACGCTGCTGTGCGCTCCGTTGCGTCCCGTGGAGGTGATCGCGGGGAAGTTCCTCGCGGTCTGCCTCGTCTCTCTCGCCGCGAGCACCGCCAATCTCGTGAGCATGTCGGCGACACTAGCGCGCGTCACGCTCGGGATCGGCGATATCCAGATGACTTGGAGCGCCTTCGCTCTGGCGCTCATGGCGATGGTTCCGATTTCGTTTACGCTGAGCGCGGTCTATCTCGCCGTGGCCGCCTTCGCGCGTGATTTCAAGGAAGGCCAGAGCCTGCTCACACCGGTGATGACCATCGTGATTCTGCCCGTTGTTGCGTTGATGAATCCCTCTGTCGAATTGAGTCCGGCGACGGCGTTCGTGCCGATCATGAATCTCGGACTGCTCATCAAAGCCGTTTTCGTCGGCGAGGCCAAGGCCGATCTCGTCTTTTTGACAATGCTCGCCGCAGCCACGTACGCGATACTGGCAATCCTGCTCGCGGCCCGCGTTTTCGAGCGCGAAACCGTGATGCTCGGCGGCCGCGAGCAGATGCGAGAGCTATTTCAATACGGCCCGCGCGCGGGCGGAACGCCCTCGGCAACATTGGCTCTGTCGATGTTCGCGATCGTTCTGGTAGTCAACTTCTACGGGCAGATGTGGTTGTCGCGCTTCGGTCCGCTCACGCTGCTTTCGGTGGTTTTCGTCTGCTTCTTTCTGCTGCCGCCCGCCGCCGCCACTGCCGCCGGCGGGTACGCTTGGCGCGAAACGTTCTCGATCCGATCGCCCGGATGGACGGGTGTGGCGGCGGGCGTGCTGATCGGCTGTTCCGCGTGGGTCGTGGCGAGCGCCCTCTTGATTCGTCTGCTTCCGCCGCCCCCATCGCTCGGGAAGGCGCTCGAGGAGATTCTGATGCTCCGCGATCCTTCGATGCCGGCCGCGCTGCTCTTGCTTCTCGTGGCGGTTCAACCCGCGATCGCCGAGGAGGCCCTGTTCCGCGGATTCATCCAGAATGGCTTGCGATCCTCCGGAAAATGGCCGGCGATTCTCGTAACGGCGATTCTGTTCGCGGTGATCCACGGATCAGTCTACCGGTTGCTGCCTACCCTGTTCCTCGGCCTGGTGATCGGCTACGCGGCTTGGCAATCGGGATCGATCTTCACGGGAGCGATCATCCATGGGCTCAACAACGGCATCGCTATTTGGGTTGCGCGCAACTATTCCGCGGCATTCTCGAAGGAGCCGTTCCTGCCGTGGTCCTGGGGAGTGGCTGCTCTAGTACCCGTACTGGCCGGCCTGTATCTTTTGTCCCGGCTTCCCGAACGCCCCGCGCAGCCGGGATAATGGAAGTAATGGTTCCCGTGGGCTCGATCCTCCTTCTGCTGATATCCACTTGCGCATTTGCTCAGCAGCGTCCTTTGCTTTCCGTCCCGATCACGCACGCGGCGGTGATGGGTGATCCGCGCGTTCTGTTCGCCGCCGCGCCAGCTGGACTGTTTCGCAGTACCGATGACGGTGCCAACTGGCGCGCGCTGGCGCTCAAGCCGGCAGGAGAGCGGCAACCCTCGATCCATCGCCTGATTCCGCACCCCACCGAACCGCGGACTCTCTTCGCCACCACCGACGCCGGTGACGGCGGATTGTTCAAGACCTCCGACAACGGAGATACCTGGGTGGCGATGAACAAAGGGCTGCCCTTGTCAGGCGGAGTTCTCGAACAACTCTTCCTCCCGAACTCGCCCGGCTTCAACCTGATGTATGCGCGAATCGGGAACGACCTGTTCAAGTCCAGCGATGGCGGCCAGAACTGGGCACTCCAGGGCCGGGTACCGCCGTCGAACGGCCCGCCCGGAACGCTCGAGGTCAATCAGCGCGATCCCAGCTTGATGTTCTGGGCCTTTGGCACGGGGATATTTCGGAGTATTGACGAGGGCGTGAACTGGACGCTGTTGCTGTCTCAGAGAATCCCCGTCGGCACCGGTGTGATTTCGATGGCGATGGATCCGTTTCGCGACAATATCAGCTATGTCGGAGTGGCCACGCTCGACTCGCCGGCGTTCGAGAACGGAGGGTTCTATATCGGCACCAACGGCCGGGAATCGAGCGAAGCGGGCCTCGCATTGATCACCGGGGAGCTCCGCCCACTCTATCTTTACTCCACCCGGACCCAACCTCAGCGCCTCTATTCGACAGAGCCGCCGAGCCGGTGCCAGAATCGCACCTGCATCGCCAGGAGCATCGACCGTGTTTCGGAAGGGGGCCTGGCTCTTGGCCGCCAATGGTCTCTGCACACCGTGACCAACGCGCCGGGGATCGCGCTATTGGGGATCCACCCCCAAAATCCCGACTGGATGATCGCGGCTCTGCGCGGCGGAATCTCCACCAGCGTCGATGGTGGCACCTCATGGCAGCCCCGGCCGGGCTTCGTCAGCCCCACTCTCACATCCGTACCCTCAGTTGAGTTTCGCCTTCCCCCGGGAGGCAACGGCAGGCTCGATGTTCCGGTCCGCGTGGTGGAATCCTCGGACTGGGTCCTGCAAGTGAACTCCACCATCTCCGGAGCGCCTTGGCTCAGCGTCACCGGCGCGAGCGGTTCCACACCGCTCAACGCCGGAATCCGCGTCTCCGCGGAGAACCTCGAGCCGGGAACCTACACCGCCTCGATCCGTTTCAACAGCCCGAACGCGATCAACGACGGACTCACACTTCCCATCCGCCTGATTGTCGCGCCGCGCCCGGAACCGAAGGTCACCTACGTATCGGCCACCTACGCCGGAACCGGCCAGCCGGGTAACTTCGGCGACAACGGACTTGCCACACGCGCCATTATCGGCGTACCCGACTCGCTCGCGCTCGACCCGGCGGGCAATCTCTATCTCTCGCTGCCCAGCAGTCAGGTCATCCGCACCATCGCGACGAATGGCCGCATCACGCGCTTCGCCGGCAACGCGCAGATCGGCCTGGCCGGTGACGGCGGACAGGCACTTCTCGCCTCGTTCGCTACTCCGCGCGGGCTCGCGCACACTCCGGCGGGCCTGTTCGTCGCCGACTCCGACAACCAGCGCATCCGCCAGATTACGCCCGATGGAGGCAACATCGCCACAGTCGCGGAAATCGATCGCCCCCGCGGCCTCGCCATCGACGCCGCGGGTAACTACTACGTCGCAATCCCGACGCTTCACGTGGTGGCCCGGATCACACCGGACCGCCGCATCTCCGTGTTCGCGGGAAGTCCGCGTCAATCGGGATTCCGTGGCGATGGAGGACTTGCGGCCGGTTCCCTGCTCTCCGGGCCGCAGGATGTCGCGATCGGCCCGGATGGAACCGTCTACATCGCCGACACCGAGAATCATCGCATCCGCGCGGTCAGCCGCGACGGCCGCATTCGCACAGTCGCAGGCGTAGGACTGCCCGGCTTCTTCGGCGATTCTCCCGACGCCACGTTATCGGCTCTGAACCGGCCCGCGGGAGTCACCGTCGACTCCACAGGTACGGTCTTCTTCTCCGATACCGACAATCATCTGGTCCGGATGATTCCACCGGATGGTTCGATCGAGACCATCGCGGGCACGGGAACCCCTGGATTCGGAGGCGATGATGGTCCGGCGCTCTCGGCGTCATACCGCCAGCCGGCCGATCTCATCGCGGCGCCGAACGGTGTCCTCTATATCGCCGACTCGCAGAACATGCGGGTCCGCACCTTGACACCGCGTGTTCGCGCCACCGGACCGTCGATCTCCGAGGGCGGTGTGGTCAGCCTCGCGGACCGATCCAGCCGCTTGTCTCCTGGATCGCTGTTCATCGTGTCGGGCATCAACTTCGCGGACGGGGAAGCATCGGCCATGGAGGCCTCGTGGCCACTCTCTCTCGGCGGCGTCACGGTCACATTCGGAGGCAAGCCCGCCGCGTTGTCCTTCGTAAGCCCCAACCAGATCAACGGGCAGATTCCGTGGGATGCGGAAACGGGTCTGGTGGATGTAGTGGTAACAGTGAACGAGACTGCCAGCCGTCCGTCGGCCGTCAATCTGGCGGCCCACTCGCCGGCAATTTTGGCAGGTGCGGGGAACCGTGCGCTCGCTGTCAACGAAGACGGAAACACGAACGCTCCGTCCGCTCCCGCCCCGCTCGGATCGCTGGTAACGATCTATTTGTCCGGCGTTGGTCCTTTGACTGAAGCACTCGAGACCGGCGCGGCCGCTCCCGAGGATCCGGCGGCGGTTCCGGCCGAGCTTCCCATCATCACGGTGAACCGCGACACAGTGGAGCCACTGGAGTACCGGATGGTGCCCGGGCGCGTGGGCTTGGCACAGGTGCAGTTCCGCGTGCCATTGCTCGCCGCGGGCGACCACCCGGTGCGCGTCACGATCGGTGGCGCCTCGAGCGCCAGTCCCGTGATCAGCGTACGCTGATCCGGCCGGGTCCGCAGCCTCTGACTCGCCGCGATCATGGCCCCACCGCGCCGCGCGCTTCGCGGCACTCCACCGCCTATTCGGGCTTCCTGTCGTCCTCGAGTGCCGCACGATGGCCCACGGACTTCAGGATCCCATGCCCGCATGGCCTGCCCGGTTTCACCGCCACAATACCGTATCCCTGCTAGAATTGGCTGTTTACCCTCATGAAAACCGGACTACAAATCCCAGCCGATGGCGCTCTCGACTTCGTTGCATTGGGCGCGCTGATCAACCGTCTCGATCCCGGAATCATTCCGTTCCGCAAGGCCACGAAGTGCCGCATTCACGTCAGCGGTGGCGAATTCAACGTTGCCGCCAATCTCGCCGACTGCTTCGGAATGAACACGGGCATCTGCTCGGCGATGGTGCGCTACCCGATCGGCGACCTGATCGCCGAACGCGTGAAGGCGATGGGCGTGAAGCCCTTCTACAAGTACTTCGAGCACGACGGTGTGCGCGGTCCGAACATGGCCACCGTCTACAGTGATCAGGGCCAGGGAATGCGTGCACCGGTGGTTTTCTACAATCGCTCGAACGAAGCGGCCGGACTGCTGAAGGCAGGCGATTTCGACTGGGCGAAGATCTTCTCGTCCGGAGTCCGCTGGTTCCATAGCGGAGGCATCTTCGCCGCGCTCTCACCGACGACATCCGGCGTGATCATCGAGGGGATGAAGGCCGCCAAGAAGGCAGGCGCGGTGATCTCGTTCGATCTCAATTTCCGCAAGAAGCTGTGGGACATCTGGGGCGGCGAGGACAAGGCCGTGGGTGTGATGCACGAGATCGTCAAGAACGTGGACGTGCTCGTCGGAAACGAGGAGGACTTGCAGAAGGGACTCGGTATCCCTGGTCCCAAGGTCGCCGCGAAATCGAAGCTCGATCCCAGCGTGTTCGTGAAGATGATCTCGGCGGTGACCAAGAAGTTTCCGAACGTGAAGGCCGTCGCGACGACACTGCGAGAGGTCCACTCGACCAATCGTCATTCCTGGAGCGCGGTCGCCTGGGTGAACGGAAAGATTCACCGTGCGCCGACGCTCGAACTCGACGTAATCGACCGTGTCGGCGGCGGCGACGGATTTGCGGCCGGCTTCTTCCATGGATTGCTGACCGGCGAATCGGCCGAAGAATCGGTCCGTCTCGGCTGGGCGCATGGCGCGCTGCTTACGACATATCCGGGAGACACGACAATGGCGAGCGCAGCCGAGGTCCGGGCGTTGGCGAAGGGCGGATCGGCGCGGATTCAGCGGTAGGGGTTCTGGAGAGAGGCGCCATGGCACGCAGGCAGCGCGCGCCAAGGCTCTGCTCTGGGACTCGTTACGGGCGTTTGAACATCTGGACGCGTTTCCCGTTCACTTCTGCCACGTACAGGCGCCCTCTCTTGTCGACCGACATGATATGCGGCAGTTGCAGGACAGACTTGTCTCCCCAACTTCGCACGATCTTCCCATCGGTGAGTGACAGGTGGAAGATCTGGTTCTTGTCGCCCTCCGACACGATCAATTCCTTGCCATGCACGAGCATCCCGAACGGATTCCCGAATCCGTCCCAAGCGGCAATGAACTTGCCATCCGGCGAGAAAACCTGGACGCGCTGATTGCCGCGATCGGCGACGTAGATCCGGTCCTGGCTGTCGATCGCCAGACCGTGCGCGGTGGCGAACTCACCATTTCCCTTCCCCTTCTTGCCAAAGCTCGAGATCAGTTTCCCTTCGGGCGACAGGTGTGCGATACGCCCGTTTCCGGAATCGGCCACATAGATCGAGCCATCCTTGGAGAAGACCATGTCGTCGGGCGCACGGAAGCCCTCGTTGATGGTCGCGAGCAGCTTTCCGTCCGGCGAGAACTTGCGCAACATATGGTTGCCGTTGTCGGTTGTCCAAACATTGCCTTGCCGATCGACCCGCAGCCCGTGCGCCACCTTGAACATCCCCTCGCCCCAAGCGCGTAGGAACTTTCCCTTCTTGTCGAATGCAACCACGGGCTTTTCGCCCCGGTGAAGCACGTAGGTGTTGCCGGTGCGTGCGTCGACCGCGACGGCCGACATCGCACCGAGCTTCACGGAATCAGGAATGGAGAGAAATCCGAGCGAGACATATGCGGCTGCGGCCGCTGCGAGCATCATGGTTTTGTCATTATAGCGGCTGGCCTCGGCGAAGAGAGCTCTCGCGGCGGGTTGGCGCGGCGGGCTGGAGCTCTCGGTCAAACCACGATGAGAGAGCTCTTGCAGTAACATGGACAGTACCGCGCGCCTCCGGGCGCGCCGCTCAGAGGAGGCACTTCCATGTCGATTTCGCGCGCCAGTCTCGCGCTGCTCGCACTGCTTTCGGTTCCGGCCGCCACGGCCCAGGTCCTGTTCGGATCGCTCGTCGGCAACGTCACCGACGCCACCGGAGCCGCGGTTCCCGGAGCCAGCGTGAAGATCACCGAGGTGAAGACGGGCCAGTCTCGCGACCTCACCACCAACGACGGCGGCCAATACACGATCTCGACGATTCCCGCGGGGACCTACGACGTCAACGTGTCGAAGCAGGGATTCCGCGCTTTCATCGCCAAGACGATCGAGGTGAAGTTGAACACTGTTGTTCGCGTGGATGCGGTGCTCGAACTCGGCGCGGTCGCCGAGAGCGTGCAGGTGACCGCTCAAAGTGCGGTTCTGCAGACCGACAAAGCGGATGTCCATGCCGAAGTCAGTTCGTATGCGCTGCAGAACATCCCGCAGCCGACGCGAACCTATCAGGGCCTGCTCGCGCTGATTCCAGGTGTCGCGCCGCCCACCGCGAGCGGCGGTGGAACCAACAACCCCTCGAAGTCGATGCAGATCACCGCGAACGGCACCAGCCGTAACGGCACCAACTTCCGCGTCGAGGGTGTCAGTGCCACCAATCCCTGGGTACAGTTCTTCTCGAGCTACGTGCCGTCGATCGAGGCGATCGACACCGTGAACGTAGTGACCACGAGTCCGGACGCTGAACAGGGGCTCGCGGGCGGCGCGTCGGTGAATGTCCAGTTGAAGAGCGGCACCAACGACCTCCACGGCTCGCTCTATTGGTATCAGATCAACAGCGGCGCCAAGGCACGGCCCTTTTTCCTCCCCGCCAACCAAGGCATTCCGAAGCTCGTCAATAACAATCCCGGAGCGACTCTCGGGGGCCCGGTCGTCAAGAACAAGCTGTTCTACTTCGCCAGCTACGAAGCCGACTTGATTCGGCAGGGATCGGCGCAGTTGACCACGGTGCCCACCGCCGCGATCCGTTCCGGCAACATGTCCGCGTCTCCGAACGAGATCTACGACCCGGCAACCGGTGCGGCCAACGGAACAGGACGCACGCCGTTCCCGAACAAGACGATTCCGGCCAGCCGAATCTCGCCGATCACCCGGAAGCTGGTCGACCTCGTGCCGCAGCCCAATATCGCCAATGCGCTTGTTGCCAACTACTACGTGAACACGCCGATCCTTTATGACCTGCAACGCTTCGACTTCAAGTCAGACTTCAACGCCACGTCGAAGCTCCGTTTCGTCGGCCGCTTTGCCCGTCAGCCCTACAACAACGTGCAGGACACGATCTTCGGCCCTGTCCTCGGCGGATCGCCTAACTACCAGCAAGACGGCGCCACGACGGTTCCGTCGGGCACGGTGACCTATGTCGCGAGTCCGGCGGTGGTGGTCGATGGCACGTTCGGATTCCAGAACGTACAACAGGTGCTCTTCCCACCCGGAACCGACAAGAAGTACGGCAGCGAGTTCCTAGGAATTCCGGGAACCAACACTGGCGACCTGCCCTACTACGGCGGCATGCCGCAGTTCAGCATTTCGACCTACAATGGCTACGGATACTCGTACACGCCGCTGGAATATCAGCAGCGCACCTTCCAGTACACGGGCAACGTGAGCTGGATCAAGGGAGCGCACAATCTCCGCCTCGGTCTCGACCTGAATCGCCAGCACATGAATCACTTCGAGATCGCGCCCACGAATTTCGGCTTCACGGGCAACATCACGAGCCTGAACGGTGGTCCAGGCGCGAATCAGTTCAACAGCTACGGCGACTTCCTGCTCGGGCTTCCGTTCAGCTACGTGAACAGCCGGCAGACGGGTCCGCTGATCACGCTCCGGACCTGGCAACAGAGCTGGTACGTGCGTGATCAGTGGCAGGCCACTCGCAAGCTGACGCTGTCGCTCGGGCTGCGTTGGGAATACTATCCAGTGCCCACGCGCGCCGATCGCGGCATCGAACGATTCGATACGCGGACCAACACACTGCTCATCTGCGGCGCCGGCCCCACGCCTCGCGACTGCGGCATCGAAGTCTCGAAGAAGCTTTTCGCACCTCGCGTGGGCATCGCCTATCGGCCCACCGAGACACTGGTGGTCCGGGCTGGATACGCATTGAGTCCGGAGCAGCTAAACATGGCGCGCGACGGAATCGGCAACTATCCGGTGCGCGTGGATACGAGCGCGACGGGTCCGAATGCGTTCACGGCGGTGCTTCCCCTCTCCGCCGGCCTCCCGGCCATTCCCACTCCCGACATCAGTTCCGGACGCCTGAACGTACCGCCGGGCGTGACGTTCAGCACCAACGACGAGAAGCACGTGCGCGGATACGTGCAATCGGCCAACCTGACGATTCAGAAGACGCTGCCCGGTGGATTCGTCGCCTCGGCCGGATATGTCGGCACCAAGACCACCAAGCAGCACACACGCTACAACATCAACTACGGACAGATCGGCGGTGGCGCGGCGAGCCAGCCGTACTTCCGCATTCTCGGAACTTCGGCCGCGCTGCGCATCATCAAGCCCTTCGTCGACATGAGCTACCACTCCTTCCAGACCACGCTCGACCGGCGCTTCTCGAAAGGCGTCACCTTCCAGGCCGCGTTCACGCGTTCGAAGTGGATGGGATTTTGCTGCAGCGAATCGGGCGACGGCGAGCCCGCGATTGCGATTCCCGAACTGCGGCATCTCACGAGATCAGTGATGTCCGCGGATCGCCCCAACAACCTGCGTCTGTCGGCACTCGTCGAACTGCCGTTCGGAAAAGGCAAGCGATTCCTGAACTCGGGCGCGGCGGCATGGTTCGCGGGCGGCTGGCAGGTCAACAACGTGTTCAGCAGGTACTCGGGCGCGCCGTTCTCGGTGACGGCGGCCGCCGGATCGTTGAACGCGCCCGGTAGCACACAGCGCGCCGATCTGGTGAAGCCCACCGTCGAGAAGTACAACCAGGGCGGGTCTTTCTTCGATCCGCTGGCCTTCGCCCCGGTGAACGATGCACGCTTCGGAACGGCCGGGTTCAATCTGATGCGCGGACCGGGTGCGACCAACCTCGACACCAGCCTGTTCCGCGATATCCAGATCACCGAACGGTTCCGTCTGCAGATTCGCGCCGAAGCCTTGAATCTCACCAACACACCGCACTTCGCCAACCCCGGCAATAATGTCTCGAACCTGCAGTTGAACGCCGATCGCACGATCCGCTCGCTCGGCGGCTTCACGCAGATCACCGGCGTCAGCGCCCCCAGCCGCTTGACGGACGAGCGTTTCTTCCGCTTCGGCCTGCGGATCGGCTTCTAACGGCGGCGGCGCGGAGCGATGCTATTAGCGGCTCTCGCTGTCTGCGCAGGCTGTCACCCCGAGCACGCGGCTCACTACGCACGAACGGGCATGGGCCGCTCGTTCGCGCGAGCCACCGCGATAAACGTGCCGGTCACCGCGAAGCCGTTTCACCATCCGCTTTCCGATACGTGGTTCTCGATTTCGCGCCGCGGTCCTGCGGCGATCCACCGGCGCTGGCAGGTCGAGGAGGGCCGCGAGGCGAACGTCGAAGTACTCACGATCGATTATGTGATGGGCTCGGGCAACCATGCCAAGACTTTCCTCCATCGCAACGCGCGCGGTCAACTGATCGAACTTCCACTCGGCTGGTACGCCGAGAAGGGCGGAACGTTCGGGATGAATCCGGGGTTTGACACGATCGCTCCACCCACACGGCGGAAGATCGATGAGGATTGTCTGGCGTGCCACAACGCCTACCCGAAAGGCGCAGTGCTGCCCGAGGGTATCGACTGCGCGCGCTGCCATGGCGATGGTTCCAAACACGCCGCGATCGCAGCCACGCGAGGCGCTCGGGCGGATGCGATCCGCGCGGCGATCGTCAATCCCTCGCGCCTGTCACGGGCCCGCAAAGACGAGGTCTGTTACCAATGCCACCTCGAGACGACATCCGCGCGCCTTCCCGGAATGATCCGGCGCTTCGACCGCCCGCCGTACTCCTATCAGCCGGGTGAGCCACTGTCGAACACATTCTTCTACTTCGACCACGCACCGGGCACCGGCCGTGAAGAGAAATTCGAGATCGTGAGCGCGGCGTATCGAATGAGGCAGTCGGCGTGCTTCACCAAGTCCGATCGTTTGACATGTATCACCTGCCACGATCCACATGGCAGAGCGCGCGACACGCGAACCGCGCCGTGCCTCGGTTGTCATGCGTCACCACACAACGCGACCTCTGACTGCGCCGGGTGCCATATGCCGAAACGGCGCACCGACGACGCAGTGCACGT
>CADECY010000133.1 GCA_902825945.1 uncultured Acidobacteriota bacterium
CGCGAGCGCTGATCCGCGAACCCGGGCCAACGTACCGGAAGCGACGGGCGCGTGCCGCGCCAGGCTCGCCGCATTCATCCCCGCGCCCGGCAAGACCGAGGGAACATCCGTGTTCGATCCGACGCGGCCGACAACCCGCGCCGATCCAGTGAGTGCACGGGATGTGTCCTCGGCGGTCACGGTGACGACGAGTTCCGAAGATGCCGCGGCTCGCGGTTGCCAGGTTCCGGACCACGTGCCGCCTGGGACGAACTGCATCGCCACTGGCGGATCACCGTTGGAGAAGAACGCGGTCACCGTTCCGTTGGCGAGCAAGAGGCCGCAATCGTCGGCGACCCTCACGGAGAGAGGCACGGGCCATCCAGTAGTGGTCGAGAATTGATTCCCGAGAGAGGTCAGCACCGGCACCAATGCCGTGGCAGCACAATCGGCCGACCGAACCTTGCTCGCCGCCGTGACGGAAGAATCCGCTGGCGGAGCCACGACTGCAACGATCAGCGTCACCCCAACGACGCCGCTCGTGCCATCGGAGAACACGAGCGTCAGCGCGCCGCGATAAACGCCGGTGGAGAGCCCCTCGAGACGGGGTTGGACGGTGATGCCCTGCGGGGCGGCGAAGGGCACCTGTCCGCGCGCCGGCGCATGTTCGAGCCACGGCGCGCCATCGACCGTCACCGTCACCGAATTGAAAGTGGCTCCCAGACGCGCGCGGTTGGCAAACAGGATGGTCTGCGAAGGCGGGTCGGGCGCGTTCACCGATCCGATGAACAGCAGCGAGTCCGGCGAGACGTTCGGGCCGGGATTCGCATCCGCGGGCAACACCTGTAGCACGATCGTGGCCAGTTGCGGCGGCTCGTCGAATCCTGTCTGCCGGACTTCGAGCAACGCATAGTAGGTCCCTGAGGCAAGTCCGGCGGTGTCGGCCTGGACCGTTATCGGGCCTTGCCGCACGCCTGCTTCGCTCGTACCCGAGGTCGAGCCCAGGGTCAGCCACCTCGGGCCATCATCCATGAACGTCAGGGAGGCTTCCCAGCCGAGCGATCCGGTGCCCACATTGATCACGTCGATCGATTGTGGAAGCACGATGCCTCCCTCCTGAACGCCGAGGAACGTCAGACCGGCTGTCGAAAGGCGAAGAATTTGGTCACGGGCCGTCACCTGCATCGTGACTGGAATCGACACTTCGCCTGCGCCCGCGGTTCCAGTGACCGTGACCGTGGAAGTGTAGGTTCCCGGTTCGAGGCCAGCGGGGTCGGCCGTCACCGTGACAGCGAGCGGAACGGTGGTGGTGACGTTTCCCGTCGGGGGCGACACGCGTAACCAGGCCGCGCCCGGCGAGACCGTGCTCGTAGCCTGGAAGGTGCCTCCGCCCGCGTTCCGGATTGTCAGGGTTCGCGCGAAGGCGGGAGCGTTACGAAGGAACGAAAAGCCGAGCGTCTCCGGTTCGGCGAACAGCTTCGGCGCGAGGGGTGGGAGTACAGTGAATGTAACGGGAATCGTCGTCGATTGCGGATTCCCTCCGACCACCGTGAGCACGACATTTCCGCTGTAGGTCCCCGGAGCGAGGCTGCGGGCGTCGGCAACGATCGTCACCGATCCGGGCATCACGCCCGCCGAGGACTGCACCGTAAGCCAAGCCCCACCCGCGGCCGTGTTGACGGCCGCGGAAAACGGCAGCCCGGTCGTGGGTGATTCGACGTTGAACGACTGCGGCAAACTCGCGGTTCCCGATGCCGCTGTGAACGTAAGCCGCGTCGAGTTGACGCGATACCCCGATGCCACGGCGTCGGCGATCACACGCACTCGATGATTGTCGGAGTCGACGGCGAAGATCCGGCCCGTGCCATCGACGGCGATTCCGCGCGGGAATCTCAGTGCGGCGGAAAGCGCCGGTCCGCGGTCACCCGCGAATCCTTCGATCGTTCCGGCGATGGTCGAGATGACACCCGCTCGATTGACTTGCCGGATGCGAAAGGTGCCTTGATCGGCGATCAGCAAATTGCCATCGCGGTCGGTGGTGATCGCGACAGGGCCGTTGAGCCACGCGTTGGTGGCGGCGCCGCCGTCGCCGAGTCCGGGACGAAACGTCCCCTGACCGGCGAAAAGCGAAGCCGCTCCCGCGGGACTGACGCGCAGGATGCGTCTGGGAAAGTCGGCGATGAAGACACTGCCGTCGGCGGCGGCGTGAACACCGACCGGATTCATGCCTCCTAGCGTGCCGGGCCCGGCAATGGTATTGATGTTGCCGTCGGCTCCGATCCGGCGGACTCGGCGATTTACGCCGTCGACGAAGTACAAGTTGCCCGCGGTGTCGAACGACAGGTCGGACGGGCCATCCAACTGAGCGGTGCGCGCCGGTCCACCATCGCCCGAAAAGCCCCGGACTCCGGTCCCCGCGAAGGGCTGAATAATTCCATCGGCTCCGATCCTGCGGATTCGATTGGCGCCGGAATCGCTGACATAGATCGTGCCGTCGGGGGCAACCGCCACGCCATCGGGGAAGCGCATCCTCGTCTGCGACGCCCGGATTCCATCTAAGCCGGTGCCGACGGTGCCAGATCCCGCAACTCGTTCGACAGTTCCGGCGGGCGTGAGACGAACGACGCGATGATTCTGCGTGTCGCAGAAATAGAAGTTTCCGCGAGCATCGAACGCGCCGCGGCCGGGCCGGTTGAAGAAGGCATCGAGTGCCGGAGAGCCGTCGGCCCAAGCCTGGAATCCGCCATTGCCGGCAAACAGAGAGATGGTTCCATCGGGCGTCACGCGGCGGATGCGCTGCGAGGCGCGATCAGCCATATAGAGCGTACCGGCAGCGTCGAACGCGAGTCCGGTCGTGAGGTCGATCGACGCGCGCGTGGCCGGACCTCCGTCGCCGCTGTAGCCGAGAGTCCGGTTGCCCGCAACGGTCACGAGATTTCCATTGGCGTCGATCTTTCTGACGAGCGCTGCGCCGTTGTCGAAGTAGTGAAGCGAACCGGCTGGATCGAGGGCGACCGCGAAACTGTCGACGAAAGACGAGGTCGCCGCGGGCTGCCCGTCGGCAACGAAGGCAGAGCGGCCGTTGCCGGTCACCGTGCTGATGGTGCCATCCGTGGCGATCTTTCGAATGCGCAGATTCCCACGATCAACCACGTAAACCGCGCCCTGAGCATCCACAGCGAGGCCGTCCGGAGAGTTGAGACTGGATTGATTGGCGGGCCCGCCATCCTGCGCCGGGCCCGCGGTGCCGGTACCTGCGATCGTGGTAATGACTCCCTCGGGTGTGATCTTGCGAATCACATGATCGGTGTTCTGGGAGAAGTAGACGTTGCCCGCGGAATCGGCTGCGACGTTCGCCACCGAGCGAATCGTCGCGTTCAACGCCGGTCCGTTGTCACCTGAGTATCCGCTCACACCCGTGCCGGCGATCGAGGTCACGCGGCCATCCGGACTCAACCGGCGAATCCTGGTTTGTGCGGCGTCGAAAAAGAAGATCGTGCCGTCGGCCACGACAGCCATCGCATCGGGCACCATCGCGAAACGGACAGCGGGCGCGCCATCGGGTCCGCGCGTCGTGAATCCGTTGCCGGCAATAACGGAGAGGATGCCGTCAGGACTCACGCGGAAAACCCGGGCATTGGCGGCGTCGGAGAAGTAGACGTTGCCAGCGGCATCGGTGCCAATCCCACGAAGGGTGCGGCCGAGGGGTGCGTTGATGGCGGGTTGTCCATCGGCGGGGAATGTCCATGATGTGCCCGCCACGGTATTGATGATCCGCTGCGCCTGTGCTGGCGAGGCGGCCGCGAACGCGATGGCCAGCCCGCTCAGGATGCTCCGCACGGTAGTCATTTCTCAACAGCTTACCCTTTCTCCCCGAGCCGCGCAGTATGCTGAGATAACGGCATGCCGTTCGGGAAACCCAAGAAGGTCGATAATGTCAAGCTCTGGGACTACGCGCTCGGAGCGCTGAGCCGGCGTGCTCTGACGGCCGGCGAGTTGCGGGTCAAGCTCGAGCAGCGTGCAGAGGATCCATCGATCGTTCCGGCAGTGATGGCGAAGCTCAAAGAGTACGGCTACCTCGACGACAAGCGGTTCGCGGAGTCTTTCGCTACCGCGCGCTTGGAGAATCAGGGACTCGGAAAGCAGCGCGTACTGCGTGACTTGCGGCAGCGCCGCGTGGCGCAACCGGAGGCCGAGGCCGCCGTGGAGAAGACGTTCGAAGGCGCGGACGAAGTGGCGCTGATCGAAGAATACCTGCGGCGCAAATACCGCGGCGTGAACCTCCGCGAGACGATGCGTGATCCGGCCAAGCTGTCCTCCGCTTACCGCAAGCTTCGCTACGCGGGCTTTAGCGGCGGCAAGTCGATCATGGTGTTGAAGCGCTATTCGGAAATGGCGGATCAGTTGGAAGACGATCCGGACGACCGGTAGTTACGCGAGAATGTCACGCACGGCATTGCCGTGCACGTCGGTCAGGCGGAACTCGCGTCCGCTGTAGGGGAACGTGAGCTTGGTGTGATCGAGCCCCATCAGGTGCAGGATCGTCGCGTTGAGGTCGTGCACGTGGACCGGCTTGTCGACCGCGCGGAATCCGAAATCGTCGGTCGCACCGTAGCTCATCCCGCCCTTGACACCTCCGCCCGCGAGCAGGATCGTATAGCCGAGCGAGTTGTGATCGCGCCCGTTCTGAATCTTGATCGTGGAACTGTTCTGAACCGAAGGTGTGCGTCCGAATTCGGTACCGATCACCACAAGCGTCTCGCCGAACAGCCCTCGCAGTTTGAGATCCTCGATCAGCGCGCCGATCGCCGGATCGGCCCGGCGTGCGTGCGCCTTGTGCGAGAAGATGTCTTCGTGCGCGTCCCACGGCTGGCTCGCGCCGTAGTAAACCTGCACCATTCGCACACCGCGTTCCACCAATCGTAGCGACATCAGGCATCCGCGGCCGAATGGACTGTCGCCGTATCGTGCGCGGATCGTCTCGGGTTCCTTCGAGATGTCGAAGACCTCCGGAGCCTCGGTCTGCATGCGAAAGGCGGTTTCCATCGCCTCGATCGAAGCTTCGAGTTGGGTATCGCCGGCGCGCGACGCAAGATGACGCTGATTGAGCGCCTTCAGCAGATCCAACTGCGCCCGCTGAGTTCCGGCGGCAGCGCCCGGCTGGCTGTACCGGATCAATTTGCGCGGATCGGTCTCCGAGGTCTGCACGAAGGTGCCTTGATAGACGGCGGGCAGAAACGCCGATTCCCAAAGCGGCGGTCCCACGACGGGCATTCCCGGACACATCACCACGAAACCCGGAAGGTTACGATTCTCCGAACCCAGCCCGTAGGTGAGCCACGACCCGAGCGAGGGCCGGCCTGGCTGGATCGTGCCCGCGTTGATCATGAACAGTGACGGTTCGTGGTTGGGAACGTCGGTGTGCATCGAGCGAATCACACAGCAGTCGTCGATGTGGCGCGCGATATTCGGGAAGATGTCGCTCACGGGGAGTCCGCTTTTTCCATGCCGCGCGAAGGCGAAAGGGGACCGCATCAGGTTGCCCGTGGAGCTCTCCGTCTTCGGCGCACCGCCGGGAACCGGCTGTCCATGGCGCTTGTCGAGTTCGGGCTTGGGATCGAAGCTGTCTACTTGCGAGAGTCCGCCGTTGAGCACGAGGTAGATCACGTGCTTCGCCTTCGCCGCGAAGTGCGGCGGCTTGGGATCGAAGGGATTGCGGCTTTCCGCTCGCAGAAGACTGGCCAGCGCCACCGCGCCGAATCCGCTTCCGAGCCGCGACAAGGCCTCGCGCCGCGTCAGCATCGCTGTGTCAGCTCGCCGAACCAGGAACAACGCGCGTCAGGCCGTCTCCTGAGATCGAGGGGCACCACATCTTTTCGATGTGCTCGATCACCAATGCAGTCCCGCGGGTGTGGCTGACGAACGGGCGCGTGCGGGGATCGTACATCGCGTCAGTGAGATCACGCGCGAGCACGACTTCGAATCCGAGACGCGTCATCTGTCGCGCGCCGAATCCACGATTGAGGATGCAGATGTTGGTGTGGACACCCATCAGCACGATCTTGTCGATGCCTTCGAGCTTGCAGAAGTTGTAGACCTCCTGCCCGCTGTCGCTGATTCCGTCGTAGCCCACGATATCGATCGCTGGATGCTCGCGCGTCCATGGATACGGCGGTCCCTTGAACTCCCGGATGACCGGATCGTCACAGCCGCCTTTGGAATCGTCGATCGGAAAGCCGCTCTCTTCCTCGGGCACGCGGGGACAGCGCGCGAGGAGAGGGAACGGAGATTCGGCCTTCGGCGCGGCCTTCATTCGCTCGCGCCATGGTGTGCCTTCGTAGAACTTCATCGTGTCGCTCGGCGAGTGGATGATCATCACGCCGAGGCTGCGCGCCTCGCTCACGATCCGGTTCATGCGGGGCGCCATCAAGCTCACGCGTTGGGCCGACATCGAGCATGTGTGCGTATCCCACATGTCGCAGATGACGATGGCTGTTTTCGCGACGGGCCAACGGAGTTCCTTCTCGGAAGGTTCACCGGACTTGGACCGGCTACGCGCCCGAAGCGAGAGGACTCCCGGCACCTTGGGACGATTCGGCAACTGCCCGGGTCCGGCTGAAAGCGTCAGGGCGCCGGGCACAGCGGCGAGAAGAGATCTGCGAGTGATCATGATTCCCCCATTCTATTCCCGCTGGAGCCAACCGCTAGTGACCCGCTTGGGTACCGAGCCGACGCGGATCGTCTTCACCACCTTCCTGGTGGCATTGTCGACCACAACCGTCGTGTCATCACCTGCCACCGCGACATAGACGTTCTTTCCGTCCGGCGGAATCGTCAGCCAGTCCGGATGGCTTCCCACTTTGACGAAAGTGAGCAGCTTGCAATCAGGCAGCGAGTAAGCAGCGATCGCGCCGTAGTGTTTGCTCGTCGCCCACAGCATCTTGCCATCGGGCGTGATCGCCAAACCGTGCGAAGGCGATCCCTGCAAGCCCTCTGTCTCCTTGTGTTCGCCAGGCGGGTCGGGCAGCGAAATCCGCCGGATCTCCTTTCTCGACGCGAAGTCGACGACGGCGAATCCGTGGAAGTCCGAAAGCTGGACGATGATCTGTTTCGTCGATCCATCAGCGTTGCGGGTGAACGCCATCGGGCGAATGCCGGCGCTGAGCGTCAACGTCCACGCGAGAGTCTGGGTCGCGGTGTCGATCACGCTAATGGTACTGGCGGCAATCGACCCGGCGACGACGAACTTTCCATCAGGCGTGACGTAGACATTGTGGATCTCGCCCTTCACCGGAACACTCTTGATATTGGCGAGCGCGCCCGCGTCGATCATGTCCACCGCACCGGCGCCTTGGCGGATTCCCACATATACGAACGCTCCGTCGATTGAGACGTCGAGATTGTTGGGGCGCCCACTGAGCGGGATCCGCCGGATCGGGAGAAACGTGCGCGAGTCGATCACATCGAGCGCGGTCAGCGCCTCGTTGGTCACATAGATTCGCGTCCCGTCCGGCGAAATCACGACTCCGTGCGGCACCTCCGTCCCCGTGATCCGTCCCACCACTTCGTTGACCGCCGGATCGATTACGTGTATGTCGTCTCCGGCGGAGTTCGACTGCAGGACCCGCACCACGCGGGATTCGAGGGTCTTGCCGTTGACCCAGTCGGCGAGCGTGCGCCATTCCGGATCGGCGGTGGAGTTCCAATGCTTTCCCCCGGCGTGAAAGTGATCGCCGCCGGCGCTCGCCGCGAGCGGGTGAAGTAAGAGCTTGCTCTTCATCGGCGCACCCGGAGTCACGAACTGCTTCCAGGCGGTGAAGTTCGCACGGGACTGTGCTTCGTCCCACGTCATGGCGCCCTTCGCCAACGGAACCAGAGGGGGAATCCGGTGCGTGTGGCAGGAGATACAGCGAGCGTGTCCGGCTCGTTTCTCGAGGAAGACCGGCTGCACGCGTTCCTTGTAAAAGCGGTAGTCGAGAACAGGACCCGGCTGGGCCAGCGCGGCTACCGAAAAAGCGATCGAGATGGTGGCGCGTAACGAAATGATCATCATCGAGTGCGGCCGCAGGGCGCTGTCAGTATACCGCGCCCATCACTGCGCTGGCTCGGGAATATTCGCACGCGCTGCTGGACTGAAAGGGGCATGAGAAAGCTGCTGGTACCGATGATGGTGATCGCACTCTACGGCGATACACGCGCAATCGAAGACGCGATCAAGCGCGACAACGACACCGCTCGCGAACTCCACGACGCGGGCCGCTACGGGGAGGCGGGCGCGGTGTATCGCCGTGCGATCCAGAACGCGGCGAGGCCGCAAATAGCGCCATCGACGCATGTCCGGGTGCGTCTGAATCTCGTGGCGCTCCACCTCGAATCGGGAGACGTGGGCTCAGCGAGACGGGAACTCCATGCCACCGCCGAAGTCGAGGGCGCGGCGAGCATGCCGGATCTCCACTGTGCCACCGGCACGCTGCACCTGCTCGAAGGCAACCTCTCCGCGGCCGCAAAGGCGTTTGAACGGGCTCTCGCGATGCTACCCCAAGACAGCGGAGACGAACAGCACGCGAGTCTTCTCGAGAATCTCGCGTCGGTTCGAATCAAGCAGGGACGGCTCGAAAAGGCGCGCGACCAGCTTCTCGCGTCGCTCGCGCTGCTCGAGCGTGGCAGCCGGACCGAGGTTCAGCGTGTTCGGACCCTCGGAAGCCTATCGACGGTCGAGTACCTGCGCCACGACTTCATGGCGGCGGAGAAAGCCGGAGCGCGCGCATTGAGCCTCGCCGAGGCGCGCTTCGGCGGCGAGAGCCCGATTGTGGCGGACCTGCTGGCCAATTACGCCATGGTGCTCGAACGGCTGAGGCCAGGGAAGGAAGCGAAGTCATACCGGGCACGGGCCAATAGTCTTCGCAGCTCCGTGGACGCGACCGTACCGGCCGTTGTCGACATGTCGGAACTGCGCGTGTCCGGATCGAACGCGCGGGTCCGGGTGAGATGAGAATGTTATGCCAGCAGCGAGTTGATCTTCTTCCCCGCCGTCGGGAACTTGCCGATTCCAGCGCCCATCACGTCGTCGGCGAGCGTTAGATAGACATCGCCCACGGTGCCGGTGACGCGTGTGTGCTTGCCGCGAGCGAGCTTGTTGCTGCCGCCGGCGACGAGCATCGCGAGCCCGCTGTTCTTGTGCGGATTGGCTTCGGCGTGTTCATGAACGAAGACGAGCGTCGAGTGATCGAACAGCGTTCCATCGCCTTCGTTGATCGCCTTCAGCCGTGCGACCAGATAGGCAAACTCCTCGACGTGCCAGCGGCAGATGTCACGCAACACGCGCTGTCCTTCGACCCCGTCGGCGCCGGGCGCCTTGCCGACGGCATGGGTGTAGTCGTGATGGCGCGCCGAAGTGTAGCCGAGCCAAGGGAATCGCGAAATGCTCTGGCACTTGGTCAACATGTAGGACGCAACGCGCGTCTGCCGGGTAGCGAAGGCCTTGACCAGCAGTTCCGTCTGCAGCTTGGCGATGCGAGGCCAATCCTTCATGTCGCCGTCGAAATCGGGCGGGTCGACGCGGGCGTACTCGGGAGGCAGGCCGGCGATCGAGCGTTCGAGATCGCGGATTCCTGACAGGTGCTCGTCCACGCGAGCTTGATCGTCGGAGGGCAGCCGCTTGCGCAGCAGCGCGGCGTCGTCCCGCACGGAGTCGAGAATGCTCTTCTTGCGATTCACCCAGCCTTCCTCGCGGGCCCCGAACAGACGGTCGAACAGCCGGTGCGGAATCATCTCCGGCGGCAACGCGCGTTCGTAGCCCGACCAGCTCATGTTGCGCTGCATGCTCTCGCCGAACGATTCCTGCGCCACGCCGAGCTGCAGCGAGCGGAAGCGCGAATCGCTTCCGACGCGCGCGGCGATCACCTGATCGATCGACGGGCCGCTCGGTCCGCGTCCAGTGAAGAGCGTGCCGGTCATCAGTCCGCTCATCGAATTCGTGTGACCGTTGCCCTGCCCCTTGGCCGCGGCGTTGTCGACACCACTCAGAACATGGAAGTCGTTGCGGAAGGGAGCGAGCGGCGAAAGGCACGGAGTCATCCGGTATCCCGCGCCTTCCTCGGAAGGAATCCAGTATTTTTCTGGAACGCCGTTTCCGTTGAACCAGACAACGAAGCGGCTCTCGATCGGCTTTTCGAGCGCGCCCGGTTCGGCGTAAGCCGTGCCAAGCGAGTTGAACATCGAGACGAGCGGCGGCAGACCGATCGCCACTCGCGCGCCCGCGGCGGTCAAACCGCTCAGCAGTTCGCGGCGCGAAGTTCTAACGCGCTGGGTGATGACTTGCGACATTGACTGTTCCTCCCGAATCAGAGGTTGCCCTCTCGCGCATGAGCGCGACGATCATCTGTTTGAATTTGAACTGAGAATCGCGGAACTCGTTGAACACCTTGCGGAGCATGGGCCGGTCCGCCGGTGTTTCGGTTCTTCCTGAAGTGTATCGAAAATATTGCTTGACCACACACTCCTGGCATTCCTGGCTTTTCGCCATCACGGCGCCGAGTTCGGCGGGCGAAGAGAAGTCGGAGCCCGGAAGGCCGGCGACGAAGCCCTTCGAGTCGATGTCGAGGTCGATCGTCTTCAGCGCTCCGCGGCGCGATCCGGCTTCGCTCTTGCGTTGCGCGGCAAACTGGAGCTGGAACTTCTCGCGGCGGCCGCCGACGGCGTCGAAGCGCTCGAATCCGAAGCCGATTGGGTCGATTAGCTTGTGGCACGTCGCGCAGCCGGGATTGGTGGCGTGTTCCGACATTCGGTCGCGATTGGTTTGCGGGCGGGATTCGGTCACCGGCGGCAGATTCGTGTTGACGCCGGCCGGCGGATCGGGCACCTGCTGACACAGGAATTGCTCGCGGATGAAGAGTCCGCGCGCAGTGAGCGCCGAATCCTCGGGCTTCGAGGTGATAGCGAGGAAGAGCGCCTGCCCCAGCAGCCCGGCGCGTTCGGAGCCATTCGGAAAGGACACCCGATCGAATTCCTTGGCTGGCGGATCGACTCCATAGACCCACGCGAGGTCCGCGTTCGGGAAGCCGTACTCTGCCGTGTAGAGGTTCATGAAGGGGCGGTCGTTCCAAACAAGGTCACCGATGAACAGCTTGGCCTCTTCGGTCATCGCGACGGCGGTTTCGCGGGTGAATCGAGGGTACTTGCGGCGGTCACGCGCGGCGGTCAAGATGCGATCGAAGCGCATCCACTGGCTGACGAACTCGTTGAGCGATTCCTTGGCGCGCGGATGGTCGAGCAGGCGGCGGCTGGCCCGCTCCACTCCCTGTGGCGAATTCAAGTCGCCTCGCGCGGCGGAGGCGTAGAGTTCGGCGTCCGGGGTACTATCCCAAAGCGCGTAGGAGAGCCGCGTGGCCGTCACAAAGGGGCGCCACTTGGGATCGTTGGTTTCGTCCAAGCGAAACAGGAAACTGGTCGATTGCAGCATCGCCTCCACAACGAGTTGCGCACCCTTGATCAGATTGGGCTCGGCCGCCATCATCGTCTCGTAGCGCTTCTGCTCGGCGGACTCGAGCGGACGCCGGAACGCCTTCATTCCGAATTCGCGCACGAATCGCGAGCGGCACACGGGAGTCGCCGCCTTGCAAGGGATCAAACCCTTGGTGTCGCCGCCGCGGAAGGCGTTGCGCGCCAGCTTCTCAGCCGCGGCGCTATAGGCTTCGATCAGCAGAGGCGAGAGATTCTGCGCCTGCGACTGATTGCGGAATCCGTTGACGAAGTCCTCGGGCGGAAACTGGTTGGCGGGTGAGGTCTGGTCGCCGAGAAGGTCGCGGACCGTGTTGTTGTACTGGCTGTGCGTGAGCCGGCGAAGTTCGATTCGCGGAGTCGCGTGTCCGCGGCCCTGCGCCTGCTCCTCGCGATACTTCAGGGCTTTGGCGAGTTCGGCTCCCGAGAGTTTGGCAAGCTCGGCGATCCACTGCTGGACGGCCGTCTCATCGGCGCTGTCCTTCTTGATGCGCTCTCCACCAGCATGCGCGATTCGATTGGTCGGTTTCGTCAGCAACAGTGATGATTCCGGCTTCTCACGATTGACGAACATCACCAACGAGCGTCCGAATGCTTCGATCTGTTGGGCGGAAGCACCGGCATCGGGAAAGTGCAGGCGGGTGGGCGAAGCAACGCCATTCGAACGGTGGCAGTTGTGGCAATCGGCCTTTTCGAGCACCGGATACAAGCCCTTTGCGAACGGGCCCTGCTGCGAGAATCCGCACACGGCGGTGAACAGAAAAATGGCGATGGCGTGGCGCGGCATCTCGCCTGATGGTAGTACAAAACGTTCCGCTCGTGTCCAGTGCCTTGGTATACTGGCGTCACGAAAACGCCCTGATGATGCATCGAACCGCATTCGCCTTACTTTTCGCCGCGCTGTCCGCTCGAGCGGGCTCCGAACACGACATCGCCGAATGGGCCATCCGTTGGGAAGGCCGCGTGATGATCGAGGGGCAACGCCAGCCGATCCACGAACTTGCGCGGATTCCCGCCGGGCCGTTCGAGATAGTGGGAATCGACCTCACGGGCTCGGTGATGCGGCCGGAGGAGCTCAAGAAGCTGAGTTCGCTAACGACGCTACGGGAGTTGTATCTTCCGGGTCCGGTATGGAATCCCGGCGGCGGCAATGAGGATGCAAACGATGCCTTCCAGGCCATCGGCACTTTGAAGAGCCTCGAGCGGATCGGTTTCGGCTGGCACTTCTCCGCCCAAATCAACATCCAGGACAAGGGGTTCAAACATCTTCTCGGACTTACTGAGCTCCGCGACATCCGCTGCACGCAGTGCCGGCTTACCGATATCGACCTCTCATCGTTTGTGAAATTACGCAGCCTGGACGTCAGCTATGCGCCGTTCAGCGACAAGGGGCTCGCTGGACTCGCCAATCTGAAAAGCCTGCGCCGCCTGATCCTCATGGACACGATGGTGACCGACGAGGGCATGAAACACCTTGCCGGACTGACCGGACTCGAGGAACTCGACCTCTCCGGAACCCGCGTCACCGACGCCGGTCTCGAACGCCTGCGCGGCATGACGAAGATGCGCAAGCTGAATCTGCTCGGCACACGCGCCAACGACGCGACCATGGAAATCATCGGGAACATGAAACAGCTCGAAGTTGTGAACCTGTATCGGACGCGGGTGACGAATGCTGGCGCGGCAAAGCTCGAAGGATTGAAGGAGCTCACCGAAATAGATCTGCGTTACAGCCGCGTCACGCCCAACGGAGTGGACGCGGTGCGGGCGGCACTACCGAATTCGAAGGTGCAGTTCGCGGGCGCCGCGTCTGTCCGGCCGAAGCTGGCTGGAGCGGATCGCCCGGGGTCGAATAGCGAGCAGGCGATCGGCGCGTGGATCAACGCGATGGGAGGGCGCGCGACCTTCGCGGGCTCGCGGATCAAGTCTGCCGATCTTTCCTCGACCTCCGTCAGCGACGCGCAGTTGTCGCACCTCACCAGCTTGGCCTCGCTCGAGAAGCTCGACCTGCAGGTGACCCAGATTGGAGATCTCGGGCTCAACGCGCTCGAGGGTCTCCGAAGCTTGCAGGAACTCGATCTCAGTTACACGACCGTGTCCGACGCAGGGATATCGAAGCTCGCCAAACTCGGCGCACTACGAGTGTTGCGGCTCGATGGAACTCTGGTGGAGGGGAAGACGTTCGGCGCGCTAAAGGATCTGACCGGCCTGCGCGAACTGCATCTCAGCGGAACCAAAATCGACGACGGCATTCTCGCCCACCTCGGCCAGATGACTGCCCTCGAACATCTCCGCCTCGGCCAGACCGACATCACCGACACCGGCTTCCGTCAGCTCGCGGGCTTGACCAACCTTCGCGTGCTCGACGTCACGGGAACCGACATCGGTAACGACGGGCTGAAGCAGGTTGCTTCGTTCACCGGCCTGCGCGAGCTTTATTTGAACCACACCAATTTCGCCGACGATGGATTGATGGTGCTGAAACCGCTTCAACAACTCGAGCGGATCGAAATGTTTCGAACGCGCGCCGGAAACAATGGCATCGAGGTACTCGGCGAGTTGAAGAGCTTGAACGCCGTGAAGCTCGACTATACGCAGGTGGACGACAAAGCACTCGAAACACTACGGGTGCTTCCGAACATGCGCGAGCTGAGCATGGACACAACCAACATCACCGACACGGGCGTCACGACCCTCGAAGGGATGAAGAGTCTCAAGTCGCTGAATCTCTATCACACCCTCGTCACGGAGAAGGGCTACGCGAAGCTGAAGTCCGCGCTGCCCGGCTGCGAGATCGTGTTCGACCGGGACTCGTCGCTGCCGAACCGGAGGAGCCGATGAAACTGACGCTGATTCTGTTTGCCGCCGCACTGGCGCGCGCCGCGGGAAGCGACACCGAATGGATCGACGCACTCGGCGGTTCGATCACACGGGACGCATCGGGAAAAGTCACGGGCTTGGACCTCCGGGCCACGTGGGTCACCGACACGGACCTGCGCAAGCTCGCCCAGTTCCCTGCCCTCACGCATCTCGGGCTATCGCTGACGCACATCACAGACCAGGGAATGCAGGAGTTGAAGAACCTGCCGGGCATCGTCGATCTCGATCTGTACTTCGCCGAGTACGTGACCGATGAAGGTCTCGCGGCGATCAAGAACTGGAAGAAGCTGAAACGCCTCAATGTCCATGGCACCAAGATCAGCGACACGTCGCTCGAACATATCTCCGGCATCACGACGCTCGAAGTACTGAACGCCGGATCGGCGATGGTGACCGATGTCGGATTGGAGCGGCTGAGTTCGCTGACGAACCTGAAGGAACTCACCATCGGCGGCAATGAGCTCGGCGACGCGGGTTTGCAAGCCTTGCGGCAGCTTCCCGGGCTCACCTATCTCGATCTCAGCGGACGCCAAGGCACCGATTCGAACGTGTGGACGATCAGCATGTCGGACAAAGGTCTCGAAGCGCTGCTGACGCTGAAAGAACTGCGGGATCTCCGTTTCGGGTGTACCTCCCTCGGAGTCGGAGTAGAGGGAACACGCTTTGCGACAGTCGCGGCCATGAGTGTCACCTCTCGCTGGCTCGAACAGATGAAGTCGCTTTCGAAGCTCGAACGGCTCAAGCTCCAGGGTTGTGATCGGGTGGACGATGAATCGATCCGGATACTGGCTACGTTCCCGATGTTGAGGGAAGTGGACCTCAAGGGCACTGCCGTGACCGAAAAGGGAGTCGCGGCGCTGCGAGCAGCGAAGCCGAAGGTCAAGCTCTACCACGGGCAGTGGGAAGCGCGGGCGGCGAACTTCCGCAACAACTGACGATGCTCTTGAATTGGAATCGCGCATTCGCGGCGGCGTTCGTCCATCGTGGAGTGGCTGAGCGGTCCGCTTGCCGCCCCGGAATGGAGCGGCAAGTTTTCGGTGGACGGGGCGACCCACCGAATTGGGCTGCGGGCTCGCACGGTTGCCACCAAACCCGCTGACGGATGCATCCCTACCGGAATTCATGGGTGATCTTGCGGATCGACATGTTCACCTACGGCAACCGCTGCGCCAAGGGAGAAGTCGCGTTGGCGCGCCTGCCGACCGTGCCCCAGACCTGCAAACTCCAGCAGAGTCCGGTGCTCGGCAGCCGCTGGAAGCACTGTATTGGCACCGCCGGCGTCAATCGGCGCCTAGCCTTCGCCCCCTTCAAACCCAACAATCATGGGGCCTGAACGGTTACCTTCTCCGAGACTGACGCCCAACAGGCGAAGAATGACCCTGGCGGCTGCGATATGCTAAAGATGGACTGGCGAGATTGCGAGGTTCCGGATCATGTTCGATCTTCAATACTGGGCCCAGACACCTGACGGGCGGGATCTGATCGAGGTGGGTATCGAAAAGGGTGTCGGGCGAGGGCTCCATGAAGGGCGCCGACTTCAGGCAAAGCGGACCATCCGGCTGTCGATCGAGACCCACGATTCTGAGTTCGGCCCGAGCATCGGGACCGACGAAATCGAAACGGCGGACCAGGCGCACAACAGCCCCGACCGCCTCCTGGCCGCGCGCACCGCGGACGAAGTCCGCGCCATTCTCGAAGCCCGGCAGTAGGCATGGCCGCCGATCAGCGCCTGCATCACACGCTGGCCCGTCTGCCGATGTCGTCCTGGTTTCCTTGTCCGTATCTTGAAGGAGTCCCGGCTCGTCATCAAGCGTTCTTCTGGCACGACGACCAGGGACGAATGGAGCCCGGACTCTACCAGAGCCTCATGGACAACCACTTCCGCCGCTCGGGACGCATGTTCTACCGGCCTCAGTGCGGCGCATGCACATCGTGCATTCCCATCCGGATCGACGTGCGGACCTTCGAACCATCGTCCTCGCAGAAGCGGGTGCGCAAGCGCAACGCCGATATTCGCGTGCGATGGGCACCGCCGACGCTCGACAAGCGACGCCTCGAGTTGTACCAGCGCTACGTGCGGCACCGGCATGGCTCACACAGTTCTGCGGACGATCTCGAGTCGTTCCTCTACGACTCGCCGGTCGAGACGGTCGAGGGAACCTATTGGCTGGGCGACCGCCTGATCGCCGCCGGGATCTGTGATCTCACGCCCTCGGCACTCAGCACGGTGTACTTCTACTTCGACCCGGATGAGTCGCGCCGCAGCCTTGGCACGTTTTCCGCGCTCATCGAGATCGAAACGGCGCTTCGGCTCGATCGCCCCTACTACTACCTCGGCTATTGGGTTCCCGGCTGCCGGAAGATGGAATACAAGGCGTCGCTCGGCGAGCATCAGGTACTCATCGGGCAGGACTGGTCCGCGGGCGGATCACTGGTCCAACCGGCGAAGAGCCTCTAACACGACGCGCCCCACCACCTGAAAACTCTCGGGCGAGAGCTTGTCCATCGTGTCCTGGACGGTGTGCCAGTACTGATTGCCCGGCCCGTAATCGAAGTCAATCAGGTCGGCGCTCGGAACACCCCGTTGCAGGAACGGCACATGGTCGTCCTCGATGTAGCCGGGCTCGGAGCCGAAATTCCGTGCGTAGCCGAGATCGGCCGCGGCTCGCCAGATCACGGTCTTGATCGACTGCGTCGAATTCGATTCATTGACGATCAGCAGCGACTTGTCACCGATCATGTCGATATTGATCAAGCCCTTGATCTTGGGCAAAAGTCCCTCTCCCTGCCAGCGCGTTGCGAGATGACGGCTGCCATAGAGCGAGTCGGTCGCGGTCCAGGTGCGAAACGCCTCTTCGCCGTCGAAGAAGACGAGGTAGATGTCGTCCTTGTGACTTCGCCCAGCGAGGCCGCGCGCCAGTTCGAGCAGAAAACCCGTGGACGATCCGCCGTCGTTCGCCCCCAAGAAGCCGGGCATGGGCTTGGTGTCGAAGTGTCCGCTAACGACAAGCGCGCGGCCCGACGGTCCCGGAAACCGGGCGATCACGTTCTCCATCGCCACCGGTCCGTTCGGCGTGGATGCCTGGAATCGATCGTGGACTAGCGTCGCGCCGGATTTCCGCAGTTCGCCCTTGATGAACTCGCGGAGTTTCGCGATCGCCTCCGAGCCGGCGGGGCGAGGCCCAAACGCCACGGCTCTTTGTGTGTAGGCGAACGCGCTCGCGCCGGAGAACTCGGCAGCGGAAGAGGAGGCAGCCATGAGGATCACGGCCGTTGCGGCTTGGATGCGATGCATATGTATCCGAGTGTGAAGTTGCGTTCGCGGTCGAGCCCGTCGAACAGAGGCAGCAGTAAGGCTGGCGGCGCGAACAGAAGGGCCGCGGGCACGAACAGCAGACCCGGGAAAAACTGTAGCGCGTTGAGCAGGCGGCGCGAGAGCAGTCGAAAGAATCCACCGACCGGGCGGATTTCGTCTGTAGCGAGTCCGGCATGTTCGAGCAGGTATTGGACTCCATGTCGCGTGTATCGAAAATAGTCGTGCGGCGACTGATGGACCTCCCACTCATGCGGCACCACGAGCAGCAGGCGTCCACCGGGACGAAGCGCGCGCGCTAGCTCCGAGACGACAGCCGCTGGATCGCGGACATGTTCGAGCGTGACGATGTTGATGCAGGCATCGCAACTCGAAGTGGCGAGGGGCAGCGAGGAAAGGTCGGCGATGCAGTGGAGCTTGCGGTAGTTCCAGTTGGCATCGCCAATCGCGAGATCGAGGGCTAGGTAGCGCTGGCGAGCGAACAGGTGCGCGTACTGGAGTTCGCCCGCGCCCGCATCGAGGACACGAGCGTCCGCCGGAAGCGATTCCGCGAATCGGGCCGCGGCCGATTCGATTTCCGACTCGAAGTGCAGGACCCAGCGGCGCAGAGCGGGCGGCAACGCGCGGCTCAACGCGCCGTACATCATTGCCGGACGAACCCCGGCCTTTTGCGCGCCTCGATCATGACGGTCGATCCCGCGCGGCAGGCCGCCTCGATGACTGTGAAGGGCAGCGCCGCGAGAACGAGCATGAGGTAAAGCAGATCCTTGGCGAGCTTCGTCCCGTGCGATTCCGGAACGTTACGGATGCGCCGCGCCATCGGATCGAGTGACGGCGCGATGCTGGTGGCCAAGCCCGCCGGATTATCGCGCAGCGAGAACTGCTTTACCCGCACGACATCGAAGCCGCAGCGGTCGAGCAGGATTTCGAGATCCTTCACGCGAAAGTTCAGCAAGTGACGCGGAATATCGACACCCGTCCAGTTCTCGCCGAGCAGCAGGAACTGCCATGACGCCGCGTTCGGCACCTGAACGATGAGGCGGCCCTCCGGTTCGAGCAGGTCGTAGGCTGCGTCGAGATAGGCCATGGGATCGTAGAGGTGCTCGAGGACATGGAACATCGTCACCGCCGAGAACACGCCGTAGGGAAGTGGCGCTTTGGAGAGCGACGCGCACACGGCGGGTACGCCATTGTGCCACCATGCGGCCGAAGCGGCCGGGAGGGAGAAGTCGAGCCCAAGGACTTTGCGTCCGCGCTCGGCGATCAGGCGGAGGAAGAGTCCGCCACCGCAGCCCACGTCGAGTACCGGGCCCTCGGCTCCGGAGCGGTCGAGCGCACTCATGACGAACGAGACGTGGTCACGCAGCACGAAGCGGCGATAGGCTTCCTCGAGACGCGAAACGGTGTCCTGTTCCGGAACGAACCAATAGTCGTTGGGGTAGTAAAGGCGAAGCTCGGAGGGGTCCGGCCATGGCGACAAGCGGATCAGCTTGCAGGCCTCGCATTCGACCACATCGAATTCCTTGGTGGTGGTTCCGTAGAGGCGGTCGGTTCCACTGAACAGGACCTTGTGGTGTCCACTGCCGCAGGCGGGACAAGGTTCCGCCGGGGGTGGATCGGGCGGCAGCGGAACCGGTTCGTAGGTCGTGGTTGCGGGCCTTAGATTGCCTGCTCCGTTAGTTCCGCGAGCGGGATGCGGTACCGGATCAACAATTTCTTCACTTGTTCCGGCGTAAGCTTCCGGATCTTCTCGACTTGGGATCGCTTGCGGAACATCTTCGGCAACAATGGGATCGCCATCAAGTCCGCCTTGATCAGCGAAAAGACCAGGAGCAGTTTGCCGCGAATCCCCGGGAACCGACGGACCTCGCCCCTGCCCCTCGCCGCTGCCCACGCCCCCGCGGCGATCCTTGCGAGATAGTACACGCCGTTTAGCCAAAGCAGACTCCATGGGAACAGCTTTGCCGCCAGCAGTACACGATTCCGTTCAATGAGCTCCAGCCTCCGTGGCGAGGCGACGCCCAGCGTGGCGCCGCGATGGTGTTTGACGACCGCACCCGGGATGTAAACACACCCCCATCCCGCTATTCTAGCGCGCAGGCCGAGTTCGGCGTCGTCGGCGTAGGCGAAAAAGTCCTCGTCGAAGCCCCCAATCTCGGCGAGCATGGATGCGCGATAGAGGCACGCGCAACCGTCCGGCCACAAGACTTCCTCCACCCGGTCGAACTGCCCCCGGTCCTTCTGGCCGGTTCCCCTCCCCCGATTCTGTCCGTCCAGGTAGATCAGGTGACCGGCTTTGTCGATGATCGTGGGGTCCTCATGAACCACGATCTTGGATGCGACCATCCCGATCTCCGGACGGTCCTCCACGCCCCGAAGCAGTTGTGAGATCCAGGATGCATCGGCTTCAGCATCATTGTTCAGGAGAGCGACGTAGGCACCGCGGGCGAGTGCGATTCCCTGATTGTTGGCGGCGCAGAATCCGCGATTCACCTGATTGCGTACAATTGTTAACCTGAGAGGCCCGGAGAATTGGGTCTCGGCCATCTCGACACTGCCATCCCCGGAGCCGTTGTCGATGAGGATCACCTCGAGAGAGGGATAGTCCTGCTTCTGAAGAGAGCCGAGACAGTTCCGCAACAGCTCTCGCCGGTTCCAGTTCACAACGATCACCGAGACCAGTTCCGGCCCGCTTGCACCCGCCACTCGGGTATTGTATCGCTCTGCTATACTTCCCGGTATGACGTTTAGCGAACGGTTGCGTCAACAGCGGCTCTCACGCGGAATCGACCTAGCCCAAATCGCGGCGGATACGAAAATCAGCAAACGGTACCTGGAAGCTTTGGAAAGCGGTGACTTGAAGTCCATTCCAGGTTCCATCTTTGCACGCAGTTTTGCGCGCCAGTATGCGCGTCAAGTGGGTCTGGACGAAACACTGATCGAAGAAGAGATCCAGACAGCGTTTCAGCAGGAAGATCCCTTCAGAGTCGAGACGTCCAATCCCGCGCTAACACCGGCCCATGCCGTCGCGGCGAGCGAATCGTTCTTGTCTCGAATCGACTTCGACTGGCAGCGGGTACCGGTACCCTCGGTGACCTTGGTGGCCGTCCTCGGCGCCTGCGCGCTGCTCTACATGGGGTGGCAGCGGGTGGTGCTGGGTAAGGGTGAACCGTCTGGACCGCTGGATTCAGCGCCGGCGGCGCTGAATCCCTTCGCTGGCGCTCCCTCGACGAAGCTGCCGGTAGCGGAATCGTTGCCGCGCCCCGGCGTGGCCGCGCTGCCCGGCATGGTGCCCGTAGGCTCGGCGCTGAACTCACAGAGCACGGCTCTCGAGCTCGAGGTGCCACAGAGCGGTGGCCCCGGAATGAAGATCTCGGTGGTCGCTTCTCAGCAGACCTGGGTTTCGATTACGGCAAATGGCAAAACGGTTTACACCGGCATATTGGAACCGAATTCGACGCGTGTGCTCAAGGGAGTGGAACGCGCCAAGATGGTAATTGGGAACGCGGGCGGAGTCGAGGTCTTGACGGACGATCGAAACATCGGACCGATCGGACCACAAGGCCAAGTCCGGGTTCTGCTTCTTTCACCCGATGGCCCGAAGATCATGAAGACGGCGGAGGAGCGCCAAACTCCCTCCGTGAGCAGCGAGACAGCAGCGGCGGACACGAACAAAGTCGCTCTGTAGCCCATGGCCGAACCCGATTCTCCTTGGACCCGCTCCCAAACGAGTCTGAACGTGGGGTTCGATCAGTGGCATGACAGGATCGGGTACGACCTTGCCGCCCTCGCCGAGATGAGCACGCAGGAGCGAGAGTCAGTGCGCTCCGTGATGGTGTCGCGAATTCGCAACGGGTCCGCGGGATGGCGCGAAGTGGAAGTAGCCGGGCTCTCGGGGATCGCGCGGCACTGAAAGTGGCCGCTAGGCTAGATCGAAAGACGAGATCGCGAGCCGGCGCGCGCTCGAGTCCCTCGGCGATTCGAAGGGCGCGGCAGCGAAGGTCGCGGCGGGTATCCTCTCCAACGATTGGAGCGTTTTCTCGCAGGCGCTCGACAATGTACCCGATCACAAGACGGATCGGATCATGCGGGCGTTGATCGAGCGCGTCAGGCGCCGGGACGATGGATGCGTCCCGGCAGGCATGGTGCTTCTCGAAGTATTCGCGGGGGTCGAAGATCCGTGGCCGGAGCGGCCGATGCTGTTTCGGATCCAAAAGGAGCCGGAAGGCGGGCCCACCTTTCGGGAGTTGGTCCGGCGACTGGAATCGCTATGAAGCCAAGGCTCGCAAGACGTTCATAATTGCGTGCAGCTTCTCTCCCGCGGAATCCAGGTCCGGATTCCAGTTGGCCACGCCCACCGCCACCACGGGCAGTTCCCGCATGAAGGCCGCGACCATCGCTGCGCCTTGCTCGGGCGAAGGTCCGCCGGGACCGATGAAATCAGTGTCGATGTGCAAGTAGACGGACTCGACACGTTCGCCCAATTGCTCGACGCTCGAAGCGAAGCCTGCCGCGGCAACCCGTTCTCGCTCGCCAGGATCGATGTCCCGTGCGGCGGGGAGCAGCACGCACGGCTTGTCCACCGGCTCACCCACGCCGATTCGCGCTCGCAGTTCTTCATGACAATCGCCCACCGCCGCGGCAAGTGCCATACCGTCGAGGAATCCGCTGATGCTCGTTTCGGGCGTGTGGAAGTCCGGGTGCGCGTCAAGCCAGACCATGCCGAGGCGCCACGAGTCGAGTCCGCCGAGTGTGCCGAGACAGGCGTTGCAGTTGCCCGACACGACCACGGGCACGATTTGCTGTTCGACGGCTTGGCGCACGGCGAGCCGAACCTGGCGGCTGATATCGACGATCGCATCCATGCCCTCACACGACTTGTCGAGCAGCGACACATGCTGCACCTGCGCGGGCACACCCCGGTAGGCGAGGATCTCGTCGGCGCCGGAGGCGATGATCCGTCCGGGTCCCTTCCCTACCCCAACGTCGCGAAGCCCCATGTGAAAGGGAACTTCGATCAAAGTAAACGCGCGGCTATTGGGCATGCTTTCTTGAAAACCAGGGATAGATCAAAGGTAGCAGGAACAGCGTGAGCATCGTCGAACTGACGAGGCCGCCGATGACCACGGTCGAGAGCGGACGCTGTACTTCGGCACCCGCGGAATGAGAGAGCGCCATCGGCGCGAAGCCCAGGCTCGCGACTAGTGCCGTCATCAGCACGGGGCGCAGCCTCTGCCCGGCGCCGTTCAGCACCGCTTCGACAATCGGCATGCCGTCATCGCGCAGCCGGTTGATCGAACTGACGAGCACGATTCCGTTGAGCACCGCGACGCCGAATAGCGCGATGAATCCGATCGAGGCCGACAGGTTCAAGTTGAGTCCGCGAAGCCACAACGCGGCGATTCCGCCCACCAGCGCGAATGGAACGTTCAATAGAATCAGGAACGCCTGACGAACCGAGTGGAAGGTCGCAAAGAGGATTCCGAAGATGATGAGCGCGGTGGCGGGGATCACGAGCATCAGGCGTTTGGTTGCGCGCTCCTGATTTTCGAACTGCCCGCTGTAATCGAGCCGGTAGCCCGCCGGGATGGTCACCTCCCGCTCGATGCGCGCGCGGACATCCTCCACGAAGCCGCCGAGATCGCGTCCGCGAACATTCGCCTGGACGACGATCCGGCGCTGTCCGTTCTCGCGCGAGATTTCATTCGGGCCGCGAACCAGTTTCACGCTCGCCACCTGTCCGAGCCGGACCGTTTCCCCGCCCGGTGCCGACAGCAAAAGAGAGCGGATTGCCTCCGAGTCGGCGCGGAACCGATCAGGAGTTCTCAGTACGATGTCGAATCTGCGTTGTCCTTCTACCATCGTCGAGACATGAGCCCCGCCCACCAGCATGTCGAGGACTTCCCGCACATCGGAGATATTCAATCCATAGCGGGCCAGCGCGCCGCGGTCGGCCTCGATGTTCAGTTCGGCGACACCCGACACGATCTCCATCTGGGCATCGGCGGCTCCCCGCACCGCGCTCAGCGAGCGAAGCAGGCGCTCGCCCACATGCTCGAGCACGCGCGGATCCTCGCCGAAGAGTTTGATCGCGAGGTCCGCCTTGACGCCAGAAATCGTCTCGTCGAGCCGCATCGCCATCGGCTGAGTGAAGTTATAGGAGACTCCCGGAATCTTGTCGAGCGCCTTGTCCATCGCGTCAATGAGCTCTTCCTTGGTGTGAAAGCGCGTCCACTGATCGTACGGCGTCAGCAGCACGTAGACATCGCCCTGATGGATGCCCATCGCTTCGGTGGCGAGATCGGGACGCCCGATCTTGGTGACGATGCCGGTAATTTCGGGGAATTGCAGCAGTTCCTTCTCGATCCTTGTGCTGATCTCGACCGATTCCGGCAACGAGATGCCAGGAAGCTTGCGCGTTTCAACCAGGATCGATCCCTCGTCGAGCCGCGGCATGAACTCGGTTCCAATGTAGGCGAGCGACCCGATCGCGACGGCGAGCACGATCAGGGATACGGCGACAACCAGCGGCCGGACACGGAAGAGCGCGGAGAGCACCTTTTGGTAGAAGTGCCGAAGCGCCTCGAACCAGTGTTCTCCCCGTTCCGTGAATCCGCGGGCGAGGGCAGCGTTGGCCGCACTGGGAATCACGAGAAGCGCAAGGAACAATGAG
>CADECY010000134.1 GCA_902825945.1 uncultured Acidobacteriota bacterium
GGACGAGGGAGCCCTCGGCGAGGTTGGCGGGCTGGAAGGTGTCGGCGAAGTCCGCTGCGAGCCGCGCGTAGTCGTCGGGATTTTCGTTCTGGAGCACGACGACCCTGTTCGAGGTGAGGCCGTGTTTAATAGCGTTGAGGCTGGACTTGGCCTTGCCTTCCTCGGAGACTGGTCCGTTGGAACGCGCGCCGTTTGTACGCGAGGTTGCGCTTCTGTCGATCATGTGATCGGACTCCTTTGTGTTGGAAGTAGAGCCGGGCGTAACGCCTCGACCTGGTTCGAGTGTGGAGGGAGTCCAGAAAATCAACCGCACCCTTGGTCTGGAAGTCGTTGATTATGGGGCGAAAATAAATTTGGATTTTTCGTTCCGGGAAGGAGAATGCGGTCTTCACTTGTGGGGCGGACCGGATTGCTCTCGTGTGGTATATGTCGTTCATGAGACCACCCCTTGAGAAGATGTTTGTTCGAACCGCCAAGGCCGACTCGGCGTACGTCGGATCTCCTGGTGTCCACAACGTGCTCAACGTGCACCGTAGCCCGGCTGGCGGATCGTTTGGTCGGGTTAGGTGCAATGGCTCCAAAGCACACCAAGGTTGGGATCTTTACGCGGACGTCAATACGCCCATATACGCGATTTCGCACGGGACAGTTGTCGAAGCCTGTCGGCGTCCAATGTTAGGGCGCCACGTGATTCTGCAATTCTCGTTTGGCGATCGGGTTCTGTATGCCGTTTATGCCCACCTGTGCCACATCAGAGCGCACGTGGGTCAAGCGGTCAGAGAGGGGGACATCTTGGGGAACACAGGCACCGACGGCAACGCGGCCGGAACGCCGCCCCATCTGCATTTCGAGATTCGGACCGGGCCGGATTACGTGGCGGGACTGAGCGGCAGGATCAGTCCAGGCGAGGTCCTGGCCGGTCATTACGGCCTCTAGGCGCGACAGGCCTGGCTACAGGGTCGTACCTGTTGGCGCCGTTTCTCGATCAATCAAATCAAGCCAGTGATCAAGCGAGCACAACGATCAGTTCCATCCGCGCGTTCTTGATTTCGGACGGAGCGAACACAGCGAGGTTGCGCGAGTAGACGATCTGCTTCCAGAGTTCGCCGACCTGACTGAGACTGAAGTATTGATTGTCGAGGCGCACGGGTATGCTCGGCGGCGAAGGAGCGTGGGTGAGTTCGACTCCCTGCAGCGCTTTTCCGATCAAGCGGTCGATGTCATCGGCGGCGGCGAGCTTGACGAGTCGGGGGACCTTCTGGATGATCTCGCCGATGCCGACGTCGGCGGAGACGGCGAGGAAGAATTGCGAGTCGCGGAAGTAGCGCTCGTCGGTAACGGTCCCGCGCCAGATGGAGCCTTCGCCGAGGATGAGTGGGATGGTGAAGAACTTCGACGGGATCACGGTCTCCATGAGGTCGCGGATGCGCGCGTCGAGTTCGGTGAAGCACGGGCCCAGTTGGTCGTGGTCGTACTGCGGCAGGTCGTCGGGTCCACCTTCGAGAGAGAAGGTCGAGAGGGCTCCGGCGAGACGGAGCATCGAAACGAACGCTGCTTCGGGGTGGCCGTGGCGGACCTTCCAGATGTGGCGTAATTCGGGCAGGTACGAATTGACGGTGTGGAGGAGCCAGAAGTTGGCGACTTCGCTCGCCGGGAAATCCGCGCGCTTCTTGCCGCCGTGACGGCGGGGCTCGGATAGCGTGGCGCTCTTGGTGGCGAGGATCTCGATCTGGCGGCGGAGCACGCCCATGAGGTAGGTGCTGTGCGCGATATCGAGACAGGGCGCGATGAAAGACGGATCGAGGATGTAGGCGCCCGCCGCGTTGCGCACGATGCGCGCAATGCGGAGGCACGAGAATCCGTCGCGATACTCGGGCTCGAATAAAAGCCGGTAGTTGCGGCGCGCGAGCTGGACAGCCTTCTTTTCGGTGCCCTGATTCTGGTCCGCGATCATGGAGGTTTCCGCCACGTAGCGGGTGGAGGGAGGCGTGGTGGAGGCGCCGGGAGCCGGCATGGTTACGTTCGCGGCATCGAGGCGCTGCTCGGGGATCGCGAGGAAGACGCCCATGCCCTTCTCATGCGAGGCGAAATGCTCGGCGACCTCGCGGCTGGCGGGGAGCGAGTCGACCGCGGGCATGTCGAAGGCGAGCCCATCGGGCATGATGCCGCGGGCGGAGACGACGCGGCAGAGTCCATTGGCGAGCGCCTCGGCGTCGATCTCGAGCGACGTCACGCCCCAGTTGGCGAAGTGCGAAGAGGCGAAGCGGAATTGCATCGCGTCTTCGGCGTACTGATCCTGCGTCTGGAAATGTTGGGGGTTCATGAACATCCCCTTGGTCCAGACGACGCGATGTTGGTTCTTCATGAAATTCGCCTCACCGGGAAAGTTGCGGACGCCACGACCTTATTCCGCCTCGCCGTGCTTCCGGAGAATGGACGCGATGCCGGAGCGGATGGGATCATCGAGCGCTTGGAGCTTCGGCAGGTCGATGACTTCGGTGAAGTTGGTTCCTCCGGCGATTCCGGAGGCGAGGTCCACCAGATTGTCCGCGGGACGGATGGTGGCGAAGGGAGCGGAGATGGTGACAAAGGGCAGGTCACCCAACTGAGGATTGCGGCGGACCTCGACGCGATAGCGGAGGCCGGCGAAGAGGTCCGTCAGTCCAGGGAAGCGCTGGAAGAGCTGATGGGTGAGGCATGCGCGCAACACGAACGCGCGGACCGACTCATCATTGCGCAGTTCCTTGCCGGCGAGCACCTGGCGGACCATGGAGAGCGAGTAATTCGAACTGTAGGTGATGACCCAGGTGAGCGGCGCCGAGACTCGGATGGGCCGCCAGCCGCGCTCGGTCTGCGTGTCGTGCGTGTACTCCCACTCGTAGAGCTGCATCTGGGGCGCGACCGATTCGACGGGGGCGTTGAGTTCGGGACGGAGGTCGAAGGTTTTCTGCGCGACGGACTTGTAGAGCTGTTGGAGCTCGGCGAAGTGGCGGTCCACGCCGGCGAGGGGTTCGGAGCCGGGGCCTTCCATGAAGTCGCCCAGGAAGCGGCGGGGGCGGAAGAGGGGGGAGAGGGTGTCGACGTAGCCGCGGAGTTGCTTTTGGGAGAAGGAGGCGAGGTCCTTGGTGAGGGCGTGGAGGCGGACTAGCTGGTCGATGGAGAGGGTGGTGGTTCCGGGGGTGGTGACTTTGGTCATGAGGTTGTTCGATATTGTATCAGGCGTCGCAGGTTCAGGAAGGATCAACACACCGCAACTGGCGCCGTCAGTCATTGCAGGATCCAACGTTCTAACGTGGGCCGAAGGAGACTAGATGTGGTAAGCATCCCGAACCCGTCTATGGTCTCGCATAGCAGAGAGCCTTTACGGTTGAGGTCGCGGAGCCGGTCCCCAATTCCCGCTCGATGCCTTCCATGGCATCGCTGTGGGGATTCGAGGGTGCGGCCGAGTAATCCTTGTTGGTTTCCTAGGCATCAGAACGCCCAAGATGGTTTTTAAATTCTCCACACTCACGAAGCCTTGGCTTGACAGGCTTCGTAGATCAACTGATCGATCTGATCATCGGTGGTCGAGACGGTCGAGTGGAGCCGGTAAGCGGAAACCTGCAAGATGGCGTCATTGCTAGTTCAAAGACTTTCTTCGTTCCGCCTGTTCCTTCTCGGTCTGTTGGTACTTCAGGAGTTCCGCATAGTTGCCGTCTAGCTCATCGAGTTCGTACTCATAGATCAGATTGCCGTCTTCGTCCCACATCTTTTCCCACAGGGGGATGCCGTATTCGTACTCGCCATCCTCAACGAGTGTTCCGTCATCTGTCCAGCGACGTTTCTGGCCGTGCAGCACGCCTCCGCGGAATTGACCCTCGTACAGGAGGCGTTTGTCGGGGCCAGCGAACTCGCGTTTCAACCCTGACTGCAATCCGTCGACAAATTCAGTCTCCCCTTCCATCCAGCCCTCGTCATCATTAAGCGTGTACCTGACGCCCGTTAAGGGTTTGCCATCGTGGTAATAGTATCCGTCCCCCGGGTAGTCGACTTCATCGTACGGTACCCGCTTCGTATCTTCTTTTCTCATGTTGCCTTTCTGAAACGAGTGCCTCTCCCCATCGCACTGTCCTGGTGATGCACTACGTCTGTGGTTGATACCGACCGTCTTCATTAGGATCGCGCGTGCCGGTCAGCGGTTGTGCCCCGCCCCGCCCGTCGGGCCCGCCATTCGGCCCTGGATTGTTTGCGCCCGTGATGTGCGTGCAATTCGGACAACAAGTCATCGGCTTGGCGTCAGGAGCAGTCTTGGGAGGCTTTGGAGGTGGCTTCCCAATATCGCCGTTTGTATTGGTGTTATAGATCGCCGTATTCTCAACTTTTCCACCGTCTTTCACTGCACGGTCGGTCGCAAGAACTTCCGAGTGCGTCCCAGGTGTGCCGTCTCTCCGAATGTCATATGCAGTGGGTGGAAGTGCGTTTCGGTCATTCGTCCTTGACTGCAAGGGCTCGGAGAGGGCCGGCACCGCCCTCGGGCCAACGTTTTGGCCGTAGTACACTTTGCCTGTTTCCTTATCGACAACGACCGAGAGACAGGGGCCGCGGCCGTCCTTGCTGGTGTAGATTCGCTGCGGAGGTTTCGTGCCGGGTATATCAATCCAATGTTGCGGCGGTTTCTTGTTTCGGGCTTGCTCCATCTTCTCCAGCATTTCCTCGGCCTTCTTCTTCATCGCCGCTTCTAGCTTGGCCGGATCTTCAAGATGCTCCTTATCGATCGGTTTGAGGCACGGCGGCCCAACCTTGGGGGGCTTCTTGCTCTTGGGCGAACCGTTGCCCAGCCCGTCGATATCAACGCCGATCAGCGGACCTCTCGGGTAGGCGTAAACATTCACGCCCCCGATTTGTCCGGCGGGGTCCGACTGAAGATAGCGCCCTAACTCGGGACTGAAATAGCGGAACCGGTTGTAGTGAAGGTTGGTCTCCTCGTCGAAATAATGTCCCGGGAAACGGAGCGGCATCGCCACGGTGCTTGCCGGATCAATATGGGCTTTGCCGTATGGATCGAGCCGGGCCGACCAGACCGGCTGGCCGGATTCGTCTTCGACCCGGACCGGTGCGCCGATCTGGTTCGTGAAGACGTAGTAGCGCGTGCCCGAATCAGGCGCCGCGTCCAGGTTGGCGTATTCGACGAAGAGGAACGGAGCGAGCGCAATGTGATCGGAGTAGATGAATATCCGGCACGATCCGTCATGCCGCACCTCCGCCGCCAGTCGAAAATCATCCCAATAGTAGGTGGTGGTTTGCCCCTGCCACGTCTTCCGGACTCGGCGCCCCAGACCGTCGTAGCTGGCGACCCATGCTTCACCGTTGATCTCGCAACGGCTCAGCATGTCTAGATCGTCATACTGGTAGCGGATCAGACTCGCGGAACCACGCCTTTCCGCAAGATGGCCGCGATCGTTGTAGGTGAAGATCTCGCCGTTAGCTGCCTCGAGGCGATTGCCTTCCCCAACCACAACGCTGGTCAGGCCGGCCTGCGAAACCAAGTTGCCGGCTGCATCGTGTGCGAAACGGCCGATAGTCCCGTCGGCGCGAATCTCTTCCATCAAGCGATGGGCCGCATCGTAACGGTACTTCGTCGTACCCCATCGTGTGTCGGCCGCCGAGGTGAGATCGCCCGCAGCCGAATAGGCAAAGCCGCGCATCCACAGCGAATTCCATTGGCCCTTGCGAAGCAATGTCTTGTGCCGGCAGCGACCATCGGCGGTGAATTGACACAGCTCCCGAGAACCGTTGGCTAGGTGTTTGGCAATGAGGCCGCCCGGGCTTATCTCGAAGAGATGTTTCGCACCGGTCGGATCGTGTATCAGCAGGTCGCCGTTTTCCAGCGTTCGATAGATGGCTTTGAACTTGTCAAGGTACGTGGTCGCGACCAGTCGTCTCAGCTCGAAGTCATGAACAACGCCTGTGCCGTCCCGCTGATCCGCCAACAGGCGCGCATTCTCGTCATAGGCAAAAGTCGCCGTGCCCGCCGGCGTTTGGGCCTTGATGACGCGCCCGTTGGCATCATGCTCGAATAGGTGCTTTTCGCCGGATGCGAGAATTCGAACCTTGTCGACGTTGCCCTTCCCGATTTCCCAAGTGAGAAGAGTCTGGCCCAACGCGCCCGCTTTTTCAATGATGTTGCCTGCCGGATCGCGGCGGTAGGACTCTACCGGACGCCCATTCTCCAAGACTTCAACCAGCCTGTCGGTGAGGTCGTAGCGATATTCGGTGACAGTGCCGCCGGGATCGGTTACCTTGGCGACGAGTCGTTGCGTGGTGAAGTCGAGTGACGTCGTATTCCCCTGAGGGTCGATCACCTGCCCCGGACTATTCCACGACTTGTAGGTCCAACGAAAGACCGAGCCATCGCGATCCTGATGCTCGGAGATCTGGCCATTGACGTCGTACTTCCAGCGTTCCGTGAAGCCCGATGTAGCGTGGGAGAGGGGGTAGCCAAAGTCATCTGTGAGCGGTGCCTCTGTGGCGAGAAATGCAGGCGAAGTCGCCGTCCCCCCCTCATAACTGAACCGGCCCAGCACAGTGTCAACTAGCGACGCCGGAAGGGAGGCGAGGATACGATCGCTCCTTTCAGGGGCTCGCATGTGTTTCGCATCAAGGAGGTGGCCAAAATCCCATTCCAGCGGCGTTTCCGGCAAGCGATACGCCAACGGATCCGGCGGCTCGGGATCCACCGATCTTGGCGGCAGCACGTGGCCGTTTGGATCCACGCGATAGTCGTGCCTTCCGGTCTCATCGTAGTGAAGCTCGGTGACGTTCCCGTTGGAATCGACCTCCTGCACAGGCCGGCCGAGGTCATCGAGAGCAAACCTCGTCGCATAGCCATAGGGATCAGTGATCTGAGTGATGGTCTTGTTGTCGTTGTAGAAGTATTTCCACTGACCGCCGTCGCCGCGGCGAACGGAGGTGGTTCTGGCATCTGGCTGGTAATCGAGAAACACCTCCAGGAGCCCGTCGTCACCGCGCGAATGAATACAACGGCCTTCAGTGTCGTACTCGAAGTGAAAAGAGTAGCCTCGGCGATCAGCGCGCCGGATCATGCGATTGGAGGCATCGTATGCGAACGTGAGAGTGGTATTAGCGCGATCTGTCGCGCGGACCAAGTTGCCGGCGGCATCGTATTCATATGCCAAAAGGCTCGTGCCACCTTGTAGATCGGCCAACACGAGTTGGGTCACCCTCCCGGTCTTGTCTGACTTGACTCGAATCGTACGACCGAGCGAATCGACGATCGCGACGAGAACGCCGTTGGCGTCGTACTGGAGGACGATCACGTGGTCACCTTGGCGAAGCCAACGCATGGGCGCCACAGTGGCTCCCGGTGCGAATTGAAACTCCTCGGCGGGCGCGCCCTCTTGCTCAACGTAGTAGGAATCGGTTCCAGTGCGGGTGAGGACCAAGCCGCCGACGGCTTCCCAATGCCCGATATCTACATCGGAGAAGGGGACGGAATTCCCATGCGGATCCTGGTAGCGTACTCCATCAATGTCCCGGATCAGTTGACGGTCGAAGTGGTGAGAGTGGCCCCAGCCCAACGGACACAGCGTTTCGGAGCGGGCGCTATTGTAGTAGCGCTTCCACTCGAAAGGAATGGGTCCGCGCCGTCTGATGTCGGTGATCACATCCGTATTGGCGCCGGTCACCACGTCGATTGGATCCCCGACCAGCCGGTAGTTGCCGAGACAGGGAAAGGACTGCGGTTCCAAGCGAACAGTCTCTGAATCGTCCTGCGGCAATTCTGGCAGCTCGCTCATTTGCACGCTGGGCACCCAACAGAAGCGCCCCCTCCCCCCCCCCCTGTGCACTTCAGTCCCTTTACCCGCTTTAGCAAGCCTTGCGCTATGGCAGAGAAGGACGGCAGAGGAAAGCCGCCAATCATGACGTTGGCGGAACCACTGAGGATCATGCCCGGAGTCCCCGTAGGCGGGATGCATGGCTGGTCGGTGCCCATCATCCTGGTCATGGAGGCAGCCGCTGCGTCGGCGGCGGCCTGAGCTGCCATCATGGCGGTATTCAGGCCGATGGCACTGGCCATGGCGGCGTCATCCGCCGCTTCGGCTTCGGCGAAGGAAGTAGCGATCTGGTTAGCCTGCGCCACCTTGCCCATGACACCGGCGACCTTGGTCACGGCCCCGGCGGCTTTGCCTGCAACGCCAGCCGCCTTACCCACGGCCTTACCCACCTTGCTCGCGATGCCTGCCAGTTTCCCGAGTTTGATCGAGATCTTCGGCGACGGCATGTTGAAGCAGTGCATGGTGATGTCAATGCCGGATCGTGCTGCCCGCGAACCACCGATGTAGACATTCGATGATCCGGTAATTATCTCGTACATCGCGGACAACGGCGGCAGGATACCGGCGCATGTCGGGTTGAATCCGAAGTCCCCGCATCGGGCAGTCGGCTTTCCGTTGATCAACACCGTGACGCTCGTCCCCAACATAACGGGCCCCAGTGGTGGCAGGGGAATCGGAGGAATTGGCGGGGGGCCACTCGGCGGGTGCTTGACGTGGGCGTGAGGAATCCCCAAGGCCATGTTGAACATGGTCGCTGCCGGGAATGGGCCAATGGCGGCCGCCAACCCGCTAACTAGCTTGGACATTTTTTCGTCGGCCGCACCACCCAAGGCGCTAGCGACAGCAGCGCCGGGATCGGCGACTATGCTGGCCACAGACGCGGCGCTGGATGCCGCCGCGTTCATCGCCTGGGCGGTTTTATTGGAGCTTTGTAACCCGGCGGCAATGGCATGCTGGAGGTCCGGCGGCGGAAGAGGCTGTAGCGGATGTTGAGGAGGCACCGGCGGTTTGATGGCCTTGTTGGCCCGCTCGGCCTTCTCGAAGATGTACCTTCCCGAATCGCTGAGGCCGGATTTGTCAGTCATTGCCGTTTGACCCTTCAACCGCCCATTCCGAGTCGAAATTCTCCAGATCCTCACCCATTTCGAGGGCCTGATAGCCGCGCCTCAAGTGGTCCGCCATTGGGCCGAGGCGATGCTTCAACTCAAAAGTCTTGCAAATCAGCGCGCCTTCCTCCCAGCACGCCACCGCCCGGTCGTAGCCGAGCTGCTCTTCCGCGCAAAGCCCCTGCCATTCGAGCGCTTCCGCCAGCCCGTCTTCTTCGAGCATCGCCCGCTTGAGTGTTACCAGTTCGGAGTAGCGTTGCTCAGCGTCGGAGAATCGCTTGTCCCGGAAGGCGGCCACCGCCAAGTTCTGCACGATCGTCGACATGAGCATGGGGTTGCGGGACTTCGCCGCTGGCACAACGGCACATTGGTACCAGTGCTCGGCATCGTGCCAGTTTTCCTGGCGGCGGGCGACATCGCCGAGGCCGCAAATGACCAAGCCTTCCATCGCCGGAATCTCGGCCCACTGGTAGAACGCCAGTGTCTTCAGGAACCGCGTGATTGCGTCGTCGAGCCTGCCATGGGCGCAGTCCAGGTAGGCCAACTGTACTTCCGCCCGCATTCGGTCGTCCGGAGGCGACTTTTGGTCGGCCGCCGTGGTCAGCAATTCCTGCTCAATGGCGTCAGGCGGGATGCTGAAGGGCCGCACCCGTATTCGCTTCGCGCTCGTCAGCGGCGAGGTCTCGAGCTGGAAATCAGCAGGAACTCGGGCGACGATGCGAGCCCCGCGCATCCATGGCCGAATGTCGGGATTGGGAGTAAGCTGCGCCAAGAGTTCCAAATAGCTTTCGGGATCGCCGATCTTGCCGGGCCCCATGGCCCAAACAAAATGCTGCCCGAGACGCGGATCGACCAGCGAGCGAGCGTACTGCAAGCCGGCTTCGAGCCTTTCCGCGGGAGGTCTCTCGACATCCAAGAACTCGCCCGGCAGCGGCGGCAGCTTCCGTAGCTCCGGAGCGACGGCTTCGTTAGTTAGTTTTTGTTCCGCATCAAGGCGTTCCGCAGTGTCGTTCAGGAACTGGCCAGCAGACTCAAAGTCTTCCGCGAAAAGCAGGAACATGTCGGCACCGGACTCGCGGTCCAGGTCGCGTAAGGCCTTCAGGAGCAGGGCCACCTCCGTGTCGTCGCAGGGTACCAGCAGGAGCAAATCATCGCGCTGGCGGAGGAATTGGCCAAGGTCAGCAAACAACTGCTCGAAGATCTTGCGCATCTGGCATCGCTCTAGTTGATCTTGACCATCGCGCCAGTGATTTCGTGCGTGCCGACCGCCGACGAATTTATGGCGGCGCCGGAAGTGGCCACTTTCCCTTTGTCGCACGCCATGTTCTGATTGCCTACACCAATTTTGGTGGTGTCGGTGCCCGAGATTTCGATGTTTGCGCCGGACAATTTGATTGTTCCGTCCGATTTCATGGTGAGCGTGCTAGCGCCGCAAAGCAACATTATGTCCGTACTCGCATCCACAGTGATCTTGGCGGTCTTCGACTTGATCGTGACGTCCCCGTTGACCGTGGTGTCCTGGGTGGCGTCGAAGTTCTCGGTTACCTTCCCGCTCACGTGATGGGTATGAGTATTGGCCATCACATCGAGCGAGTAAGCACCGCTTTGAACAATGACAGAAGTATTCCCCTTGATTGTCTCCGTATGCGTGCCCGTCTGTACCGTGAGGCTGTGATTGCCGGTTTCAATGGTGATGGCCGTATCGCCCTTGATGGTCTCGGTATGTTTCCCGGCTTTTACCGTTATCGTGCGGTTGCCGGACACTATCGTCTGCGTGTCGTCGTGCTCAACAGTAGTGGACATGTCGTACTGTGCATGAATGTTGATCATCTCCTTCCCCTTGGTATCATTCATGGACATTTCGTTGTAGCCACCGCCGCCTTTGGTGCTGTTGGATTTGAGTCCACTGATGACAGCGCCAGCCGGCATACCGAACGGCGGCATCGACTCCGCGTTGTAAACGCGGCCGACAATCACTGGCTGGTCGGCATCGCCTTCGAGGAAATCGACGATCACTTCCTGTCCGATGCGCGGAATACTGACAGATCCCCAGCCCTTGCCCGCCCATGGGTGTGACACGCGAATCCAACAGGAGCTGTTCTCGTTGTTCTTCCCCTCCCGGTCCCAGTGGAACTGGACCTTCACGCGGCCGTACTTGTCGGTGTAGATCTCCTCTCCGGCCGGTCCGACGACGACCGCCGTCTGGCAGCCCTGCACGAAGGGCTGGGGCGTCACGCGGGCCGGCCGGAAAGGGATCGAGAAGGGGGTGCACTCGAAGCTGTTCCGATAGGTGGCTTCGCTGTCACCGCCCGCGGATGAGCTGGCGTACCCGCCTTGCGTGGCAACGTGGCGAACGGCGGTGATCAAGTATTTCTTGTTGAACTCGGGGCGGTAGTGGTCGGTCAGCTCGAAGGTGAAGCCGGTGGTGAACGCGCGGCAGTCGCCGAGTCCTTGTACGACGACGCCACGGGCCTTCTGCTCCTCCATCCGGACCTTCGCGAGCGCGTCGCCCTCTGCGCGTTTCCGGTATTCGCCGGGGAAGTCATACACGTCGAACGGCTTGCGGCCGGGCATGCTCACGAGCAGGCTGGTGCTCGGGGTCTCGAAGTTGTAGTCGGTGAGCGAATAACTTTCCGGACGGAGTTCCTGGACCTTGGTCCATTCATGGATGCTGTCCTCTTCGCGGCGCTGGCCCCGATTCGGGATGAAGCGGAACTTCGCGGTGCCCTGCGACTGCGGCGAGGGGCATGGATCGTGGCCGGAGGGGTCGTTGGTCAACACCAGCATGTGTTTCGACTTCTCGTGGCGAAAGTAGTAGTAGATACCCTCCTCTTCCATGAGGCGAGAGACGAAATTGAAGTCGGTCTCGCGGTATTGGACACAGTACTCGCGTTCGTTGAAGGAGCCGTAGAGGCGGAGTTCGTAGTCCGCGAGCCCGAGATCCTTGAAGATCTGGACGATGATGTCGGGCGCCTTCTTCTTCTGGAAGATGCGGCAGTCGGCGGTGCGGGTGAGGAGCCAGAGCCAGGGGACCACGTTGGCGCGATAGCGGGTCATCAGTCCGTCGCGCTGGCCCTGGGAGAAGTGGCTGACGATCCCATGCCAGTAGCGCGCGGAGCCGTCGGAGAGGAGTCCGGTGATCGCTAGCGGCTTGCCGACGACGGCGTCGAAGTCGATGGCGGAGTCTTCCGAGAGCAGGTTCACGTCGAATTGGAACAACTGTGAGAGAGCTTCGCTACCGGACAGGGAATCGAGTAGGAGTTTGTCATCGCCGAGCGAAGTGGCGACGGAGAAGCGCCTGCCGGTTTGGACCGCAGTCATCGGTCACGCTCCTTGGAGGCTGGTTTCCTGGCCCGAGGACTGGTGGTGGACCGCTCCCTTGCGGTCGCGGCTCGGTCAGATCGGCGGATGTTCGCTAGGTTCGATGTCGGCCGAACGATTGCCGTGAATGAACGTGAATGAACGGAAATGTTCCGAGCGCGGGTTGTGACGGCGCCCCGCGCCGGTTGTGACCGCATGTTCGCGAGGTTCGAGGCCGACCGAAAGATTGCCGGTAGAGTGACCGTTCCGCGCGCGGCTCGGCTCGAGTCCGCACACGCCGTGACACATCGCGCTTCATGCAGCTTCACGCAGTCGCTCCGAACCAGTCCGTCCGCTTGAATTCGTCTTCAGCAAGGATATCCAGTGAAACTCCCGCCGTCAAGCACGAATCCGCCAAGGTTTGCTCTCTTGCCATTTCGTGCTCAACTGACGTACGTGAATTCTACATCAGCCGGGTCCGCGGAAAAGCGCTCTGTTTCCAGCCAACCGAGCCAACCGAGCCGGGGCGCATCGGCTCGCTCGTCATCCGGATGGCACGGGGGGACTTCGCCTGCCTTCAGAATCAGGTTCACTTCGAAGGCGAAGGTGGGGCCCGCGAAGTAGCGGGTCCAGGCGACGAGCGCGGGCAGAGCGTCGCCGCTCGGCAGGAAGGCCAGGTAGCGCTCGAGGCCGAGCGGGCCGAGGCGAATACGGAAGCGGGCCTGCTGATCCCAGACTTCGTCTCCGCAGATGGCTCCCTCGCCGAGTTGGTTGTGGAGACCTTCGCGGATCATGTAAGAGCGATCCTGCTCGCTCAGGGGATACCAGTCTCCGATGCACTGTTCGATTTCGACCGGGACGCGGAAGTAGTCGCGCAGGATTCCGCGCAGAGCGCTGACCGAGCGGGGCCGCTGGCCGATCAATCCGGCGTAGGCGAGCAGGGCCTGATCGTTGAACGGGAGCCTGCCGCGCAAACCGGGAGTCCCCATTCCGATCAGGTCAAACAGATAGTGCGTGAAGGGATCGAGAGTGCCCGTGCGCGGGGCGCGCTCATAGAGTACATAGGGACGGTGACGTTCCCACGCGCGATAGAACAGCGACGCGAGGCGATGGTTGAAGAGGTCGAAGAACTCCGTCATCGCGTTGTCCTTCGCTGCGCGGCGGGCGATGAGGTGCTCGGTGTAGTGGCAGGGCAGGACGCCTTGCGTTCCGGTGAGTCCGAAGAAGGCGAGCAAGACGCGGTGACGGCCGCCGGGGATCTCTTTGATGTCATGAATGGCCGCGGCCGGGAAGGCGAACGTCAGGTGCGCCACCAGCTTGACGGCTTCGTTCGAAGGCACCTTGCCGCCGAGCGGAGCCAAATGGGGATGCATTCTCGTTAGCAGACGCACGGCCTGGAAGAAGTCGAATTCGTAGCCTTCCTCGAAGAGCAGTTGCTTCAAAGAAGGATTTGTTCGCCGGCCAGCGGGGGCCATTGCCTGATCTCCTCCTTGCGTTGCAGGGTCCGGGCGGTGAGACGGGAGAACGAATTGATTGCGGTGTAGAGTCCGAGAAAGCGTTCGAGCACGGCGGCGAACAGGTAGACGCCGGACCCGACGAACTGATCCTCATCGAAGGTGAGGGTGACATCGAGTCCGCGGCAGAAGGCGACGCCGAGCGGCGAATGGACGCGGCTCACCGCAGGAACACTGGTGACGGCGGCGATGCCCGCGATCTGTTTCCGGAGGACCGCGCTTCCCGTGAACTCATAGAGCCGGAGGATCTCCTGCAACGCCTCGCGGCCCTTGTCGACCAGCGACAGATGGTTGAGCGAAATGTGCGAAATCAGCCGCCATTGTAACGCGCCTCCGAGAGGAGGGCGAACGGGTGGAACCGGCTTGAGCAGACAACGCGCGCGCACGAGCGGAATGTCATCGGCGACCAGTTCGCCGAACTGGCCGGTCCACTCGACACCGCTGCTGGCGAAGTCGCGATTGGTGCAGGTGACACGCACATGCAGACGTTCTCCTGGCGCCTGTGCGGGATTGAAGTCGAGATCGACCAGCGACAGGTAAACTTCAGTGCCATCGTCATTGGCGCGGAACGACGGGCGGCGATGCGCGACCCAGAAGCGATCGTTCGGTTCGTCGCGATAGACGTGGCGGAACGAATAGAAGGGCTGATACTGGCGCGGCTTTTCCTGATAGGTGGCGGTGGACTCGACAGCATCGACCGAGTAGACCTCCAGGGCGAGTTGCTTGTACTGGTCCGGCACAACGCGATATTCGGTCTGGGTTTGCGTGTAGCGGATCGGGTCAGACGGTTGCTCGAACAGATTGACCACCGGCGTGCAGCCCAACTGGAACATGTCCGCGCGGACGGCGGGCTCGAGCGCGCGCAAGCGGGCTTGCGGCTCGAGTTCGGAGGTGAAGATCAGGATGTCGAAGCTGCTGCCGAGTCCGGCACGGTCGGCCTTGTCGAGTCCGCAGAGATCGATGAAGTGGAATTTCCAAGGGAAGTGGAAATACTCCTGGATGAGCCGGTAGCCGAGGAAGCTGCGATCGGAGTAGGGCAACAGCCCCTCGGCGGTGGTGAAGCCCACCGCAGAGATACTCTCCGGCGGGAGGTTGACCACGGCGCCGCCTCGAACGGCCACCGCCGCCGCCACCACGCGCGTCGACAGGAGTTCGAGCATCGTATGAACCAGAGACTCCGTGCCGTGCAAAAAGAAGCGGAGCCGTGGAATGGCCAGTTGCGCGAGCGTGAGCTTGCCGCGGCATTGGAGCGAAATGCGCACCGCGCGCGTGGCTCCGGCGGGCGCGGAAACACCGAGGCTGCCGACGGGCACGAGCGCGGCGGCGGTGACATCGACGGGCCACAGATCGACGTGATAGGCGGTGCGAAAAGTGGCGACAGTCCCGTCGACCGGCTGGGAGTGGACCGAAGCTCCCGCGCGGATGGGCACCGGGCCCGCGACCGTGCTCTGCGACGGATCGGCACTGAACTGCGCGATGGCCATCGAGGGAATGGGACGCAGGTAGTGCGGATAGAGCACATCGAGGATGGACTCGGTGATTTCCGGAAACTCATCGTCGAGCTTGTGCTGGATGCGGCCGGTGAGAAGAGCAAATGCCTCGATCAGGCGCTCGACGTGGGGATCGGAATAAGGGACCGAATCCATACCGAGGCGGCGCGCGACCTTCTCATACTTGGCGGCGAACTCGCGGCCGGAGTCTCGAATGAATTCGAGCTCCTGCTCGTAGTAGGGGAGGAGTTCGTCCCTCATTCGGTGCCCCCGGAAACATCGAAGAGACGCGACTCGCGCCGGAGCGCGGCGCTGAACCGGACCTGTTCGTAAGGCTCGATGCGGAGCGTGGCATCGATGGTGAACTCGAGCACGGGGCTGAGGGCATTGGCCGGGTCGACGGGGACGAGGCGCACCACGGGATCGTCGAGGCGCGGTTCGAATTGGCGGATGCACTGCTCGATGCCGCGCTGGAGACGCTCCTGATCATTGGGGCTGGTGAGGATGAAGGCGGTGAAGTCGGGAATTCCGAAATTGCAGATCGAACGGATGACCTGGGTGAAGTGGGGATCGAAGTCGTGAGTGCCGCGCCGAGTATTGAGGAGGTCCGTTAGATCTCGACAAAGTGATGCGTGGAGCTTGCGCTCCTGCTCCCAGGGGCTGACGTAGGATTCGCGGGTGACGCCTGGGTTTTCGTCCGTCAGCCGGTCAAAGATGGAAGGGCGAAGGTCCACGGGATCAGTCCTCGGCGATCGTCATCGCGAGCCAGGGATCGAGGCGGGAGATTCTTCTGTAGAGTTCGCGAGTGCGGTCGGCGTCGGGTTGATTCCTGCGATAGAGGCGATAGAGATTCGACCAGACGCAGCCGACGAGTTGGGAGGCTTCCCATTCGGCGAGATGGTGCTTCTCGATCAGCTCACTGAGTTCCTCGAGAATGGAGAGCGCCAAGTTGTCGCGCCCACGAGCGAGGCAGATCTCGGCCAGCAGCAGCTTGCGATGAAAACGGTTGCGGCCCGCCGCTTCGGTTCCGGCGAGCACGGCCATCTGCGCCAATCCGCGGTCGATGTCGCCGGAGCGAATGAGCGCTTCGGCCTCGGCCCACGAGCCATCCACGGTGTTACCCGCGAGCGGCACTCCGAAGCGTTGTCCGCTGGCGGGAGGGGGGGCACCGGGCGCGGTGCCGGGTCCGCCGGTGGGCGGCGGCGGTTCAGGCGGTGCGATGCGTTGGCGGATGACGCCGATTTCGCGGGCGATCTCCTCGAGGCAGGATCGGCTGGCGGAAAGATTGGGCGCGTTCTGTCCGAGCTTTGCGTTGATCATCGCGGCGAGCGTCTGGTACTCGGCATGAGCCTGGGAGAACAGTTCGGCGAGCGGGTGGAAACGGTCGGGCTGGGAGCCCGTCACCGCTTCTTCGTACATGTCGAGCGAGATGTGGCCGCTGGCGATCAGAGCATCGAAGCGCTTCTTGCGGGTCTCGTCGGGATCGCCATTGGGCTTGATATAGCCTTTCCTGGCGCCGGTCTTTCGCGCATCGAGCAAGTCGAAGTAGCCGTAGTTCTTGGCATCGGCGCGAGCGGTGTAGGCGACACGGGACATCGCGTGCATCAACTTTTCGTCGAGCCAGCTCAACGCCGCCGAGCGATCTTCATAGTCCGGCGTCGCGGGTGGTTCGACGGGCTCGGGCCGCGGATGCAGCCCCGAGTCCCAGAAGCGCTCGATCAAGCCTCGCACGAGGGCGAGGCTGTCGCGCATTCCGGCCCAGCCCTCGAGACGAACGCCGGATTCGACAAGGAACATGGAAATGCGGAGGTCCTTGCTTCGCTCGGCCAGGAGCGTAGCGCAGAGATCACGCAGTGCCTCCCAGTTCGGGGGGCGGGTTTCTTCGTCGGTGATTCCTTCCCCGGTACCCTCGTCACCGCGTGCATGCACCATCTTGTCCCAGTCGCGGTCATAGCGAAGGTCGTTGCCACACGGGTCATCACCGGGAAGTGGCGCAAGAATCGCATCGACGGGCAGTGCCTGCATGGAGAGTCCTCGAGGGGCGGTTCGACACCGCCCCCATGGTTCATTTCGCCGCCCGTGTGCTCACGAGCGATTGCCTGGAAAGATCAAGCGGTGGGCTTGTTTTCGATCAGGCTCCAGCCCGCGGCCACGTTACCGCCGCCGCTGCCGTCGGCCCGCTTCTGCTGGGTGTAGGTCCAGCCGATCGTACCGTAGTTGATGGCGACCGTCTCGACGGGGAAGCCATGCGCGCCCTTCGGGTCGGCAACTGGGCGGATGCTCGAAATGACGCATTCCCCGAGCTTGATCTCCATGTACTTGACCTTGTCTCCGCCGGCGCGGCAAAGCTCGAAGGTGATTTCCTTGATGTGGGTGCCCTTGCAGCACGCTTCCGCGAGCTTGGGCGAAGCCTTGTCGAGGTAGTGAGTGAAGACGAAGTCGCCGTGCTGACAGCGCTCCGACGTGGCGCCCCCGGCCGTGCTTGCCGATGCGGAAGCAGGTTGGGTCAATTCGTGGCTGTAGTTGAGAACCTCGATCCAGTCCTTGTGGCCGGCGTCGGTGCTTTCGCCCGGGATTCCGTCCACCTTCCCAAACGCGTCAAAAGCCATCTTGTTTACTCCTTGATTGTTCGCTAGCCTACGCTCGAGGCGGAGTGTTCAGCCCACACCGCCGGAACCTCATTTGCCCTGCGGGAGCTTCGCCACCAGGCGCAGCGAAACCTGCAGTTCTTCCAACTGAAAGTGCGGACGCAAGTGAGCCACGGCCTTGTAGACGCCGGGGCTGGCCGGATCGTCGGTAACCGTGATCTTTGCGTCACGAAGGGGGAATTTCGCCTTCACGTCCTGATTGGCGCTGTCATCGAGAAGGACGTAGTGCGAGATCCAACGATTGAGAAACTCCTCGCATTGACTGCGTTCCATGAACGAGCCGATCTTGTCGCGCATCATCACTTTGAGGAAGTGGGCGAAACGGCAGACGGCCATGGTGTATTGAAGCTGCGAAGAGAGCTTGGCGTTGGCGGTTGCAGCGGCGTCGAGATATTCCTTCGGCTTGTTCGCCGACTGGGCGGCGAAGAACACGGCCCGATCGGTGTTCTTGTAGTAGCAAAGCGGGATGAAGCCTGCTTTCGAGAATTCCTTCTCGCGGCGATCGGTGATTCCGATTTCGCTCGGGCACTTGGTGGCGACGTCGCCATCGTCGGTGAGGAACTGGTGCGTGGGGAGGCCTTCGACGAGTCCGCCGCCCTCGTAGCCACGGATGGCGGCGCACCATTCGTGCTTGGCGAAGGCGTCGGTGAGGCGCGCGCCGAAGGCGTAGGCGGCGTTGGTCCAGAGGTACTTGGAGTGATCGCGGCCGGAGACCTTCTCCTCGTAAGCGAACTCCTCGACGGGAACCGTGTCCTTGCCGTAGGGAAGACGGCCGAGAACGCGGGGCAGGCAGAGTCCCACGTACTTGGCATCCTCGCTTTCGCGGAACATCTTCCACTTGAGGTACAGCTCCGCGTCCATTGCCGTGGCAATGTCGGGGGTGCTGGTCATTTCAGTGAAGTCGTTCCAGTTGAACATCGAGGGGCTGGCGGCCGCGATGAACGGCGCGTGAGCGTTAGCCGCGATCTTGGACATTTCCTGCAGCAGGGTGATGTCCTGATTGTGGCGTCCGAATTCGTAATCTCCGATCAGGGCTCCATAGGGTTGACCGCCCGGATGGCCGAACTCCTCCTCATACAGCTTGCGGAAGGTGTGGCTTTGGTCGAAATCCTTCGCCTTGGTGAGATCCTTGAGCAACTCGTCCTTCGAGATGTTCATCACGCGGATCTTGAGCTTGTCGGAGGTCTCGCTCTGGTTGACGAGATAGGAGAGTCCACGCCATGCTGACTCCACTTTCTGGAGTTCCGCCGAGTGCATGACTTCGTTCAACTGGATGGAGATGAGGTCGTCGAGTTCCGCGATGCGGTCAGCCAGCATCTTGTCGGTGTCGGCGGACACCTTCATCGAACCTTGCATGACCTCGGAGATGAACTTCTCGACCCATGTCTTGCCGAGCACCTTCTCCTCGGGGCTCTGGGCGATCCGCCCCTCGTCGACAATGGTGTCCAGGATACTCTTGGGCGGCGCCTCCGCTGTCACCGCCGCCGCGGCAGCGGCCGCGCCCTCGACCTCAGGCATTGGAGTCCTCCTTTTCGGCGCGGATGCCCGCCTCGGCCGCGGCTTGCTTCAGCTTGCTTTGATCGTTTATCGTTTGCTGCAGGATTTCGTCAAGTGCCTCGTTGCCAGCCAGACTGGAACGCAGGTTCGCCAACCCCTTGCGGAGTTCGAGCAGCTTCCGGATCGGGGTCACTTGTTCGGCGACACGGGCCGGGGCGAAATCGTCCATGGTTTCAAACTGAAGCTTGACCTGAATCAGCGTACCGTCGTTTTCGAGCCGGTTCGGCACCTTGCTGACCACCGAGGGCTTCATCTTGCCCATGATGTCGTCGAGCGTATAACGATCGACCTGAATGAACTTTCTATCCTTGACCGGCTGCTTCTTGGTGGCTCCCGAGAGGTCAGCCAGCACGCCCACGACGAAGGGTAATTCCCGCTTTTCGATTGCTCCGCCCGTCTCCACGTCATACGTGATATGCACCCGCGGGGGGCGCACGCGGCTCATCTTTTTCTGGATGCTTTCACCGGCCATTCATATCCCCTTCCGGCCCATATGGCGGGCCGATTCAAAAGTAGAAGTGGAGAGTCACCAATCCGCGACAGTTATACCACAACCCCACGGGCAAGTCCACCCGCCAAGTCCGGGCGCTTTTCGGAGCGCTGGAATCAAGTCATTTGGTAGTCGAAGCCTGAGCCGCCGATCGCGACATGCACCGACGATAGAGTGGCGCCGCTGGCCATTCGGGAGAGCAGTTCGCGGGAGATTTCGGGCAGCAGCGTACCAGTGAGGACATGGTCCACATTCCGGGCGCCCGTCTCCACCTCCTTGCAACGGCGGGTAATCTCTTCGACGACTTCGACCGACCACGTGAAGGGAACGCGATGGCTTTCCTCGAATCGCTTGCGAACGTGGCCGAGCTTGAGTTCGACGATGCGGCGCATGATGCGGTCGTCGATCGGATAGTAGGGGACCACGATCATGCGTCCGAGTAAGGCGGGTTTGAAGATCCGGCGAAGTTCCGGGCCGATCGCCTCGACGAGGGTGCCGGGCGTGGGCGCGGTTTCAGGATCGGCGCAGAGCTTCATGATCTGATCGGAGGCCGCGTTGGAGGTGAGCAGAATCACGGTGTTCCGGAAGTCGATCTCGCGGCCCTCGGCGTCTTCCATGTAGCCCTTGTCGAAGACCTGATAGAAGAGCTCGCGGACATCGGGATGGGACTTTTCGAACTCGTCGAGAAGCACCACGGAGTACGGTTTGCGCCGGACTGGTTCCGTGAGTACTCCACCTTCGCCGTAGCCGACGTATCCGGGGGGAGAACCCTTGAGACTGGCGACGGTGTGGGGCTCCTTGAACTCCGACATGTTCAGGGTGATCATGTTTCGCTCGCCGCCGTAGAGGACATTGGCAAGTGCGATCGCGGTCTCGGTCTTGCCGACGCCGCTAGTTCCAACCAGTAGGAAGACACCGATCGGACGGCGCGGATCGTCGAGCCCGGCACGCGAGGTGCGAATCCGCTGGGCGATCGCCTCGAGAGCGTACGATTGCCCGACGACCCGTTCCTCGAGAAGGTCCTTCAGGCTCAGCACGGTCTGGATCTGATCGCGAACGAGTTTGCCAGTGGGAATCCCGGTCCAGCCGGAGATCACCTCGGCGATCGTCTGGTGATCGACGTGGGCCTTGATGAGGGGCTTTTCCCCGCGGAGGGTGGCGAGTTGATCGACCACGCCGTTGAGTTCGTCTCGAAGTGGCTGCACATCGGCCTTGGCGGCGGCTCCTTCCTCGATCCGGCGGCGAAGATCGAGGAAGCGATCGACGAGCGCTCGTTCCTCGGTGAGGCGCTGCTCACTGGCGGTGAGTTCAGCGGTGAGTTCGGCGCTCTTGGCCTCGATTTCGGCCAAGCGATCCTGGTGCGCGCTCGAGATGGCATCCTCGCGGCGCAGGACGGCAGCCTCGGATTCGAGGCCCTGTATCTGGCGGCGGAGATCCTCGATCTGACCCGGAGTCGCCGATTGCGAGATGGCGACACGGGCGCACGCGGTATCGAGCACACTCACGGATTTGTCGGGCAGTTGGCGGCCGGTGATGTAGCGGCTCGATAGCCGCACCGCAGCCTCGAGTGCTTCGTTCAAGATCCGGACCTTGTGGTGTTGTTCCATCACCGGAGCCAATCCGCGCATCATCGCGATCGCGCGGACTTCGTCCGGCTCTTCGACTTTCACCACTTGAAACCGGCGGGCGAGAGCGGCGTCCTTCTCGAAGTACTTCTTGTATTCCGACCACGTGGTGGCGGCGATGGTCCGGAGTTCGCCACGGGCGAGAGCCGGCTTGAGCAGATTCGCGGCGTCGTTCTGCCCGGCTTGGCCTCCGGCACCGATCATCGTGTGGGCTTCGTCGATGAAAAGAATGATCGGGACTGGGGACGACTTGACTTCGTTGATCACGCCCTTGAGCCGGTTCTCGAACTCGCCTTTGATTCCGGCACCCGCTTGGAGCAGACCGAGATCGAGGGTCCGGATCTGGACGTTACGAAGCGCGGGAGGCACGTCGCCCGAAGCAACGCGCAGCGCGAAGCCTTCTACTACCGCGGTCTTGCCAACGCCTGCTTCGCCGGTGAGGATCGGATTGTTCTGCCGCCGGCGCGTCAGGATGTCGATCATCTGGCGGATCTCTTCGTCGCGTCCGAGTATGTTGTCGATCTTACCCGCTTGGGCTTGCGCGGTCAGGTTGATCGTGAACTGGTCGAGGCTGGGAGTCTTCGAGGCCGCTCCCGGAGGGCGGGGTCCGGTGGTGTCCGGGGTCGCGGGGGCGGATTCGGAGGAGGCCGGCGTGGCGGATTCGACGGTGGCCGCGCCGATTCCTGTCAGGTATTGACGCAGGCTCTCCACGGGAAACTTGCGGAATTCCGGTGACACGTCCTTCGCCAAGCGGGCCAGATCGTCGTCCGCCAGAAGCGCCAGGAGCACGATGCTCGGGCGGATCTGATTGAGATCGTACTCGAGGGTGCCGATGTTCCATGCCTCCCGGAGCAGGCGCACGATGCGGAGGGAGAGTGCGGGCGTGCGGGAGTTTCCGGTGCGCATCCGGTCGATCGACTTCGAAAGGTCGCGGGCAAGACGCGCGGTATCGCATTCGAAGTGATAGCAGACGCGCGCCAAGTCCGCCTCTGGGGACTCGGCTAGTTCGAGCATCAGATGCTCGACATCGACTTCGTAGTGGCTGCGGCTGAGGCAGAGCGCGGCAGCGGCCTCCAACGCGGTTCTGGTGCTGGGGTCCAGCTTGTTGATCAGCGTTCTGGGATTGACGGTCATTCGGGTTCCCGCTCCTCGTCCGGCTCGTCGCCAGGATTGACAAATTCGAGTTCTCGCAGGTCGAGAAAGGCCGGCTGCTCGTCGCCGGCGAAGAAGACGCGCTGCCCGAGTCCCGATGCGAAGCCGTGGGTCTCGTCCCACTCCGTGGCTCGCCCCAAGCGGATGCCGGCCGGACCCAGATGAGATCCGCAATACAGCACGGGAGCAAACCCAGCGAACGATTCGCCGGAATGGAGCATGATGTTCGTGGGAGCCCAGAGTAGGTTCCGCGTATGCGCCGGCTCGGCCAGGGAAATGTTGCGAATCGATTCCCAGGGTACCCAACGGTACTCCGAGGCTACGTAGAACTCGAGAAAGGGGCCGGTTCGATCGTCGGCGTCGCGAAAGTCCTCGAAGGGGGCACCGTTCCACGATCCCGCGATGACCGGCCGTGCCTCATCGCCCGCGGCAAACGACCGGGCGGCTGATGCGAAATTGCCTTTCGACGCCTCGCCCAGCCCGTCGAGATAGTAGGCCGCGTAGGTGGGAGAATCCGTCAGGACCGGTGCTCCGGCGCCCGCGAAAACGCGTCTCCGGAGCGATTCGGCCGTCAAGATGTCACGGTACTGTTGAATCGCGAGTTCCTGTTGAACGTCATCAGAGGTGATCGCGGTCAACTGTTTGGCTGCACGATCGAGATCGCCTTGTGCGGAGAGGACTTCGAAGAGCGCGACGCGGAGCGCCGGCTCGGCGGGCCTCGCTCGGATTTCCGTTGTCAACTCGGCAGCGGCGTCGTCGAGTCTCCCGGCAGCGATCAATTGGTTGATGTTCATCAGGGCACACGAAACGAGGTACAGGAATCCAGACGCCAACCGAATTGACGGCGTACGGGTTATTAGCTTTCCTGGCTGAGGCGGAGTGTATCAGAAAAAGCGGCGGTGGTTCAAACTACTGCTATGATCACGTCATTACCGTGACGTCATTTGCTTCATTCGGTTTGCGATATTTCGCCGGTTGATGCCGGGTCCCGGCCGCCGCAGGCGAATACGTCGCGACCGATGAGAAGGTGGTGCCTATCGCCCGGCTAGTCGCGCGGGTACTCCGGCCACACCGCCCGGATCGCCTTCGACCTGTTAGAGCATGGCCCGGAAGCGCCGCGGGCGCAAGTAGTCCACACATCCTGTGACGCGCCAAGCCGAAATCGCCGAACAGTGGGATCGGCTCCGTGCCCTTGGCGGTGAACACCGGTAGGAAAGCCACAAGAAGAGATCGAGAACTCCGGGCGCTGCTGCGAGAATCTTGACCGCCTCCAGCTCCGCCGGTATCGGATGCACCATGATCTCGGCGAAGAACTCGTCGCTCAGCGTGATGACGTTCTCTCCAGCGGAATCGCCGCTGACACCAGATCCGAGCCTCGCTCGAGAGCACGTGGTCATCGTGACCTTGCCGCTCACCAGGATCACCCGTGGCGATCGTGCCAGTGGAGACGCCGTGAACCTAAATCCGGCGGTTGAGCGAGGCGAGGAGGCGAGAGATCGTCGATACTGGCGG
>CADECY010000135.1 GCA_902825945.1 uncultured Acidobacteriota bacterium
CCTCGACCATGGCGGAGATCTCTGGATCACCGATCGAAGCGGGCAAGGGGCGTGTTTCCGGATCCGGATACCGGCCGGAAGCAACCACTCCGTGGCAGTGTAACCCGCCTGCAACCAGTCTCACTGGCGAGACACCGCGCGAGGGCGAGTTTTCGAAAAATCAATCACTTGCGGGTGGTGGCCCGATTGCACTTGCATCCCTGGTGACCCGGCGCGACCTGAAAAACGAAATTGCACGTTCATGTGAACTGCCCGTACGTGATGCCGCGCGCGTGCTCGAGATCGTGTTTTCGAGCATGGGCCAGAGCATCGCCGGCGGCGACACAGTAGAAATTCGAGGCTTCGGAACATTCCATACGGTTTCTCGCGCAACGAGAGCCGCGCTCAATCCGAAGACCCGGAAGGATGTAGTGGTACCCGCCAAGCGAGTTGCCAGGTTCCGGGCATCGAGACAGTTTTTGAAGGAGCTCAACGGAGTATTGTGAGTTCGAAAGGTGAGATAGAGACGCGGATCGCTTTGATAGACGATCACGAAATGGTCCGCGAGGGGATGTGCACACTGTTGGCTGCGCACCCCGACATAGAGATCGTAGGATCGTTCGCCTCGACGGACGAATTTTTGGAGGCTCTGTTGGTTCGGCCGCCCGAGGTGGCTGTCGTGGCGTTGAGCCCCGGTGTGTCGACCGAGGAGAGCCTCAAGGAGATCCAAGCCGCCTATCCCAACTGTGCGGTTCTGGCACTGTCGGCCTCGGAGGAGGATGCTCCGATTCTGGACATCATTCGGGCGGGAGCGAAGGGTTACATCATCAAGAAGGCGTCCGTGGGGCACTTGTTGAACGCCATTCGAACGGTCGCCCGGGGAGGCAGCTATGTCAGCCCGGAGCTGTCGAAGTGGTTCCTCGAAAGGATTCAGTACGGGGGCAGCGGATCGCGCCAAACGCTGCTCGGGAAGTTGTCGCCACGCGAAGTCGAAGTGATGCGACTGGTGGCGCGAGGGAAGAGCAGCAAGGAAGTGGCGCAGGACCTACGGCTCGAGGTGGAGACTGTGCGCAGCTATCGCAAGAACCTCATGCGGAAGCTCGGGGTGAACAAAGTGGCATCGCTGACGCGTTTGGCGATGTCGGTCAACACGGAGTTGGAGACACAGCAGGCCATCGAAAAGTTGGCTGCCACATCCGCCGGATGATTTTGGGGTGCCCAGTGGGATTTGAACCCACGGCCACTGGAACCACAATCCAGCGCTCTACCAGCTGAGCTATGGGCACCACAACCAGTTCGATTTTACCATAGCCAGTGCGAGAAGCATGGCGAGCGGAGCGGTGCGAGGGCGCCGCGCGTCCTATTCGGTACGCATCCGGCCCCGAACGGTGGCGCGATTCAACCCAAACGAAAAGGATCGAAACACTGAATCGCAATGCGCCTCACCGGCGGCGCCAACGCGCCGCTCCGCTCGCCTCAAGGCGATTCCCGTTCGCCCCAACGGGAATCGCGACACGGAACGGTTCCACTCGGAGATCCGCGCCCCATATACGCGGCACCTCCGCCCGTTTCCGGTCGAAGATCGAGATCACTGAAGGGTGAAAAAAGGCGGAGTCCGACGGCCCTGGTCCGCCAAAACCAGAGCCGAAAGGACTCCGCCAGTCGCGGTCACCCAATCCCGCGACGCGCGTTCCAGCCGCTCGACTGAAAAAAGCTCCGGGACGGCAGGCCCCGCCAAGGCCGCGTCAACCGGGTCGCTTTCCAGGAACGAATCTTTCCCGCGCGACCCCATGTTCTCAGGGCGTCAAACGCGTTTTGCCGATTCAACCGCACCCAGGAGGGTCCCGAATCTCCACAAGCGGTTCACAGTAAAGGCTTTACGATTTTGCCAACTTTTTTGCGTTTCGATGTGACTGCAGTAAAATCGCTTCCACGCCGTTTTCGGAGAAGGGCGGTAAGTAGCTCAGATTCTATGACTTGGAGCCACATGCCCGCGACAGCGATTTCCGGGATGGAATCGATCATGGCCTCAATTGCCGCACCCGGTATGGATTGCTTCGGCGACAACCGGGCGGTGGGAGTCATTCATTCATGATCGCAAAGGTCAATCGCCCAGTTGTTCGAGTTCATTGCGGTGTTCAGGCGCAAGCGGGATCACACCGCACGCGCTCTTCGGATCTCAATTCGCAAGATTGACCGACGTCGGGCCGACCGGACCTGGCCGCGAGCCTATCGAAGCCGGCTCCCGGTCCGTACACGCATTACGGAATCCACGCCACCAGTTCGATCTCGACCTTGGTCGCGGTGTCGGGAAAGATTCCGCCGAGCGCGGTTCGCGACGGCGCGTCTTTCGGGAAGTAGACGGCGTAGGCCTCGTTGAAGCCGTTCTTCTCGGTCTTGACGTCGGCGAGGAACGCAGTGACCTTGACCACGTTCTCGAGCGACGAGCCGAGCGCTTCGAGATTGGCCTTGTGCGCCTTCATGATGTTGTGGGTCTGCTCTTTGATGTCGCCACCGAAGGCGTGCGGATCTTTGCGAGCCTCCGGTCGGATTCCGGTCAGTCCGGAGCTGAAAAACCAATTGCCCATCACGGTTCCGCCTGCGACCTTCTTCTTGGCGGGCGCGGCGGCAGCGGGGACAGCGGCGGCGGCACCCAGTGCTGTGGCTCCGGCCGCGGTCGAAAGGAATCGGCGTCTCGGGTTCGTTTTCATGTCTTCACCTCGCGGTTGATATAAAACCAGATTGTATACCCGATCAGGGGGATCAGGGCGGCGAGCAGGAACGAAGGTCCGTAGCGTTGTTGGTCGAACAGGCGCCCGAAGAACGGCATGAGCAGCGCGACGGCGGCGCTCCAGGATCCGGCGCCCAGTCCGGCGATCAGCCCCGAATGCGCGGGCGAGTAGACCCAGGTCGAATAGGACATCGAGATGATGATGAAGCCGGCCGCGGCGAACATTGCGAAAAAGAGCAACAGCATCGTGAGCCATAGGCTCTCGGCAAACCACGGCACCGTGGCGAGCGGCAGGCTCATCATCGTGCAGATCGCCATGAGCGCGCGATAGACGCCGATGCGTGTCCGTCCGCGCTGAAGCGAACGATCGGTGGCCCAACCCCAGAAGAAGTAGCCGATCTCCCAGCCGAGCGGTGGCACCCACAGCACGGCCGCGATTTCGGACTGCGTCAGAAACAGGTAGCGGTTCAGATAAATCGCTGCCTGGTACAAAACGAATCCGAGCGGCAGCCCGCCCAACGCGTAGACGATCATGAAGCTCCACACGCGGGCATCCGTCCAGGTGGGCTTCGCCGAGGAGACCTCCACCGCCACCGGCGCCGAATTGCGCATGTCCTCGCGCTGGCTGACGATACTCCACAACAGCAGCCACGAGACTCCGATGATCCCGGTGAACAGGAACGCCGCGCGCCAACCCCACGCCGCCGCGATGGGACCCACGATCAGCGGCGTGACCACCGCTCCGAGCGAACCGCCGGAATAGGAGAGCGCAAGGCCGCGCGAGCGCAGGTGCAACGGCAGCGACTGCACGGTGGCACGGAGCCCGCCGGGGAATGTCGCGCCTTCGCCGAACCCCAGCGCCATACGAGCGAGCGCGAATCCCCAGAATCCACCAACGAAGGCGTGGGCGGTGGAAGCACAGGTCCAGAAGAAGACCGCGGCGAGCATTCCCGCGCGAAGTCCGAAGCGGTCGAGCAAGCGGCCCCACGCCGGATTACCGAGCATGTAGGCGACGGAAAACGCCGAGACGATGTAGCCGTAGCGTTCGACGCTCATGCCCGTCTCTTTCAGGATCGTGGGCGAGAGGACGTTCAGGGTGCTGCGATCCACGTAGCTGATCAGCGAGACCAGCATCATGGTGAGGGTGGGGATCCAGCGGTTCAAAGCTGTTTGAGGAACTCAATCCCGTCCCAGGCGATCCGGTCGGGCGAACTCTCGATATCTCGCCAGATGCAGGCCGCGGCGGCGATCTCGGGGATCGCGAATCCGAAACTCTCGATCACCCAGGCTCCGCCGTAGTTGGCGGCGCGAAGGGCGTCGGCCACCGCGACCCACTCCACGTGTCCGCTGCCCGGCGTTCCGCGATCGTTCTCGCAGCTATGGACGTGCCGGATATGGCGCGCGCAGGTGGCGATCGCTTCCGATTGGCTCTTCTCTTCGATGTTGGCGTGGAAGGTGTCGTAGAGCAGACCGACCGCGGGCGAGCCCACTTCGTCGCACAGCTTCGCCGAATCTTTCGCCGTGTTCAGCACGTAGGTCTCGAAGCGGTTCAGCGGCTCGACCGCTAGCGTGACGCCTGCGGCCGCCGCGTGCGGTGCGACGGCGCGCAGCCCATCGACGAGCCAGTTCCACTCATCCGCGTTGCGGCGGCGTCCCACGAGCGCGCCAACGGCGCAGTGCATGGGTCCGCAGAGCACCGTTCCACCGAGTCCTGCGACATTGTCGATCGACTGCTTGATGAAGTCGACAGCCTTGGCGCGATTGGCGGCTTCGGCGTTGCAGAAATTGACCGGCGAGGTGAAGGCGGTGCACACCGAGACGCCGAGTCCGTTATCACGCAGCGCGGAGGCGATTTTCGCGGTGGGGAATCCGTCCCACGAAAATCGCGCGATCTCGACGAGGTCGAATCCGTGCTCCTTGATTTGCGGGAGGAGGGGAATGTGCTCTTCCCCGAATCCCGCTGTCCAGATGAGAGTATTGACGCCGATCTTCATAGGCATCTACTTCTTGATTAGCTTCGAGGCATCCGGATTGCCGGGTCCGAAGTGCTTGAGGATGACGAGGTCTTCGGTCTCGCTCCGGTTGGTGATCTTGACGCCTTCCTTGGCCGCCGCGGCGCTGACGAAGAGTTCGTCCTTGGTCATTTGGCCGTAGCGGATGAGCGACGGCGTTTCGATCTCGTGCTTGCCGAACGTTCCCCAACCTTGCGTGGTGATCATGCCGTAGGCGGCGGCATCCTTGATCGTGACGGTGCGGCCCGGGAACACGGTGAGTTCCTTCGCTGAGTAGTGCGGTGTCGAGTAGACGACCCACTTTTCGCTGTAGCCGTCGCTGGTCATCGCTTTCGGATTCTTGACCGGCAGCGGATGGAACTGGCGATTCTTCTGGAAGTTCGGGTCGGTGTTGGCGTCCCAGTCGAGCATGTCGAGGATGTAGTCGAGATCGTGATGATGCTGCTCGGGAACATCCTTGACGAGCAACTCCCAGCCCACCGCGCGGCCCTCGACCATCGACTGATACATTGCGAACACGTCGGAGTTCACTTGCGGCTCATAGGTGACGAGCGAGCCGGGCGCGTGCAGGATTCCGGCATCGATTTGCCAGCCTGTTCCGGGCTTCAAGCGATAGGCGCGCGAGTGGTCGAGAATGCCGTTGTCGCCGGTGTTCCAGCGCTCGAGACAGCGGCGGACGTCGTCACGAGTCGTTCCGGGTTCGAGGCCCATGAACGTGTACGGGAAGTTGTTGCCCTTGAAGTTGTACTGCGGAGGGAAATAGTAGGCTTCGGGCTTGCCCTTCTGTCCGACGCGCTTGGCGAATTCGTCGTTCTGATGGAGGTGGTGCGGAATGGGCCCGAGATTGTCGAAGAACTTGCAGAGCAGGTTCCAGCCCTTCTCGCGCGACATGACGGCCTTGCCTAGGAAGAGGTCACCCGCGGACTCGATCGCCTCTTTGAGCAGCGCGCGCTTACCATCGAAGTCGATATAGCTGAGTCCCTCGTCTTCCGCGGTGAGAGGTCCGTTGGCGGCTTTCGTGGTGGAAGAAAACCAGCGCTCATCGATACCGCCGCGGTGCGCGCCGAGAATGTAGATGTCATCCGGATGCAACTTCAGGCGGCCGCCAGGCATGAGGAAAGCGCGGGGCACCCAGCACGGGGCGAGCCGGACGATTCCATCCCCGGCGGTCAGGGCGTCTTTGATGAGGGCGGTGTTGGACATTCTCTATAGTTCTACTGTGTGGCGGGCGATTTGTCCACCCTTCGCTACAATCAGGGCAGATGGCCATCGACTATCGCACCGACTATCAGGCGCCGCCGCTCGACTTCGCCCTGCTGGCGGAGAATCCGGTGGAGCAATTCCTGTCGTGGTTCCAGGAAGCGGAGACGGCGGGTTTGCCGGAGCCGAACGCGATGACCGTCGCGACCGTGTCGAGCGATGGCGAACCTTCGGCGCGGATGCTCCTGCTGAAGTCGGCGGACTCGCGCGGATTCACCTTTTACACGAACTACGGAAGCGCGAAAGCTTCGGACCTCGATTCGACCAGCCGCGCGTCATTGGTCTTCTTCTGGCAGCCGATGCACCGGCAGGTCAGGGTGAACGGCGCGGTGACGCGTGTTCCACGGGAAGAGTCGGCCGAGTACTTCGCCACGCGTCCACGCGACGCGCAAATTGGGGCGTGGGCTTCGCGTCAGAGTTCGGTGCTCGGCTCGCGCGAGCAACTGGAGCAGCAAGTGGCGGCGATCGAGGCGCGTTTCGCCGGGCGCGAGATCGCTGTTCCGGACTACTGGGGCGGCTACCGGTTGGTTCCGGATCGGGTGGAGTTTTGGCAGGGACAGCCGAGCCGGTTGCATGACCGGGCGCTGTACGTGGTCGAGCATGGGATGTGGACGAAGGCGCGGCTGTCGCCATAGGGACGGTTATTAGGCCTCCTGATCGAAGTGGCGAAACGAGGGAGCCGACTTTGCCGTTCCGAGATCGAACAGCTGGACGAACGCTCTGGTCGATGCCGTCCTTGTAGACTTTCCTGCCGCGCCAAGGGCGCTCACCCGCTCCTTGGGGCCGGGTTTGTCTCCGAGTTCGAGGTCCGGCTCGATGTTCCTTCGGAAGCCAGGCTTGGCGGAGAAGGGGGGCGCAGCGGCGAGGCCGAGATCGCCCCGTGTCCGGCGGCCTACACCGCGCGTGGCCGTATGGCCAGACGCCAATGGCCTGCACAACTCCAATCGCCCTCTGGAAGCCGCCGCGCAATTCGAAGGCAGTTTCGGGAGAGTTCTGGAGCGCTTTGGCAAGAAGACTCGAGGAGCCGAGGAGGTTGCGCTTTCCCGTTCCCTTGCGCCCAATCCCCATCGCAGGCGGCGATACTCTTGAAATTGGTCAGCACCAGGCGTCTTAACAGCGCAGGCCTGGTTCCGTTGGTCATCTCGCCGCTTTCGCAGTAACCCCGCGGTACACTGCGGACATGAACCTTTTCGCGACTCCCGCCACCGCCGCCGGATACGCGCGATCGCGCCCTGCAGTCCATCCCCATGTCATCCGCCGCATGTCGGAATGGCTGGGCCATCGCGTCCCGCGCGCCATCGACCTGGGTTGTGGCGCCGGGCTCTCCACGCGTCCGCTCGCGGCGATCGCGGAGGAGCGCGCGGGCATTGAACCCGCGTATACGATGCTCCAGTTCGCGGGAACCGTGGCGCCGGGAGCGCATTTCGTCGCGGGGCAAGCGGAGCGGCTTCCGTTCGCGGCACAGGTGGCGAACGTGATCACGGCCGCGGGTTCGCTCAACTATGTCGACTTCGACGCGTTCTTCCCCGAAGCCGCGCGCGTGCTCGCGCCCGGAGGGCAACTCTTCGTCTACGATTTCACGGCGGGCCGCTCGTTCCTCGATTCACCTGTGCTCGACGAGTGGTTCGAAGATTTCCGGCGGCGGTACCCCTCGCCGAAAGGCGCCCGGCCCGTGAGTCCGGAATCCCTCGCAACCGAACAGGGGACCTTCACCGTCACGCGTGGTGAACGCTTCGAGGTGACCCTCCCGTTCGAGCATGGCCGCTACCTCGACTACATGATGACGGAGACGAACGTCGCGGAGGCGATCCGTCAGGGCGAGCCCGCGGCGGCGATCCGCGAATGGTGCTCTTCGACGCTCGATCCGCTGTTTGCGGGACGATCGCGCGAAGTCCGCTTTCACGCCTATCTAGCGCAGCTATCGTTTCCCGGGACCGTATAGCACGCGGCCCGGCAACTCTCCGGTCATCTTCGAATCGCGCAGAACGGCCTTCCCATTCACGAACACGTGGACGAAACCCTCCGCGTACTGATGCGGCTTTTCGAACGTCGCGCGATCGGCGACACGCGACGGATCGAACACCGCGAGATCGGCTTTCAGCCCCGGACGGATGATTCCGCGATCACCGATCTTGAAACGTGATGCGGGGAGCGACGTCATCTTGCGAATCGCATCTTCGAGGGTGATCGCGCGGCGCTCGCGCACGTAACGGCCGAGCACGCGCGCGAAAGTGCCGTAGCTGCGCGGATGCGGGACATCCTCGCCGAACACCGGAATGCCGCCATCGGAAGCGACCATCGTGAGCGGATGACGCAGGATGCGCTCGAGATCCTGCTCGTTCATCGAGTGATAGATGGTTGAGCAGCCGCCCTTCTTCTGGATATCGATCGCGACTTCGGCCGCGTTCGGAATCGTGACCGGTAATCCGCGCGCGGCCACCACATCCGCCAGCGTCTTGCCAGCGAGCGATTTATCGAAGCCGCAACTGGCGAACTGGATGTTCTTTGGGTCGCCGGCGCCGCGATCGGTGCGGATGCGATCCTCGATCACCAGCTTGATCCTGGAGCGGGTGTCGGGGGCATCGAGGCGTTCGATCAACGCCTTCTGTCCGCCCGCCTGCGCCCACTGCGGAAATAGCGCGGCGAAGCCGGTGTTCGACGCGGTGTAGGGATACTGGTCGATCGAGACATCCACGCCGCGGGCGCGAGCTTCATCCACCATGCGGAGCGTGTCCGTGCTCTTGCCCCAGTTGGGTCCGCCGATCACCTTGTGGTGGGTGAGCTGCGTCGGCAATCCGCCCTCTTCGCCGATCCGGATCGTCTCGGCCACTGCTTCGAGAAGCTTCGCTGCTTCGTCGCGCATGTGCGAAGTGTGGAGCCCACCGTATTCGCCGGCCACGCGCGCCAGTGCCACCACTTCCTCGGTTGCCGCGTAGTTTCCAGGAACGTAGAAGAGTCCGGTCGAGAGTCCGAACGCGCCCTCCTGCATCGCCTTCCGCACGATGGCGCGCATCTTGTCAATCTCTTCCGGTGTCGATTTCCGATTCTCGGTTCCCATCACCGAACCACGGACCGATCCGTGACCCACCATCATTCCGAAGTTGATCGAAACCCGAGCGGCCGCTACCTTTTCGAGAAAGGCACCGAAAGGCAAAGGCGATGATCCGTCCGGACCTTCGATCACCGACGTCACGCCCTGCCGGATGTAGTTCTCCGCCGTGGGCACCTTGAAGATCTCGGGCCGCGCGTGCGAATGGGTGTCGATGAATCCGGGCGAAACCGCGAGCCCGCCGAGATCGAGCACCGTGCGGGCAGTTTCGCGCGATACCCTGCCCACCGAGGCGATCGAATCACCCTGAATCGCGATATCGGCGATGTACCACGGATTCCCCGTGCCATCGTACACACGGCCGTTGCGCAGCAGCACATCATACTGCTGCGCGTTGACCACGAACACAACCGCGATTGCGGAAAGAAACCGGAACCAGAGCATTCGACTATTGTGCTCAGATTTTGAACGAACCGATGGCGGCCGGGTCCGGCGCGATGTCATCGTCGATGCTCAAGCGCCCGCCGCAGATCTTGCGGTCCGGCAGCACTTGGATCAGGTTCGCTTCGGCGCGGAAGGCGCGCGAGCCCTGGAATCCGGTGGAACCCGAGAGCCAGGTGAATCGTGCGAGGCCTGTGTCGCGGATCGTGCGGCAAGTGAGGCCCGAGCCGTAGACACCAGGAGTGTAGCGCGTGGCCGCTCCGGCCAGGACGGTGTTGATCGCCCGGAAATAGTCCGTGACCGGCCCGGCGATCTGCGCGGCCGTAGGGTCGAAGTCCACGGCGAAGTAGATCGCGGTGTCTTTTGGTTGTCCGATCCGCGCGGCGTGCCGCAGGGCGTTGTTCGCCTGACGGGTTCCCTCCGCCGTGCTGAAGCGGCTGATATCGTTGTTGAAATCCTGATAGACGGTCACCAGGCGCAGGCCAGCAGCTACCAGAGCGCGTGCTTCGTCGAGCTTGAGCGTCTTCGAGGACGCGTCGGCATAGTATCGAACCGCGAAGCTCATCCGTGCCGCGGCGATGCAGGCCACGTGAGGCAGACAGTTCACATTGGTATCGATACCGGTGACCGTTGGATCGCCGGGGACCGTCAACCCGTCTTGGCGGGCGAACACATAGGTGCGGTCGCCCACGATACCGTCGCCTTCGAGTCCAACCGACTCTTGATAGGCGATCGAACCGCGTTCGGTAGCCGCGCCGAACTTGCCGTCATAGCCTCCATCCTCGAATCCGCGCGAGGCCAGGAACTGCTGCCAGGCCAAAACGTCCGGCCCGTCCATCCGCGGTGACTTCAATCTGAGAACTCGCATGAATGCCTCCTTGCTATCCGTCTTTACATAAACGGTACTGCGCCAGAAAAACCTTCAGGTCAATGACAAGACCTTCGCTTTGGCGCCGTTCGAGCCACAGCCCAAGTATCCCGAGTGGAACCTCATGAACGATGATTCGTTCGTTCTCTCCAAGCGCACCGCGCTCGTCGCGGTGACGGACCGTGCCATCCGGCATGTGCTCGACGGCACCGGCGCCGCGACTGGACAGTCCCTTCGCGTGGAAGAGCTCGATCGTCTCGTCGGTAAGCCCCGCCGATGTCGCGCCGAGGCACAACGGCTCAGCCGACTCACATCGATAGCCGGTCTCTTCCTCGAGTTCGCGCATCGCCGCTTCGGCGTGATGCTCGCCGCCATCCACGAGTCCGCTGGGCAGCTCGATCGCGCGCTTGTTGAACGCCTGGCGCAACTGCTCCACCAGAATCAACCGGTTCTCGCCCGTCACCGCGATGATCGAAACGGCGGTTCCCGGACCGGGCCGCCGCACGTACTCCCAGCCGGAGTCTGACTTGTAGAAGTGCAAGAACCGGCCCTTATGTTCGAGTGTGTGCATGACACAGTTTCCCACGGACGCACAGGTTCCACCCGGCGTCAGCATTTCACCGGTCAACCGCGCATTGCCGATTTGACCGCACCCCAGTCGTGGCTGGCCATCCGCAAAGCACGGGCCACCCAAGGGTTACAGAGCTCAGGCTTTTTTGGGGGTAGGCTGTGACTGCGGAATTTCGGGCCACTTCCTTAGTACCTGCTGGTGTGTTAGCCTATGACTGGAGAAGTGTACATGGCGAGAGTTGTCGTCAGAATCCGATGGCAGACCGAAGTCATTGAGACGGCGCCTGTCTACGCGCCGGTCACGGGCCCTCTGGATCGAGGACCCAGCACAACGCATTTGCTCGCGCTGGTGACGCTCTTCACCGGGCTGCTGCTCGCGGTGACATTGCGATACACCCTCGGCGCGTTTCAGCAGAACCTGTTGCGGCAATCGATCTCGGCTCTGCATGAGCAGGGAATCGAGAACGCCGAGATCCGGTTCAGCGGGCTCGATGCCACCATCACGGGAGTTCGAGGCTCGAACGCTGTGAGTGAGGCCGCGCGTCTGGCGCTCCTGGCCGTACCCGGCGTTCGCAGCGTCCGGGTCCGGATTCTCGATAGCGGGTTCGATCCGGTGACGCCTCCGGTTCCGAGCTCGAGTCCTACCATCGAGGTCGCGGAGGCGCTCGCCGAGCTTCGGACCGACCTGCTGCTGTTCCGGCCGGGGGGAGTGGCGTTGAATCCGTCGAGTTCCGTGCACCTTGCCCGACTGGCGAAGGCGCTCGCGGCGCATCCCGAGGCGGCGATCGAAATCCAGGGACACACCGACTCTTGGGGAGATCCCCACGACAACATGATGCTGAGTGTGCAACGGGCCGACGCGGTCCGAACCAGCATGGCCGCATTCGGGGTTTCCTACAAACAACTGTTCGCCGCCGGATTCGGAGCAACCCGTCCGCGCGGAGACAACAACACCGCCGCTGGACGCGCGCTCAACAGGCGGATCGAACTGAGGCTGCGCGGGTCCGACTAGATGGCCCAACTGCTCTGGCAGATCTCGCCGCATCTGGCAATCGCCTTCCTGCTCGGCTGGATGGTCAAGAGCCTGATTTCGTCGAAGTCGATGGAGCGGCTCCGAGGCGCGCTCAGTGAAGCTCAGGCCGATGCCATGAACCGCGAGGCGGAGGTGCTCACTCTGAGCAGCCGCCTGCAGAACACCGAAGCGGGCGACTTCGACAACACCCGTCTGCGCGCGGCCATCACCGCCAAGGATCAGGAGATCGTCTCCCTGCGCGATCAGCTCAAGCAGGCCCTCGAGGAGCGATCGAACTCGGTCACATCGGCTGCGGCGCGGCTCGAAGAGCTCGACGGTATTCACTCGGACGCGCTTGGCTCGCGCGATGTTGAAATCGGCCGGCTTCGCCGCGAACTCGATTCGCAGAAGCTCGAAGTGACCCGGCTTACCACCTTCGTGCAGACGCTCGAGCCGCTCTCGATGCAGCTCTCGGAAGCCGAGCGCGAGCTAAGCGCCTCGGTCGACGCCAAGAACGCCGAGATCGCGCGGCTGGGCGCGCAGGTGCGGCAATTGGAGGCGGCGATGTCGGTGAACGGCACTTCGCATCCCGCCGCGCCGCCGGTGGAATTGCAGCGGGAGATCGCTTCCTTACAGGGTGCGCTCGAGTCGAAGGAGGCCGAGGTCCGCCGGCTGACGCTGCTGACCCGGGATCTCGAACAAGCGCTGCGCTCCGCGCCTGGCGGCATGCTCCCTAGCGGCGAAGAACCATCCGTGCTCGACGTGGATCCAGACTCCGTGCAACGCCAACTGGATGCAGCGGTGAACGGCAGCGGCATCGACTTCGTCGAGGACAGCGCCGAGATCCAGGCCGCCAGCCGATTCGTGCTCGACGCCGTGGCCACTCTGTTGCAGCGCTATCCGGAGGCGCCTGTCGAGATCTCGGGCCATACCGAGGAAGGTCCGGACTTCTGGCACAATTTCGAACTCAGCCGCCGCCGTGCCGCGGCGGTCAAACAGTACCTCGCCGCCCGGGGAGTCCCGTCCGCGATGTTGAGTGAAACCGGCTGCGGACAAACCCGCCCGGTCGCCGAAAACTCGAGCGCCGACGGAAGGCGCGCCAACCGCCGGATCGAGTTCCGGGTGGCTACTGAAGTCCTTAACGCGCGAGAGATCGCGCGAACGGCGGCCGCTGGCACATAACGGCGCGTTATGATGTTCAAACGCGCGTCAATGGCCTTCGTTCTGTTCATTCTGATCGGTCTCCCCGCGCTGGCGGGCGACTTTCGCCCTCCGGCGGGCAAGCAGCCGGTCGCCCGCAAGCCCGGAGCCACGACCATCCTGCCCGGCGGACGCGTTCTGACCCCGATCGGCAAGCAATACCTCACCGGCCCCGGGCCCTTCGGTATCGCGGTCAATCGTAACGGCCGCATCATCGTCACCTCCGACGGCGGTCCAAACCGTTATTCGCTCACCGTCGTCGAGCGTGATCCGGGCGCCAATCCGCGCGTCAAACACCTGCTCGCCCCCAAGGACAAGGAGGAAGAAAAGGATGAAGACGAAGCCGATTGGCGCAGCGTATTCATGGGCCTCGCCTTCGTGGACAACCAGAATCTCTGGGCCTCGGAAGGCGAATCGGGCAAGGTCCGGCTGATTGATGCGCGGAGTGGCCACAAGCGCGGATCCGTTTTCCTCGATTCGCGCGAGGTCCGCGACAGCTACACGGGCGACCTTGCCTACGACGCTCGGACGAAGATGCTCTACGTGCTCGACCAGGCCAACTTCCGGCTGGTGGCGATCGACGCGGAGAAGCGCCGTGTAGTGGGCTCGGTGCGTGCCGGGCGCCTGCCGTTCTCGATGGCTCTCTCGCCCGATGGTAAGCGCGCCTACGTTGCCAACCTGGGCATGTTCGAGTACAAGAGGATCCCCAGCGTTGATCCGGCGCGCGTGGCCGATACTGGGCTCCCATTTCCGGCCTTCGGCTTTCCTTCACCGGAAGCGGTTGCGGGCGCGCGGCGTCAGACCGGCGAATGGAAGATGACCGATGTGCCCGGACTCGGCGATCCGAACGTTCCGGAATCGAACTCGCTCGCGGTGATCAATCTCGAAAAGCCGGCCGAGCCGAAGGTCGAGAGGTTCATCCGCACGGGGCTGCCGTTCGGACGGAACTCGGCCGGAGGATCGAGCCCCAATGGCGTGGTCGCGACAGCCGAGCGCGTCTACGTCTCCAACGGACACAACGACACCATCACCGTCATCGATGCCCGCACGCTCACCGTCGAGAAAGAGATCGCGCTCCGCATCCCGAAGCTCGAACAGTTCCGCGGCGTTCTGCCGATTGGGCTCGCGATCGACAAGGATACCGGCTGGCTGCTGATCGCGGAAGCGGGCATCAACGCGGTGGGAGTGGTCGACACGCAATCGCTGAAGGTACTCGGACACATTCCAGTGGCGTGGTTCCCCACGCGGATCGCGGTGCATGACGGCGCGGCTTGGGTGTCGTGCGCCAAGGGCCATGGCACTGGTCCAAACGCATCGCGCCGCGGGCCTGAACCCGGCAGCTTCCATGGCGAGAGGCGCCGTGGTTCGATCACCGCGTTCGCCCTCCCCGACCTCTCCGAGATTCCGAAGCTCACGCAGGCGGTGCTCGAAAACAACGGCTTCGCCGAATCCGCCGCGCCGGCCGTGGCGCTTCCCGAGGCGATCGAGCACGTGGTGATCATCGTCAAGGAGAATCGCACCTACGACGAGGTGTTCGGCGATATCGAAAAGGCGTCGAACGGACCGGCGGAAGGCTATCCGGACCTTGCGCGATTCGGGCGGCGCGGCTTCATTCCACCTCGCCGCGGACAGTTGCAGGCTCGCCTGTCCCTGCGCCACGTCAACATCACGCCCAACCACCACGCTCTCGCCGAGCAATTCGCCTTCAGCGACAACTTTTACACCGATTCCGAAGTGAGTGTCGACGGCCATCACTGGCTGGTGGGATCCTATCCCGATGCCTGGACTGAGTCCACGCTGATGGCGGCCTACGGTGGACAGAAGAAGTTCAAGCTCGACGGCGCCCCGGGGCGGCTGTCGTTCCCGGGTTCGAATTCCTCCGTGCATCCGGAAGAGCAACTCGAGGCTGGCGCGATCTGGCATCACCTCGAGCGCAACAACATCACGTTTCGCAACTTCGGAGAAGGCTTCGAACTGGCTGGCGCTTATGAAGGCCCGGGAGCGAAGCCGACAGGCGCCCGCTTCCTCACCAACGTGCCGATGCCCGATCCGCTGTATCGCAACTCGTCACAACAGTATCCCCAATACAACATGAATATCCCGGATCAGTTCCGGGCCACGCAGTTCATTCGCGAGATCGAAGAGCTCTACGTCAGGACCACACAGCCGCTTCCGAAACTGCTCTACATCCACCTGCCGAACGACCATATCGCGCGGCCCCGGCCCGACGACGGATACCCGTTCGAAGCGAGCTATGTCGCCGACAACGACTACGCGCTCGGCCGGATCGTCGAGTACCTGTCGAACAGCAAGTGGTGGCCGAAGATGGCGATCCTCGTCACCGAGGACGATGCGCAAGGCGGCGTCGATCATGTCGATTCGCATCGCACGATCTTGCTCGCCGTGAGTCCGTACGCGCGCAAGAACTACGTCTCGAAGATCAACTCGAGCTTTCCGGGCCTGCTCAAGACTGCCTTCCGCCTGCTGCGGATTCCGCCGCTCAACCTGTACGACGCGAGCGCGCCCGATCTCGCCGATTGTTTCACGAACGAGCCCGATTTCACGCCGTACCGCGTACAGCCGATCGCGCCCGATCTGTTCGAGCCCGACAAGGCGCGCGAGCCCACGGACCCGAAGCCGGGTCCGCGCATGGACGATCCGCGAGTGCTGCGCGAACAGCACCGCCAGTAGGCGTGCGCATGTTTCCACGCCTTGTCCAGAGGCTGCTCGATTCGATTCTCGGGTGCGGCGGAGAGTCCGATGCCGCAGTGCGCCGTACGATCTTCGAGTACGCCGCGAGGCGCCGTGACCGGACGGCGATCACCGATCCGGTGCTGGGCGCGTGGATCGACAAAGTCGCATCGCACGCGTATCGGATCACCGACAGCGATCTCGAAGCGCTCCGCCGCGCCGGTTACGCGGATGGCGCGATCTTCGAACTGACGATCGCGGGAGCGGCCGGCGCAGCCGAAATGCGATATCGCGCCGGACTGAACGCAATCGACGAGGCGCTGCGATGAGGCTGCCGCTCCGGCCGATGCTCAGCCGCGTTCAGAAGATGCTGATTCCGTTCTCGCGGCTGCTGTTCCGGAGAGTTCCCGGCCCCGTGCTGCTCGTGTCGGTGAAGAAGCAGTTCTTCGGCAATCCCTGGAACGCCGCGATGAACGAAGGCATGCGCCACGCGCGTCATTGGGCCAAGGCCGAAACCGAGCTGTTCGCGGCGTTCGTCTCGCGCCGCAATCAGTGCGTTTTTTGAACGTCGACGCACTCCGCGGTCGCGGTGAGAGGGATCGATCCGGATGCGGTCCGCGCGGCCCTCGACGATTGGCGGAACGCTCCGCTTCCCGAGCGAATTCGCGCCGTTCTCGGACTTCTCGAAGCAGTGACCGTGCGGCCCGAATCGGTGAGCGCCGCCGATGTGCGTCCCCTGCTCGATTTGGGAATCGAACCGGATGCGATCCGGGAGGCTCTCTACGTGGCGTTTCTGTTCAACCTGTTGAATCGTTGCGCCGATACTTTCGGTTTCGGAACGCCGACGGAAGCGGAAGCGCGGCGAATCGGGTTCTTGGCGGATAAGTTGGGATATGGGCTCGTGCAGATTCCGGGTTAGCATCTTCCAATCGAAGGATGAGCCTGAAGGCGTTGAGCAAGCCGGAGCCCGGTAGGAATATGCCGCGGGAACCACATATCATTTCGAGAAGCTTCTCGACTATTGCGTCGCGAACGAGGGCGGCGGCATGGTGATCCTGGCGTGGCCGAAGCGAACCGGGCCGGACGGCCCCCGGGTTGATGGAGCATCCGCGCATTCGCGTTACGGCAACGGAAGTGTCCCATCCAGATGGGCGCGGCCTCGTGTTCGAAGTCACCACGGCCGGCCGGAATGCCGATTGCGCGAATGGCCGTTTGCCGACTCCTCCGCGCACGTGGAGCCCGCGGCTTCGATCGCCGATCTGGATCCGGAAGCGATCCGGGCGTTCCGTTCGAGCTGGCGAGCGCGTTCGCAGAGCGCCGTGATCGAGAGTCTTCTCGAAGGCGCCGGTTGCCGTTCGATCGCAAGCTGACTCATGCCGCCCTGATTCTATTGGGCGCCCGGAAAGCCCTGGGCCGATTCCTTCAGCAAGGTGGTCTTCGAGTATTGCAATGCGGACCCTTCGATCGCGCACCGCTCTGGAATGCGATCGACCTCTGCAACGAAGTGGTGCAGTATCAGGATGGGCTCTCTCGGCGAGATGTTCCCGTAATGAACGAGGTGGTGTCCGCGAGGCTCCTGAACGCTGTCGCGCGGCGTGATTGCCGGCTGCCCGGCATGCTCGAGCTCGTTGCTCCAAGAGGGCGAAGCCCAAAATCACCGGGACCGATGCGCATCAGGTGACAATCACACTTCCCGGATAGATTCAAATCGCGGCCTCGGCCGGCCTCTGGAACTTCGTTCTCGCTTGACGATCTTCTGGTGCTGGATGCGATCGCGCAGGGCAATAGGCCGGGTCCACTCGAGGGGATGGACCTGGTCGACCGGATCGGGCGGGTGCTGAGCCAAGTGCGTGTAATCGCACCGCTTCCACAACTCTCTCGGAAGGAAGGCGCCTACACGCGTGTCCGTGGCCTCGATTGAGAGGCACAGCAGGTGTTGCCTGCGCGGTCGAGGGCGCAAATCCGGGGATACAAATGCTGCCCGCTGGTTTCCCGGCCGGTCAGCTGGCCTTGTCGGGCGTTGAGGCGTTGCTTCCGAAGCAATTCTGGGTCGCAACTTGCTGACAATCAATATATTACGCGGACGCTGGATTGGCTTCAGTCAATCGCTTTTGACTGCCTCCTCCAGCACGGTTCCACGCGTTGCGATATAGTGCATTCGATGCAGCTTGCGATCCTCACCATCATCTGCGCGGCGGCGGCATGGTCCGCCGAATGGAACTCGTTTCGGGGTGAAAACGGATTCGGCGTGGACGGGTCGAAGAATCTACCCCTCGCGATCGGCCCATCGAAAAACGTGGTTTGGCGGACCGAGTTGCCTTCTGGCACCTCTTCTCCCGTCCTCACCAAGGACAAGATCTTCCTGACCGGCTACGAATCCGGCAAGCTGCTGACCATCGCGCTGGACCGGGACTCGGGCCGTATCCTTTGGAAGCGCGCACTCGAGCAGTCGCGTGCTGAAAAACTCCACAAACTGAACAGCCCGGCCTCGGCGACGCCCGCCACGGATGGATCGAACGTCTACACCTTCTTCGGCGATTTCGGCCTCATCTCCTATGGTCCGGACGGCAATGAGCGCTGGCGGGTGCCGCTGGGGCCCTTCTCGAACCTCCATGGCATGGCGGGATCACCGGTTCTCGCGGACGGCAAGCTGATTCTGGTGTGCGATCAGGACACCGAATCGTTCATTCTGGCGCTCGACAAGAACACCGGGAAGCAGGTTTGGAAGGCAAAGCGCCCGGCAGTGGTCCACGGGTTTGCAACGCCGACGCTTTTCAAGGCTCCCGGCGGCGAGTTGCAACTCATTGTCCCCGGATCGTACCTGCTTGCGTCGTATTCGGTGGCATCCGGTGCGGAGTTGTGGACGGTCCGCGGGATGAGCTGGCAGATCAAGGCTACCGGTGTGGCGCACGACGGAACGATCTACATGACCGGCTGGGCTCCTGGTGCCGATCCGGGCCAGAGCAAGCCACTCCCGGCCTACGAAAAGGTGCTCGAAGAAATCGACGCGAACAAGGACGGCAAGATCTCGCCCGAGGAGATCAATCCGAGCCCGTACAAACACGGCGGATCATGGGAAGCGATCGACCTCGATCACGACAAGTTCCTCGACTCGCGCGATTGGACCTTCTATCGGGCCCGCCGTTCCGCGCGCAATGTGACGATGGCCGTGAGGCCTGGAGACGCGCGTGGCGACCTTACGGATACGCATGTCGAGTGGCGTAACGAGCGGAATGTGCCGCAGGTTTCGAGTCCATTGTTGTATGACGGAAATCTTTACGTGATCAAGGACGGGGGCATCTTCACTTCGATGGATGCGAAGTCCGGCCATGTCTTCAAGACGGCGCGGATTGAAGGAGCCCTCGACAACTACTACTCGTCGCCCGTGGCGGCGGACGGCAAGATCTACCTGGCGAGCGAGACGGGCAAAGTGAGCGTGATCAAGCCGGGCGCGGAGTGGGCCCCGCTTTCGGTGACCGACTTCGAGGAGCACATCTACGCGACACCCGCCCTTGCGGAAGGCAGCATTTACCTCCGTACCGCGAAGGCGCTGTACCGGTTCGCCAACCGCTAACTGCAACTCATTTGCACTTTTCTCTTGACGTGCGACCGTTTTGGTCGTATTAATGGAATTGTCCCTGTTCACAGCTCGGGACGAAGACTGTCGAGGAATTTCGCGGATGAAGTATTCGGTTGTACTGCTAATCGGTTGCGCGATGATCCGGTCAGGATCGGCGCAATCGATCGAGGTCCAGGGTGTGGTACTCGACCCGATGGGGCGCGCGCTGAGGGAGGCGCGGGTGGCGGCGGCGCGGGAAGGCGCCGCCTTCGGCGCCCCGGTCCAGACAGCCATTGACGGACGTTTCACGCTTGCGCTGTCGCCGGGCGCCTACACGATGCGAGTCACCGCGGAGGGCTTTCGCACGCAGGAGCGGCGGATCGACGCGCGGCAGCCGCTGACGGGTCCGGTCGAAATCGTGTTGCAACTGGAACAGCAAAGCGAGTCGGTGACCGTGATCGAATCGGCAGGTTATCTCGTCACGAGCGGCAGTTCCTTCAAGTCTCCGGTGCCTCTGATCGACATTCCGCAGGCGGTCACGGTAGTGAGCGGGAGCCAGATTCGAGATCTGTCGATGCAGAATATGGCGGATGTGGTCCGTTACGTTCCAGGGATCACGATGGCGCAGGGCGAAGGCCACCGCGATGCGCCAGTGATCCGGGGCAATGCCACCACGGCGGACTTCTACGTCAATGGCATCCGGGACGACGTACAGTACTTCCGCGATCTCTACAACGTCGAGCGCGTGGAAGCGGTGAAGGGCGCCAATGCCATGACGTTCGGCAGGGGCGGTGGCGGCGGAGTGATCAACCGCGTCACCAAGCAGGCCGATTTCATGCCGGTGCGCGAAGTAATGGTGCAGGGCGGAACCTTCGGAAACCGGCGATTCACCACAGACCTCGGGCACAATTTCGGCGATCGCTTCGCGTTCCGGGTCAATGGCCTCTACGAGAATTCGAACAGCTTCCGGCACGACGTGAATCTCGAACGGTATGGCGTTGCCCCAAGTGTGACGGTGAAGCTCGCGCCCACCACGCTCCTGCGCGCTGGCTATGAGTATTTCGACGATCACCGCACCGTCGATCGGGGCATCCCAGCGTATGGTTCGCGCCCCGCGCCCGCGCATCGTTCGACATTCTTCGGCGATCCGCGAGACAGCTACGCGACGGCGGGTGTGCACATCGGGTCCGCGTCGATCGAGCACCAGTTTGGCGCATGGTTGCTCCGCAATTCGACGCTCGCGGGCGATTACGACAAGTTCTACCAGAATGTGTTTCCAGGAGCCGCCAACGCGGCGCTCACGTTGGTGAACATCAGCGGATACAACAATCACACCGCGCGCCGGAATCTGTTCAACCAAACCGATCTGAGCGGTGCGTGGCAGACCGGGCGGCTCCGCCACACGATCCTCGTGGGAAGCGAATTCGGGAGGCAGCGAACGGCCAACTTCCGCAACACGGCCTACTTCAACGGCTCGGCGACGGCGGTGAACGTACCCTTCCCGGCTCCGAATCTGGCGCTGGGAGCGGCATTCCGCCAAGCAGCGTCCGACGCCGACAACGGCGCGACGAACCGCGTTGCCGCGACGTTCATTCAGGATCAGATCGAGCTGACGCGCCACGTGCAACTGGTGGCGGGGCTGCGGTTCGACTACTTCGACACGAAGTTCTTCGACAATCGTACCCGCCAGCCGCTCGACCGCTCGGACAATCTGGTTTCGCCGCGCCTCGGAGTCGTGGTCAAGCCCCTGGCGGGCCTGTCGCTCTACGGAAGCTACAGCGTGTCGTACCTGCCGAGCTCCGGAGACCAGTTCGCATCCTTGAACGCGACCACGCAAACGCTGCGTCCGGAGCGTTTCAACAATTACGAGGCGGGCACCAAGATGGACATCAACCGCCGCCTGTCGCTCACCGCGGCGTTCTACCGGCTCGACCGGAACAACTCGACCGCGCGCAATCCGAACAATCCGGCACTCGTGGTCCAGACGGGCAGCCAGCGGACCAACGGTTTCGAGGCAGGAATGACTGGATCGATTACCGGCCGCTGGCAGATCGCGGGCGGCTACGCGACCCAGGACGCGTTCGTCAACAGCGCCACGCTCGCCGCGCCGCTGGGGGCAAAGGTCGCGCTGGTACCCCGCCATACCTTCTCACTGTGGCACAACTATCGCGTGTTGCGGCGGTGGAGCATGGGGCTCGGGACGATTCATCAGGCGAAGATGTGGGCGGGGATCGACAACACCGTGGCGCTACCAGCGTTCACGCGCGCCGATGTCGCGAGCTTCGTCACTTTGACGGAGATGGTGCGGCTACAGGCGAATCTCGAGAACCTGTTCGACACGGTGTACTATCCGACCGCGCATAGCAACAACAACATCCTGCCGGGCTCGGCGCGCACGTTGCGTCTGGGCCTTGTTGCCCGGTTCTGAGCGCGGGCCGCGGGGAGTCGCTTATGATTCCTAGAGACCCCAATGGCGAATCAGATTCATGACATCGTGATTGTCGGCTCCGGCGCGGCCGGCGGAACGCTCGCGGCGCATCTCGCCCAAGCGGGCGTGGACGTCGGACTCGTGGAAGGCGGCCCCCGCATCAACACCCGCACCGACTTCAACACTCACGCGCTTCCCTTCCAGTTCCCGAATCGCGGCATTCCGGCAATGAAGCCCGGCAAACCCGGCTTCTTCAGCGAACGTGCGCGAGGCGTCGGCGGCAAGACGCTCACCTGGAATGCCGTCGCTTGGCGATACTCGCAACGCGACTTCAAGGGAAAGACCCACGACGGCGGCGCCGGTGAAGACTGGCCGGTGGACTACGCGGACATGGCGCCGCACTACGACCGTATCGAGCGCGAAGTGGGCGTCTGCGGAAATCTCGATGGGCTGAAGGATCTGCCCGACGGAATCTTCCTGCCGCCCGTGCCAATGAAGTGTACCGATGTCGCCGTGATGAAGGGCGCGGCCAAGTTGGGCGTGAAGGTGATTCACGTGCGCAAGGCGACTTTGTCCCGGCCCAAGGGCGCGCGGCCTGCCTGCCACTTCTGCGGAAATTGCATGGCTGGATGCGACGTGGTGGCGAAATACAACTCGGCGGACGTTCACATCGCGCCCGCGGCGAAGACGGGCAAGCTCACCGTCTATCCCGATGCCGTGGTCCGCGAAGTGACGATCAATAGTGAGAATCGCGTCACGGGCGTGAAGTACCTGCATCGCGAAAGCGGCCAGGATGGCGAAGTCAACGGACGCGGTGTGGTGATCTGTTGCGGCTGCGTACAGAGCGTCGCACTGATGATGATGTCGAAGTCGCGCCTGTATCCGCACGGAATCGCCAACTCGAACGGGCAGCTCGGGAAAAATTTCATTCCCCACTTCACCGGCGGCGTGCAATGCTTCCTGAAGGACTTCATCGGAAAACCGGGAACCAACGACGAAGGCTATCTCGATCACGCCTACGTGCCGTCGTTCATGCATGATCGCAAGCGCGACTACGCGCGCAGCTTCGGCATCCAGTTCAACTATCAGAACCGGCGCTCGGTGGGCTGGGCGCGCAGCGTTCCGGGCTTTGGTGCGGACTACAAGAAGGCGGTGAAGGCGCGCTATCCCTCGTACGTGGTGTTGTCGCCCTATGGCGAAATGCTGCCCCACAAGGGCTGCTATGTCGATCTCGACGAGAGTAGGAAGGACGCGTACGGGTTGCCGGTGGCGCGCCGCACGGTGTCGTATGGCGACAACGACATGAAGATTTTCCGCGACATGAACAAATGGGCTCACGACATCGCGGTCGCGTCCGGCGCGGAGGTGCTTTCGGTGAGCACGGAGCCTCGTACAAACCACGAACTCGGCGGGGCGCGGATGGGCAGTGATCCAAGGCGGAGCGTAGTGGACGCATTCTGCCGCACGCACGACGTGCCGAATCTCTACGTGGTGGACGGCAGCGTGTTCCCGTCGGCATCCGAGAAGAATCCGACGCACACGATTATGGCGCTGGCGGCCCGAACCGCCGAGCATATTGCATCGCGTTTCAAGAAGGGGGAGCTATGAGCATTCAGGACGAAGGCCGCCGCGAGGCATTGAAGATTCTTGGCGCGATGGGCGGAACGTGCGCCTTCCCTTTCAGTGGAAATGAATTGTATGGGCAGCAGACGACGGTGACGCCGCCGAAGGAAGTGCATCAACACCCGGGCCCGCCCCAGCGGCCGTCCGCGGTGCCGGGCCGTGTGAAGCCGGGCTACTTTACGGACGCTGAATTCGACGTAGTGAGCCGCGTGGCCGATCTGATCATTCCGAAGACGGACACTCCGGGAGCACTGGATGCAGGAGTTCCCGCGTACATCGACGCGGTAGTGGGTGCGAACCAAGAGCTGCAAGCGATCTGCCGGCCAGGTCTCGCCGTATTGGATACGGAGTGCCAGAAGCGGCATGGCAAAGCTTTTCTCGCGCTGAGTGCCGAGGAGCAGGTGGCGGTGCTGACGCCCTGGAGCGCCGCGGATGCGAAGCGGCGGCGCAAAGAGATTGGCCCGCAGTTCTTCCGCGCGATGAAAAACCTCACCGCTGATGGCTACTACACGTCACACGTAGGCTTGGTAGAGGAGCTTGGCTACCAGGGAAACACGGTGCTCGATCGGTTCCCGGAGTCGCACCTGCCGGAGCATTAATAGCGCTGGCCGGTGCGCGGGTCGAGATCCCAGTGGAACTCGATTTCGTAGGCCATGGAGCGCGCCAGGCCGTCGAGGCCAGGAAACAGCGTCGCCATCGTGATGTTCATATTCAACAGTTCGCGCATACCGATTTCGCGGATCCGCGGGTGAAGCACGAGTTTGGTAATCAGCGTCTGGCCATCATCTTTGTACCCGGCA
>CADECY010000136.1 GCA_902825945.1 uncultured Acidobacteriota bacterium
TCGGCCTCGACACCGAGAAGGCTGTTGCCCCGAGCCATGTTCGCCAGCGGAATGTCAGGTACCCAGACGTTCACTCGCGGGATTTCTATTCTCGGCATCTCAATCCCTGGCACCTCGATGGTGGCGCCGGAGCCCGAACGCGTCACGATCGTCCGTCCCTTCCTCGTGCCGACGGTGGCGGTCAGCGTGAAGGGCGATCCGTTCCGGTGAATCGACAACTTCACCTGCCGGCCGGCTGGCGTTTCCTGCACCAGGCGCACGAACTGCTGGGTTCCATCGACGGAATGCCCGTTGAAGCCGAGCACGACGTCGCCCTGCCGCAATCCGGCCTTCTCCGCCGGACTCCCTTCCTCGATCCCTGTGATCTCGACTCCGCGCTCTTCGGCGAGCTTCAACTCTCGGGCCCGGGCCGAATCGATCTCGGAGACATGGACACCGAGGAAACTGCGGCTCGCCATCATGATCTCGGGCGGACGCGGTGGTTCCGGAGGACGCGGCGGTTCCGGCGGATCGGGAGGCTCCGGGGCATAGGCCAACAGGGGGGGCGCCGCGGGTGCCGGGATCTGCGCCAATGCGGCGACGGTGGAAAGGGCTGCTAGAGCGGCCATCTTTCCCAGCGAACTTCTCATCATGATGACTCCTCGATTCTCACTTGCGCTTCAGGTAGACGGCGCCCTTGGCCGCGGCAACTTTCAAGACCGGCCCTCCACCATTCAGCCTTCCATTGGCGACCGTCCGTCCGCCGGATTCTCTTCCGGACACCCGGATCTCGGCGAACTCGGTTACGATCCGGCCTGACGGGCCCGGTTCGCTCACCGCCTCGACGGTCACTGCCAGGTTAGACGGAATCAAGACCGTGATGTCACCCGCTTCGGCCGAGAGAATCGAGTTTGCCAACAGCCGGTCCGCGATCAGATCGGCAAAGATGCTTCCTCGAAGAGTGGCGGCAAACAGTTCGCCGGCGACACCGTTCAGGCGGATCGGTCCGCCCATCGACTCGCAACGCACGCCGCCCGCCGAAGCCACCTGGATGACGCCGCCGCCGCTGTCGGCGCGCACCAGTCCGCCCGCTTCAGCCACCCGGATCAGCCCGCCTGCGGTCCGGACCGAGACCGCGCCCGCCGCCCGTGTCACCAGAACATTGCCCGCCGCGGTGACCGCGTGGACATCGCCACCGGCCTCGCCGATGTAGATCTCGCCTCCCGCCGTCTCGGCCCACATGTTCGAGCCTGGGCGCAGGACCTGGATCCCGCCGCCACCGCTCGTCGCATGCAACTCGCCGCCTACCTGGCCCACTCGAATCTCGCCGCCGCTGGTTCGCGCGTCGAGGCGGCCTCCGATGCGGTCGGCGTCGATCCGTCCTCCGCCTGTCCCCGCTGTCACATCGAGCGTCAGTTCCCGTAAGAGTAAGTCGCCGGCTTCGGCGAACACCTCGGCACGGCGTAGGCCGGCTGGCACGAACACCTCGATCTCGAGCGATACCCCCGGCACCTGCCCGAGCGCCTCGATCACCGCTCCGTTACCGGAACGGCGGATGCGCGCGGCCGAACCACCGAGCGCCGCGCGCGCTTGCCCGGCCGAACCGGCGGCGACACGCCGCCGCGTGCGATAAGCGACCTGATTCCCGCCGCCGCCCCGCACGATCACCGTGCCCCGCGCGTCCAGACGCAGGCGCTCGAGCCCCCCACCCGACAGGAAGCCCGTGTCGATCTCCACCCAGTCCGGACCCTCCTGGGTCAGGGTCTGCGCGGAAACGCCGGCGCCACCGAGGGCGGCCAGCAGCAGGGCCAGCGGCGCCCTAGAATGCATCGACCGAAGCATTCATCTCCGCGAGCACCCGCTGGGTCCGCAGCCGCACGTAGTCGTTTTCCTCGTGCCGCATCAACCGCTGCAGTACGCCCACCATGTCCTTGCGGCGGTGCTCTACCAGCAAATCGATCGCCTGAGCCCGCAGTCCGGCGTTGTCATCCCGCGTCAGGACGTGTGACAGCGCGCGCTGCACTTCCGGATCGGCGGAATGTTGCCGCAACCCGTCGAGCGCCTTTAGCCGAACGCCCGGGTTCGGATCGCTCACGAGCGCCGTCATCAGCGCGCGCCGGACCTCGCCCGCCGAAGACTCCCGCCGGAGCAGGTCCATCGATTCGACCCGTAGTCCCGGATCGGCCTGGTCCTGAGCGGCCGTGAGCACCAGACGCCGGATGCCGTCGTCTGAAAGCTTGCCTGAGACACGCCGTTCCCTGGTCTCCTCGAGCACGATGTTGACCCGGCCCGTGCCATCCGGTTCGAGAAAACGAACCCGGGTTGCGACCGGCGCCGGGGAGGCAGCCGGAAACGGCAAGACCCGTCCACCCAGGAATCCGGCTGCCAGTAACCCGAACGCCGCCACGGGCTTCCACACAGGCATCGAAAACCAGGCCCGGACCCTCGCGGCGGGTGTCAGCTTCGCGGCCTCGCGGCGGGTTTGCAGTGAATCGAAAAGCTCCCGCCGGCAGGAGGCGAGCAGGGCAGGGGGAGGAAGTTCACTCGCACGATCGAGCGCGCCGTGCATCATCCGCTCGGTGTCGAGCGCCGCGGCGCAATCGGCGCACCGGAAGGTGTGCTTCTCGATCGCCTCCTCCTGCTCGTGGTCGAGTTCGCCGTACAGATAGAGCGAAAGATTTTCTCTTACCTGGTCGCAGGTCATACGAATTCTCCGAGGGCGGCGCGCATCTTTTGCGTCGCCCGGAACAGACAATTCTTCGCTGCTTCCTCGGAGGTGCCCAGCACTTCTCCGATCGCCCGCAAGCGCATTCCCTGATGATGACGCATCTCGAACACGGCGCGCTCGCGCGGGGTCAACTCGCCGAGGACGCGGTTGATGCGGTCCCTGACCTCGGTCGACAGCAGCTTCCGCTGCGGGTCGGACTCGGCGGCCGGTTCGGCCACCGTGGCCAGCCGGTCCATCGTGCCGTCCTCGGTTTCCACGTGCACCGCCTCTTCCTTCCGTACCCGGCGCTTGCGCAGCAGGTCCAGGCACAGATTGGTGACGATCCGATAGAGCCAGGTGTGAAAGCTGCAGTCGAACCGGAAGTTTCCGAGGTTCTTGTGCACACGCAGGAACGCTTCCTGGTAGATGTCGCGCGCATCCTCGTGCGATTTCAGCAGGTTATAGGCCAGCCGCAAGACTTGCTGGTCATAGGAATAGACGAGGCGCTCGAATGCGGCCTGTTCGCCACGCTGGGCGGCTCGAATTAGGGATGCTTCATCCTGCACGGGGGCGCGTTCGAGGACCCCGGCAACGCTTACGAGAGGGTCTCCCATTGCCATTATTGCCAACTACCTACTGTCGATGGACGAGGTTGGGGCGAAAAGGTAACGGCTAGGGGCGAAAAAATCCCCGCGGGCGCGGCCAGCTTCCCGGGCGCGCTACTGAAGCACGCTCATGATCTTGGTGACCAGTCCAATGCACGACACCGAGCAGGCCAGCGCGGCTGCCTTGTGCAGCACCGATCCGCGCTGATGGTAGATGGTGACGATCGAGGTCACCACGATTCCGAGAAGGCCGGTTCCCACCGGAATCACGATCGCAGGATTTTGCGACAGGCAGACGGTCACGGTCAGAGGCGCCAACAGTAGTGCCATGACTACGCTGATCTTGGGCCACATTTCGATCCACCCGCTCCCGCGCTTCACGATCGGGCACCACTCGTTCAGCGCGGCCACCAGTTCATCGCGCCGCTCGACGTCGCCGCGGATATAGAGGAACCGGAATACCTTGCCGGTCTTGACCACGAGCGCGCCAAACTGGTTCTCCTCGATCGCGGTGACTTCGGAACGCTCGATTCGCAGAGGGTGGCCGTCTCCCAGCAATGTGATCGAATCGGCCTCGAGCGCATAGCGCTTCTCGGAGAGCCGCGTCTCTTGCACCCTGTTGTTGCGGCGATACAGCGCCGCCAGGACGGCTGTCATCACCGGCATCAGAAGCAGCACCTGATAGCGGCCAAGCGCGATGGCCCATCCGCAAACCATCAGGGCGGAGGCGATCGCGAGGCCCATCACATATTGGAACGCTTTGCGTTGACGGCGTTCGATCGCAATGGCGAGGCTTTCCGGAGACGTGCGAAATTCCTGCATGCTCGCATCATCGGCGGAATCGCACCGAGCCTTCAGCGGCTAAGGTGGAGACCTGGGCGTACTAGGACATTTCCCTTCGTCCCCAGGGGCACACGGGAATCTGCTATAGTCACCCCAATCGCGGGTCCGACCCCATTCAGAGAGGGCTACCGAAATGAAGTTCCATGTTGCACTTGCCACTGGCGCATTCGCCGTGGCTTCCGCGTTGGCACAACAAACCACCGCGACCTTTTATGCGATCGTCACCGATTCGAGCGGAGCGACCATTCCGGCCGCCACCGTCACCGTGACGCACGAGGGTACGGGCACCGTCACCTCGAGACCAACCGCCGATAACGGCGAAGCGATTTTCGACTACCTGCGCGTCGGCGACTACAAACTCACGATCGAGGCCAATGGCTTCAAGCGGGTGCAAACCACCGGAATCGCGCTTTCGGCGGCACAGAATGTCCGCCAGACGTTCGTGCTCGAAGTGGGCGCGGCGACCGAAACCGTAAGCGTGCAGGCCGCCGCGCCATTGATCAACACCGTATCGAGCGAACAGCTCAACACCTTCGACACCACCAAGCTCGGCAAGCTGCCGACGTTCCGCCGCAACTACACCAGCCTCCTGGCGATCAACAGCGGCGTGAACATGGCGGCCGAAGGCGTCCGCATGAACGGAATCGGCAAGAATGGCGTCTCCTACACGGTGGATGGAACCGACGCGGGAGGCAACCCGGAAGGGCGCTACTCTTCGAACTACCTGCAGCCGAACCTCATCGACATCATGAGCATCGAGGCGATCCAGGAAGTTCACACGATCAAGGGTGTTCCGCCGGCCGAATACGGCAACATGGTAGCGGGGCAGGTGAACCTGCTCAGCCGCTCGGGCACCAATCAGTGGCATGGCAGTGTCTTCGAAAATTTCCGCGCGGAGAACGTCGATGCGCGCCACCAGCGCCTTTCGAACAAGCCAGGGCTCACCTTCAATCAGTACGGCGGCTCGATGGGCGGGCCCATCCGGCGCGACAAGATCTTCATCTTCGGCGTGTTCGAAGGCTACAAGGAACGCGCGTTCTCGCTGATCCAGGAAACGCTCATGACGCCTCGTCTGCGGGACGAGGCCATTCGCTCGAATCCGTCCTATCGCCTTTATCTCGACCACATTCCGCTTCCGAACCAGCCCTACGGCCCGAACGACGACACCGCCCTTTACATCAAGCCCACCTCTTCGAAACGCGACGACGCCCACGCCGACCTGAAGAACGATATCCGGATCGGTAAGGCTAGTACGCTGACCTTCAGCTATACACGAGGGCGCCCCACGCAACTCCAGCCGCGCCACTATCTCAACGGCGCCAACGATCGTGATTTCAGGATTTGGGACGAGCGCGGCACTGCGAACTACGTCACGGGCGGCTCCAACTGGACCATGGAATCGCGCTTCGGCTACCACCTCACCGACATGCATCGCGAGGACGCGTTCTTCTTCTGGCAGTTCGACCCGGTCAACAAGACTGAAACGCTGCCGTTCGGGCGCCGTGTGGCGCGCCTGAGCTATCCGGGCGTTGCCAATCCCGACCAGGAGCTCTACCTGATGGAAGGGCGCACCTACAACTTCGACCAGAAGTATGCGCGCCACTTCTCCGGTCAATCTTTCAAGTTCGGATTCACCATCCGCCGCGACTGCTGCCGGCGGAACAATCCGGAAGCGCCCAACATCGCCTACGCCAATCGCGCCGACTTCATCAACAACGTCGCCAATACGGTCGGACCGACGTACGGCAACGGAGATTACACGGCCAAGATGTATCAGATTGGCGGGTTTGCCCAGACCGATTGGCGCCTGCGCCAGAATCTCACTCTGAATCTCGGGGTCCGCTACGACTACTTCTCGCATCTGGTGCCCGAGGCAAGCGAGAAAGCACCGCAGACCGGCATCTACAATCCGGACGGATTGCTCGACTCCCACTTCAACGTCGGCAAGATCCGCCCGCTCGACAACCCCTATGAATCGGACAAGTGGGTGAATCTCGGCCCGCGCTTCGGCTTCGCCTACAACGTCAAGGGCAAGAGCAAGACCGTGGTGCGCGGGGGCTTCGGAGTGCTGTTCAGCGGACAAGTGGCGGGCGCGATGTGGGCGCACGTGCAGCCGACAGCGGCCGCGCCGTTCCGCTTCAACTTCATCCGCGCTGATACGACGAGGCTCGGCATCAAGTGGCCCGCCTACAATGACGACCTGATCCGGATCATTCAGAGCGAATCGGCCGCGCGGGGCTGGATCAACACGTTCTCCGCCGTCAATCCGAAGCTCCAGAATCCCTACACGATGCAGTTCACGCTCGGCTTCCAACATGAGATCACCCCGGGGCTGGCGCTCGAATCCGCCTTCGTCGGCAACCGGGGCGTCAAGTTCCTGATGCAGCGCTGGATGAACGAGCCGAGCCGGATCACCGGACTGCGCCCGAATCCGCTGCTCAACGTGAATTACTACGTCGATGAGTCGCAGCAGACGTTCTACGCCTCGTGGCAAACATCGCTCCGGAAGCGCTTCTCGCATGGGTTGAGCGGCAGCCTCCACTACACGTGGGGCAAGAGCCTGTCGACCGCGGGTGGCGATATCGGCGCCTACTACCAAGGCGATGGCGACGCACGCACGCAGGACTTCTTCAATCCGCGCGCCGATCGCGGGCCGAGCACCGGCGACATCACGCACTATCTGACCGGTGAGTGGACCTACGAACTGCCGCGCCTCTCCAATACCAACGCCGCGGTGCGCCACCTGTTGGGCGGCTGGCAGGCGTCCGGAATTCTGTTGGCGCGAACCGGAATACCCGTTCAGCTCTCGCAGGCCGGAACCGGATTGAACGTCGCGCGCCCGGACTACATTGGCGGACAAGTGAAGTTCGACGACTATCGCCAGACGCTGCGCTACCTGAACGCAGCGTCGTTCGCGCTGGTTCCCATTTCGCCCGCTTCGCGCATCAGCGTGCGTCCGGGCAATGTGGGGAACAACGCGATTCGCGAACCGGGATCGGTCAACCTGAATTTCGCCTTCGGCAAGGAGTTCGCGGTGAACGAACGGGCACGCTTCCGGATCGGCGCGGATCTGTTCAATTGCTTCAACCATACCAACCTCAACGGATTGGTGACGAGCATCAACAACCGCTTCTTCGGAGAGTTACAGGGCACCGCGGGTGCCCGGCAAATTCAGATGAACGCGCGATTCAGTTTCTGACCGGTCTTCTGGCGGGTGGCGGGCATCTCATGCGGCCGCCACCCGCGTGGCGGTGCCGGTCAGCGACTTGAAGGACGGCAGCGCTCGAAGGTCCAGGAAATCGGGGTCCCAACGCGCCTGCTCGGCGGATGAGCGATCCTCGGCGAATGCATCGGTGAGCCGTGCGATCGCTTCCTCCTTTTCTCCGAGTACGGCCAGGGCACAAGCCTGATTGAAGCTGTTTGCGCCCCCGAGTAGCAGCTTGACGCGGGTGCGCAGTTTCGCGGCTTCAGCGTCGGCGCCGGTCGCGGACAGGCTTCGCGCCGCCACGGCCGCTAACCCGGGATCGCCTTTCGCCAAGGCGTGCGCTTGCAGGGCCACGCGTACCGATTCGTCGAAGTCCCCTTGGTAGTACAGCGCGGTTGCGAGCAGCCCGAGGAGTCCGGAATGGCCGGGCTGCTCTTCGAGCAGCGCCGAGAGTTTCTGCCGTGCCTCTTCGAACCTGCGCGCACCGAGCGAGGCCTGGGCGAAAGTAATCCGGCTGTCGATGTCGGTGTCAGGCATGGCGGCGTTGGCCTTCCGGTAGGTCTCCAAGGAACCCTCCAGGTTGCCGCGTTTGAGCTGCAACCATGCGAGCAGGTAGAGCGCTTGTGGGGAAGCCGCGTCTCCAGCGGCTTCGAGGTGCTGCACAGCTCGATCCTCATCGCCGCCCTTCTGATACAAACCCGCGATATCCTGATGCAGAACCGAGACCTCATCGCGGGACGCGGCGGAAGGCAGCCCGGCCTCGAGAACCTCCGCGGCGCGCACCGGCTGTCCGTCCGCCACCAGGATGTCGGCGAGCCGGCCTCTGAGGCCGAGGTGATCCGGCCTGGCAGCGACGAGCGCTTCGGCGACTTCGATCAGCGGCGGGAGTAGCGGCTGGGAAAGCGACTTGCCCATGAGCCACGCTTCGTGGGTGCGGAGAAACGCCCAAATCTGACGCTCTGTTGGAAGGCTCGCCACCACGGCGCGCTCACCGTCCGTCAGTTGCCCGAACTGAGTATCGATGAGTTGCCGGAAACCGCCAGGATTGGACTGCGCCGTCCCGGCCAACGTCACGCCCATCTGGAACTGAAGCTCGTTTTTCGCGGAGCGATAGGCCTCGCTCGCCAGCCGCCATCCTTTTTCGGGATCAACGCCCACCAACGCGCTACCCGCCTGAAATCTCAGCAGGGCGTGGTCTGGAAAGTCACGGACCGCGTTCTCGGCCGCTTCCATTGCCTCGCGTTGACGTTCCATCAGCGCCAGGCACCTGATGAGTGTCGACCGGGCAGACGGTTCGGCGGGAAACTGGTTCGCCGTCGACTGGCAGACCGGAAGCGCCTTTTCGTAAAGGCCGTGGAGGGTAAGCAACTCGGCGGCCATGAGGTGGATCCGGAACGAGTTGTCGAGGGCGCTCGCTCGCTCGAATTGTTCGATGCCCCCGCCGATATCGCCGGAAGCCAGCAGTGCGGCGCCCAAGTCCACGCGGGCCTCTGCCCAATCCGGAAATTTGTCGACGGTGAGCTGCTTGAGTTGTCGCACCTCTTCCGGCGCCGGCCGTTCCTTGACCCTGAGCCGCAAATAGGCTGCGGTGATCTCGGCGGCAGCCTCCGGATTCGACATGCAACGCCGCCACCCGTCATCCGGGATGGGCGAGCCACCGTCGCGGTATATCTGGCGGGCGATGCGGGCGGCTTCCGAGTCTTGCGCCCGGAGACTCTCCGCCATTTTCGTGATCGCCTCTGGATCCTCTTCCGCCAGCCGCCGAAGTTCCGCATCCGCGTTACGTCCTTGCGCGCCGAGCGCGAAGATGCGGGCCATGGATGCTAATCGTGAGCGCGGAAAGGACGAGGCAAACGCGTCGATCGCCTGATGGGCGCCGGAAAAGTCTCCTTCTCCGCTCAGGGCCATGGTGAGGAGCATCAGGGCCTGTCCATTCGACGGGTCGCGCGCCAGAAGCTGTCGAGCGGCCACGGCGGCGGGCCGGTACTCCTTCTCGCGAATGTGCGCAACCACGCAAGCCACCGCGACTTCGAGCAACCCACCACGAAGACCGGGATCAGCCTGATCTGGTATGGCCGCCAGTCCCCTCCCGGCTTCCGCCAGGCCATCGGTTCTCCGGTCCGAGACGAAGAGTCTGGCCGCGCGGCGGAAGCAGATCCATGCTTCTTGTTCCGGCGTGAAACGCCATTGTGAGTTCATCGCCGCGACGGCATTCCACATGTTGACCACCCGTTCGTGGCTGCCCGATTCCGCGGTCCATGCGGCCACACCGTCGCGCACGCACCGGAAGAGTTCTGAACTCGCCGCCGGAGTCTCGGCCGCGATCGCCATGAGATCGCCAGCCCACACCGTGTCCATCGGATGCGCTTCGAGGAGGCGGAGGCACAGTTCTTTCATTGCCCCGGCGCTGTCGAACCAGAACCGCTGGCCGATCACGGCCGTAGCCAAGTGCTTCCATTCTGGGTCCGCCATCCGCGCCGCGGCGGACGGCAACGAGGCTTCCCGAGCCGTGAGCCGAGCGACGAAATTCTCGAGCGCGGCCTGGTTCATCCTGCGCAAGGCCGGTTCATCGGTCCAGCCGTCACGCGCCTCGATTCTTTCTCGCAGGTAGCTTCGTGCACGGTCTCGAAAGACGCGCTGGATCCTTTCCGAGTCTTCCTCGAAGGCCGGTGAGTAGGCCCGCTTCAGTGCCGCCCGGATCACGCGTGTGTCCGCATCGGAGGTTGCCCACGCGGCCATCAACGCTTGGGGATCTTGACCATGGATCAGCGCGAGGGCGTAAATGCGGTGCCGGTCAACTGCCTTGCGGCTCACTTCCTCGCCCGAATCGGAAGATGATGCGGCAAGGCCCGGAAGCCGCGCGATCAGATCTGCCACACCTTTCGAAGGCGCTTCGGCGGTTGCCGCTCCGGTACCCTGGGACACACGGTCGAGCGCACCGGAGAGTTCAGAGGGTAGTCCCAGCGTGTCGGCATAGACGGCTTCCGCCAATTGCCGGGGCATCGTGGCCGCTTCTAGGTAATCGCCGACTTCGCCGGGCGTTAGGGGAGTGAGATCGCAGCGATGGAGGCGGCGCGGAGCGGAGTCGAACGCATCCTCATATCCTTCTCGCTGGTGTGTCCTGCCAGCCAGGACGAACACGATCTCGGCGGACTGTTCCAGACACGGCTTCACGATCAGAGCGCGGAACTCGCCCGGCAAAATATCCGGGGCGATCAACTCGAAGGAATCGAGCGCCAGCACCAGGGGCGCCGCTTCTCCGAGACTGACGAGGGCTTTCACGAACTCGGCGGCGTAGGACTGCGCCGGCTTGGAATAGAGATCGTAGTCCTCCCGTGAGAACCGGGCCGCCAGCAATTCCGCGAACGACACCACCGCGGATCCGGCAAGCTCCACTCCGCTCTTTGCCAACTCGTTGACGATCGCGCGCATCCCGGGAGGAGCCAACTCTCCAGCCGCCGCGCCAATTCCCTTGGCCCCGAGCAATGTCAGATCGAGGACCTTGGAACGAGCCTCCGCAGCCAACTTGACTGCGTGACTCTTCGCCTCGGCGTGTTTGTCCAGAATCTTGCGGAAACCACTGAAGGCGTCGGCGGCAGGCTGGCCGCACACGCGAATAATGGCATTGTGCAGGTAAGACAACATTGCCGGAAGATCCGCGGGGAGCGCACCGGCATCGCGTGCCTCGTCCCAGCGGCAGCCTACCCAGGCCACACCGCTCTTGGCGGCGGATTGCGCGAATTGCCGGACCAGCGCCGTCTTTCCGATTTCGGGCGGACCTTCGATCAGGTGCAATCGTGCTTCTCGATCCGGGGCGGGCGTGAAAGTCGAAAAGAAGAACCCCTTCGGTCTGGGTGCGGTGAGTTCGGCAAGGGTCCGGTGAAACGCATCGATTTCACCGCGCCTGCCGGCGAAGATACTCGTCGAGCGATCAGGAGGGAGAATCATGGCTAGTGATCGTATCACCCGCCAAGACTGGCGCGCAAGAATCGCGGACCCCGATGGGAAGCGATGCCTGGGGTGTGGCGCTCCGTGCCGCATCGTGGACGATTCGTCACAACTGCCGGCGATGGCTCAGCATGCAACACCGGTTCGCTGATAATCTAAGATGAAAGTGCATGAGCCCGCCCACCCTGCGGAGCCGAGCGATGGAGGAAGTTCGCCGCGAACGGGCGCCGGAGCGGTGCAGGCGTGAATGCGCTGATGCTAACCGTTTCTAACCGCCAGATCACTGACAAATGCCATGGAAAAACACACTCGCTCGAGTGTATAGCCTGATTCGGAACCAGCCCGAAGGCTACCTGGACTCAGTCGATCAGAACGCCGCCAAGGGTTGGGTGTTCGATCACTCCGATCCGTCGCGTCCGGTTGAGGTCGAACTGCTCGTCGATGGTAAGTCCACCGGCACCTATACGGCGAATGCCTTCCGCGCCGATCTGGCCCAAGCGGGTCGCGGCGATGGCTACCACGGCTTCGAGATCCCCCTTCCCGCCGCGGCGCTCGAGGGTGGCACACATCAAGTGTCGATTCGCACCGTGGGCGGCGGTGCGTTGCGCGGATCGCCGAAGACGGTTACCTCAGCCGGCTCTCCCGGCGCCGGACACGCACTCGACCGGCCCGGCCACGTGCGCGGCACCTTCAATCCAGGGTTGCCGCCGCCTGAGATCGAGTCGATTGCCGATCCCCGCGCGTTCGAAGCCGCAACACAGCCACTCTCGGTGGTGATCCCCACTTACAATCGCAGCGCATTGATGGAGGAAAACGTGCGCGCGGCGGTCGCGATCGCTCGCGGACTCGACATCGAGTTCCTGCTAGTGGATGACGGTTCCACCGACGACACGCCGCGGCGGCTCAGCGCCCTGGCGCGCGAGTTTCCGAACATTCGCTGGGAGCGGCTGTCCAACGGCGGGCCCGGACGAGCGCGCAACGCAGGAGTCGCCATGGCGAGGAACGAACTCGTACTGTTCCTCGGCGACGACACGCGGCCCGCGAGCCAGGACTTCTTCATCCACCACATTCGTGCGCATCATTGGTTGCCGAAACCAGAAATCGCCGTGCTCGGCAAGATCGTCTGGCCGAACCAGCCGAACGAGCACGTGAACTTCGTCATGTCGCACATTCAGGGCGCCGGACAGGAGCAATTCGGCTACTTTTCGCTGATGCCCTACACGTGGCTCGATTGGCGATTCTTTTACACCGCCAACGTGTCGTTCAAGAAGTCGCTCGCGGGCGAATGGCCGGCGGACGGTTTCAGCTCCGAGTTTCCGCTCGCCAGTTATGAGGACGGCGAATTCGCCTACCGGCTCACCAAGAAGTCCGCCGGCCGTTTCCGGATCCTCTATACTCCGGGCGCCGTGGTGACTCATCATCATAACTATTCAGTGCAACAGTTCATCAACCGCCAGATTTCGGCGGGACTCATGGCGCGCGTGCTGACTCGGCTCCACCCGGAACTGGCGGCCGACGCCGGAATCGCGCAGGTGGAAGCCGCGCTTGCCACGCCGGACAAGTCGAACCAGGATCAGGTGGAGGACTTTCTTTCGGTGATCGAGGGCGTCAAGTCCTGGGCGAAGATCCTCGACAAGCACTACCAGCTCGGGTCGCAGAACTGGCACGCGGACTTCCTCCGCTCGGTCTTCGTTCTCAGCTATCTCCAGGGCTACGTGATGGGTAACGAGAATCCCGGGGCCAATCTGTCGGCTGCCTATCGCTACATCCTTGAGAGGTTTCAGGAGCGGATGTCATCGGTCGCCAGCTTCGAAGCCCTGGGGCGTCTGGTCCGGATGCCGGTGATCTAGCTCATGTTCACTGTCGTGATGCCCGTTTACAACCACGGCAGATATCTGGCCGAGGCCGTGCTTTCCGCCGCGCGTCCGGTATTGGTCACCGAGGTCCTTCTGGCCGACGATGGTTCGAGCGATGATAGCCGCGAGTGGATCCGCAGGCTCGCCGGACTATCGCCCAAAGTAAGGGACGTCACTCCGCCCGGTGATCCGAACGAAGGCGCGCATGCCAAGCTGAACGAACTCGTGAAGGCGGCACGGAACCCGTGGATCGCCGTGCTGAATTCGGACGATGCGTACCTTCCTGGACGCTTCGAACTGATCGCGCGCGAGTTGCGGGCCCGGCCGTTCGACCTGGCGTTCGGCAACGTGACGATCGTCGATCGCGATGGCGCGCGAATCGGGCTCAAGCGTGGTCCGTTCACTCCCCAGTACGCGTTCCCGAAGGGGTTCGATGTAGCGGCCTTGGTGGCCGCCGGGCAGTGGAAAGCGCTGCTCGCCAACCAGAACTTCCTCGCGACGACGACCAACATGGTGTTCCATCGCGATCTTTTCGATCGCGTGGGCGGGTTCGCGGCATACCGGTATGTTCACGACTGGGATTTCGCGTTGCGCGCCGCCGAGACCGGAGTCATTCGCTACATCCCGCATTTTCTGGCGGCCTACCGGATTCACGGAACGAACACGATTCAGGAAGATCCCGATAACGTGAACGACGAGGTGAAAGCGATGTTCGCGAGGTTGCGAGCGGATTTTCCCGCGATGTTCGCGGGGAGAGACGAACAGATCTCCTTGGCGGGCAACCAATACCTCAGCGCGCAAGCGCGCGCCCAACTGGCGGTCGTGCTGCCCGAATCTTCCGGGACGGCGGAATACCGGCGGGAGATCGAGACGGCGATCGCGCGCGTGGAGTTCCCCGAGGCGCTTGGCGGTGCGGACTCCGCGGAATACGTGTACGCCCCTTCGAACATCGAGGATGCGTTGCGGCCCGAACATCTCCAGAACGCGATGCTGGCGTGCTCCGTCCAGGCTCCCGATTTTCTTCTGATCTCTGCGTCGCTGAGCGAGCGGCAGGTCGCGGTGGGCGAACTCGCCAACCATCTCGTCGCTCGTGGTCCGCATATCCGCGCGATCCTGGCGGGCTCCAAGCCTTCGCACCCCTTGCGCGGCGTGGTGGCGCGAGTGCCGTTCGGGAAGATCGAGCCACGCGAAGTCGCGAGCCTGTTCGGCGAGATCTCGGTTTCGCTCGCGGGCCCGCTCATCGGCCTCGACGGGACGGCCGCACCGGTTCCGGGGCGCGCACCCGCGTGGCGCAACACGTTGCTGCCTCGCCGGCGGAATCCGGAGAAGCCACTGGTGTTCGTGTTGCCCGCGTTTTTCGCGGTCGGTGGCGTCGAACGCCAAGTGGTGGACATGATGCGTCAACTGCGGGACCGCTACGATTTCGTGGTGGTCTGCAACGAGCGCTTGCGCGAGCAACAAGGGTCGCTTCGAGCCGCCGCGGGTGATCTCGCGCTCGCTTTTTATGAACTCGCCGAGATCGCGCCACAGGAACGCTTTCTCGACATGCTTGCCCGGCTGCGCGACACTTATCGCCCCAGCGTGCTCTGGATCGCGAACGGCAGCCCTTGGCTGTGTGACGAGGCAGCCTCGATCCGCGCGCTCTTCCGCGACGCGGCGATCGTCGATCAGCGCTGCTATGACAATGTCCACGGCTGGATCAACCGCGTCCACGAGCCGGGCATCCGGGCGGCGGACCGCTTCATCGCGGTGAACGAACGGATACGAGCCGTGTTCACCGGCAAGACCGGAATTCCAGGGAACAGAGTCGACCTCATCTATTCGCCGATCGACGCCTCGATTCTCGGAGACGCGGTACGCGACGAAGCCACGCGCGCGGCCTGCGCCGCGAAGTTGGGGCTGCCGCTCGGGCGCCGGCTCATCGGCTGGGTCGGCCGGTTGACGCAGCAGAAGCGTCCGCTCGATTTTCTGGAGATGGTCCGCAGGCTACGGAGCGAGGGTGATGAGACGCTGTTCGTGATGGCGGGCGATGGCGAATTGGCGGGCGCGTGCGATAAGTTCATTCAGGAGCACAGTCTCGAGAATGTTCACCGGATTCGCTATTGCGATCCGCTGTGGGAACTCTACTGCCTGCTCTCCGGATTCGTCTTGACATCGGAATACGAGGGGTTACCGATCGCGATGCTGCAGGCGATCGCGATGGGGCTGCCGGTCGCGGCCACCGACACGGGAGATATCGCGCTCGTGGTAAACCGCTATCACGCGGGCGCCGTCATTCCGGATATCAATGACCTCGAAACCAGCCTCGGCGTCTACCGCGGATGGCGCGACTCGCTCGAGGTTTGGCGGGCCAACGCCCTCGCCGCCGCGCCGCGCATTCGCGAAGAGTTCTCGGCTGAAGCCACGGCGTCGCGCTACGATGAGTGTTTCCGTGCCGCGATGCATCCGGCGCGGTCACAGGGAGCGGCAGCCTGATGTGGAACGGAGAGACGAGATTCGTGGTTTCGCAATTGGTCTTGAAGGATTACAAGATCCGATACCGGAACATGTCGCTCGGCATCTTCTGGAGCCTGCTGAATCCGCTGGTGATGATGGCGGTCTACACGTTCGTGCTGACGAAGATCTTCGTGCGCCCCGAACCCGCGTTCCCAGTGTTTCTGATGTGCGGGATGATCCCGGTGGGCTTTTTTCAACTGGCGTGGTTGAGCGGCACGACATCGCTCGTCGAGAATTCCGGATTGATCAAGAAGGTGCCGTTGCCCCGGGAAGTGGTGCCGGTGGCGAGCGTGCTTTCGAACGCGCTGCACCTCGGCATTCAACTCGGCCTGCTCGCCGGACTCGCGATTCTGTTTGGCAAGTATCCCAACCGCTACTGGCTGCTCATCCCGCCGATCTGGGCCTCGTTCGTGCTCTTCATCAGCGGCCTGTCTCTCATCACCGCTCCGCTGAACGTCTACGTGCGCGACACGCGCTACATCGTGGAATCGATCAATCTCGTAATGATCTGGCTCGTTCCGGTCTTTTATAACTTCTCGATCATTCCGGAAAAATACCATCCGCTTTTCTACTACAATCCGGTCTCGGCGCTGACGATGGCAATGCGCAACATCGTGCTCGAAGGGCACGCTCCCGCAGCATCCCTCGTGCTGCGGCTGTTGGGCGTCTCGCTGGCCGTGCCAGTCGTGGGATACTTCGTGTTCCACCGGATGAAAGGGCGCTTCTATAACCACCTCTAGCGGCCTGCCGCCCATCATCCGCTTTCGCGGCGTTTCGAAATATTTTCTCGTCCATCGCGGGTCGCGATTATTGCGCGACCGCGTGCGCGATCTCTTTCGCCCCGATGATCCGGGTCAGCGCTTCTACGCTCTGCGCGACATCGGCTTCGAGGTGGCACGTGGAGAGAGTGTGGCGCTCGTGGGCCACAACGGCGCCGGCAAGTCGACGCTCCTGGGCCTGGTGGCCGGGCTCGGGCCGCCGGATGCCGGCACGGTCGAAGTGGATGGCCGCGTCGCGCCGCTGCTCGAACTCGGCGCGGGGTTCCACTACGATCTCACGGGTGCCGAGAACGTCCGGCTCAACGCCGCGCTCCTCGGCATGACCCGCGAGGTGCTCGAGCGCCAGTACGAGACGATCGTGGCGTTCTCCGGAATCGGTGATTTCATCGACGAGCCGGTGCGAACCTACTCCTCGGGCATGGTGATGAGGCTGGCGTTCTCGGTCGCCTTCCACCTCGAGGCCGAGATTCTGATTATCGACGAAGTGATCGCCGTGGGCGACCAGGATTTCCAGCGGAAATGCCTGGCACGGCTCGAGGAATTGAAACGTTCGGGCCGGACACTGCTGTTCGTCTCGCACTCGCCGCCAATCGTGCAACAGTTCTGCTCGCGCGCGATCTGGCTCGATCACGGGAGGATCCGGATGGACGGTCCGGCCGAAGAAGTGCTGACGTCTTATCAGGCGGAGAGGGTGGGATGACACGAGCCGAACGGGCCCGCTACCTCGCCGATCGCTACCCCGCCGCGCGCGAGGCGCTCGAGTTCTACGGACAGGTGGCGGACTTCCAGGGCGACTGGCGCGAACTCCGCGACCTCGTCAAGCGGATCGGGCCGCCGATCCTGCGCGATGCCGCGCAACGGCTGACACCGGAGCGCATCGAGCAGGAGCCGCGCGGATTCTTCGCGCGAGTGCTTGCGCGACAGGATCCGCCGGTCGCGCGGACAGCCGTGATGAACGAATGTCCGAAGTGCGGCCACCCGCCACAATGCGCGGCGCTGCGCCCGGAGGGTGATGGATCGGCCTTTCACCTGGTCTGCGGCCTCTGTCGGCATCAGTGGCCATTCCCGCGCGCGCTGTGCACCGTGTGCGGCGAGATCGAGGAAGAGCGGCTCGTCTATTACGCGATCGAGGGCGTCAGCCACATTCAAACCCGTGTGTGCGATACCTGCGGAAAGTACCTGCATGTGATCCATCTCGGCAAGGACCCGCTGGCGATTCCGGACGTGGATGAGATCGCCGTTCTGCCGATGGATGTATGGGCCGCCGAGCAGGGTTTCGAGAAGATTTACCCCAACCTGATCGGCATCTGAAAACTTCCCACTTGCTTTTTCCCCCGGATTGTTGCAATCTATGGAGTTTTCCTCCGGTTCGACTCAATGCGCGTTCGCGTCCTCTACCACGATCACTGCTTCGACGGCGCCGCCGCCGCGGCGTACTTCACGCGCTTCACTCGCGCCCGGTTTTATCCGGACGCCGAGTACTCGTATACGGGCATGATGCATGAGCCGAATCAGAGCTTCGATCCGGCGCTGTTTGATGGCGGCGAGAACGCGATCGTCGATTTCAAGTACGCGGCAAACGACAAGCTGACCTGGTGGTTCGATCACCATCAGAGCGCGTTCCTGTCGCCAGCCGACGCCGAGCACTTCCACCGCCGTCAGGCCGAACATCACTTCTTCGACCCCACGTACAAGTCATGCACGAAGTTCATCGCCAATGTCGCGCGCGAGAAGTACGGGTTTACCGCACCTGATCTCGAGGATCTGGTGCGCTGGGCCGATATCATCGACGGCGCGCAGTACGCCAACGCGAAGGAAGCCGTCGAGATCGCCATGCCCGCGACGCAACTGGTGCTGGTGATCGAGGGAACAAAGGGCTCCGAGGCCGTGCAGCGCATCATCCGCATGATGCAGCATCAGCCTCTGGCCGAAATCGCGGCCGATCCGTCGATCCGCGAGGTGTTCGAGCCGCTCTACGCGCAGCATTTGAAGATGATCGGCGTGATCCGCGAGCGGAGCCACGCCGAGCAGGGCGTGGTCTTCTTCGATCTCGCGGGCACCGGCGTCGAGGGCTACAACAAGTTCATTCCGTACTATCTCCACCCGGAGAGCGTCTACACGGTATCCGTTCTACAGGCCCCGTTCCGGACCAAGATTTCAGTGGGGTCGAATCCGTGGGTCGAAGGCCCGCTGCGCCACAACCTGGCCTCGATCTGCGAGCGCTACGGCGGCGGCGGACACCCTCGCGTGGGCGCGATCAGCCTCCCGAAGGATGCGCTCGATCACGCGCGCCAGGTGGCCGCGGAAGTAGTGGCGGAGCTGCGCTCCTAGCCGCCCGAATCCGGTGCCACACCGGCCGCATCCGATAGACTGGAGAGGAGTGCCCATGGTTGCCCCCGCATCGATCACCGAAGAAATTCTCGAGCTCAAGAAGCAACGCAAAGCCATCATCCTCGCGCACCACTATCAGGACCACGAGATTCAGGAACTGGCCGACATTATCGGCGACAGCCTCGAGCTCTCGCGGAAGGCTCGCGATTACGAGGGTGAAGTGATCGCCTTCTGCGGCGTCTACTTCATGGCAGAAACCGCGAAGGTGCTGAATCCGAACCGCGTGGTGGTGGTGCCCGACAAGGACGCCGGATGCAGCCTCGTCGATGCGTGTTCGGCCGATCAGGTGCGCGCCTTCAAGCGCTTGCACCCCGAGTACGTGATCGTCAGCTACATCAACACGTCGGTGGAGGTGAAGGCTGAATCCGACATTCTCTGCACCTCGCGCAACGCCGTCGATATCGTCAACTCCGTGCCCAAGGAGAAGCCGATCCTGTTCCTGCCCGATATCAATCTGGGCAACTATGTCCGCAAGATGTCGGGGCGCGAGAACATGCGCATCTGGCAAGGTGCCTGCATCGTGCATTCGACGTTTGCGTCGCGCAAACTCGTCGCGGCCAAGGCGGAGCATCCGGAAGCTCTGATCGCGGCGCATCCCGAGTGTCCGCCTGACGTGCTGCGCATGGCCAACTTCATCGGATCTACTTCGGCGATCATCAACTGGTGCGTGAACGCACCGGCGGACGAGATCATCGTGATGACCGAGAGCGGCGTTTCGCATTCCCTACAGAAGCTCGCGCCGCACAAGAAGTTCTACTTCGTCGCGAACGAAAACTGCAACTGCAGCGAGTGCCCCTACATGAAAAAGAACTCGCTCGAAAAGCTGGCCGATTGCCTGCGCACGCTCGAGCCGCGTGTCGAGATCGCGCCGGACATCATGCGGCGCGCGCTGGTTCCGATCGAGAGAATGCTGGCGGTGAAGTAGATGGAGGCTCCGCTCCTCGATACGTTCGGGCGCCTGCACGACAACCTGCGCATCAGCGTGACGGACAAGTGCAACATCCGCTGCTTTTACTGCATGCCGGAAGAGGGCGTGAAGTTCATGCCCAAGCCCGAGATTCTGTCGTTCGAGGAAATGGAGCGCTTCGTGCGCATCGCGGTCCGGCTGGGCGTGCGGAAGATTCGCCTCACCGGCGGCGAGCCGCTGGTCCGCAAGGATCTCCCGGTGCTGATCCGGAAGATTGCCGCGATCGAGGGCATCGAGGATATCGCGCTCACGACAAATGCCGTGCTTCTCGCCGAGCAGGCCGAAGGATTGCATGATGCGGGGCTCCGGCGCCTCAATATCCATCTCGACACGCTCGACCGCGAACGCTTTCGCCAGATCACGCGGCGGGACGATTTCGAACGCGTGATGGCAGGCATCGACGCGGCGCAGCGCGTGGGCTTCCAGAAGCTCAAGATCAACGTGGTGGCGGTGAAGAACCTGATCGAGCCCGACATTGTTCCGATGGCGCGATTCGGCCGTGAGAGAGGAATTGAGATCCGCTACATCGAGTTCATGCCGCTCGACTCACAGGGGCTGTGGAGCCGCGCGGGCGTGCTGGTGCAGGACCGGATCATCGCGATGCTCGAACGCGAGATCGGCCCGCTGGACGAGATTCCCGATCGCGACCCGCGTGCGCCCGCTACCGAATATGCCTTCCGGGACGGAATCGGCCGCGTCGGGTTCGTTTCGTCGGTGAGCCATCCGTTTTGCCTCAACTGCAACCGGATCCGGCTGACGTCTGATGGAAAGCTCCGCTATTGTCTGTTCGCGATCGACGAGACCGACGTGAAAGGCCTGCTGCGCGACGGGTCGAGCGACGAGCGGATCATGGAAGTGATTCGCGAAACGGTTCGCGCCAAGTGGATCGGCCACGAGATCAACACGGCGAAGTTCGTGCCTCCGCCGCGGCCGATGTACGCGATCGGCGGGTGATCAACGCTCCGGACCGGGGCGTTTCCTCTTCACCCAGCTCTCGTAGATGTGTTCGCCTTCGGTATGCTCCCACTCCGCCGAAGCACGCTCAACCACTCGCGATAACCCCGGACCTCGAGAACGGCCCGGACAGGCGCGGGCGCCGCGAAACGAGTGAGTTTCTTGCACCGCGGATCGATCACTGCTCCTGGCCCGGCGACCAGCGCTTCACCGGAATGTCGAGCGGCTTGCTCAGCTTGCGCTCCCGCTTCACCCAGCTCTCGTAGGTGTAGTCACTCTTGACCTGCTCCCACTCTGTCACGCCGAGCACGCTCAATTGCTCGCGCGACAATCCCGGGATCCCGGACCCGAGAGCCGGAGTCCCCGCCTCGCGCTCCTCGGTCTTGTAGAGCTTGTCCATCTCGATGCCGTTGCGGTCTGCCCAATCACCGATCCGTGTCACAGGCATCGCATCGATTTCTCCAGCGGACCAGCGGGGAAAGTCGAGCACGCCTTCGAGCCACAGCGCCACGGGCTTGGTCACGAAATATGGCCGGTGCGCGGTGCCCTGGCTCCATGCCACCTCGAATCCCTCCGTCACGCGGGCCTGCAAATCGCGGAATCCCGCTACCCAATCGCGTTTCGTCATCGCGACCGTCGAATCCCCGGTGCCGTTGTAGACCAGGGTTCGCGCGTGAGTCCGGTGGAGCGAGTACAACACCGCCGGCCGGTCCCCGAGGAATCGTAGCGCCTGATATGGGCGCCCCTGGCACATCGGTTTCGAGCCGTCCCAATACTCGCCTGGGCCGTCGAGATTGCCTCCGCCCACCAGCACGCACGCGCGCAATCGCGTCTCCACGGCGCAACCCAGACTGAGCACGAACGAGCCCATCGAGTAGCCCATCGCGCCGATCCGCTTGGCGTCCACCTCGGGGCGTGAAGCAAGGTAGCTCACCGCTTGACTCAGGTCGGTCATCATCAACCCGCCCATGCGGCGGCCCATCTCCTCGGGTTCGAGCACCCTGTCGTGGGCTCGCGTGCCGGACTTCCGCTCCGAGTTGCGCTCTCCTTCGCCGATCGGATCGTAGGTGAGCACCGCCGCGCCCGCACGGGCGTACAGCACGCCGCTGTACATCGCATACCAGGCGTACTTGTCGCCGCCGTGCCCGTTCACCACGATCAAGCCCGGAGCGTCTCCGCGTCGCGCGCCTTTCGGGCGATAGAGAATCGCCGGCACGCGCAGCCCGAGCCGAGTGCGATAACTCACTCGCTCGGCCACGACGCCCGGCTCGGGCTCGAACCGCGAGTGGACCCTCGCGTCGAGCTCCGGCAGCGGATGGGAGGCGAAGAGCGCGTCGCGGACCGACGATCGCAGTTCCTCCTGGGACGGAGCGCCCATTCGGCCGTAGCGCGCCAGAGCGAGCATCGGATACGCGGACCCGCTGTAGGTGATGAAGTTCCACTTGTCCGTATTGAGCGACTTGGTCCACCAGCGGCCGGATTCGCGCTGATTCCGGACCAGCCAATCGAGCCCTCTCTTCACCATCGGCTCGTTCGACGGAATTCCGTGCGCCTGGAGCACGACGAGCGCAAGCCCGGTCATATGGCCATCGCTCACCGGATCATCGGCATCGGGCTCAGCATCGATCCTAGCGGCTCGCTTGCCATCGCCCCAGTGCTTCGAAGTGGCGAAGGCGCGCAGGGACCATCCGCCATCGGGGCGCTGTTTTTGCCGGATCAGTCCGAGCAGGGCGGTCTTCTCGGAAGGAGCCATCAGCGAGGGTTCGACCGCGGCGGTCCACAGCAACGAGATGCGATCGTAGTCGTGCTGCGCGGCGCCGGATCGCAGATACGCATGGAGCTTCTGGACGCGGGCTCGCAACTCCGGATTCGCCGAGGTCTTCCATCCCGGCGCCACGGCGATGGCGCGCGCGGCGAGCGTCGCTCCGTGGAAGCGGCTTGATTCGAGCGGGGGCCAGCAGGTGTCGTTGGTCCAATCGCCCGCTTCGGCCTGCACCGAGAGCATCTTGCGGATCGCGCGGCCGGTCTCGGGCGAGAGCAGTCTGGTAACATGCGCGTCGTACTCGGCGAGTCCGGCCGCGCTGTAGACTACCTGCTGTGGCCGGAACCCGCTGAACCACTCGGGCTTCTGCTGATCGTAGTGATCGAGCATCGACACGAAGAAGTCGCGGACCTCGCGCGACGGCGGGCCCGCTTGCACGGTCATCTGAGAGCGAACCAGCAGGTAGGTTCCCGCCGTGTGGCACGAAACGCACTGGGCTTGTCGGACCCAGGCCAGCGCGCCGTTTTCGAGATAGTCGAGTCCGCGCTGGAACGAATACGTCGAGACTGGCTCGGCGGCGTGCGCTTTCGGAATCGCGATGGAACCGTGGCGATATTGAAAGTCCGGCTCGAAGGGCGGTGATTGTTGCGCAAGCAGCGCAAGTGGGATCGCCAGGAGGTTGGCTGGGCGCGAAGCCATGCCTGAAGCATACCGCAGCCAGATCGAGCGGCCGATGGCCCGCCGCGTCGCGCGCCGCCGCTGACGCCAAATCTTTTTTCGCATCCGGGTGAGATTTTTCCGGCCGAATTCCCACTACTTATATGTGGAGACTCAGGACCACGGATTCAAGTATGCACTGGAGAACGATCCGCGCGGGTTGTTGCACCTCACCGGACGGCTGCCGATCACGGCGAAGGCCGAGGTGCGGCCCCTCGACACCGCACTTCTCCCGCCAGGAAAGCTCGCCGATAGCCTCGTTCTGGTGAAAACGGCTAAGGACACTTGGTTGGATCACACCGAAGCCCTTTCCGCGTGGCATTCGCGCGAACGCCACGCCATCATGCGGCGCGCGCTGACGGGGGCGCTGATCCCCAAATACGATCGGTACAAGATCTATCCCACGATCCTATTGATGCTGGAAGCGGGCCTGCCGAAGCGGCTTCCGGAGACGATCATGAGCGATCGGGGCGGGGCGTTCGCGGGAATCCGGCCCAACTGGGTCAAGTTGTGGGAGAGCCCGGCCGCCGAGGTGCTCGAACTGGACCGAAGACACCTCATGCACTTGGTTCCGCTCATGAAGCACACGCGGGCGGAGGCGAGGGAGGCGGCCCGGCGGGTTCGCGAAACCGGGGACGAGGGGCAGATCACGCTGTTCCTGATGCTCGGAGAGAAGCGGTATGATGGGAATGAACTGCGGAGGTGGATCGGCATGTTTCACAATGCTGTGGTCGAGATTGGAAAGACGACCTCGTTCGGTCAGGAACTGATGGACGAAGGCCGGAAAGCCGGTCGCGAAGAGGG
>CADECY010000137.1 GCA_902825945.1 uncultured Acidobacteriota bacterium
TCCCCGCGAATCGGAACCCCTCCACGCGAAGCCCAGCGATTTGCGCTGCAGCCGCGAACCCTGCTTCATGGATGGCGAGCGCGACCAGACACACTCCGAGCACGGCCATCGGACTGACGTCGAGCATCGGATGCATCGGACTCACCCCTTCGGCGAACGCGAACAGCCAAGGCCCCAACGCAGCCGTCCCGAGCGCCGTTCCCAGCGCCAAAAAACTGGTGAGCAGCGCCGTGTCGCCGTGAATCACACGGCTTTGATGAGAGTCTGCGACAGTGCGTACCGCGGTCCTCATGTCCATATCATCGGATGAGCCGATGCAGGGCTTTAGGGTGAATCGCTTAGAATTCGCCTCGGGGAAAAACACGAAAGCCGGAGGTGCCCATGAGGGCTACTCCGGCTTTCGACGAAAATCGAAATGAGAGAGGGCCTAGTTGGCCATCTTCACACCATTCTTTTTCTTGATGGTGATGGTGTCGCCACTCAGCTTCCCGGACAGCGTGACCTTGTGTCCGAGGTGCTCTTTCACCAGAGCCTGGGAAGCGGCATCCAGCTTGAAAACCTTGTCGTCGGCGACGAAAACGGCGGCCTTGCCACCCTTGACGCAGCCAGCAACACACTTCATGCTCTTCTCGGAGCCGTCGGCGTGGCCTTTGCCGCACTTCTCGTCGGAAATGTAGCCGGTCCAGTTGGCGCCGAAGCAAGCCGCGCTGATGGCGAGCGAAAGCAGAACTTTCTTCATGGTGATGGATCCTCCAGTCAGGAAATCATCCTAAGCATACCAAATCGTCAAGGTCGGTGCTAGTACGGCCGTCATTATTTTTCCATCACCAGTGTCCGTGCTAGAGTATGAGCTTTCATGTTCGTTCGTGCCATCGCATTCCTCTCCCTCTCGGCCGCCATTGCTGCCGCCCAGCAGTGCACTGTTCAAGCATCGGGCACTCCTTCGGTCCGCGCCAACGGTCAGGCGGAACTGGTGGGTGACGTGATCATCGCCTGCAGCGGCGGCACGCCCGTCCAAGCTCCGAACGTCATACCGGCCACCGACATCACCTTGCGGTTCAATGTCCCAGTAACGAGCAAGGTGATCGCTCACGGTGCCACTGAAGCCCTGATGTTTTACAACGATCCGCCGCCGGCGGCGCAACACCCGTGCACAATAGGTGCCTGCACGAACCACGCCGGAGTCCCATTCGGGCCGGGTGCGAACGATAACAAGAACGTCTTCGCAGCCCGCACTGGAACAAACAATCGAGAGATCATCTTCGTCGATACCCCTGTGGATTATGTCGGCAGCGGACTCACCCTAATCCGCCTCACGAACCTGCGAGTAGACGCCAGCGCGCTGGGAGTTGGTCCTGGAGGGCAAGCCACAATCGAAGTGTCGATTACTTCCACAGTCAGCGGAACTGATGGCAGTACGTATCCCCTCACGAATCCGAATATCGTGCTCGGCGTGGCCTCGAATCCGGCCACCGTGACACCCCTTGACGGCGCCGTTTTCACGTTCGGAACCGGTGTTGGGCTAAACGATCCTGTCGGCTCGACTACTCCGCTGACCGCGAGATATCGGTTCCGCGAGAACTTTCATTCGGCGTTCAAAAGGCGCAGCGCCTCCAACGACGCAGCGGTGCCCGCGACGCAGAATCTCCCCGGCACAGTCCTGCAGGTGGAGACCGGCTTCTACAATCCGGCCTTTCCAATTGCCGAAAGTCTCAACATTGCCGGACTCGCGAACACGGGAACGCGCCTGCTGCTCCAGTTCGTCAACGTGCCCGCCGGAGTATCCCTGTACGCGCCGGTCCGCCTCGAGGTGAGGCCCTCCGCGGGCGGTAACGTCCCCCCGGGGATTGCGCAATTGGTCAATTCGGACACGAACGGCGGAGGAGCTTACTCCCCGGTTAACGCGACGACGACCATCGCCAACGGCCTCCAGGTGGCGCAACTGACGGTGACCAACGGAACCGCCGTGGCCGCCTGGGAGTTGACCGCAACCGATACAGTGACACTCGAGGACGCCGTCGCCGGATTCGTCGTATCCTACCCGGCGGGAATTCCTGGCCAAAACACCATGCGGGTGATTCCCATGCTGGCACCGCTGGCAGTCCCCTTCTCGCAGGCGGCGCCTCGGTTCGTTCCACCGGTGGCCCCCGATCAGATCAGTCTGCACTTCAGCGGATCCCTTTCCATCGTCGGAGCACCACTCGCTACCGCAGCTCGGGGACGGACCTACAATCAGGTACTGCAGGCTGCACGCGGCACGGGTCCCTTCACGTGGGAGCACTCCGGAGGGACGCTGCCATCCGGTCTCACACTGCAATCGAATGGCGTCATCGCAGGAGTTCCGCTGAACGCGGGAAGCTTCAACTTTGCTGCCCGGGTAACGGACGGCACGGGCGCCACGGCGGACTCGCCACCGATGAACATCACGGTTGTGAATCCGCCAGCGTTCGGCCCGCTCCCGCCAGCCTCCGTCGACCGGGCCTACATCGTTCCAGTCCCGGTCACCGCTTCCACGGCATACAACCTGGTATTCGAGTCCGGCACGCTGCCGCCGGGCGTGACCTACCACAGCTTCTCGAAGAGCATCATCGGTTTCCCCTCCCAGGCGGGCACCTTCACGTTCCGTCTGCGCGCCATCGACCTGTATGGTTTCGAAACCGTCGCTGACTTGGCGATCGGCGTGATCCCGCCGACCGGGCAGCCTCTCCTGACCACTCCGGACCCAGGAACCACATTGAGCGCCCCCGGTGTGACGATCAGTTGGACGCCCGCTCCCGGCGCAGTGGTGTATGAGGTCCGTGTGGTCCAACGCACGACGAATATTCCGCAAGCCGATGAAAACGGCCCGATCGTGTTCTTTCTGCCACTGCCTGGCCAAACAACGGCGTTTGCTGGCCTTCCGATTGCCGCCCGCTCTTCCACCTTCTTCATCTTCGAGGCCCAGGTTCGCGCCTGCTTCACGCCGGCACGCACCAATTGCACGCCATTCTCGCGGCGCCTCTTCTTCGCGAATCCACCCTTGCCCACGACGGAACCTACAAAGTCGTCGTCGGTATCCAACTCATTGGTGACATTGTCATGGACTCCAGTAAACGGTGTCTCGCGATACGAAGTGGAAGTGGTCAAGAACGGGCAGAAGGTCTATCGGATCTCGCCGGGCGCCGGAAACACTTCGACCATCGCTTCGCTTCCGAGCGGGACCTACGACTGGTTTGTTTACGCCTGCACAGTCCGGTGCAACACCATCGCCACGGCGGCGCGTTTTACGATCACGCTCCCCCCGGTTCCATTGCTCGCGCCCCCTAGCACACAAGCGCAGGTTGCCGGTCTCAACACGATGACCGTATCCTGGCAGGCGGTCCCGAACGCGGATATCTATGAGGTGCAACTGGTTCAGCCCGGCGCGGGTCCGGGTGGCGGGGCTCTTACGGTAGCCTCCGCGAGGACGAACGCGCTTTCCGCCAATCTCGCGGTGCCGGCCGGAATTGCCACCGCGTTCGTGCGCGGCTGCAATGGCGATGGATGTGGCCCCTACGCGCAGATATCCAACCTGAACGTTCCCGGCCCGAGTCCAGCGACACCTGTCGTCAGTTCGCCGCTCACTGGCCAGAACGTCGCGGGCCCGGTAGTCTTCTTCGCATGGTCGCGGATTCCGGGCGATAACGGGTCGAACACCACCTATCGCGTCTATGTCCAGGATCTTTCCCGGCAGGCGGCCGCGCTCGACGCCTTGACCACCAACAATTTCTTCGCGGCCTATTTGCAAGCCGAAGGTACACGATACGATGTGTTGGTGATTGCCAATCCGGGAACCGCACAGCAGGTGCAAAGCGCGGCAGTCGGATTCAACGTACAGGGTTCGAGCGCCCTCGCCCCCACAATGGCAGCCCCCACACACATGTCGAAGCAGCCGCAGGGGCCCACCTTCGTTGGCTGGACTCCGGTTCCCAGCGCGCAACTCTACGAGTTCTACCTCGAAGCCGCGGGCGCTCCGCCGATCCGCGGGGTCTCCGCGGCGCTGATCACGCAGATTCCGCTCACGCCTGTGGGCGGCGTGCTCACCCGCTACAACGGAATCGTGCGCGCGTGTCCGGCCGGAGCCACCTGTGTTCCCGAGCAGGATGCCGGTTGGAGCCCCTGGTCAAACGTTGCCGGTAGCGGCGTTACCAGCTTCGATCTCCAGCCGTAGCGGCCTGGGTCACCGCCGCACGGGATTGACGAAAGCTCCATTGCCCGCAACATCCCACAGAGCGAGGCGGGCCCACTTCCAGCCCTTCGCTTCAGTCTTCCATTCGAAATCGGCCGATCCGAACGGGCGCGTCGAATCGAGCGGAAACACCTTCGTGTGGGTCCGCTCACCGTCACCCCAGACGATCTCGCCGAACACGAGCGGGAATGTCCACCGCGCCGACACTCGCGCGGTGATCGCCTCGGGATCGCTCGTGGCAATGACGGTGGAAGGCAGAAGCACCTCGCCCATCGATATGAAGTAGTCACCGCTCCGGATCGGCTCGAGCAAGCGGCCGTAGTTGTCGAAATTCGGTAGCGAGCCGATCCGAACGTAGTTAGCGTTCATGTGGGCGTAGAGCTCGCTGCGATGGTCGATGTAGAACATGTCGGTCTCCGCGAGAAGGCGCTTCTCGAGCCCCCAGTTGTTCATGTCGTCGAGCAGGCGCAGCGCGCGGATCCCCTGCCGCACCTGCGATGGATCGGAGGGCATGGCCTTCCATCCGGCGCCGGTGAAGTTCGAATCGAGGAAGAAGTCCTGCTTGCGGATCTTGTCCGGATACTCATACGAACTCTTGGTCCGCGGATGGGTCTGGTATACGATTCCGTTCTCGCGGCGAACCATCTCCATGATGTCCTGGGGCGAGCCCACGTGATAGACAGAGCCGAAGCCCGGATGGTCGCGCACGAGAGGTCCGGGCTGCTGCTTCGCCATGAACCACAGCACCTTCTTCGGGAAGAAGATGGACCAGTGTCCGCCGATATGGGTGCTGCCTTCCTCGGAGGGAATCAGCAGGAATCGCGAGTCCGACTGTTTCCGGCAGACGCGGTAGTAGGCTTCGAGTTCACGCAGGCGGAGATCGGTCAGGTCCTGCGGATGGCCGTCGCCGTGGAAGTCCGAAGTGATGGCGGAATCGATGCCCATGTCGATGAGCGTCTGCTTGAACGGCGGTTCCCACTCCTCGCCGCGTTCGAGCGCTTGAATCGTGTAGCCCCAATGCCAGTGCGACGTCACGGTCTTGAATCCGGGCAGAGCGGGAAAGCGGTCGCGATTGGTGAAGCGCAGCACCTCGTCGAGCGCGACATCGCCTTCGCGATCGGAAACCCACAGGAACATGCCCATGCGCTGTTCGCTGCCGGGTGGCGCGTTCATCCAGGGATAGTAGAATCCGGCGCCATCGTCGTTCGGCTGCCGGATTCCGATCGCGATCTCGCCTACACCGCCGCGCCCGGCCCATCCGTGATGCCAGACATAGCCGGCGTTGATCGTGAAGTCGCGTGGAGCGATGTAGCCATGCGGCGGCGGAAATGCGGCCAGCGCGCCTCCTTCGGTCTTGGCCGCCAGCGCGCGATAACGGACGCGTTCGACGGTCCGGTCCGGGCCATCGGTCATCGCGGTTCGAAGGGCGCCGCTGGTGTCGTGGAACAAGATGGGTGAGACCACTTCGCGCTTTCCAGCCTTGACATACGCCGCTGGTGCGGCGAGTTTCAGTCCCGCATCGTAGAGGTAGGCGGTGAGCGGCTCCTGGGTCGAGGCTACGGCATCCTGCCGGATCAGGCGGCTTCCCGGATAGAACGTGTACGCAACGCCGCCGGTGAAGATGCCCATGCGAAAGCCGGCAAAGGATAGCTCAACGCGATCACCGACGGTCCGCGCCTTCGCGCCGGTTGCCTGAAACTCAGCTTCGAACCTCCGCGTTCCGTTCGGATCGTTACCGGGAAAATCGAAGAACTCGTCGAAGCCCGCGCGGCCACGCCGCTTTCCGGTGCTCGCCCAGTATTGCGGCCGTCCATTGCGAATCACGGGCTTCGCGCCATCGGGCCCGATCCGCGTGATCAACGGCTTCGCGGAATCGAGCGTGAATTCAGCGAGCCATTGACGGCCCGACTCGTCCGGCCAGCGGACGAGAACGGATTCGCCGCCGGTTGTCACGGCGATGGGGCCAGCCGTTACTCCGGAGAGATCGACTGGGACGATGGCGGAGAAGCCCGCGAGCGGAAGGGCCAAAAATGCCAAGGTTCGGGAGAGCATGCTGACGGATTAGTATACTTGCCGGAGAGCATGTCGAAACACCGTCTCCTGCCTCTCGCCGCGCTGTGCGCCTCGGCGTGGGCGCAACCGATCCTCGTTCCCGGTGCCAAACCGGTCAACCTCGGCAATGTCGGGGCGGGCGAAGGTCCCGCGTGGTCGCCCAAAGGTGAACTGTTCTTCAGCGGCGGCGGAAATGTGAACAAGCGCGCGGCGGACGGAACCGTGAGCGTGTTCCGCGGCGCGCCGAACGGCTCCAATGGCCTGCTCTTCGATCCCCAAGGCCGACTCGTCGCCTGCGAGCCTGGAAACCGCAGGGTCACGCGGACGGAACTCGACGGCACCGTAACGATACTGGCCGATCGATTCGAAGGCAAACGATTTCATTCTCCCAACGACCTCACGATCGACTCGAAGGGCCGCATCTACTTCAGCGACCCGCGCTACGGCAAGCGCGACGGAATGGAGATGACGGAAGAGGGTGTCTATCGGATCGATGCGCCCGGTAAAGTGGCACGAGTTCTCGGCGCGGAAGTGGAACGGGCGAACGGTGTGCTGGTGTCGCCGGGCGACGAATTCCTCTACGTCTCCGACAACAATAACAACAAGACCGGAGGCGCGCGAAAACTATACCGTTTCGCGCTGCGTGCCGATGGTTCCGCCGATCCGAAGAGCCGCACGCTGATTCACGATTGGCAGGATGGGCGCGGACCGGACGGAATCAAAATGGACACGCTCGGTCGCCTGTTCGTCGCGGGTGGCCTCAACAAACCGCATCCGCCCTACGAAACCGCGGACAAGTTCAAAGGCGGCGTCTACGTCTTCTCGAAAGAGGGCAAGCTGCTGCAATTCATCCCGATCCCCATCGACGAAGTGACCAACTGTGGCTTCGGCGGGGCGGATCTCAAAACGTTGTTCATCACGGCCGGCGGAACGCTCTGGAGCGTTCCGCTGATGTCCCCTGGGAGAGTCTCATGGCGCAAATAACGAAGATGTCGCGGCGTGAAGCGGCGGGACTTCTTCCCGCGGCCGCTTTCGCCGCGACGGACCGGAGGAAGACGGTGGCGGCGATCGTCACCGAGTATCGATACTGGTCGCACGCCGACGTGGTCGTCGGCCGCCTGCTCGGCGGCTACTCGCCCAACGGCGTTCATCAGCCGCCCCGCACGCGCGTGGTTTCGATGTTCACCCATCAGATCGCCAAGCAGGATATGTCGCGAGACCTCGCCGCGAGGCACGGATTCAAGATCTATCCCACGATCGAGCAAGCGCTCACGCTCGGAGGTCCGAAGCTGGCGGTGGATGCCGTCTGCTTCGTCGGTGAGCATGGCGACTACCCCGCCAATGACGTGGGGCAGAAGATGTATCCGCGCTATGAACTCTTCTCCCAGATTCTGGATGTGATCGAGAAGAACGGCAAACCCGTTCCCTGCTTCTTCGACAAGCATCTTTCCTATTCGTGGGAGAAGGCCGCCGAGATGTGGGCACGGGTCCAGAAGCTGAAAATCCCCTTCCTGTGCGGCTCCTCTGTCACCGTGACACCGCGAACTCCGCCACTGGAGCTCGAACTCGAGACGCCCATCGAGAACGCGGTGGTGGTGGGTCATGGCGATCTCGACGCCTACGGATTTCATCTGCTGGAAACCGCACAGTGTATGCTCGAACGCCGCAAGGGCGGCGAAACCGGAGTCGCGCGGGTGGAGTGGATCGAAGGCGACGAGGCGATTCGCAACTGGCGGAACGGACCGGGGGCGTGGTCGAACGCGCTGCTCGAACTCGCTGGCCCCCCGCAACGGACGCGGCGGCCACCCGTGCTGTTCGTGGTGGATTATCGCGATGGTGTGAAACTCGCGGCCTTCATGCTCGAAGCCAACTCCAGGATCTTCGCGGCGCGTGCCAACGGACGGATCGTCTCCACCCGATTCGGCCCCGAAAAGCCCGATCGCCCGCTGCCGCACTTCGACGGCTTCGTCTACTGCATCGAAGAGCTTTTCACGACGGGCAAAGCGCTGAATCCGCCCGAGCGCACCGTGCTCACCACCGGAATTCTGGCTCACCTATTCGAATCGCGCCGCGCAAAAAAGGCAATCGAAACGCCGCTCGGCATCTCTTATCGCGGCCCGCGCAAGGCGTTCGTGCAGACCAGTTGAACTACTGCGCGCCGCGCGACAGCAGCATTACCTTTACCGTGTGGAACATGATGTAGAAATCAAGCGCCGGTGATAGGTGCTTGATGTAGTAGAGATCGTACTCGATCTTGGTGACGGTGTCCTCGAGCGTGTCGCCGTAACGGTGGTTGATCTGGGCCCATCCCGTGATGCCGGGCTTCACGCACAAGCGCTGGCGATAAAACGGAATCTGTTCGCTGAGCGTCGTGAGGAATTCTGGCCTCTCGGGCCGGGGCCCGACAATCGACATCTCCCCGCGCAGCACGTTGAACAACTGTGGAAGCTCGTCCATGCGCGTTTTCCGGATGAACTTGCCGACCGGTGTCACGCGAGGATCGTCCTTGCTCGCCCACACCGCTCCGGTCTTGGCCTCGGCATCCTGGCGCATCGAACGGAACTTGAAAACGGTGAAGACTTCACCGTGCTGGCCGCTACGGCGCTGCCGGTAAAGCGCCGGCCCGGATGACGTCAGCTTCACCGCTAGCGCGACCAGAATCATGATCGGCGCGGTGATCACGACGCCGATCGCGGCAATGACGAACGAGTAGACCGTTTGGAGCTTGAGAATGTAGGGGCGCGGCCCCAGTTCTCGCGAAAAGATCAACTGCGACGGGCGCAACTGCTGGGAGCAGACGCGCCCGAACGCTTCCTCGAAGGCATTGGCGGCGTCTTCGACCAGCGTACCCGTGAAGTTCACCTCGAGCAGGTCCATCATCGGCATCCGCTGCCGCCGTTCGGACATTCCCACCACCACGCGATCGGGCTTCTTGTCGGCGACGAGCTTGCGGAAATCCGTCAGCGGGCCGAGGACCGGGCCTTCGGTGATCGAGGCCGCGTCCGCGCTGTCCGCAACGAAGCCCGCCACCGTCTTGTTGTACTCGGGCCGGTCGGAGTATCGCTGGGCAACCTGCCGCGCCACGTCGCTCGACCCCAGGAACATCACCAGTTCCGATCCGAGCATTTTCCCGAGCATCTCGCCGTAGACGATTCGCCAGACCGGCAGCACGACCAGAACCGCCAGCGACCCCCACCACCTGATCCACTTCGGCAACACCCACGAGGTGAACCCGTACGCAAACAACTCCTGGATCAGAAATGCGGCGCCGATCGTCATGCAGATCTGCTGAAACAGTTCGAATCGCGAATGAATCAGCAGATTCTCGTACAGATCCTGGAAATACAGGCCGAACTGAATGACGATCACGGTGGCGGCAATCCGCCAGAATCCGTTCTCGTAGACGAGCCAGACGAACGGGTCAATATCCAGGACACGGTACGCCGTCAGCAGATACGCCGAGAAAAGCAGCACCGTTTCCGAGAGCAGAAGAGCAAGAATGGTGGAGGGTACGAGCTTATTGAGCAAAGGCAGTCCCCGCGGCCATGCCTGGAGTCACACGCAATTATCCAGTATCGCAGACACGAGGGCGGAACGGACCGCCTGTGTGAAATTTCCGTACTCCCGGTACCGCACGGGCCAGAACCATTACCGTCCGGCAGCGCGGTATACCTGTAGAGATGCTCGCGCGCCGCCAGTTCCTCAGTTCCGCCCTCGCAGGGACCTCCCTTGCCGTTGCCAAGACCAAACGCCCCAACCTCGTCCTGATTTTCGCCGATGACCTCGGCTATGGAGATCTCTCCTGCTACGGACACCCGGTCATTCGCACGCCGAATCTCGATCGAATGGCGGCGGAGGGTGTTCGCTTCACTCAGTACTACTCGGCGAATCCGCTTTGTTCGCCCAGCCGCGCCTCGCTCATGACCGGGCGCTTGCATGTGCGGAGCGGCATCAATCGGGTGCTGTTTCCGTGGTCCACCGGCGGGTTGCCCGAGTCCGAAATCACGATCGCGCAGGCGCTGAAGCCGCTCGGATACGCGACCCAGATCACCGGCAAATGGCACCTCGGGCACCGGCCCCAATACTTGCCCACCACACGCGGGTTCGATCATTACTTCGGGATCCCGTACTCCAATGACATGAGCCTTTCCCAGTGGCCCGCTGCCTACGGAAAGGCGATGCCGCAATCCGCTGCTCAGATCGCGCGTTACAGGGAGCAGCCCGAAATCCCGCTCATGCGCGACACGACCGTGATCGAGAGCAATCCCGATCAGACGCAATTGACACCCCGATACACGGAAGAGGCCACGAAGTTCATTCGAGCCAGCGTTCGCGCCAAGCATCCCTTCTTCCTCTATTTCCCGCACACGTTTCCGCACGTTCCGCTCTACGCAAGCGATCGCTTCCGGGGAAACAGCCGCCGCGGAATCTACGGCGACGCGGTGGAAGAGCTCGACTGGAGCGTGGGTGAAATCCTGCGAACGCTAAGACAGACCGGCGCCGACAATGACACGATGGTGGTGTTCACCAGCGACAATGGACCCGCCCGTATCGAGAATCCGGAGCGCGAAGGCACTGGCGGATCAGCAGGCTTGTTGCGCGACTTCAAGGGTTCGACCTGGGAAGGCGGAGTCCGCGAGCCGTTCATTGCGCGCTGGCCCGGACGCATCGCCGGCGGCCGCGTGTCGCATGCGTTCGCCGAATCCTACGATGTGTTCCCGACTCTGCTCGCCGCGGCAGGCGGGACGCTTCCGGCCGGTCGCGAATACGATGGCGCGGATCTCGGCGGCGTGCTCTTCCGGAACGAGGCGGGCCGTGAGCCGTTGCACTTCTACTACGCGGTGGATCAGGTGCTCGGCGTCCGGCAGGGCGCCTGGAAGCTCCACAATGTCGTCAGCCGGACATTCACTCAGGCCGGCCAGCCCAAGGTCGAACAGCCGCCGCTGCTCTACAACCTCGAGCAGGATCCATCGGAGCGCTTCAACCTCACCGCACGATATCCGGAACGTGTCGCCGCGCTGACCAAACTGATCGAGGAGCACAAGCGGGCGGTCAAGCGCGGCACCCCGCAGGAATAGCTACTCCTCGGGAGCGAAGCCCCGGCGCAATGTGTTCTCGGTGATCGCGCGCGGCACCAGAAACTGGCGCAGGTAGTCCGGACCGCCAGCCTTGGCGCCGATTCCGGAAAGCTTGAATCCGCCGAATGGCTGGCAATCGACCAGGGCACCGGTGATCTTGCGATTCAGATAGAGATTGCCCACCAGGAACTCGCGCCGCGCGCGATCGAGTGTTGCTGGATTACGCGAGTAGCATCCACCGGTCAGCGCATACGCGGTGCCATTCGCGATCTCGAGCGCGTGCGAAAGGTCGCGTGCGCGGATCACCGAGAGCACCGGCCCGAACAACTCCGCCTGTCCGAGCATCGATCCAGGAGCGACATCAGCGAACACGTGTGGGCCGACGTAGTTCCCTCTTGCCGCCAGCGGACCCGGATCAGCGCAGGCAAGCGAACGCGCCTCCGTCTTGCCCTTCGCGATCGCTGCGTTCAATCGTTCGAACGCCTCGCGGTCGATCACCGGCCCGACCGAGAACGCCGGATCCTCCGGAGGTCCGATGGCGAGACTCTTCACCGCGTCACCGAGCCGCGACACGAAAGCGTCGTAGACGCCCGGCAGCACGATGACCCGCGAACACGCCGAGCACTTCTGGCCCTGATATCCGAACGCGCTCGCGATCACGCCGCGCAGCGCCTCATCCACGTCGGCATCGTTGTCGATAATGATCGCGTTCTTGCCGCCCATCTCGGCGAGCACGCGCTTGACGTGGTGTTGTCCGGGAGCCTGCCGCGCCGCTGCGAGATTGATGGTGGTGCCCACCGCGACAGAACCGGTGAACGTGATCGTCGCGACACCGGGATGCTCCACCAGATGCTTGCCGACCTCCTCACCGAGTCCGGGGACGAAGTTCACGACGCCCGAGGGAAGGCCCACTTCGCGCAGGATGTCGACGAGCTTCGCGGCGACGATGGATGACTGCTCGGCCGGTTTGAGAATCACGGTGTTTCCACCCACGAGCGGAGCCACCGCCATGCCCGTGAGGATGGCAAGGGGAAAATTCCATGGCGCGATCACCACGGTCACCCCGCGAGGCATGTAGAAGTACTCGTTGTTCTCGCCCGGAAGATCCCGGCGCCTCGGCGAGGTCAGCGACAGCATCTCGCGCCCGTAATACTCGCAGAAATCGATCGCCTCCGCGACATCGGCATCGGCCTCGCGCCACTGCTTGCCCGTCTCGAATACCATCCACGCGGCGAGTTCGAACTTCCGCTCGCGCATCTTTCGCGCCACCGCGAACAGCTTCGCCGCGCGATCCCAATCGGATACCGCGCGCCAGCCGGGCAGCGCCGCGTGCGCGGCCGCGACGGCCTGGTCCGCATCGCTGATGCGAGCTTTCGCCACGCGCCCCAATGACTCCGTGTTGTCGGCCGGATTACGGGATTCGATCCACTCTCCCGTTTCGATGCTCTCGCCGCCGATCCAGAGCGGGTACGAACGGCCGAACTCTCCGCGCACTCTCGCAAGCGCCTCGCGCATCGCCTGCCGGGGCGGCGCGTATGTGAAGTCGGTCAACGGTTCGTTGGTGAAGCGAGGCAGCACTCCGTCGCTCTGCGTCATCGATCCCTCCGGTTTCGCGTAGTCATGGCCGGACTCGGCTGGAGCCAGCAGCAACTCTTCCTTGTCCTTCTTGTCGGCGAATGTCGCGCGCAAAAACGACGTGTTCGACGTATTCTCGATCAGCCGCCGCACCAGATAAGCCATGCCTGGAATCAGTTCCCCGAACGGCGTGTAGATCCGCACACGTTCACCACGCTTGCGCATGGCCGCTTTCACCGGATCCGCCATGCCGTAGATCATCTGCAATTCGTACGATCCGGCCCTTGCGCCTGCGTGCTCGGCGACGGCGAGCGCGTGTGCCAGGCTCCGAACATTGTGCGACGCGAACGCCGGCCGCAGCCATTCGCGATTCGTGATCAGGAACTCCGTGCAACGCTCGTAACAGGCGTCGCTCTGCCACTTGTATTCGAACAACGGAACCGGCCAGTGCTCCTTGCGATGCACGATTGTCTCCATGTCCCAATAGGCGCCCTTCACCAGACGGACATGAATCGGCGTTCCGCGCGCACGTGTCCAATCGAGCAGACGCCGCAGGTCCGCCTCCGACTCCCGCATGTAGGCTTGAATCGCGATCCCGATGTCGCACCAGTCGCGAAATTCGGCTTCGCCCAGCAGACGCGTGAAGATGTCGAGTGTCAGGTCCTTGAAGCTGTAGTGCTCCATGTCGATATGAATGAACACGCCCGCGCGGCGCGCCGTTCGGAGGACTTCTCGCAAACGCGGTGCCACGCCGCGAAACGAGCCCTCCGGATCGATCGGATCGAACAGGCTGAACATCGCGCTGACCTTGATCGAAATGTTCACACGCGGCATTCCGTCCGCTTCGAGCACAGGGTTCGCTGGCCACGCCGCGGCCGCTTTTGCCACGGCCTCGAGCAATTCGATGTTCTCACGCAGGTATTGATCGGCTTCCGGCTCTGTCACGGTCGCCTCGCCGAGCTTCGAAAGGGTGAACGCGAGCCCCGATCGCCACAAGGCTCCAACTGACCGGATGACCTGGTCCTGTGTCTCGCCCGCAATGAAGCGCATCGCCATGCGGCGCGTGTTTCCGCGCGCGATTTTGGCCGCAACGCCAGCGAGCGCGCTGCCTGGCTGAGCCAGCCGCGACAGCGCCCGAAGTGCCCACGGCAGGTTCGGATTCGTGGCGAAATAGGCCTGGATGTGGCCAGCGACCGCATCGGGCGTCTTCAGCGCCGGCAACACGTCCACGAAGTGGAACAGGTTCGCCTTGAGCACCGGATCACGCATCGCCCAGTCCATCACGCGATCGTCCCACCATTGCGGATTCACGATAGACGGTCCGCCGGTGTCGCACTCGGCGAAGATCTCGCGGCCGATCTCGCGAGTGCGCTGTTCGAGCTTAGAAGACATAGCGCAAGCTGACCTGCGTGACTCGCGACGTATCGTCCGCGCGCGAGGCCCCGACGAAGTTCTGTGGATTGTACGTGCTCGTGATTCGCCCGAATACCGCACTCTGGATGTCGCGGGAGGGAAAGGCGAATCGCGGTGTGTTGGTGACGTTGTATAGCTCGGCACGGAAGTTCAACGTGTGCCCTTCACGAATCGAGAACGTCTTCGCCAGCGCCATGTCCCACGCCTTCATTCCCTGCCCGAAGAACGTGTTCCGCCCGAGCGTTCCGGCTCCGCTTCCACCCGGATCGAAGACTCGATCGCGCTGTGCGATGTTCCGCGCCGGGTAGAAGGCTGAAGAAGGCAACTGCGATTCCGAGATCACGCGGCCGCTCGGGTCCTGGCGCCCGTTGTTCACCGAGCGTCCGTAAACATTGGCGTCGAGCAAGATCGGCCGGTCATTCACGACGCCGTCCGCGTTGACGTCGTAACCCGCGAGCACGCTGAACGGATTCCCGCTGGCGAACGTATTGTTCCCGCTCAGCCGCCAGCCGCCTAGGGCCTGCCGCGCGATTCCCCGCCCTTTCGAAAACCACGGCAGCGTGTAGCCGTAGGTGAGATTGATGCGATGGCGCTGGTCGAAATCGCTCAATCCGCGCAGGCTGCGCGCCGAATCGAATTCGGCGATTGCACTGCCTTGCGTATAGTCGGAACCGGTGTCGATCGTCTTGCTGAACGCATAGGCGAGGCTCCAGTGGAATCCGTTCTGCCAACGGCGCTTCACCTCGACTCGGAGCGCGTTGTAGTAGCTCCACGATCCGTTGTTGATATAGGTCACCGCGCCATAGCGCACGTCGGGGCGCCGCAACGCAGTGCGCGGCTGCGCTTGCGAAATGAATCCGGGTGCGGGCGCGGTATTGCCCAGGTTCGGATCGACTCGATCGTAGAGGATGCCGTTGTTCGGGCTCATGATCGGAAACCGCGCGCGATTCAGGATCGCATTCTGAATCAGCCCGATCCCTCGCGTTCGGTTGTAGCCCACGCTGACCGTGTGCAGGCGGCCAATCTGCCGGTCGATCGTCAGATTGTGTACTGATGAATCGTGGGCATGCCGAGGTCCGGTGCAACGCGTGCGATGTCGATGCGGCCCGGATCGAAGTTTGGCGCATTGGGCGTGTACCGGAATCCGCCGCTCGGATCGGCCACGTTGAACGTCGGATCGAAGCTGCGAAACACGCCATACGGCGGCAGGCTGCGCAGGTTCGCGCCACCTTGCGAAAAGATCGACTGGAAGATCCGGTTGTGGAAGACGCCGAAGCCGCCGCGAACCGACGTCCGGCCCGGACCTCCGCTCAGCAGCCGTAGCCAGCCCGATTGCGCGCCCGGAGTCCACGCGATTCCGAATCGCGGCTCGAGTCCGCCGAAGTTTCCGTAGTTGTATGCGATCTTCCCGTCCGCTTCATCGGGTGACAGCACGTGTTCGTAGCGGATGCCGAGGTTCACTGTCACGGTAGGACGCAGCTTGATGTCGTCCATCAGGAACGTGTTGTACTCTCCGAGGCGGTTCCGGGTCGCGAAGTTCCCGTAGCCCTGCTGATAGCTGGAGACGTAGCCGCGCAGGAAGTTCTCGAACCCTTCGTAGCGTTGCGGATTCAGCGTGAGCCCGAACGTCCAGAATCCGCGGGAAAAGTTGTCGGCGAGATCGTCGAGATGCTGGCGCCGCGCATCGATTCCTCCTTTGATCACGTGGGTGCCGCCCACATGGGACATGGTGTAGTTGTACTGGTAGTCCGTCTGGCGGCGGTTGATCGGAAACGCGCCCGCATTGCCGAGGAGCGTCGTCGTATACGCACTCGGATTCGAGATTCTGACTACGGGCGTGGTGTTGCCCGTCGAGATGTCGACGAGCGTGGTGCGTTGTCCCAGGCCGAAGCGGAACTCACCCCACGTCCCATAGCCGAACATGTGTGTCGCGGTGAGGCCCACATTGGTCTGCTTGTTGTTCTGGCGAGCCGTTTCGCCCGCGATCAACTCGCCGGGGAATCGCTTCTGCCGGCTGTACTGATACCGCACAGCGACCTGATCCCGCTGCGATGCGTTCCAATCGATCTTGCCGCTGTAGTCCTCGTCAGGAAAGGACGAGGGCCGGATCTCGACGAAACAACGATCGCACACCGCGGTCGCGTTTGGCTGCTTCTTCGGAAAGCGATCGAGGATGCTCTGCAGGAACTGACGATCGGCCTCGACGTTGGGATGTTCCTCCGGATTCAGGCACAGACGGCAGTCGCCGATCTGCAAGCGATCCGTGGGGAGAAAGATGAACCTCCTCACGGTCGAATACTGGCGGAGCTTGGTCTGTTCGAACGAATGGAACAGGAACAGCTTGTTCCTGATCAGAGGAAGACCGGCAGTCCAGCCGAATTGATTCCGGCGATACGGTGCGCGCGGCGCTACCGGCGAACCGTCGAGGTTTCGGCCGAGCGCGTTGTTGAAGAACCCGTTCGAGTTGAGCTTCTCGTTCTGGAGGAAATTGTAAAGGTCTCCGTGCCACTGATTGGTGCCGGACTTCGTCTGCACCAGAACGACGGCTCCGCCCGCGCGTCCGAACTCCGCGGAATAGGCGTTCGTGAGCACCTGAAATTCCTTGATTGCACTGATGTTGACGTTTTGCCGGTTGCTGCCTTCCGAGGAATCATCGTTGTTGACGCCATCGATTTGAAACGTGGCCGAGCGGCTACCCGTGCCGTTGAACGAGACGTAGCTTCCGCTCGACAGGGTGGGATTGTTCACACCACCGTAACCACCTGATGATTGGAATCCAGCCATCTGCTCGACGAGCGAGAGGAAGTTACGGGACGGCAATGGACGGTCTTCGATCACCTTTTCGTCGAGCGACGATTTCACCTCGCCCCGCGAGACTTCGATCAAAGACGAATCCGCGACCACGGTTACCTCGGTCTCGACGGTCGCGGGCTTCAACTGGAAGCCGGCCGCGCGCACCGAGCTCAGCTCCACCGTTTGATTTCGCCGCATTGTCCCGAAGCCCTTCGAAGCGGCCGTTACTTCATAGCCGCCGATCGGCAGAAAGGTGAACTGGTAGTACCCGGACTCGTTGGTGACGGACTTGCGAATCAGGCCGTTTTCGAGATTCCTCGCCACGATCTCCGCCCCGGGAATCGCGGCGCCGGTGGTATCGGAGACGCGGCCCTCTAGCGTCCCAGTCACGGTCTGGCCGTGGCACCACGCCAAGGCGGAGAAAAACAGGACAATCCGGGAGAGACCCTGCATGCCCACACACTAGCATGGCCGGATGTTCGAAACGAAATTGCTCTTTTTTGTTGCCGAGCCATCGCCGCACATGCACAATAGAGGTGAACATGCAACTCCGAGTGCTTGCCTTCGTGCTGGCCGGCGGCAAAGGGACCCGGTTGTACCCGCTCACCAAGGAGCGGGCAAAACCGGCCGTGCCGTTCGGCGGACAGTATCGCATCGTCGACTTCGTCCTGTCGAACCTGGTCAACTCCGGGATCTACTCCGTCTACGTGCTGATTCAGTTCAAGAGCCAATCGCTTCTGCAACACCTGCGCGACGGCTGGGAGTTCAGCGGACTCCTCAAGAATCAGTTCATCATCCCGGTTCCCGCCCAGATGCGGGGCGCCGACGACGCATGGTACCGCGGCACCGCCGACGCCATCTATCAGAACATCAATCTGATCGAACAGGCCGACCCGCACCTCGTCTGCATCTTCGGCGCGGACCACATCTACCGGATGAACATCCGCGAGATGATCGAATACCACGAGCGGAACCGGTCGGACGTCACTGTCGCGTCGATCCCCGTCGAACGGGAATACGCGCGCGAATTCGGTGTCATCGAAACGTCACCGAACGGCTCAATCATAGGCTTCCACGAGAAGAACCCGAACGCACCTTCGATGCCCTCCGACCCGGAGCGGGTCTACGCGTCGATGGGCAACTACGTCTTCTCGACGCGAGCACTGCTCAACGAACTCTACGCGGACGCGGAAAATCCGGAGTCGTCGCACGATTTCGGTCGCGATATCCTGCCATCGATGGTAGGCCGCTCCCACATGTTCGCGTACGATTTCCAAACCAACCGGATTCCTGGGGACCCACCGACGGCCAAGGCCTACTGGCGCGATGTCGGGACGATCGAGTCCTACTACGAGGCAAACATGGATCTGCGCTCCGTGTCTCCCTCCCTCAACCTGTTCAACCGGAAGTGGCCGCTGCGATCATCCGCCTACGACGAACCGCCCGCCAAGTTCACCTTCGACGACGAAGGGCGCCGCGGAAACGCGATCGACTCGATCGTCTGTGCTGGCTCGATTCTTTCGGGCGGCATGGCGCGGAACTCGGTCATCGGGCGCGGAGTCAAGATTCACACGGGAGCGATTGTCGAGGATTCGGTGGTCTTCGACAATTGCGACATCGGACGCCGGGCCCGGGTCCGGCGAGCCATTCTCGACAAGAACGTCCGGGTCCCCGAAGGCGCGGTAATCGGCTTCGATCCAGGCTCGGACCGGAAACTCTACCACGTGACGGAATCGGGCATCGTGGTCGTCGAAGGGCGCCGCTCGGCGGTCGAGATCGCTTCGATGGACGTGTAGAGGCGGGCTCGCCCGCCTCCGCCAACTACCGGAACTGACCCAGAAGTTTGTCCAAAGCCTTCGAGCCTGGACACAGCTTCGAGTACGGCAGCTTTACCAGCGGCAGCTCTGCCGTCTGGTTCATCTCATGCATGTCGGCTTGCGATTCATCGACGTAGAGCACGCCGGTGACGACTTCGCCCTTGCCCGCGCGTTCCTGCAGGTAAGCCATGACCGCCGCGCGATCGGTGGGATCGTACTTCTCCGGAACTCGCCGGAACCGGAGCACGCTGCCGTCATGCATCGTCACCGACGTAACACCGCTCGGCGCGATCTCGGCGAGAATCTCCTCGGCGGGCGGTACGAAATCGGTCTCGATTGGCTTGACTGTGCTTTGCCGCGTCGAAAGGTAGCTCTTGGTCGAACCCTTGTGGTCGTTGAACGTCACGCACGGCGAGATGACGTCGATTAGCGCCAAGCCGCGATGCGCGACCGCGGCCTTCAGGATCGGAACCAACTGCTCCTTGTCACCCGAGAAGCTCCGCGCCACGAACGTCGCGCCAATGCTCAGCGCCATCATCGCCGGGTCGATCGGCGACATGCGGTTCGGCTCACCCTTCTTGCTCGTCGAACCGACGTCGGTCGATGCCGAGAATTGGCCCTTGGTCAATCCGTAGACGCCGTTGTTTTCGATGACGTAGACCATCCGGATATTGCGGCGGATCGCATGAGCCATCTGTCCCAGACCGATCGACAACGAGTCGCCGTCGCCGGAGACGCCGATGTAGATCACGTCCTTGTTCGCGGCATTGGCGCCAGTCGCGATGGCGGGCATGCGCCCGTGCGCGGAATTGAAGCCGTGGGCACCGTTCACGAAATAGGTCGGTGTCTTCGACGAACAGCCGATCCCGCTCAGCTTGGCGATCATGTGGGGTTCGATCGAGAGTTCCCAAAACGCCCGGACAATGGCCGCCGTGATCGAATCATGCCCACAACCCGCGCACAGCGTCGACATCGATCCTTCGTAGTCGCGGATCGTCAGATTCAGCTTGTTACGCTTCAGGCTGGGATGCGTAGCTACTGGTTTCGCAATCGATGGCATCTTCTCACTTCTCCACTTGGCTCAGGATCGAATCGACGACCTGGCTGGCGCTCAACGGGAATCCACCGTAATGACAGACCGAACGAAGCCGGTCTTTCGGCACTTTCGTTTCGAGCGTCAACAGCGACTTCAACTGCGCATCGCGATTCTGCTCCACCACGAAGGTGTAGGGATGCTCCATGATAAAGCTCTCCACCTCGCCGGTGAACGGGAACGCGCGAATCCGCATGTAGTCCGCGTTGATCCCGCGATTGGCGAGCGCCTGCATCGCTTCGTTGACAGCCCGATGGCAGCCACCGGTCGAGATTACGCCGAATCGCGCCTCTTCGCGCCGTTGCACCACGGGCTTCGGCACGAACTTCGCCGCCGAAGCGTGCTTCTTCAGTAAACGGTCGACGACTTCCTGATACTCGTCGGGAATCTCGGTGTAGCCGCCGAATTTGTTGTGGCCCGATCCGCGGATGAAGAACGCGCCCTTCTGATGTACACCGGGAAGTGTCCGGGCCGCGACGTTGTTCTCGTCCGCCGGATGATAGCGCGTGTAGCGTGGAAGCTTTTCGAGCTCTTCCGCCGTCAGCACCTTGCCGCGATTCGGAACGTAGGAATCGTCCCATTCGAACTTGTCCACCACCCAGTCGTTCATGCCGATGTCAAGATCGGTCAGCATCATCACTGGCGTCTGGAACTGCTCGGCGAGATCGAAGCTCGTCACTGCCATCTCAAAGCATTCCTTCGGATCGCACGGGAACAGCAGAATATGTTTCGTGTCGCCGTGGGAGGCGTAGGCGCACTCGAGGATGTCGCACTGCTGCGTACGAGTCGGCATGCCGGTCGATGGACCCACGCGTTGCACGTCGATCAACACCACCGGAATTTCCGCGTAATAGGCCAAGCCGAGCAACTCGTTCATGAGCGAGACGCCCGGACCCGAGGTCGAAGTGAACGCGCGCGCACCCATCCAATTGGCGCCGATCACCATGCCGATCGCGGCCAGTTCGTCTTCCGACTGGATGATGCAGTAGTTGTTCTTGCCCGTCTCCGGATCCTTGCGGTACTTCTCGCAGAATCGCTTGAAGCCGTCCATGACCGAGGTCGAGGGCGTGATCGGGTACCACGCGGCGACGGTCGCCCCGGCGTAGACGCATCCCAGCGCGGCGGCTGTATTGCCATCGATCAGGATCTTGCCCGAGTTGCCGTCCATCTTTTCGAGATGGAACGGCAGCGGGCAGTCGAAATGAGCCTTCGCGTAGTCGAGCCCGAGTTTCAGCGCCTTGTGGTTGGAATCGAGCAGCGCCTTCTTGGCCGCGAACTTCTCCTCGAGCAGCTTCTCGACGATTCCCATGTCGATATCGAGCAGCCCGATGAGCGCGCCGGCGTAGGCGATGTTCTTCATGAGAATCCGCTCGCGCGAATCGGCGAAGTGCTCGCCGCACATCTTGGCCAGCGGAACACCGATATAGGTGACGTCGTCGCGAATCAGATGCTTGTCGAGCGGCCATGACGAGTCGTACAGCAGGAATCCGCCCGAGCGAACCTCCTTGACGTCACGCGCGTAGGTCTGATTGTTCATCGCCACCATCAGGTCGTAATCGAGCGCGCGCGAGGTGTGACCCTCGCGATTCACCCGGATTTCGTACCACGTGGGCAGCCCCTGAATGTTCGACGGAAAAAGGTTCTTGCCGGAAACCGGAATGCCCATGCGAAAGATGGCCTGCATCAACAAGCCATTCGCGCTGGCCGACCCGGTACCGTTGACGTTCGCCAGCTTGAAGGCGAAGTCGTTTACACGGTTGCGTAGGTGTTGGTGCACGCTGAGGTCCCTGCGAGAGGAATTAGGATTTCGGATTTTTGCATGTCCCACGCGGCCGTGGGACAACGCTCGGCGCAAAGGCCGCAGTGGACGCAGACATCTTCGTCCTTGAACATGATGCGGCCGGTGTGCGGAAGCGCTTCGGAGGCGAAAAGCGCCTGATCGATATTCTGGGCGGGCGCGGAGAGGCGGTTGCGCACCTCGCCTTCTTCGCCGTTGACCGTGATCGTGAGGCACTGTACCGGACAGATGTCGATGCAGGCATCGCACTCGATGCAGCGCTTGGCGGTGAAGGCGGTTTGCACGTCGCAGTTCAGGCAGCGCTGGACTTCACGCGCGGTCTGTTCGGCGGTGAAGCCCAACTCCACTTCGACGTTCAACTGGCGGAAGCGCTCCTCGAGATCCACATGGATCATCTTCTGGCGCGACGACGGGTTGTAGTCGTTGTGGTAGCTCCACGCGCTGATGCCCATCTTCTGGCTGACGATGTTCAGCCCATGCGCCGGGCGATCGGTCACCGGGCGGCCATTGCAGTAATTGTCGATCGAGATCGCGGCCTGATGGCCGTGCTCGACAGCCCAAATGATGTTCTTGGGTCCGAACGCGGCGTCGCCACCGAAGAACACGCCCGGAACGGTAGACATGTGGGTCTTCTCGTCGACCACCGGCATGTCCCACTTGTCGAACTGCATGCCGAGATCGCGCTCGATCCACGGGAACGCGTTCTCTTGCCCGATCGCGAGAATCACATCGTCACAGGGAAGGATCACAGCGTCGATCAGCTTCGAGTTCTTCGCCTTGGCGTCCCACTCGAGACGTTCGAACTCCATGCCCACGAGCTTGCCGTTCTCGATCACGAACCGCTTCGGCGCGTGATTGATCACGATCTCGATGCCTTCCTCCTCGGAGTCTTCGAGTTCCCACGGGGAAGCTTTGAAATAGGCCCGTGGGCGGCGCGCCATGACCTTGATATCGTTGCCGCCCAGGCGGCGTGATGTGCGGCAGCAATCCATCGCCGTGTTGCCGACACCGATGATGAGAACCTTCTCGCCGATCTTGTCGATGTGCCCAAACGCGACCGATTCCAGCCAATCGATACCGATGTGAATGCGATCGGTGTCATGCCGCCCTGGGATTTCGAGATCCTTGCCGCGCGGTGCGCCCGTTCCGACGAACACCGCGTCGTAACCTTCCGAGAGCAACGACTGCAGGCTGTTCACGGGTGAGTTGTACCGGATATCGACGCCGAAATCGAGGATGTTTCCCGTCTCCTCGGCCAGCACGTCTTCCGGCAGCCGGAACGACGGAATGTTCGACCGCATCAAGCCACCGGGCTTGTCCTGCTTTTCGAACATCGTTACCGAATAGCCGAGCGGCATCAGGTCGTTCGCCACCGTGAGCGACGCCGGACCCGCGCCGATACACGCCACGCGCTTTCCGTTCTTCTTCTGCGGAATCGCGGGCAGCCGGTGCTTGTAGTCACCGCGAAGATCGGCTGCTACGCGCTTCAAGCGGCAAATGGCGACCGGCTTCTCTTCAACGCGCCCCCGCCGGCACGCCGGTTCGCACGGACGGTCGCACGTGCGGCCGAGGATTCCGGGAAACACATTGGATTCCCGGTTCACCATGTAGGCGTCCTGGTAGCGGCCTTGAGCGATCAGGCGAATGTACTCGGGCACGTTGGTGTGCGCCGGGCAGCCCCACTGGCAGTCGACAACTTTATGGAAGTAGTTTGGATTACGAACGTCGGTAGGAGTCAAACGGAGTCCTTTGGGCGAAACTTCAGCGCGCACGGAATCGCGCCGCGCTGAGCGTGGCCGGGAAACCTCATTCTACTACGATGCGATTCCACGCGGATGTCAGGCGCGTGCCAGTCAGGCCCTGGCACAGTTGCGATTCTCCCGCGCGGTTGCGTCACACGCGGGACGATTGCACTCCGTAGCGAAATCGGCAAGTGCCCAATGGCGGTCCCTTCGACCCTGAAACTGAGCGGCTTCCGGAAGAGCCGGGCGGCTATCGATCCGCCGTTCCCGGCGTGTGGCGGCCCGATTTCGTCAGCGGGCCGGGCGCGCGGCTCTCTTCCGTAACAAAGCGAGCGCGTACTCGATATCGCGGTCCGCCGGGTCGAGACCGTTAGCAATCGCCAATTCGGAGTCCGCGCCACTGGG
>CADECY010000138.1 GCA_902825945.1 uncultured Acidobacteriota bacterium
CTCTGCTCTACTGGCTGATCGCGGCGGCGACTCGCATGGGTCTCGAAAACGAGATGGCCGCGCGGCTGCCGGTCGTGCTGATGTCGCTCGCGTTTCTCGTGTTCTACCATCTCCGGTTGACCGCGCTGTTCGATGCGCGCGTGGCCGCCCACTCGACCGCGATACTGGCCACTACCGCCGGCTGGATCGGATTCAGCCGCGCCGCCGTGACCGACATTCCCCTCGCGGCCACATTCGGATCCGCGATGCTGCTCGCGATGCCATGGGTGATCTCCGGAGATCGCACCGGCCTGCGCGGGGCCGGTGCGTTGATCGGGCTGGCGCTGCTCGCCAAGGGCCTGTTGCCCGGCGTGTTGATGCTGCCGGTGTTGTGGCTCGGGCGCAGGCGCTGGCGCGATCTGCTGATTCCCGCCGTGATCGCACTCGCCGCCGCCTCGCCGTGGTATGTGCTCTGCACGCTTCGCAATGGCTCCGAATTTCCGCGAGTCTTTTTCGGCGAGCATCACTTCGGCCGCTTCTTTTCGAGTGCTCTGTTGCACGTCCGCGCCTGGTGGTTCTATGTTCCGGTTTTGCTGGCAGGACTGGCTCCGTGGACTCCTCTCGTGGGATCGCTCGCGCGCCGCGAAAACCTCGCGGATCCCAGACTCCGCGTTCTCGCCGCCTGGGCCGGATTCGGTCTCGTGTTCTTCTCGCTCGGCGAGAACAAGCTGCCCGGATATCTGTTGCCGCTGCTTCCGGCCATCGCCGCCATGCTCGGATATCACGCCGCCAAACCCGATCGAGCGCGGTGGACTTTGCCCGCTTCGGTGGCGCTACTCGCCTTGGCCATCCCGCTGTTGACCGGCGTGGTTCCGCGTGCGCTCGACGAAGGACTTCGCCGCGCCGATATCACCGTCCGGCCCACGTGGTACCTGCTGGCGGTGTTGCCGGTGGCAGGGCTCGAATGGCGCGGTCTGCGCGATCGCGCTTTCGCCGCCGCCGCGGTGTTTGTTCTCGCCGGCCTCGCCGTGGCGATTCCGCCCGCACTCACGGAAATCGACAAGCGGACCGCGCGGCCATTGTGGAATCAGACAGTCGCGGCGCGGCGCGGCCAAGTTTGTCTCGACCCAGAACTTCGCCGGACGTGGCGCTATGGGCTGAACTACTACGCCGTCGATCCGCTTCCTGAATGCGTCGAGGGCGACACACGAATCCGTATAATGGCCAAATGACCCGACGGTTCGCGTTCGTGGCCGCTCTTGCGCTTCCTGCGTTCGCCGATGTGACGAATTGCGCCTGCGACCCGGCCAAGCCGGAATCGATGAGGGCACGCGAATGCGGGTTGTGCCGCGAGGCTGAGAAACAACCCGCCGCCACTGAGGTCTTTTTCCTGAAGGACATCAATCCGCGCAAGCCGAATCGGTGGCTTGCGTTGCCGAAGTTCCACACACCCGGCGGACACCGGCTTCACGAGATCCCGAAAGCGGAACAAGTCAAGCTTTGGCGTGCGGCGATCGTGAAGGCGAAAGAACTATGGGGCGATGCCTGGGGCATCGCCTACAACAGCGAAAAGCAGCGGACCCAGTGTCACGGTCATGTCCATATCGGCAAGCTGCTGAAGGGGCTCGCGCCGGGCAACTACTACGATGTCGACCGTCCGGAACAGATCCGATTGCCGGAGGATGGAACCGGAATCTGGTTTCATCCGGTAGGGCGAAAGATTCGCGTCCACTACGGCGAGGGAATTACCGAAACGGCTCTATTGAGGTGAAATCGATGATGACGAGACGAACAGCGCTGGCCACGCTCGCCAGCGGACTCGCGGCTCAACCGCCGCGCCAGCCCAACCTCATCGTGTTCCTGGCCGATGATCTGGGCTATGGCGACATCGGCTGTTACGGCTCGCCCGATGTTCCGACGCCGAACATCGACGCGTTGGCGCGCGGCGGCACGCGATTCACCGATGGCTATGTTTCGTGCGCGGTCTGTAGTCCGTCGCGTGTTGCGCTATTGACAGGACAGTATCAGCAGCGGCACGGGCACGAGTTCAACTCGGGTCCGCCGGAGCGCGAAGGGCAAGTGGGCTTCGGGATTCCGAAGTCGGCCAAACTGCTGCCCGAGTACTTGAAGCCAGCCGGATACGTCAGCGGCGCATTCGGCAAATGGCATCTGGGAGTACGGCCCGGGTACCATCCACTGGAACGAGGATTCGACGAGTTCTACGGTTTTCTGCCGGGAGCCAACGACTACATCACGACCGCGACTCCGGGTGGATCCTCGCAGCCGGCGGGCGAGGGTCCGGCGAAGGTGCTCGATCAGCGCATTCAGCCTGTCATGCGCGGCCACCAAGCGGTCAAGGAGGACCGCTACCTCACCGATGCCTTGGCCGCCGAGGCGTCGTCGTTCGTTGAACGTCACCGGGCCCGTCCGTTCTTCCTCTACCTTCCGTTCAATGCGGTCCACACACCGTTGCATGCGACATCGAAGTACCTCGACCGTTTCGCCCGCATCTCCAACCCGAGGCATCGTCACTTAGCCGCGATGACGGTGGCGATGGACGAAGCAATTGGGACCGTGATGAAAAAGGTACGGGATAGCGGCCTCGAGAATGACACGATGGCGGTGTTCCTGAGCGACAATGGCTGCCCGACGATCACGGGCGCGGGAACCAACGGTCCGTTGAACGGCCAAAAGGTGACCTATTACGAGGGCGGAATCCGCGTGCCATACATCATGAATTGGAAGAACCGGATTCGGGCGAACAACATTTATCGGCATCCGGTAGTAAGCCGTGACATTTCCGCGACGTTTCTCGCGGCGGCGGGGATCAAGCCGGATCGTGAACTCGATGGCGTGGATCTGCTTCCCTTCGTGAAAGGCGGGGCCGGTGTGCCGCACGCCTCGCTGTTCTGGCGCGGTGGAAAGGCACGAGCGGTGCGGAAGGGCAAGTGGAAACTCCTCGAATTCGGCGAGGATTTCAGCCGTCTGTACGATCTCGAAGCCGACCTTGGCGAGAAGAGTGATGTTTCGGCGCGCCATCCGGATGTCGTTCGGGGATTGCGCGAGGAGTGGCGTGCCTGGAGCGCGAAGATGAAGCCGGCCGCATGGCCGCCCCGATACCGGGAACTGACGGTGAACGGCGTCTCAATCAACTGGGAGCTGTAGTTCCAGTCAAGAATTGGCGTGCCGGAACGATGAGGGAGTTGTGGCAACCCGCCCCGACATCTTCGAACTCTCGCCCTCCCCTATCGTGATGTTCCGGCCGCACGGCACGATCGAGCATGCCAATCCAGCGTTCTGCCGCATGCTCGGCTCTCCGCCGCAAGAAGTGATCGGGCGAAACTGGTGGAATCTGCTCGACACGCAATGGATGGAGCCCGTCATCGCGGCGGTGCGCCATTTGTGTGAATGCACGTTCGAGACGCTCGATTTCGAAGTCCGGCTGCGCGGGCGAAACGGCGAGCGGATCTGGTGCCAGGCCGGGGCGACGCTGGCGAACGCGGAAAGCGAGATGCTGGTATTCCTGTCGCTCACCGATGTGACGGAAGCCGCGGAAATGCAGCGCGACCTGATCGAGCGCGTCTCGCGGCTCGACCGTAAGTTGCGGGAGGATCACATACGCGCGGCGGTGGCGCTGCGAGACAGTGAGGAGCGCTTCCGCGGACTGTTCGAGCAGGCGCCGATCGGAATGGCGGTGGCCGATCTCGAGGGCCGGTTCGTGCAAGTGAATCCAGCCTTCGCGCGAATTCTCGGCTATCGGGTCGATGAGATCCTCCAACTCGGTTGGGAGGAACTGCTCGAGGGCAACGATGCGCCAGGAGCCTCGGTCTACAAGCTGGTGAGTCTCGCGCAGTCGGTACCCTCGCAGTCCCCCGCCCTGCAGGCCGACGCGCGCTTCCGGCGCAAGGATGGCCAGTGGATCGACGTGCAGTGGAGCTTGCTCATCGTGCGTGATTCCCACGGCCAGCCCGCCTGCCAGATCGGCCAGATCGTGAACATCTCTCGCCGCAAGGAGGACGAGAAGAAGCTGCGACACTATGCGACCGTGCTCGGTCAAAGCAATCGCGACCTGCAGGACTTCGCCTATGTCGCCTCGCACGATCTGCAAGAGCCGTTGCGGATGGTGAAGAGCTACATCGAGCTCCTGTCGCGCCGCTATCAGGGAAAGCTCGACGCCGACGCCGATCAATTCATCTCATTCGCGCTCGACGGAGCAAGCCGCATGCAGCAACTCGTGGCGGGGCTGCTCGCCTACGCGCGCGTGGGCACGCAGCCGAACGAGGTTCGAACCGTGAGTGCGAACGCGAGCCTCGAGGCCGCTCTCGCCAATCTACATGTCGCGATCGCCGAATCGGGAGCCCGCGTCTCGAGCGATCCCTTGCCTCGCCTCGAGGCCGACGGACTTCTGATGACGCAGTTGTTTCAAAACCTGATCTCGAACTCGATCAAGTTCCGCTCGGAGGAGCCGCCGCGGGTCCATGTCGCGGCGCGCGAGACCCCGGATGGCTGGGAGTTCCGCGTCAGCGACAACGGAATCGGCCTGCCCGAACAGTACGCGCCGCGCGCGTTTCAGATCTTTCAGCGCCTCCATAGTCAAGCAAAATACCCGGGCGCTGGTCTTGGTTTGGCCATCTGCAAAAGAATCGTCGAGCGCCACGGCGGCGATATCCGCGTCGAATCCGAGCCCGGGCACGGAGCCACGGTCGTCTTCGAGATCCCCTCGCGAGAAACAGCCGATGTCCCTTGAGGCCGGCCTCGAACCTTCTATCCTGGTTGTCGATGACAACCCCGCCGACGTGCGCTTGATCCGCGAAGCGCTCGCCGAACGCAGGATCCACGTTGCCGAGGATGCCTTCGCGGCGCTCGACTTTCTCGGAGCGACTACCCCTGGACTGGTACTGCTCGACCTCAGCCTGCCACGAATGAACGGCCATGAGCTATTGTCGGAAATCCGTGCGCAGCCGCGATTGGCAGAGGTCCCCGTCGTGATATTCAGCTCCTCCGACTCACTCGACGACATCCGCCGCGCCTACGACGGATCGGCGAATTGTTACGTGACCAAGCCCGCCGGCCTCGATCATTTCCTCGAAACCATTCGCCGCATTGACCGCTTCTGGCTCCGAACGCGCTACAATTGACTTGTGGCACGCGGATTCGACAGCAAAGACGTCGAGGCGCAGATTGAGCAACGCGAAGCGGATCGGCGGGCTCGCGCCGCGCTGGCCGCGCACACAGCGGCCGGTCTCGACCGGGACGCTAAACGGGAAAGCCTGTTACTCTCCCGCCGCCGCGTCGAACTCGATCTCGAATCGGCCAAGCACCCGAGACATCGCACGCAACTCGAAGCAGCGCTGGCGTTCGTCAACGCGCAACTGGTTGAGCTCGAACGAAATCATCTGGCGGCAAGTTCGAGGTCCGTGCTTTAGGGAACTGAAAATCGAGGCGCCGGTGGCCCGGCCCGCGAGGCGCATCCACTACCGTCGAAACGCCCTCGGCAGCTTCAACGTCCGCTCAGCCTTCGGATACCACCCCCGTAGCGCATGTCTCGACGTGTGCAGATAACATCGCACACGGACCTGATCGCCCTCGATCGTGAGCACACGGCTCATCGGAATGTTCGTCCGGCCATGGTTGGCCGACAGCGCCGAGACATTGAGGAAGTGCACGCCCCACTTGGTTTCGATATGCGACTTGCCGCCATACGTATCGTCCGGATGGGTGTGCGTATGTCCCCCCAGCCACATCGCGATGGCGCCGGGATGCGCCGCGAGGTATCGTTCGAAAGCCTGCGCGTCTGGTTTGGAGTCCACCCAGTACAGGTACGACGCGCCCTTCGGAGATCCTTGCGGGAAATGGCCGTGATAGTGCGATTTCCAGTTGCCGTTCTCGTCCTTCCGCATGCCCTCCCACTCGCCGCTGGCGACAGTAGTGTTCTTGAGCATGTAGTGATGCGCTGAAATGATGATCTTGTCGTGATTGGATTCGACCATCTTCTTCCACCACGCGAACGTCTCCCCAGTCACCACGCCGCCCGGATTCCCGCCCAGAGTCCCGCGACCCACCTTCTGCGATGGTTCATTGATGTCGCTCATCATCAGGAAGAGCAGGTTCCCGATGCGAAACGAGTAGCGCTCCCAGGTTCCCTCGACCTCGTGCTTGCGGCGGCGCGGGTCTACCCGCGAGAACTGGGTGTTCTCTCCGAGCGGATCCACCCACTTTCGCCACCAATGGTTCTTCGGCTCGTCGAGCCCGCTCCGGTCGTGGTTGCCGCACACGTTATAGACGTCCTCGCGCCGGTGACTCTTCAGTGCGCCAAACTGCCGCACCACCTCTTCGCCCTCGCGGTCTTCGGGAACGGCTTGGCCGCCGGACTGGTCTCCCATGTCGAGCGCGATCTCCCAATCGAAGTCCGATTCGGCGTGACGGATCGCTTCGACGAGGCTCTCGCGTCCGTTGCGCTTGTCCGTTCCCACGTGGGCGTCGCTGAATGCCCACAGGTGGAGGGTGTTCCGCGAACTCTGGAAGGCGGGCGCCACCGCGGATTGAACCAGGGACCGTCGTGTCAGCATCGGATACCGTAGCCGATCATACTACGGGTGATTGAACTCTCCGGCGCGCGGCACCAGTTCCATGTAGACGCTCGTGGGCATCACCGTGTGCCAATAGCCGAAGTATTGAGCACCACCGGCGAACAACAGGAAGATCGCGACTATTGCCAAACTGGACGCCCAAGCCGGAACCGTGCGACGGCCCGCCACGGTCATCGCCAGCGCCCCTTCGGCCGGACACGATGCAACGCACTCATAGCACCCGAGACACTCGGGCGACTCGATCTGAATCAGCTTGTCCACCTTCAGTTGCGACGGGCACGCCCTGGCGCATTTGGCGCAATCGATGCAGACTTCCGGCAGGCGGCGGATTCGCAGCGGACTCTGCCAGGAGAAGAGCCCCATGAGCGCCCCATACGGACACAGGTAGCGGCACCAGAAGTTCTGCACAAACACGCTCGCGATGACGATGAACCCCGTCACCCCCAGTGCCACGCCGCCCATGGACCGGAAGAAGTCGAGAAGCTTCACATCGGCGACGATCCCATACGGACCATCGAGGAAGAAACGGATCGCCTCCGCCGACATTCCGCCGATCGCCCAAAGGAACAAACCGAGCAGGATGTATTTGATCGAGCGCAGCGGCAGGTCGGCCCAACGAGGCAGCGCGAAATTGCTGCGAAACAACCGCCGTCCCAGCCGCCAGAGTCCCTCTGACACCGTACCCACCGGGCACAACCAGCCGCAGAACGCTTTGCGCAACAGCAACGATGTGACCAGAAACGCCGCCAACAGAAACATGCCCGCCGGGTGGATCTCCGGCACGTGCCCCGTCATCGCCCAATACTTCAGATTCATGAGGGAGGCGATTGGCAACCATCCCTCGACACCGGGCGGCCGTTGCACCCACGCCGTGGCGCCACCGGTCTCATGGTGCCGGACCCAAAGATAGAACTCGTAGCCGATCCAGACGTTGAGAGCCAGGAACGCGAGTTGTACCGTCCGCCGGATGGCGACGCTGTGATCCGCGAGCCTCCGCTGGAACGTCTTCTTTGCCATCGCAGTTCCAGATTATTGCGAACCGCAGGGGAACGTCAGTGACTGGAGTCACGCTTCCAGGCGGCACGGATCCGGGCCTTGGCGTCCTCGGAAATCGAGCCGCCGTCGGAGGGCTGGAGTTGCCGGCAAAGGTCGACAGTCTTGCGCAGGCTGTTCACGAACTCCACACATGGCGGACAATCCTCGATGTGGCCCCGCATTCTCTCGCACAGATCCGGCGGCAGTTCTTCATCCAGATACTCGGACAATTTCTCGAAGACTTGCCTGCATTCGAGTTCGGTCATGCCAATGCCCCCGCGCGAAGCTGCCCGTCGAGCAGGTGGCGAATCGCCAGCCGTGCCCGGTGGAGCCTCGTTTTCACGACATCCTCGGTCACCTGAAGGACCCCGGCCGCCTCCGCGGTGGTCAGGTCCTCCACATCTCGCAACAACAGAACGCTCTTGTAAATTTCGGGCAATGTCGCGATCGCCTTGCGCACGATGTCTCGCGTTTCGGCGTCCATCGCCTGCCGGTCTGGCAACTGGTTCCAATCGGCGATCTCTAGCTTGCGGGATCCGCCCTCGTCCTTCCAGGACGGCTTCAGCGAATCGAGCGAGATCTCCTCGCTCGGCGCAAACACACTCCTGCGCCGTTTGATGAAACAGATGTTCCGCGCGATCCGGAACACCCAAGGGCGGATATGCTCCGGGTCGCGAAGCTGGTCGAGATGTTCGAACACCTTCATCAGCGTCTCCTGCGCAACTTCTTCCGCGTCCTCTCTTTGCCCGCAAACCATAAAAGTAAAATGGAACAACTTGGAGTGAAATAACTCGACGAACGGTTCGAACGCCGATTGGTCGCCGGCGAGCAATCGCCTCGCCAGATCGATCTCTTGCGCCTTCTGCGAATCCACTCTTAGATCGTAACAGGGGCCTCCACCCGTACCGCGATCTCCGGTGCGCTCAGCAGCGTGTTGTGGATCACGCAGCGCTTGACAGAGCGCTCGACTCCTTCGCGATGGCGCGGATCCTCGAGTCCGGGAGCGTTCACCTCGATCTCGAAGCGGCTCAGCCTGGCCGGAGCCGAGGCCTTCTCCGCCGCCACGCGAACCTGCAACCCCTCCCGGGACAGGTTGCGAGTTCGGAGGTATTCCGCCGCATAATAGGCCGCGCAACTGGCGAGCGCCGCCACCAGGAATTCGGGCGGGGTCATGCCGGCGTCCTCGCCACCGTTGTCGCTGGGCTGATCGCAGATGACTTCATGGCCTCGGGTTCGGACCCGGAATTGCACCCCACTCAGGAAATCGACTGTGGTTTCCATACAGCAGTCCAGACTCGGTCCGCCAGCAAGAGGTGACAAGAAGAGTGCTTGTCACCCCGGCACCGAAAACTGAGTCTTTCGTCATGAATGAGATTCCTGATCGCAGTTGCGGCAGCGGCGCTGGCCCAAGCCCAGCCGCTCACGGTCCGCGAGGCGGCTCGTCTCGCGGCGGAAAACCATCCGGCGGCCCGAGCGGCGCGGACCAAGGTCAAAATGGCCCAGACGCGGGTCGAACAAGCGTCCACGAGCAGCCTCCCGCGGGCCAGCTATCGCGAGTCCTTCCAGACCAGCAATAACCCGGTCTTCGCTTTCGGGACTCTATTGAATCAGCGCCGGTTCTCGCAGGCGAATTTCGCAATCGACAAGTTGAACGGACCGGGCTTCGTCAACAACTTCCAGTCGCAGATCTCGGCCGAGCAGAACCTATGGGATGCGGGCGCCACCCGGCTCGCCCGCGACGCCGCCCAACTCGATGTCAAGATGAACAGCGAAGAAGAGCGCTCGGTGCAATCGGGGCGAATCGCTCATGCGGTGCGCTCCTATTACGGAGCCGTACTCGCGGCCGAGGCGGCCGAGGTGACGAAAACCGCAGTGAAATCGGCGGAGGCGGACCTCGCCCGCGCCGAAGCCGTTCGGGCGGCTGGAATGTCGACCGATGCCGATGTGCTCGCGGTTCGGGTTCACCTCGCCGCGATGCGGGAACAGGAGATCAATCGCGCGTCGGATGCGAAGGTGGCCAAGGCCGCGCTCAACGAAGCGATCGGGCTCGCACTCGACGAACAGCGTGACCTCGTCTCGCGGCTCACCCCAACCGCGTCACCCATGCCCGCTGAGGGCGGAGCCGAGCGCGCTGAAATTCGCCAGGCGGCGATCCACCGGTCGCTTGCGCAGACGCAGGTTTCTCGTGCGAGGGCGGAGTTGTTTCCGGTGGTGAAGCTACGTGGAATGTTCGAGGCCGATCGGGGCCGGTTCGTCACCCAGGCGGGCGCCAACTGGTGGATGGGCGTCTCGCTCGATTGGAACATCTTCAACGGCGGACTCACTGGCAAGAAGATCAAGGAGGCATCGCTCGGCGTGACGCTCGCCCAGGAGCAGGAGAAGCAGGTGGCCTCCGCGGTGGCATTGCAAATCCGGCGCGCGCGGACACAAGTGGATGCGGCGAGTGAGCGGCTGAAGGTCGCTGAAGCGGCGGTCGCACAGGCGGAGGAGAACCTCCGCATCATGAAGGACCGCTACGAAGCAGGACTCACGACGGTGAGCGACCTGCTGCGCAGCGAGACAGCGCTGGTCGAGACGCGCATGCGCCGGCTGATGGCAATCCACGATCAACGAATCGCAGCGGTGGAACTCGAGGCCGCGAAAGGAACCTTGACGGGAGAATCCGATGTCCTGGAATAAGTTCGTAACAACGGGCCTGGTGGCCGCGCTGGTGTCGTGCGGTGGCGGCAAACACGCCGAGAAGGCGCCCGCCCGCGCGGAAACGCCGGTTGCGGTGACAGGTGTCGCCATCCGGGCCTCGGATTGGCCGGAGTCGTTCGAAGCCACCGGCACCGTCCGCGCGCGCACCACCACGACGGTCGCGGCGCGAATGATGGGATCGGTCCTGCAGGTATCGGCCGATACTGGTGACCGTGTCAGCGCAGGACAGACGCTCGTGACCATCGATGGGCGCGACCTCGACGCCGCTCGCCGACAAGCCGAAGCGGCGGTCTCGGAAGCTCGCAGCGGGATTCCGGAAGCCGAGAGTGCGATCGCCTCGGCGAAGGCGCAGTTGGAGCTAACAGAAGTGACCGCCAAGCGTATGTCGGACCTGCTCTCCAAACGCAGCGTCTCGCAACAGGAGTTCGATGAAGCGAGCGCGCGGGTGCGCGTGGCGAAGTCCGCTGTCGAAATGGCGCAGGCGCGCCGGCGGCAACTCGATTCGAAGATCCAGCAGGCGGAGGAAGCGGTTCAGCGTGTGAAAGTGTCGGAAGGCTACACGGCCGTCACTGCCCCGTTCGCGGGCCGCGTGATCGCACGCAAAGTCGAACCGGGCACGATGGCCACACCCGGAACTCCGCTGTTCGAGATCGAGCGCGACGGAGCCTACCGTTTTGAAGCGAAGGTGGAGGAGTCTCGCATCGCGATGGTCAAGCGCGGAGTGGCCGTTCCAGTGCGGATCGATGCGATCGAGACGCCGCTCACTGGCCGCGTCGCCGAGATCGTGCCGGCTTCGGACGAAGCATCGCATTCGTTCACGGCGAAAATCGACCTGCCGGGACACGCCACGCTCCGCACCGGACTGTTCGGGCGCGCCGAGTTCACGACGGGATCGCGCCAAGCGATCACCGTGCCGAATGACGCGATCTCCTGGCAGGGCCAGCTCGCCTTCGTGGCGGTGGCCGACAAGGGAATCGCGAGGCTGCGGATCGTCAAGACGGGGGCCACGCGTGACGGGCGCGTGGAGATCCTCGCTGGACTCACTGACGGCGAAATCATGATCCATCCCCGCCCGCCCGCACTCGCCGATAGCGCCCGGATCGAGGTGAAGCCGTGACCGATCCTGGCATTGCGGGCCGCATCGCGACCGCATTCATCAACTCGAAGCTGACGCCGTTGTTCATGGGCACGTCACTGATGCTCGGGCTGTTCGCGGTGGTCAACCTGCCGCGCGAGGAAGAGCCGCAGATCATCGTTCCGATGATCGACGTGTTCGTGGCGATGCCCGGCGCTTCGCCGAAAGAAGTGGAAGAGCGCGTCACCAAGCCGATGGAAAAGCTGTTGTGGGAGGTTCCCGGAGTCGAGTACATCTACTCGACCTCGAGCCCCGGCGGAACGATCGCTATCGTGCGATTCAAGGTGGGAGAGGACGAAGAGCGCGCGATCGTGCGGCTCAATCAGAAGCTGCTCGCCAACTTCGACATGATTCCGCCGGGCGCATCGCCGCCGCTGGTGAAGCCTCGCTCGATCGACGATGTTCCGATTCTCGCGCTGACACTTTGGAGCCGCCGCTACAATGACTTCGAACTGCGCCAGGTCGCGGGCCAGGTTCACGACACGATCAAGCAGGTGGAGGACGTCTCGGCCGTCACCCTCCTCGGCGGACAACGCCGGACGATCCGTGTGACACTCGACTCCGCCAAACTCAGTGCCTATTCGATCAGCCCGCTCGACGTACATCGTGCGCTCGGCGCCGCCAACCAACGGCTGTCCGGCGGAAGCATGGCGAGCGGAAACCGCGAGATTCTGCTCGAGACCGGACAGTTTCTCGCTAACGCGCGCGATGTCGCGAGCGTGGTGGTCAGCGCCGCCAACGGTAAAGCGATCTTCGTTCGCGATGTCGCAACTGTTGCCGACACCGGCGAAGAGCCGTCGCAGATGGTGCAGTTCGCCGAACAGGGCAAGTTCTACCCGGCGGTGACGATCTCAGTGGCCAAACGCAAGAGCACCAACGCAATCGATGTCGCCGAACATGTGCTCACGCGGGTCAACGGACTGAAGGGATCCGTCATCCCGTCGGAAGTCGAGATGACGATCACGCGCCACTACGGCGAAACGGCGGCGGAGAAATCGAACGAGTTGCTGTTCCACATGGCCATCGCCGTGATCTCGGTGAGCATCCTGATCGCGATCACCCTCGGTTTCCGCGAGTCGATCATCGTGTTCGCCGCGATTCCGGTCACGCTCGCGCTGACGCTCACGGTCTTCTATCTTTACGGCTACACGCTGAATCGCATCACGCTGTTCGCTCTCATCTTCTCGATCGGCATCCTCGTGGACGACGCGATCGTGGTCGTCGAAAACATCGTTCGGCACCGGCACATGCCCTGCAACTGGAATCGCCCGATCACCGAGGTCGCCGTGGAAGCGGTGGCCGAGGTCGGCAATCCCACGATCCTTGCCACGTTCACCGTGATCGCCGCGATCCTGCCGATGGCATTCGTCAGCGGACTCATGGGTCCGTACATGCGCCCGATTCCGATCGGCGCCACCGCCGCGATGGCGTTCTCGCTGATCGTCGCGTTCCTGGTGACTCCATGGGTCGCGGTACGAGTGTTCGGCTCGGGCGCTCCACCGCATCACGGCGGCAGTGAGGATGCCGTCACGCGCTGGTATCGGCGGTTCATGGGAAAGCTGCTCTCGGCCGGCCCGGCGCGCTGGACCTTCCTCGCGATCGTGGCGGGTTTGCTGCTCGGATCGATGGCGCTCGTCTACGTGCAGTTCGTCAAGGTGAAAATGCTGCCGTTCGACAACAAAAGCGAGTTCCAAGTGATCGTCGATATGCCGGAAGGAACGACACACGAAGAAACCGCGCGTGTGACGAGGTTGCTCGCTGAGGCGGCATTTTCGCAGCCCGAAGTGATCAACGTGCAATCGTATTCGGGCCTCGCCTCGCCGTTCAATTTCAATGGACTCGTACGGCACTACTATCTCCGGCGCGGCTCGAACGTCGCGGATATCCAGGTGAATCTCCTACCCAAGCACGATCGCGACCGGCAGAGCCATGACATCGCGAAAGCCATGCGGATCGCTCTGGCTCCGATCGCGCGAGCACACGGAGCGAACATCAAAGTTGCCGAGGTTCCTCCAGGGCCTCCCGTACTCCAAACCCTCGTCGCCGAAATTTATGGACCAACAGAAGAAGGCAGGCTGAAGATCGCCGCCGAGGTCCGCAAGACAATGGAATCGATCGACGGGATCGTCGATGTCGATTGGTATGTCGAGGACCGGCAGGCGAAGCAGCGCATCGTGGTTGACTCCGAAAAGGCTGCACTGCACGGCATCGCCGTCGCCGAGGTGGCTCGGGCGCTACGCATCGCGACCGCCGGTGAAGCGGCGGGACTGCTCCACGACCAATCGGCGAAGGAAGATGTTCCGATCGAGGTACGGCTCGATCGCGCCGCGAGAAACGACATCGAGCGGCTGAAGGATGTCCGCCTCCGTTCGGTGAGTCTGCGTGAACTCGTGCGATCGGAATCGATCACCGAAGAGCGCAGCATCTACCACAAGAATCTGATGCCGGTGACGTATGTCACCGCCGACATCGCGGGCGCGATGGAGAGTCCGGTTTACGCGATTCTCGCCCTCGGGTCGAAGATCAAGGTCGAGCAGTACACCGCCACGCAACCGCCGGACGACCGCACCTACGCGATGAAGTGGGATGGCGAATGGCACATTACGTACGAGGTCTTCCGCGATCTCGGCCTCGCCTTCGCCGCGGTGTTGGTGCTCATCTACGTACTGGTGGTGGGATGGTTCCAGTCGCTCATCACGCCGATCGTGATCATGGCCGCGATTCCCTTCTCCTTGGTGGGAATCCTGCCCGCGCACGGGATGCTGAGCGCCTTCTTCACCGCGACCTCGATGATCGGCTTCATCGCCGGGGCGGGAATCGTGGTGCGCAATTCGATCATCCTCGTCGACTTCGTCGAACTCCGCCTGCAACAGGGCATGCCGCTCGCCGAAGCCGTCGTGGACGCGGGCGCGGTTCGCTTCCGCCCGATGATGCTGACCGCAGCGGCGGTCGTGGTGGGCTCGAGCGTCATCCTGTTCGACCCGATCTTTCAAGGTCTCGCCATCGCCCTGATGGCGGGTGAAATCGCTTCACTGGCACTGTCGCGCATGACCGTGCCGGTTCTCTACTACATGATCCGAAAGGAAAGGAATCCGTCATGAACGTCGAACGTTATCTCCGCTTGATTGCCGGCGTGTTCGTCATCGCAACCGTCGGGCTCGGCTACTATGTGAACCCTCTATGGTTCCTGTTCACGGTTTTCGTGGGTTTGAATCTGTTTCAGTCTGGCCTCACCAACTGGTGCCTGATGATGGACATTCTCAAACGCCTCGGCGTGCGTGAGAGCTGAGTTTCAACCGCGAAAGCCTCCTATAATTGAGGTTTCCATCCGAAGGAGGATTTTTCGTGGGCAAATTCCTGTTCCTTCCCGCGGCCGCACTCGCACTATTCTCGGCCGATGGGTCGTCGAAGCACCTGTTCAACCCCAAAGGAGCGCTGACAGAAGCCAGCGCGCGGCCAGTCAACGCGATTGCGGGGGACTTTTCAAGGGAGACGGCTTCGGCGCAGTTCAGTCTGGCGCCAGAGGATTTCGCGGGCGTTCACCTGCACAAGCAGTACAAGACAGAACATAACGGCGTCAGCCATTTCGTCTACCGCCAGAACTTCTTCGGACTTCGAGTGTGGAACGCCGAGTGGGTGGTCAATATCGACTCGGCCGGACGTGTCCTCAACGCGGGCGGCACGTTGTTCGCGCGGCCGCCGGCCGGCATTGCCATTCCGGATGCGAGTCTCGAGCAAGGCGCTTTCCGTGCCGCGGCCGAAGGGCTCAGCTCCGCGACAGACGCCCCCGAGGGCTCCCAGTTGGTTTGGTTCGGCGTCCAAGGCAAACTCCGTCCGGCGTGGGTCTTCTACGTAGTGGGCGACGATGGAATCGAAGCGTTTGAAACGGTCGTCGATGCCCAGAACAAGAGGGTGCTCGAACGGCGCGCGCTGACCAAGCGTCAGCGTCCCGCCGCACGCGGCTTGGTCTTCGAGCGCGAATCGCCGCAACCGAATCCGCGGCCTGGAACCGTTCAGTTGAGCCCGCCGCCGTTCGTGCAACGGACGATGCAGCCCTTCGATGGCGATTCCGCGGCTTCTCCCGGCGGCTGGGTGAGCGACACATCGACGACCGGCAACAACACGATCGTAGGCGCGAATCCACTCGGCGTGCTGCTGTTGAAGACACCGATCGCGGCCATCGCCGCCAATCGCGACTTCAGCTTCCCGCTCGAGCATGGACTGGGGTCCGCGAGCCTTCTCGGTTATCAGGATGCCTCTTCCGCCAACCTGTTCTACTGGATCAACCGCTCGCACGACTTGTTCTATCAGATGGGCTTCAACGAGGCGTCGGGTAACTATCAGACGAACAACTTCGGCAAGGGCGGCGTCGACGGCGACGCGATCTACGCCTACAGCTTCTTCGCTTCGGCGCCCGGCGGCGCGGCCGCGCTCCAAAACGCCTTCTACACCAATCGCGGCGATGACGACGGAACGCCCTCGATGCTCGCCTTCTACCTGAGTTATGGCGCCGATCGCGGCTTCACCGACAACTCCTTCGACGCCGTCACGATCGTTCACGAGTTCACCCACGCGGTCAGCAACCGCCTTGTCCGCCGGCTCGGCGGCCATCACGGCGGATCGATGGGCGAGGCCTGGAGCGATTTCTATTCGCTCGAACTGACGCTGCCCGATGGAGCCCCGGTCGACGGAGCGTATCCGTACAGTGAATATCCGGAGCAGTCATGGGGATCGGGAATCCGGTCGCGCCCGTACTCGACGAACGTGGACGTGAATCCACTCACGTTCGGCCAGATGGGCAAAGTGATCCAGTTCCCCGAAGTCCACGCTGACGGCGAGATCTGGGCGCAGGCATTGTGGGAAGTCCGCGCGAACCTGATCCGGCAGTTCGGCGACCGCGAAGGGCGCCGCCGCGTGCGTGTGATCGTGCTCGACGGCATGAAGCTCGCGCCGCCCTCGCCCTCGATGATCGACGCCCGCGACGCGATTCTGCTCGCCGACAGAGCGAGCTTCAACGGCGCCAGCCAACAGCAGATCTGGGCGGGATTCGCCAAACGCGGCTTCGGCGTGCTCGCGCAGACGTTCGGGCCCGACACAGTCCACATCGTCCCTTCGTTCGAGACGCCTTCCAACACGGCACAGATCGCATTCTACGAACCACAGTTCGTGCAGGGCGAGTTCATTCGCATGATCCTGCACGATGCGAACGAAACTTCCCCCACCGTGCAAGCGCAGCTCACGTCGACATCGGGAGATGTGGAAAACATGACGCTGACCAAGACCGGGCTCATCTACACCGGATTGATGCCGTCGAGCGCAAACGTGGCAAACAAAGACAACGGCACGCTGAACCTTGCGATCGGCGACTCCATCACCGCTTTCTACGTCGACCGCGCCGCGGCCAGCGGATCGAAGGCCGTCGAGGTAAGCGCCACTTCGCAGCCGAGCTACGCGCTGTCGCTTTCGCAGCCGCGATTCCAATTCGGACAAGAGACCGATCTCAATTTCCGCTCGCCGTTCAACCCCACGCTCGCCGGTGGAACGCCGAGCGTGCGGCTGGTTAACTTGCCATGGGATTTCCCCTACTTCGGCAAGAAGTACCGCAGCGTTTGGGTCTACAACAATGGCCTGCTCGCATTCGATCTGCCGGTGCTCACTCCCTGCACCGACGCCGCGTCGCTCGCCACGTTCAACGCGATCGCGCCGATGTGGCTCGAAATGAACACGCTTGGTCTCGCGCAGCGCAACGAAGGTGTCTTCCTCAGCCGGCCCTTCGCAGACCAAGTAACATTCCGTTGGGCGGGCGGCCTCGATGTCGGCTTCGGATTCACCGCCGAACCCGTCAACTTCGCGGCGACGCTGTACGAGGACGGGCGCATCGTCTTCAACTATGGCACGGGCAACAAGAATCTGAGCCTCGGCTGGATCAACTCATCGTGCCAGGAGGTTTCGACACCGACCGTGGGCCTCTCCAACGGCCACGACATCTACGCGCCGATCGCCACGTCTCACAGCGGACTGTCTAGCCTCGAAAACGCGCCAACCCTCACCTGGGATCCGCCGTTCGGCTATGGAACGCTGCCGCAGGCGCGCTTCGAAACGCCCGCCAACGACGCCGAGGTTCCGGACCTGTTCACGCTCACGGGCGTTGCCTGGGACGACTTCCATCCAATCCGCCGCATCGATATCTACATCGACGATCAGTACCGGCTGAACGCCGGCGGAACGGCGGGACGGCCCGCGGCGTGCGCGCAGATCCAGTCCGCTCAATGCATCGGGTTTACGGCGACGTCGAGCGGGCGCGTGCTCGGACTCACCCCAGGCGCTCACAAGGTCCGCGCGCGCATCATGAACTCGCGCGGCGGCTTCACCGATTTCCCGGATGAGCCTCTCACGATCAACATCGGCGCGCCGCCGGAAGAGGCAGCGGTGGGCCAGATCGACGGGCCCACGGAAGGGCAGGAAGTGAGCGGCCTGATCCGGATCACGGGCTGGGGCTACGTTCCCTCGGTCCGCATTTTCGCGGCCGACGTTCTGATCGATGGCGCGAGCTACACCCGCGCCGCCTACGGCGCTGCGCGCAACGACATCTGCACGCCTCTGAGCCCGCGACCCATCGGATGCCCGGGAATCGGATTCACGGCGCAGATCAACTCGACCGCGGGACCAGTGCCGCTCGTCAACGGCGAGCACAAACTGCAGATCCGCCTTCAGGATCAGACAGGCAAGTACTACCTGATTCCGGAAACACCGGTGACGTTCACGGTGAACAATCCGGTGAACCGGCCGCCGGTGGGAGACATCCTCACGCTGAAGAACAACGACAAGGTCTCGGGCACGATCTCGATCTCGGGTTACGCGTATGACCCGGATGGCCGCGTCACGAGCGTGATCCTGATCATCGACAACATCGTGCGCGGAACCGCACGCTTCGGCGGCGATCGAAGCGAGGTCTGCGCCAATCTGACCGATGTCGCGCAATGCCCGAACATCGGCTTCGACATCGATTTCGACACGCGCACCCTCACCAACGGACTGCACTCGTTGCGGCTGCGTGCGGCGGACAGCGGCGGCGGGGTGGGCTTCGTTCCCGCCACCCCGAACGCCGGCTTCAACCTCTACGTCGAAAACTGATCGCGAAGGCGGGCCGCGCCGTTACGCGTTGCCCGCTCCCTGTGTTTCCACATAGACCGAATACATCGACTGGCTGCCGCACATGAACAGACGGTTGCGCCGTGCGCCGCCGAAGCAAAGATTCGCACAGATTTCCGGCAACAGAATCTGGCCGATGCGGTCGCCGTTCGGCGCGAACACCTGCACGCCGTCGTAGCCGTGTCCGACCCAGCCCGCGCCCACCCAGACGTTGCCGTCGATGTCAGCGCGGATGCCATCGGCGAGGCCGGCGCCCTTTCCCGGCATTTCCATCGAGCAGAACTGCTTGCCGTTCTTCAGCGTCTTGCCGTCGCAGTCCCAGACCTTGATGTTGCGGGGTGCATTCGGATAGTGGGTGGCGCCCGTGTCGGCCACGTAGAGCTTCTTGTAATCCGGCGAGAAGCAGAGCCCGTTGGGCTTGAAGATATCGTCAGCCACCTTATCGATGCGGCCAGCTTTCGGATCGATGCGATAGATCGCTTCCTTGATCTCGAGGTTGCCCTTGTTGCCCTCGTAGTTCATCAGCGACCCGTAGCCGGGATCGGTGAACCAGACGATCCCGTTCGGATCGACTACCGCGTCGTTCGGTGCGTTCAGCGGCTTGCCGCCGAACTTGTCGGCGAGCACCGTGACCGCACCGTTGTACTCGTAGCGGACGACGCGGCGATTGCCGTGCTCGCATGAAATCTGCCGGCCTTCCCAATCGAAGGTGTTGCCGTTCGAGAATCCAGCCGGATTGCGGAACACGCTCACGTGTCCGTCTTCCTCGATCCACCGCATCTGCCGGTTGTTCGGAATGTCGCTCCAGATCAGATAGCGGCCCACGCCGTTCCACGCCGGACCTTCGGCCCACAACGTGCCCACGTGCAAGCGCTGAATCGGCGTGTTGCCGAGTTTGTATTTGTCGAAGCGCTTGTCGAGCGAAATAATATCGGGGTCTGGGTAACGCGTGGGATTGCGGCCGCTCCAGTCGCGCGGCGTCTGCGCGGACGCGTGTGAAACGGCCGCGGCTCCAGCGGCGGCAGCTAGGAAGGATCGTCGATCAATGGACATTGCACGCGTTAGTATAACGCGGCGCGCGGCCCCTCTTGTCGATTCGGCTTCACGCCGGTGAACACTTCCGACGTGGCGAGACCGAGAATCAGTTCGCGGAACTTGAATCCGCTCGCCCGGAACCGATCGAACACGCCATCAATCACGCGCCGGTCTTCCGGTTCCTCGAGGCGGCCGGTGGCGAACCGGAACAATTGCTTCGCCGCGCACTTCTGACAGGCTTCTTCCTTGGCGAGAATCGAGGCAAGCTGGCGCGGAGACGAGAAGGCCGACTCCGCGATGCCGCGCACCATTCCGGAAGCGTCGATCGCAAGCTTGTACTCGGTCGGCTTCAGCTTCGTCTTCTTCACCATCTGATCGGCGGTCGGGTAGATCGTGATGTTCTCCTTTTCGCGGAACTTCCCGATCGCGTCGTAGTGTTCGAATCCGAATCCGATCGAATCGACGAGTCCGTGACAGCTCGCGCAGACCTGATTGGAAAGGTGATCCTTCAAACGTTCGCGCGTTCCCACTGGCTTCTCGTCGGTAACTGGAGGAAGGGACGCGTTGAGTCCGGGCGGCGGCGGAGGAACGCTCTGGCACAGCAGATGTTCGCGGATGAAAATGCCGCGCTCGGTGGGTGACGTGTCCGCGGGCTTGCTCGTGAGGGCGAGGAAAGTTCCCTGCCCCAGGAATCCGGCGCGGCCCGATTCCGGCGGCAGCGCGACCTTGGCCCACGGTGCCGGCGGCGCCGCGACGCCGTAGAGCTTGGCGAGTTCGGGCGACAGGTAAGCGTAATCAGCGGTGTGGAACTCGAGGAAGTTGCGATCCTCCCAAACGATACTCCGGAACAGGCGCCGGGTCTCCTCGGTCATCGCCGAGACGAGTTCGGAGGTGAACTCGGGATAGAGACGCCGGTCGCGAATTGCCGTACGCAGCCGGTCGAACCGCAGCCACTGCGCAAGGAACTCATCGAGCGATTCCTGCGCACGCGGATCGTCGAGCATCCGCCGAACCTGACGTTCGATGCCCGTTTTCGCGCGAAGTTCGCCCGCCTTGGCCGCACGGAACAACTCGGCGTCGGGCATCGTGTCCCAAAGGAAGTAGGACAGCCGTGACGCGGTTCCGTAGTCGCCTTCGGCCAAGTGGAACAGGAAATGCGGCGACTGGAGCATTGTTTCCACGGCGAGTTGCACGCCCTTCAGAAAGTCCGGGTCGCGGGTCACGAGGCGAACGTAACGCTGCACTTCCTCCGGAGCCAACGGGCGGCGGAAGGCGCGTGCTCCGAATTCGGCGACGAACTTCGACGCGCACTCCGGCGACGGCTTGCACGAGATCAGCTTCGCCGCGTCGCCGCCGCGGAACGCGTTTCGCGCCAGTCGATCGGCCGCCTTTCCGTATGCCTCGGCCTGCATTGGTGAAATGCTCTGTCCCTCGGCCTGATTGGTGAAGCCGTGGATGAAGTCCTCTTTCGGAAACTGCTCGGCCGGCTTGGTCTCATCGCCCAGCAGGTCGCGCACCGTGTGGTTGTACTGGCTGTGGGTCAATCGCCGCAGTGTCATCCGCGATGATCCCGCAATCCTCTCTTCAGAATTCGCGACGGAGGCAGGCAGTTTGGCCAATTCGGCGGCCCATTCGAGCAGTGCCTTGTCTTCGCCGCTTCCGGGCTTGATCCGTTCCCCGCCGCCATGCGGCACCCGCCCGGTGGGTTTGGTGACCAGAAGAGACGCGGCGGCATCCTCGGCGTTGACGAAACGCCGCAGGCGCATTCCGAAGCGATCGATCTCACCCTGGTCCGCCGATTCGCGCGGGAACTTCAAACGCGAAGTGGAAGCAACGCCATTGTCGTTGTGGCAGCCACGGCACTGCGCTTTCTCGAGGATCGGGTACAGCGACTTCGAGAATTCCTGCGCCAACAGCGGCGCGGCGGTGAGAATCAGGATTCGTTTCATGCCACCGCGCTCAGCCCGAGCTTGTTGAGTTGACCGGTCTTGACCATGCCATCGCGCGGATTGAACAGCCCCGGGAACTTCGCGTCCCAAGCTTTATTCGCCACCGGAACGTATTGGCGGGAGTTGCACTCGATCGCCGCCACGGTCGGCACGTGAGCTGCGAGCGCGGCCGAGTGGATCAGCGACGCGCCCGGACACGTGAGATCCTGCACGCAAAGAAACATCTTGTACTTCTGAGCCGCCGCGCCCATGAGCACGGCTTGCGCCTGGCCCTTGCAGGCCTTGAGCGCAACGCCCGTGTAGCCCATTTCGCGCGCCAGCAGCAACGCGTCGAGTTCGGTAAGCGACTCGTCGATAACGACAGGCAAGATCTTGGCCGCCTCGTGCATCACGTTGGCGCGGTCTGACTTCAGGTCACGTTTGGTCGGCTGTTCGATGTACTGGACGCGAGCGAATCCGGCGGGGACCTTCTCCTTCACCTGACGGATGAACGCCATCAAGTAGTCGATGTTCGGGCACTTCTCGTTGAAGTCGAGCGAGTAGACCCACTTCGGAACGCCGCGCTTCTTCTGCGTTTCGGCGGCGGCGCGCTCCACGGCGACCACTCGTTCCACATCCCACTTCAGATCCTCGCCGTTGAGCTTGATTTTGATATTGGTGAGGCCCGAGTAGTGGATCCATTCGGGCAGTGTCTCGGGGAGTCCATCGCCCACGCGCTTGGTGACGTCCGAGGCGGTGATTGCATCGACGGCACCTACGAGATGGTAAAGCGGCATTTGGGGCTTCGGCGTCTTCTGGACGTACTGTTGGAGGTTCTCGCCCTTGAAGTCCTTGTTGAGGTAATGGGCGAGGTCGTGCGTCATCAGGTCCGGACCGTAGGTCGCCCAAGTGCTCCGGCCGAGCATCTTCCCGTAGGCGTCGGCGACGGCCGCATCGAACGGACTCGCGGTGACGAGCGTGGCCAGCTTCGGAATCGGCTGAGACAGTTTCAACTGCTTGGAGACTTCGTCGCCCGCCTTCAAATATGAGTGCTCGAGCGCGACGTTGAGGTCGACCGGATGGCCGAATTCCTTGTAGTCGCCCGTGATCTTCGAGACCCGGCCCGCGAGCACCTTCATCGCGTTCAGCGTCTCTTCGTACTTCAGAACCTTCGATGGATATGCCCAAACGTTGCCGAGCGGCATCGAGCCGAAGCCCTTCTGGGACTTGCCGGCCGCGTTGCTGATGACGACATCGACGTTGAGGATCGTGACCTTGTCGACCACGGTTCCGCCGAACTTGATCGGCGTCCGGTACAGGTAGTCCTCGTAGCCAAACTTGACCTCGTTGATCCGGACATCGGTGGTCTTCTTTGCGCGAAGGATCGCGGGCGCGGCGAGGGCCGAGGCGAGAAACGCTCTGCGGGTGGTCATGTCAGCGCCTATTTTATCAGCGCTTCACGGGAATTTTGAAAGGATCGGGGCGCCAACGCGATTTTCGCGTGATGGACCCCGGCGGGCGATCACTAAAGAGCAGACGAATGCCCCCAGGAATTCATGAGCCTTCGAAACATCCTGATGGCAGCGTGGCTGGCGTACGGCCTGACCTAACCAGCGGCCGCCCAACCCAAATGACCGGGAACGTAAGCAGCAGGACGATGAAGCGCGCAAGAAGCTCGCCAAGGAGAAGGAGGAACAGAACAAGAGGCTTGCGGAACAGGAGAAGGAGTCTCAACGCAGACAGCAGGAAGAAGTGATCCGGGAGCGCCAGAGGCAGCAGAGGAGTCGATCGAGCGCACCAAGCAGAATCAGCCGAAGACGCCGGACCAACAGCAGAGGGAGTTGCAGCGGCAGGAACGCCAGCGCCAGGAACAGATCCGCGCCCAGCAGCAGCGGCACAAGAGGAGCAGCAGAGACAGCAACAGGTCCGGCAACAAGAACAGCAAAAGCAAC
>CADECY010000139.1 GCA_902825945.1 uncultured Acidobacteriota bacterium
ACACGGAGACAATCGCGCCGAACTCTCCGATCAACAAACCGCACCGCCGCACGTCGAGTACGTAGCCACGCCGGGCGACGAAAAAGGCAAGCCCTGAAGCCAACGCGATAACCACAATACCGCCGGCTACACAGCGGACGCCATCGGCGAGAAAGTGCTCGGCTGGCGCCAAGGGGAACAGAAGCGTTGCGATCAAGGGATACCCGATCAACAGAGCGCCAAGAACGGCAGGGAGCGGCAGGGGCCTTGGGGCAGCGGGACGCATCGATCGAACCACCGAGACAATAGAAAACACCGATGTGGCAACCGCGAACACGCCGAGGGCGGATATCTGACTCGAGTCCATCGCGTGCCATCCGCTAATGCCCATCGCGGTAAGGAACACCGCCGCAACAGCCAGACCCGAGCCGATCAACATCAGGGCAAGGACGGGATCGGGAGGTAAAGGCCGAACGGGCGACAAGTCACCTTTCAATCGGGCCGAAACGGAGCGGGAGAGCGCGTCCACCTCCGGCCCACCAACGGCGGCGCCTGTCCAGGTTACGATCGCTGCGCACCGGGGGCAATTCTCAACGTGAGGGTAGACCTGGGTCCGTACGGCTTCAACCCGCACTCCCTCGCTCAGTAGCCGATCAACGTCGCCACACTTCATCCGTTTCCTCCGTCCTGGCCGAGGTGATCCCGAGTGCGCGCCGGATGGCCTGATAGGCCCGATGAGCTTTCTGCTTGACTGCTGTGCCAGTCGACCCAGTCGCGCGGGCCACCTCATCCACGCTCATACCCGTCACCTTGAGCATTGTGATGACCTCGCGCTGCCCGTCCGGCAGTCCATCGATGATTCTAAGAACGGCCCGTGCTTCGACGGCCGTGTCAAACGCCCCTCTCGGATCACTGGATGGATGGCGCGCGAGACCGTCGATGTTGGACTCCCTTCCTGAGGTTCTTTGCCACTTGCGGTATGAGTCCACCCGGGAGTGCCGGGCGATCGCAAAAATCCACGGCAGGACGGGCTCAGCCGCACGATACGAGTGCCGGGCCCGATGGATCCGCATCCAACAATCCTGCAGCAGATCGTCGAGATGCTGAGGTCCGCCGGTGAGTGAGAGATAGAAGCGCGACAGGATCGGATTGACCTCTCTTACCAATTCGTCCACGGCCGCTGCATCCCCGGCCTGGTAGCCAGACATGAGATCACAGAGACGGCGCGCAAGCGCTTCGTCCGGCGGGCGGAATTCGGGAATGGAAGGCACCCCTCGGACCATTGTCTCGCGCGGGCAGTTCAAGGACCAGTACAAAAGTCGATTTTCAGGCCCTCCAGTCTGCCCGGATCTGCACGAGTTGCTGGGGCGCAGGCTCGGTGGTGTTGTCCAGGCGCAGCACACCCCGCGGGCTAACCTCAGCGCACAGGCCGCACGCAACGCACGATGCCCATGTGACGCTCTGGTTCGCCAACGCGTAGGATCGGACATCGATCCCCATCTCACAATGTTTGGAGCACATGCCGCAGGAAATGCACATACCGTCCTTCACCGCGATGCGGTATCGGCCCACCTTCTGTGTGAGGCACAGAAGGGCGGCCATGGGGCAGAAGTAGCGGCACCAGATCCTCGTGCCGCCTCTGGGGCTAGCTCCAGCCCGAAACCTTTTCTGGAATCATCAGTGTCTGGATATTGAATTCTCAATAGGGAGCAAGGGTCTTCATATCACCGGCGAAAACGCGGGACCGTAGTTGCTGCCCGGGAGCGCGGTGAATGAAGGGCTCCGGTTCAGGGAGGACCGCCCGTTCGATCGCGGAGAGTCCACCCGAGTCCGGCGGCGACAGCGATGCCGAGAATCGCGACACCCTGTCGCGACGGCCCGGGTTCGGCCCGGGAGGAAGGCAGAGGGGGCCGCTGCGGGACGGAGCATCCCGACATCGAGCGGATCCTCGAGGACCACGCCCAAGTCCTCGCTACGACCGGACACAAGGCGGAGTCGCGCGCGGCGAGCGAGCGGGCCCTGGAGATGAAATCAGCGTTCGGCTGGCAGGCGAACACGGGATCGGGCGCGGTGGACTGGCGCGATCTGCGTTGAGGTAAACGGATCGGACCGTCCGGCCGATGAATGGTTGTGAGGGGCCGCAGCCGGATACTGTTCGCTCTGGTGATTTCGCTCTCTGCCTACGCGATTCCGATGGTGTCGGCGCATTGGGCCGATTTCCTGGGTGTCGCACTGGCCAAGGAACTCGGTTCCGATCGCGAGTTGACTTGGAAGGCTGCCGACGTGCTGTTGGCGGTAGGGCTCCAGGCGCTCCTGTTCGTGATCAGTTGGGTGGTGGCGGACCGTGGCCGAGTTGCGGCCGTTCTCACCGCCGCGCTCGCTTGGTTGCCGATGGCGTTCGTCGCGAACCTGCTTTACATGGCCGTGATTCCGGCAGTGTTCCTGATTGAGGCGGACGCCGCGTCCGACGTCGCCACCTGGACAGAGGAGTGCAGCGTGCCGGGGTACGCGCTCGATCCGGTTCGGGCGGGCGTGAGCCGGGCCCTCGAGCGCAGGGGGGAGGCCTGGGTAAGGCGCGATGACGGGCTGCATTACGGGATCATGCGCCTGCCCGGTTGCCAAGTGGAAGCGGCGGCGATTCCGGAGGAGCCCATGACCGGGTTATATCAGGCTTTGGCGGATGGCGGCGCGGTCTACTCGACCATGGATGCAAAGAGTGGGACACAGACATTCTGGCTGCTGGCACGCGGCGCGAAGAGCGGGATTCCGCTCGATCCTCCGGACGGCGTGAGGCCGCACGAGCGCCTTCCGTTAGTATCGAAGAACGGGATGTGGGTTGCCTGGATCATTCGCGGCCAAAGCGGCGGGGCGTCGGTCCAAATCCGGCGCAGGAGCGGCGGTGAGGAAGTTCTGGTTCTCAGTCACGAGTTGCTGCAGCGGGCCACGATCTCGCTCGTGGAACTCGACGCGGTGGCGCGCAGGATCGTGATCAACCGCGACCTTCGAACGTTCGTAGCTTTGCGGTTCGACGGGTCCGTGGCCTGGGGTCCGATCGAGGCGCCGGTGGCGGCGCAGCAGGACACGTTTCGATACCTGCCGGGCACCTGGCTCGCCTGGGACGCTTACCTCGACAAGGGGCCGTATCGCGTTGCGTGGCCTTCCGGCACGTACGCGATTCCCCGTGGCAGCGTGATCACTTCGGCGGCGCTCGACTCACGCGGCCGGTTCGCGGCGGTGAGTTCCACCACCGGGCTGAACATTGGCTCGACTCCGGACAAGGTGCTGATTGTGGACACCGTGGATCGCTCTGTGGTGCTGAGGAAGACGCTGCCGCGATACACCCGGACCCAGGTCGCATTCCTGGGCGAGGGCCACTTCGCTTACTCGGATTTCGACGGCGAGCGAAGCACGGTGCGCGTTCTGCGCATTGGCGGGCCGTGAGAACTTGTGCGAGAATCCGAGCATGTTCCCGGCCGGATCGGATTCACCACGGTTGTTGCTGATCGCAGCGAGGCGAAGGTGGGTGCTGCGCGCCGGATTCGCCGCGCTGCTGGCGGTTCTGGCGTTTTCGGCGTTCCTGGCGTACGACATTCAACGGCGCCTTTCCCGCGACACCGCGACGATCTATCACGACCATATCCAGCAAGACGAGGACCTGCAGAGGCTGCGCCGGACCATCTGGCAGAGTTCGGTCGTAGTGCGCGACTTCCTGCTCAACCCCGCACTGAACCGCGAGGAAGCGTTCCGAAAGGCGAATGATGGATTCGAGCACGAGTCGGAAGGTGCGGTCCGCGACTTGGCGCTACACCCGATCCCCGGATACGATTCAGAGCGCCTGAACGCCAAACTCAGCGATTTCTGGAGAACCGTGGAGGCGGTACCAGACGCGACGCGAGGGTTCGGCCGCGAGCCGGCTTTTCAATACGTTCAGAACGAGATCGCACCCCGGCGCGTGGCACTGAGCGATTTGCTGCGAGAGATTACCTCCTTGTCGAGGAACTCGCTGGCCGAGGGAGACCAGAGACTCCACCAGACCTGGCAATCCGCCAGCCGGAGGCTCGGGCAGTTGATCTGCGTGGCACTAGTGGCCGGGATCGTTTCTGCTTTCCTGAGTCTGCGTCAACTGGGCAAGCTCGAATCGAGAATGATGGCGCAATATCAGGAAGTCGAGCGGACCAAATCGGAGTTGCAGGCGTTGTCCGGACAGTTGATGGCGTTGCAGGAGGCCGAGCGCGCCAAGCTCTCGCGCGAACTGCACGACGAGATTGGCCAAGCGCTGGCGACCATCCGGCTGGAACTGGCCCGCATTGACGCGGGAGGCGGCACACAGGAGCGGGGACGCCTGGAGCGAGCGCGCTCGCTCGTGGATTCCACGGTCAAGAGTGTGCGCAACATCTCCCTGATGCTGCGCCCATCCCTGCTCGACGATCTGGGACTGGTGGCCGCGCTGCAATGGTTGAGCGAGGATTTTTCGCGGCGCACGGGTATCCCGTGTCGCGTCATCGACCGTGACGTGAGCGAGTCGCTTGCCGAAGACCAGTTGACCTGTGCCTACCGGGTGGTGCAGGAGGCGCTGCACAATGTCGAGAAGCACGCGGGAGCGTCCCGCGTGGTGGTAATGATCGAGCAGCGGGCAGAAGAACTGAGAATCGCGGTGGAGGACGACGGGCGAGGGCTCGATCCCGCGGAGTTGATCGCCGGTCCGCAACTCGGAATCCTCGGAATGAGGGAGCGAGTGACTGGCCTCTGCGGCGACTTCTCGATCGGCCCAAGGGCGGTTCGCGGGACACGAGTGGAGGCGCGGTTGCCGCTTCCCGCGAACGTGCCGGCCCGCGCGCCGGTGGAGGTGTGATGGCCATTCGGATTCTGATCGCCGACGATCATCGCTTGTTTCGCGACGGACTGCGCCGGATTCTCGAGGAACGGGATCACTTCGAAGTGGTCGCCGAAGCAGCAACCGGCATCGAAGCGGTGCAACTGGCGCGCGAACACAGGCCGGATGTGGCCGTCGTCGATGTGACGATGCCGGAGTTGAACGGGGCGGAAGCGACCCGGCAGATTCTCAAAGCTTCGCCGCGCACGGCGGTTCTGATGTTGAGCATGCACGCCGACGAGCGTTACGTGCGACGATCGCGAGCGGCCGGCGCGAAAGGATACCTGCTCAAGGACACGGCCGAAGAGGGGCTGACGCAGGCGATCTTGTGCGTGAGCCGCGGCGAGGAGTTCTTCAGCCCGGCGATCGCGAATGTCTTTTCGACCGATCGCGTGGTGGAAGAGGACCGCTATGAAACCCTGACCGAGCGGGAGCGCCAGGTTTATCAGATGCTCGCCGAGGGCGGCGCGAACAAGGACATCGCGGGCAGGTTGAACCTGAGTCTGCATACCGTGGAGACACATCGAACCCGGATCATGGAGAAGATGGGACTGCACAGCATCAGCGAACTGGTGTTGAGCGCGGTGCGCCGCGGTTTGGTGCGATAGCACGTACAGAATTCTCCGTATGGACTTCGCATCGCGGGCGGCGCAAGATCAAGGTTCTTGCCACACTTTCCCTACAGCCTGTCGGTCTTCTTCCCGGCATACAACGACGCAGAGTCACTTCCCAAGTTGCTCGAGACCACGTTCGCCACATTGCATGAGCATGTCAGCGACTACGAAGTGATCGTGGTCAACGACGGCAGCCAGGACGACACCGGCGCCGTTCTCGAGCGCCTAGCGGCCCAGTACTCACCGTACCTCCGCGTGGTGACGCATCCGGAGAATCGCGGCTATGGCGGAGCGCTCCGCAGCGGTTTCGAAGCGGCGGCGAAAGACTTCGTGTTCTATACGGATGGTGACGCCCAGTACGATCCGGCCGAGATGGTTTTGTTGATGCGGGCCTTGCCACCCGGGGGCGGATTGGTGAATGGCTACAAGATCAAGCGCCAGGATCCTTGGCATCGCATCGCGATCGGATTCCTGTACAACCGCTTCGCGCGATTCCTCTTCCGGGTGGGCATCCGCGACATCGACTGCGATTTCCGCCTCATCCGGCGCTCGATCGTCGCCGGATTCGGGCTCACTTCGACAAGCGGAACAGTGTGCGTCGAACTGGTGCGCAAGATCGAACTGAGCGGCGCCGCTGTTACGGAAGTGCCGGTGAATCATTATCCCCGGCTTCATGGCAAGTCGCAGTTCTTTCGCGTCAAGTCGCTGGCCACAACGTTCGGACAACTGTGTGGACTCTACTGGCGGTTGGTACTCGACCCCGGCTACAGAATTCGCCGTATTGTTTCGAGAACCAGTTCCCTGTAAATTCGAGCAATAAGAAACCCGGCCAGATGGGGTCTGGCGAAAGGGTAATCCACGAACGGGGAAGACGATGATTGGCGCGATAGCGTCTGCGTCCGGGCGCTCTCGAAACACGGTTTATGCCGCGATGGCGGCACTGGCGATTCTCGCTACCGTTCCGTATCTACCTTTCATCGGGCTTCCCCATATCTCGGACGACTACCTCCAGATCGAACTGGCACGGCAGTGGGGACCCTTCGAAGGCTGGGCTTCGCTGGCCGCTGATCCGCTCTACCGTTGCCGCGCCACGTCGCTCGTGCTCACCTACTGGACCGATCTCGCTTTCGGGCCCTCGTCGAGCGTATTCCAGATCGAGAGCATCGTACTTCACGTCCTGGCGACGTTGGCGCTTGCCGCGTTGGGATGGTGGCATCGAATCGGATGGCCGCTGGCATTCGTCTCCGCCGCCTTCTTCGCGATTCATGAAGGCCATCAAGAGGCGGTGGTCTGGTATTCCGCTCTTCCGGAACTGCTCGTCTTTCTCTTCGGTGTGACGGCCGTTCATTGTTGGATCCGTTGGTGCGAGCAGCCGGCGGGAGGAGGGCTCTGCTATGCGGGAGCCCTCCTGCTTTTCGTGTTCGCGCTGCTGTCGAAGGAGTCTGGGGTCGCGGTGGTGGGACTGATGGCGGGAATCTGCTGGTGGACGAGGGTTCCGGCACGCCGAGCGGTCATGGGAATGGCGCCATTCGTCCTCCTGTCGCTTGTCTATGCCGCGCTCATCTTCGCCGCGCAGAACCACCATCTGCACCTCAACGACGGGACATTTTCCTCGAGTGCGCCGGCGGGAACGGTCATGATCCGTTCGATCGGCCGATTACTCTGGATTTGGGGCGTTCCAGCGGTGGCAATGCTGTGGTGGCGGCGCGGGCGAAAGGGATGGCTGTTGCTGGCTGCCGGATTCTGGATGGTCGTGACGATTCTGCCGTACAGCTTTCTGACCTACATGCCAAGGGTTCCCAGCCGGCATGTTTACTGGGCGAGCGCGGGCCTTGCGTTCCTGGTGGGTGGTGCGTGGCTATCGGCGTGGAGCCGCCCCCGGCTGAAATGGGCAGCAGCCCTCGCCGCGGCCGTGATGGTGATCCACAATGTCGGGTGGCTGTGGTGGAAGAAGTACCCGCAGTATGTTCGGCGCGCGGAACCGACGGAAGCCTTCATCCGTTACGTTCGTGATGTTCAGGGCCCCGTGCGAATGAAGTGCTTTCCTTATGGGCCAGAGGTCGCCGAGCGCGCGGCCCGGGTCCGTCTCGGGCGGACGGTCGAAACCAGATGGGAGCCGCAAGCCCCGGAAGGCGAGGGCGTCTACTGTGATCCCTCGCGTCCATAACGTGGCGATTCCGCAAATCGTGCTCGCGTCCACGCGGCCGTATCCGCAGCCTCCGGCGTGATCGCGCTCGAGGCTTCCGAGAGCGCGTTGTAAGGAACGGCAGCTCGCCTGCTGGACTACGCAAGGTGAGCCATTGGGATCGGCTTGCGGCCGTTGGACCCAGGAGACATCCGCAAGGAGACTGAATGGCGAGAACGGTATCGTGCGGAATGATCTGCTCGAAGGCGAAAAACGACGCGCGGCGGAGGAAGGTGGAAGCGAATCCGCACGTGCCTCGTCTTGATTGGAACCTGCGTGCGCTGGCGGGCGCGGCCCTGACGCCAGGAGGCGCAGCCCGGTGGGGATCAGTGTCCGTGCGACGCCGGAGCGTCCGCGATCACCGGTGGCTTGGCGCCTTGCGGAACCGGCACGAGCATGTCTTCCTTGCGCATGATCAGTGCGGAGGTGTCGTAGGCCGCCAGTTCGAAGCCGTGGCCGTGCGTGATCGCATCGGTGGGGCAGGCTTCGACGCAATAGCCGCAGAAGATGCAGCGCGTATAGTCGATGTTGTAGACCGACGCGTAGCGCTCGCCTCCCGAGATGCGGACCTTGTCCGTGTTCTCGGCAGCCTCGATATAGATGCAGTCAGAGGGGCAAGCGGCGGCGCACAGGAAGCAGGCAACGCACTTCTCCATGCCGTTCTCGTCCCGCTGCAGCTCGTGCTTGCCGCGGAACCGTTCCTGGAAAACCGGCGGTACGTCCGGATAGTCCTCGGTGACGGTGGGCTTCATCATTTCCTTGAACGTGATGCCCAGTCCTTGCACGATTGCCGAAGCCGACTTCAATACGGTGCTGATTGCCATTCGTCCTCTGTTGTCAGTGTCCTTGTTCTATTTTCGCATCCGGCGCCCGGCCGTGTCAGTTCTTCGATCCTCAACCGGGCTTCCAAGCCGGAACCTGATCGGCGGCGGTGAACACAGGAAGCCTGGCACGGACTGCCAGCCGCTCCATGCCGGCGCGCGCGAATCCGGTCCAGGTATCGCTGATGGTGCCATCGGGTTCGACCAGGAACATCGTGGGAACGTGGGTGATCTTGTAGGCGTTGCTCACCGGGTATCCCTTACCCGATTCGTCGAGCAGCACGGTGAAGCTCACACCGAAGCGCTGAGCGAACGTCTTCGACAAAGCCGCGTCGTCCTGCGAGATTCCCACGAAGCGAATTCCGCCACCCGAGATACGGGAGAGATACGGGAAGGTGAGCTGGCAGGTGGGGCACGAGATTTTGAAGAATGCGAGCAAAACGGGCCCACTCCGCAACATTTCCTCAAGGGAATGTTTTTCGCCCTCGAGCGACGCGAGCGTGAATCCGGTGGCTTTGCCTCCCACGAAATCAGTGTACCAACTTGCCCAATTGCTGCGCCGCGATCAGCAATGGATCCCAAACCGTGGCGAACGGCGGTGCATAGGCGAGGTCGAGCGTTTCGAGGTCCTCGACGGTCATGCGTTGCGAAATGGCGGTGGCGGCTACGTTGATACGGCCCTCCACGCCCTTTTCACCGAGGAGAGTCGCGCCCAGCAGGCGGCCCGTGGGCTTGTCGGCGACCAGTTCGACCGTGAGGGTGCGCCCGCCGAAATATCGCGGCTTGTCGAGTGCTTCGATGCGCGTCGAGACGGGTTGGAAGCCTTCGCGGCGCGCGGACTCGGTCGAGAGTCCAGTGAAGGCGACACCCAGTCCGCACACTCGCACGATCGACGTTCCCAAGACTCCGGGGAATCGCTCGCGACGGCCAGTGGCATTGGCGCCGGCGACTCGGCCGGTCTTGTTTGCCGTGGTTCCGAGCGGAATCCAGACAGGCCGGCCCGTGACGAGGTGGTTCGTCTCCGCACAATCTCCAGCCGCGAAAACGCCATGCAGGTTGGTCTCGGCGCGATCGGTCACGCGGATCGCACCCGTGCGTCCGAGTTCCACTCCCGCTTCGGCGGCGAGTTCGACACAGGGCTTCAAGCCCGCGCCGAGCACGATCAGATCCGCGGCGATCTCGCGCGTATCGGCGACCGGGTGGCCCACACTCACCTCGACGCGGAAGCGTTCGAGATGCCGGCGCAGCGCTGCCGTGAGCCACTCATCGGAACGCCCGAGCAGTTGCGCCGATCGTGTGAGCAGTTGCACGCGCCAGCCATTGGCGCGTAACGCTTCGACGGTTTCGAGTCCGATGTATCCGGCGCCCACGACAGCCGCGCGGCCAGGACGGGTCCGCTCGAGATGTTCCTTCAGTCTGATCGCATCGTAGATCGTATTCAGCGTGAAGACGTGCGGAGCGCTCGTATTCGCGATTCCGGCGAGCGAAGCCCGCGCGCCGGTGGCGATCACCAAGCGATCGTACTTGAGCGATTCGCCGTCCGCGAGCAGCACCTCCCGCTTGGCGTGCGCGATGGCCGTCACTTCGGCCCCAGTGCGCACCGTCACGTTGCGTTCGCGCGCGAACGATTCGGGAGTGTGCGCGACGAGCGTCTCCCAGGCGCGCACGCGGCCCTCGATGAAATAGGGCATGCCGCACGCGCCGTAGGAGACAACGGTGCCTTTCTCGAGGACCACGATCTCCGCCGATGGATCGAGCCTTCGGGCGCGCGCCGCCGCGCTCATTCCCGCCGCCACGCCTCCGATGACGACGAGGCGCATCAACTCTTCTTCTGGCTCTGGATGAAATTGAGGATGTCGAACTTCTTCAACTCACGATCCGGATAGAAGCTGTTGACCGCATCCTGCTCATCGTTGAAGATCTCGAAGATCGTGTTGAGCTTGGTCAGAACGAGAAGTTCGACTTCCCGTTCCTTGAGGTGCAACAGCTTCAGCGTACCGCCGGACTTCTTCGCCGACGTGTAGCTGATGACGAGCCCGCCCAGACCGGTCGAATCGATGAACTCGACATCCTGGAGATTCACCACGGCCCGAAACGGACCTTGCGCGCAGCGGGCGCTGACCAGTTCACGGAACTTGCCCGTCTCCTCGCCCGCCACAAGGCGGCCCTTCAAGTCGAGGATGACGATCCCTTCTATCTCGCGCTCGGCGATCTCGAGACTCATACTCCGATTCTAACGTCTGCCGGATCGGAGATCGCAGGAGCGGGAGCAGTCGCGGCGGCGAAGGTGATGGCGAAACAGGTGCCCTGCCCCGGCGTGCTGTCGACATGGATACGCGCCCCGTGGGCCTTGACGATCCAGGCAACGAAGCTCAGGCCGAGGCCGAGGCCCTTGTCCGGGTCGCGATGGCCGTCAGGCACGCGGTAGAAGCGGTCGAAGATGTGTGGCAGATGTTCGGGGGGAATTCCACGGCCGTTGTCGGCGACGGTGAGTTCCACCTCGGCACCACGTTGCACGACATTCAGTTGAATCGACCCGCCGGCGGGCGTGTACTTGATGGAGTTCGAGAGCAGATTCGAAAGCAGCCGATCGAGCTGAATGCGATCACCCATGATCGCCGACTGGGGTTCGAGATGGACCGCGAGACGAAGCTTTTCAGCCTCCGCCGGAATCTCGAACTGCTCGGCGATATTGGCCGCCGCCACGGCGAGATCGACTGGCTCGAACGCGAGTTTGACCTGTCCGCTTTCGGCTTGGCTCAGGTGCAACAGGGCACGCACCACTTGCGCCAGGCGATCGACATCCTCCATCGCGGAGATCATCGCGTCGCGATATTGATCCTTGGAATCGGAAGTCATGAGCGCGACCTCCAACTGTCCGCGAATGGCGGTGAGCGGCGTGCGCAGTTCGTGCGAAACGTCGGTCGAGAACTGGCGAATCTGATTGAAGCTCGATTGCAGCCGGTCGACCATGCTATTGAACGAGTCGATCAGTCCATCCAGTTCGTCGTTGGCGCCGCGGCGGTCGATGCGAAGCCCGAGGTTGTCGCCCGTGATCGACTGGGCGGCGCTGGCGACACTCTTCAGCGGAGCCAGCGCGCGTCCGGCCGCCCACCAACTGGCGATGCTGAAGGCTAGGACCAGAACAGGGGCCACCGATACGTACCGGCGGGTGAAGTTGTCAAGCACCGTTTCCTCGGCCTCGAGATTGCGGCCGATGGCGACGAAGTAAGGACGCTTCTCGTCGTCGGTCTGCGTGCCGGACTTGATCAAATAGGCGAAGCCGTCCTCGTCGCGCCGTTCGCGCACCGCGGTTCGCGAGCCGCGCAGCAGCGCCTGGATCTCGGCAGGAGTCTCCGGACCGAGACCCTTGTACTTCTCCGAGACCTCGAGCACCGCTCCCTTGCGATCGGCCAGCAGTAACAGACCTTGCCGGAACTTGAGCACGATGGCCGCCTCTTCGTCGTCATCGCGATCGTAGAACCAGACGGGCCTCTGTTTTTCGATTCGCAGATAGCCCTTGACCGCGGCCCATTCCTCGTCGAGCACGGCGGTGGCATTCTGGCGCAGCGTGAGGGCCAGCGTACCGCGAAACACGATTCCGAGCACCGCGAGAATCGCCGTGCAAAACAGCGCATAGATCAACGTCAGGCGGAGACGCAAACCTATCGCGCGGCGGGACACAATCACGCCCCGGCAGCCGTTTCGACCGGTTGCGGCGCCGCGGCGGTGGGAACCTCGAGCATGTAGCCCACTCCACGCACCGTCTGAATCATCTTCAGCGGATACTTGTCGTCGATCTTGCCCCGCAGATGGCGGATGTAGACGTCGACGATGTTGGTGAGTCCGTCGTACTCGACGTCCCAAACATGTTCGACGATCATCGTGCGGCTCAGCGGGCGGCCCTGATTGCGCATCATGTACTCGAGAATCGAGAACTCCTTGGGCGCCAGTTCGATATTCTCTCCGTTGCGCGCGACCTTGCGGCGAATGCAGTCGAGGGTGAGTTCGCCTACCTGCAAGCGCTCGGGAGTGGGGGTGCCGCGCCGCAGTAACGCCCGCACGCGGGCCAGCAGTTCAACGAATGCAAAGGGCTTGACGAGATAGTCGTCCGCCCCGTATTCGAGCCCCTTGACGCGATCGTCCACGGCGTCGCGCGCCGATAGGATCAGGACCGGCGGACTCGCCCTGCGATTGCGGATCTTTTCGAGCAGCGCGAGGCCGTCGATATCGGGCAGCATCAAGTCGAGGATGATCAGGTCGTACTCGGTGACGTGGACATGGTCCATTGCCGTGGCCCCGTCGGGCGCGACATCGACCGCGTAGCCGGCGCTTTCCAGGCCGCGCCGCACGAAGTCGGATATGCGGGCCTCGTCTTCAATTACCAACATTCTCACAGCGGAATTCCCTCCGAATGATAGCGCGCTTCCTATTTCGGTTCGTGACAGAAGGTACAGTCGTTGCTGGCCTTGTTCTGGCGATGGCAATTCATGCAGCCGCCCATGGAGATGTCGGTCTCCTTGGACAGAGCTTCACGCGTTGCCACCGGGCCGTGGCAAGTTTCGCACTTGGCCCCAGTTTCGAGATGCGCCTTGTGGCTGAAGAAGACGTAGGTGGGAATCTGGTAGACACGTACCCACGGCACTTCGGCCTTGTCCTGGTGATACTTGGCGAGCTTCTGAATCGCCGGACTGTCCGTCCGGATCTTCGCGTGGCAGCCCATGCACACGGACGTGGCGGGGATGCCCATGGTTTCACCCGGATCGGGGCTGGTGTGACAGTTTTTGCAGGCGAGGCCCATCGCCAGATGCTTCTTGTGGCTGTAGGGGATCGGCTGTTCGGGAGGCGTGGGAGAAGTGGATTGCTGCGCGGCAAGCAAGAGTCCGAGCAGGAATAGGGCAAGCGCTCGCATGGGCACTCTTATTCTAGCGCCGCGTCCCGACCCGAAAAGCAGAGATCCCGGATTCGCGTTGCGGCGCGAGTCCGGGACCTTCGGTTCAATTGAGTGAGGAGGCCTAATTGCGGCGTTTGAGCGTCGGGCGCTCTTCTTCGTCGTCGGCCTTCGGCTTTTCGTTGCCGTCAGAGTCGATGCGGCCAGAGCCCTGCTTGCGCAGCTTGGGCTTGTTGGCGTCCTTGTCGTCAGGCTTGCGCCGGTTGAGAACCGAAGCCAGGCGCCCCTTGACGTCATTGAACTCCGAGGTGGTGACGACGTATTCGGGCTTCGCCTTCAGGATATCCTGAATGTTCTTTTGCGAGTTCGTGATGCGATCGTCGGTGGGCGGATGCGAGCCGAAGAGCTTGCCCATGGTACCGGGCTTGCGCTTCTCATCGGCCTGCAGCTTTTCGAAGAAGTCGACGAACGCCTGCGGATCATAACCAGCCTTGTAGAGGTACTGAAGACCGAGCAGATCCGCTTCCGACTCGAAGCCGCGCGAGAACTTGAGGAAGCCGAGCGGGATCAGCACGCTTGCGCCCTGGCGGATTCCGTAGCCTGTCCAGCCGCCCATGAAGATCAGCGGAATCGTGGCGAGGTTGGCGATCGTGCCGCGAGAAGCCTGGCGGGTACCGTGGCGGCCGGCGATGTGCGCGATTTCGTGCGCCATCACGCCGGCGAGTTCGGCTTCGCTTTCGGCGCGCAGGATGAGGCCCGAGTTGACGAAGAAGAAGCCGCCGGGTAACGCGAACGCGTTGACCTCTTCGGCATCGATCACCTTGATCGTGACCGGGACCTTGACGTCGGAGTTCCGCACAAGGTTCTGTCCGACGCGGTTCACGTATTCAGCGATCACCGGATCCTCGACGATTTTCGCCTGGCGCTCGATGTCTTGGGCAAGGCCCTTGCCCAGCGCGATCTCCTTTTCGAGAGAATAGATGTTGAGACCCTTGCCGACATCGCGGTCACCGATCGCGTCGGGGTCCTTCTTCTTGTCCTTGGCCCAGAGACCAGCCGGGACCAATAGAACGGCAACGGTAGCTGCCGTCATGATCTTCCTGAGGACTGTCATCGCGCGCTTCTCCTCTGAGTGGCCCGCTCGGGACCGCCCGGCCACTTGGCTCTATTATAGGACCATTCGCCGCCGGACGCTCCGGCCCCTCATCAGAATTAACGTATCCTCAGGAAGATGGGTTACAACAATCCGCTCGCCGAGCGGCATCGAGCCGATTTCCCGGTCACGGCGAATCTGGTCTACGTGAATCACGCGGCTGTGGCGCCGCTCTGCAAACCAGCGGCGGATGCGATGGCTTGGCTCGCCGCCGACGCCTGCCGGTTCGGATCGCTCCACTACGATCGCTGGCTCGACGCCTACGAGGGACTGCGGCGCGCCACAGCCGCCATGATCGGCGCGCACCGTGACGAGATCGCGATCGTCAAGAATACGTCCGAGGGAATCGCGACCGTGGCGCTCGGTATCGACTGGCGCGCTGGCGATAAAGTGGCGGCGTTCCGCGAGGAATTCCCAGCGAACTACTATCCGTGGCTCCGGCTGGAACCGAAGGGCGTGAAGATCGAGTGGCTCTCGATTCACGACCCGCTCGACCGGATCGACGAAGCCTGCCGCGGCGCGAGGCTCCTTGCCGTGAGCTTCGTCAACTACCTATCGGGCCATCGCGTGAATCTGGCGGCGATCGGCGAGATTTGCCGGCGCCATGACGCGTTCTACTTCGTCGATGCGATTCAAGGCATGGGAGCGTTCCCGATCGATGTCGAAAGTTGCCGGATCGACGCGCTCGCCGCCGACGGCCACAAGTGGCTGCTCGGGCCGGAAGGCTGCGGTGTGCTCTACGTCCGGCGCGACCGGCTGGACTCGATCGAGCCCGTGGAGTTCGGCTGGACCAACACGCTCCACTACGCCGACTACGCCGCGCGCGACATGACGCTTCGGACCGACGCCGGCCGATACGAACCGGGCACGCTCAACACGATCGGTATCTACGGACTCCGCGCCTCCATCGAGTACTTGAATCGGGTGGGAGTCGCGGCAGTGAGCGAGGCGGTGCTCGGACTCGCGGATCATCTGGCGGATGGCGCCCGCACGCTCGGGTACGAAGTGATGGGTGATCGCGCGGGCGAGTCGCGGTCGGGAATCGTCAGCGTGCGGACGGATCGGGTGGACAGCCGGGTGGTGGTGAAGGCGCTACGGGATCGCGGGATCATCGCGGCGCCGCGGCAGGGATGGGCGCGCTTGTCGCCGCATTTTTATGTGGGGCATGAGGAGATGGATCGGGTGCTCGGGGTGTTGGCGGAATTCCGGTAGGCGGATTCGTCGAGGACGTCGAGGACTACCGATATTATTAATCCGCGAACATCTCCTGTAGCGCCGCCAGTGTGGCGGTCAGCGTTCTCGCAGGGACCGTTCCCAGTTTCCTCGCCAACCGAACTTTGTCGACCGCTCGAACTTGATCGAGCAAGATCAATCCCTTGCGGCCACCTTGAATAACCTCGATTCGAAACGGCGTGCGGAACCCAGCCGTGCTCATCGGCGCGACCAGTACGGTTCGTAGATGATCGTGCATCTCAGGCGGTGACACGAGCACGCATGGCCGCGTCTTCTTGATCTCACTCCCGACTGTGGGATCGAGAGTGACCAGCCAGATGTCTCCCCGCTTCACCAAACGAGCTCCGAATCCTCCGCGTTGCCGAACTCGCCCATCACGAGTTGGTCGTCGCCGGCTTCGGCGACCCGTTTGGCGGCTTCGGCCCACCCTTCGCGAACCGCGCCGGCCGGCCGGCGCAACACGAGTGCGTCGCCCTCGATGGTCATTTCCGCCCCTGCCTTGCTGTCCAAACCCAGTTGGGCGAGTAGCGGCTTTGGAATGACAATGCCCTGAGAGTTGCCGATTTGGCGGATGTTGACATGAACTGTCTTCATAATAACAATGTTATTCCGTAAGGCCTGGCCCGTCAAGGCCCGATCCGCTTCAGTTCAACAGAAACGCGTTGAACAGCATCTTCAAAGTCAGGTAGCTCTGCGCCCGATACTGCGGACGCATCCCGAAAAGAATCGCCCGGCCCTTCTCCATCGGCGCCTCGACCAGTGCCGCGCGTCCCGCGAGATGTTTCTCGCCGAGCAGCCACCCCGAGGCGAGGATGCCCGATTCCGGAAACTTCGCGATCCCGCGGAACTCCGGTGTGCGGTCGAGGTTCCATGCCGGACTCGTCTCGAACCAGATCTGGAGATCGCGCGGAAGACCGAGCGCGATCGGGTGCGAGGTATCGAGCGATACGTTCAGTAGCGATCCGGGACAGTAGAACTCGCGCGAATTGAGTCCTCGGGTGACATTACGAACCCCAATCCCCAGGTGGCCCGCGGCAAAGAGGGCGGAATCGTTCAGGAAGATCAGCGTGCCACCTTGATTGCCGAACTCGACGAGTTTGCGTGAGCCCGCGTCACCGAGTCCGCCGGCGAGTTCGTCCGGCATCGAACCCGGACGATAGCCATAGTTGATGACTGCAGGCGATTGGTCCGGAAAGACGATCGCGTCGAATTTGTCGCGCAGCTTTCCGGCAATGATCTCCTGATTGCCGAGGCTCGCATACTGGAAGCCGAAGCGTTCGAGCATCCATCGCGTCCAGCCTTCATCCATCGAGGGAACGTGGCTCTTGTAGAGCGCGATGCGCGGACGCTTCTTCTCCATCCATCCGGCCCGCGCCGAGAGGGCGAAATCGCCCGTCGAAGGATTCCGCCAAACGGACTTTCCCGCGGCCCATTGACGATTCACCGCGACCCAGGCATCGCCATTCGAAGCGCCCAGCGGAGCGCCGGGGAACTCGAACTTCGCCACCGCCGAGAGTCCTTGCGGAATGCTGTCGATCTCGCGGACGGCGACGCCCATCAGCATCGGCAACGTGTGCGCCGTGACATCGTAGGGACGCTTCGGCGGGCCACCAGGATACTGGCGCAAGTCCGGGTACTTTTGCTTTTCGAGCAATGCCTTCGCCCAAGAGCTGTAGGGTTGCTGGCTGCGAATCACGTAACCATCGGCCGCCTTGTCGATCTCGATCTGACCGAATCGGAGCGTTTCGAGCAGGTGGCGCGCCGCGGCGGGGTCCCGCTGTTCGAAGGGAATCTTGAACGCCACCGGAGTCATGCGCTTCGCCGCCCGTTCATGAACGCGATAGAAGTTGCGCAGCAGATCCTCGCGGCGAGTAGCGGCCTGCCACAGGCACGACTCCCAGGCGATCATTTGATAGTCGACGATGTCCCGTTGCCGCCAAGTTCCGCCCGGCCAAGGCTCGAGGTGGTTCCAAGATGTCTGGCGCGGAGCGTAGCCGAGCGCGGTTGCCGAAAGGTCCTCCGGCTTGATGGTCACCGGGCTCGCGAGCTTGGTGCTCGCCGATTCCGACAGGATCCGCAGACCGCCGTGGAACGACTGATAGTGCCGCGCGGGCGTCCAGAAATCATAGGTCGAGTTGATCGAGATGCCCTTCTTGCCGGCCGCCGTGAGATCGGCGGCCATTCCCGTGCCGATCATGTGCATCTGTTGCGCGATCACCGGATCTACGTTGGGCTCGATCGGGTCGAGCCACGGCGGCACGAACATGCGAGAGGCGCTGGCGCCTTGTTGATGCACATCGTAGACGATCTGCGGATGCCAGGCGTTGTGCAGGTGCTCGATCGTCAGGCGAGTCTCCGCTTGCGAGAAGATGTACCAGTCGCGATTGTTATCGTGGCCCACGTACTTCTGGTAGAGCCGCGGTGGCGAAGTGCCCTCGTGAGGCGTGCCGAGCGTCTTGCGATACCACTGCGTCACGATGTCGACGCCGTCCGGATTGAGCGACGGTACGAGGATGAAGATCACGTTGTCGAGAATCGCGCGGAATTTCGACCGGTCTTCAGTCAGAATGCGGTGCGCAAATTCGACGGCTGTCGACGTGGAAGCGACTTCGGTCGAGTGAATCGAGCAGGTGATCATCACGACGGTCTTGCCTTGGGCGGCCAGACGCTCGGCGTCTTCCGGCGTGGTGATGCGCGGGTCAGCCAAGCGGCGCTGGATGTCGCGGTAACGATCGAGTTGACGCAGCGTCGCGGGGTTCGAGATCCAGGCAGCGATGAACGGGCGGCCTTCGGTCGTCTTGCCGAGAGTCCGGACTCGGATCTTGTCGCTCGATTTCGACAACATGTCGAAGTAGGAGAGGACCTTCGTCCAGTCGAGAAGCTTGTAGTCGTCGCCCATGCGGTGACCGAAGTGGGCTTCGGGGGCGGGAACCGCCGCGAGAGTGGCGAGTGAAGCGAGAAATAGAGCGGTGACTGCGCGATACATCGTCTACGCGCGCGTCAGTTCCGACCAGAGCGCGCGATACCAACGCAGGAAACGCTCCGGCTCCTTGCTCTCCTGCACCTCCGCCAGTGTGTACCGGTCATAGCCGGACTTGCGCAGCAGCGTGAAGAACTCACGCCACGGATAGCGGGGATCGGCGAGTTCGTTGATGTGGACGTTCTTGATGAAGGGGCGCAGCAAGTCGAAGTTCTGCTTGACGCTGCCGTTCACCACATCGGTTGGGTTCGAGTTCCAGCAGACTCCGACGTTCGGGTGCCTCGCCGCCTTCATAATGGCGTGCGAAACCTCGGGAACCTGGGTATCGCGTCCGTGGACCTCCATCCAGATCTCGACTCCCTTCCCCGCCCCATAATCGCCGAGTTCGCGGAGCGCGGCGCCGATGTTGGCGATCGTCGTCTCCTTCGGAACCTGCGCGGGCAGGCCGTTCGGGCGCACCTTGATCCCCCAGGCTCCGGTATCGTGCGCGAGATCGATGAAGGCCTTGCCGTCCTCGACGTGCTTCTTGCGGACCTCTGTGTCAGGCGAATGGAACTCGCACACCGTGCCGTAGCTCAGCAGGCGGACCTTGCTGCGGGCGAACCGTGCCTTGACGCGTTCGCGTCCGGCCGCGTCGAGCGAGGGCTCGACGCCGTGCTTGTGCGTGGTCCGGAGTTCGACGGCCTCGAAACCGGCTTGTTCGAGCTTCGTGATGAGGGTTTCGAGATCCCAGTCCTTGAGGAGGTTGTAGGTGACGGAGCCGAGGTGCATCGCTCGAAAGTATAACACCGGGTCCTGATCAGCGATCAGCTTCTCTGATGGGACCGATAAAATCTTTCACCTGCGCGGCCCCCTGGAATTGCGGCATCATTATTGAGACACCATGCGCTTCGAGGGCTACCAGACCGGTGAGTTCCACGACGAGATGTTCCTGCCCGGTGGCGAGCCGCGTCCGGAGGCCAAGCTCCTCGTCGAGACGATGTCCGCGCTTCCCGATGGCGAGCTGCTCGCGCGCCAGCAATCCGCCGAGCGGTTGCTGCTCAACATGGGCATCACATTCAATGTCTATGGCGACACAACCGGCGCCGAACGGATCTTCCCGTTCGACGTGGTTCCGCGCATCGTTCCGCACCACGAGTGGGAACGGCTCGAGCGTGGACTCAAGCAACGGATCTTCGCGCTGAACCTGTTCATCGATGACATCTACCATGACCGCAAGATCATTCGCGATGGCGTGATTCCGGCGGAAGTGATCGAATCGGCGCGGACACTGCGGCCGCAGTGCATCGGCCTGAATCCGCCGCGCGGCGTCTGGTGCCACGTGACTGGAACCGATCTGGTGCGTGACCGCGACGGGCAGATCTACGTGCTCGAGGACAATCTCCGCGTGCCGTCGGGCGTTTCCTACGTGCTCGAGAATCGCAACGTGATGAAGAGCACGTTCCCACATCTGTTCGAGGGGATGGCGATCCGCGCGGTGGACGACTATCCGTCGCGCCTGCTCGACATGCTCGTGTCACTCGCGCCATCGGGTGTCAGCGAGCCGCGCGTGGTGGTGCTCACGCCGGGCATCTACAACTCGGCGTACTTCGAGCACAGCTTCCTCGCCCAGCAGATGGGCGTTCAGTTGGTGGAGGGCAGCGATCTCGTCGTCCACGACGGATACGTGTTGATGCGCACGACGAAGGGTTTCGAACGGGTCGACGTCATCTATCGCCGCATCGATGACGATTTCCTCGATCCCCGGGCGTTCCGGCCCGACTCTCTGCTGGGCGTGCCGGGGTTGATCGATGTGTACAAGTCCGGGCGTGTGGCGTTGGCCAACGCGCCGGGCAACGGTGTCGCCGACGACAAAGTGATCTATGCCTACGTGCCGGAGATGATCCGGTACTACATGGACGAAGAGGCGCTAATTCCGAACGTTCCCACGTTCCTCTGCTGGCGTGAGAAAGACCGGAAGCACGTGCTCGCGAACCTCGACAAGCTGGTGGTGAAGGCCGCGAACGAGGCGGGCGGTTATGGAATGCTGGTGGGTCCGCACGCGTCGCAGACACAGCGCGACGAGTTCGCGGAGAAGATCGAGGCGAATCCGCGCAACTACATCGCGCAGCCGACGCTCGGCCTCTCGCGCGTGCCCACGCTCGTCGAGGACCATCTGGAAGGCCGGCACGTCGATCTGCGCCCCTACATACTCTACGGCAAAGAGATGTACGTGCTGCCCGGCGGACTCACGCGAGTGGCGCTGAAGAAGGGCTCGCTCGTGGTGAACTCTTCGCAAGGCGGCGGCAGCAAGGATACCTGGGTGCTCGCTGATCCGAACGGAGGGGTAGCGTGACACCCGTACCCTTGCTCTCGCGCGTTGCGAACTCGGTCTACTGGGCTTCGCGCTACATCGAACGCGCGGAGAACGTCGCGCGCTACATCGACGTCAACCTGCAGTTAATGCTCGACGGGGCGGGAACCGACGAGCAGTGGAAACCGCTCGTCGACACGTCGGGCGACGCGGCGGCTTTCCGAGATCGCTACGGCAAGGCCTCTCGCGAGAAAGTGATCCGTTTCCTGACCGTTGACCCGGAGAATCCGAACTCGATCCTGTCGTGCTTGCGCGCGGCGCGCGAAAACTCGCGAACGGTTCGCGACACGATTTCATCGGAGATGTGGGAGCAGGCGAACAAGCTGCACCTGATGATCCAGGAGGAGTTGACGCGAAACCGCGCCGAGACCGCGCCGTTCGAGCTCTTTTACGATCTCCGCATGGGCTGCCATCTGTTCGAAGGCATCACCGACGGCACGATGTCGCACAACGAGGCCTACCGTTTCGCGCGGCTGGGCCGACTGATCGAACGCGCGGACAAGACCACGCGCATCCTCGACGTGAAGTACTTCTTGCTGCTGCCCCGGCTCGAAGACGTCGGCTCATCGAAGGACGACGTACAATGGGCCGCGGTGCTGAAGTCGGTCTCGGGCTTCGAGATGTACCGCAAGCGGTTCGGTCGCATCAAGCCGTCGCGCATCGCCGAATTCCTATTGCTCGACCGGGACTTTCCGCGCTCGGTGCGGTTTTGCCTGTCCCGCGCCGATCGGGCACTGCATGCGATCACCGGATCTCCAGAGGGTTCCGGCAACACACCGGCCGAGCGCCGGCTGGGCCAACTCCGGGCCGAGTTCGATTACGCGAGCGTCGACGAGATCATCGCGAACGGCCTGCACGAGTTTCTCGACTCGATACAATCGAAACTCAATGACATCGACGACGCGGTGTTCGACACCTTCTTCGCGTCGCGGCCGCTCGACTAGACCGCTCCCTCGCGGTCGCGGCTCGGTAACGTAACGGATCAGCGCCGGCGCGGCGGCTGCTTGACGAACTCCGCGCTGTCTCTCGCGGCCTTGGTCTCGATACCAGCGGGTTGCAGGAACCCGAGATCGCGGAACCAGTCGATGAAGCGATTCTGCCAGGTGCCCATCGGAATACCCTTGCGGTTCGTGAGTCCGCCGCCGTGGATTCCGGCTCCGTAGACATGCATCTCGATGTTCGGCACGCCGAGTTCGAGCATCGCCGAAAAGTATTCCATCGCCCAGATCGCATGAACGCGGTCGCCCGAGCCCGGGGTGGCCAGGAAAGCCGGCGGGACATTGGGCGGAATCGGCGGCGGCGTGAGTCCCTTGCGGAACGGCGACGGGCCTGGATAGAGAATGCCCACAAAATCGGGCCGTGACGTGACGTTCGACGCATCAGGATACTTCTTGTCGAAGGCATCGAACTCCACCGCAGTGGCCGAAACCAGTTCGGCACCGGCGGAGAATCCCATGATGCCGATCTTGTTCGGATCGAGGTTCCACTCCTTCGCTCGCGCCCGCACCATCCGGATCGCCTGCAGCGCGTCGTTGACCGCATCGATGCGGGCATCGTAGCCGTCCTTGCGAAGGCGATAGCGCAGAATCACGGTGTTGATGCCGTAGTTATAGAAGAACGGCACGAAATCGGCTGACTCGCTGCCGATGACGAGAGTGTTGTGGCCGCCGCCCGCGCAGAGAATGATGGCCGCGCCTGTGTTGAGTCCTTTATCGACCGGGTGGAATTCGATCGACGGATTGTGCACGTTGACCAAGCTCCGGATGCGGGCCGGAACGGTGTCGTGCATGGTGTACTGCTCGGGCTCGTTGATCCGGTCCGCTTTGAGCATCGGCGATCCGGGCGGATAGAGCGGAATCACTTGGCCGCCGGGGACGATCGGCTTGGGTTGATATTGGGCCCAAACGGCGCCCGCGATGGCGAGACAGAAGGAAGGAAGGCGAGTCTTCATGGATCAGTTCTTAGGCGATTAGCCGAATTTCGAGGTTACCGCACTCCGATCAACGGATGGGCTTCAGCCCGCCACCGGCCCGATAGACGCCGATCCAGTGATTCGTGAAACGCAATGGCGGCTCAGGAGAGACACGCGGCATGTGGCATCCGGCGCAATCACGCGGAGCACAAGCCCGAGATCGCTTGGCGTGACATGACGAGCACTTCGCGTCGTAAGCCGCTATCGATTGCTCGAGCGGCTGGTGTGCATCGTGGCAGGTGAGGCATCCGAGCTTGCCCGCGCTCTTCACGAAGCATTTCGATTGGCTCAGATAGACGGGCTGATGCCGGACGTTCCAGGCGTAGTTCCAGTCGACTTTGGCTGGATCGGAAGCGGGTGGACTGTGACAAGTCCCGACTAGCGTTTGTAA
>CADECY010000140.1:0-15104 GCA_902825945.1 uncultured Acidobacteriota bacterium
CAAATCCCCTCTGCCATTGCATGGGTATGGGCACTAGGATAACACTCGCTTGGCTGTCACCCAAGGCGACGGGATCGAGTCTGGCTGATTGAAAGGATTTCATCATGTCCCGATTCGGATTCGCATCCATACTGTTCACGGCGGCCCTGCTGGCCCAAGGACCCGGCCCGGGCGGCCCTGGCACCGGCGGCGGAGTTGGCGCCGCCGTGCTCACCGCCGAAGACCAGAAGAACCTTGTTTTCATGCGCGAGGAGGAAAAGCTCGCTCGCGATGTGTACGCCTTCCTGGCGGCGAAGTGGAATCTCCGCATCTTCTCCAACATCAACCGGAGCGAGCAGACGCATTTCAATCTCGTGGGGCGGACGTTGGAACGCTACGGAATCGCCGACCCCGCCGCGGGCAAAGCCGCGGGAGAATTCAACGATCCCACGCTTGCAACTCTTTACGCCCAGTTGATAACCAAGGGGGCGCTCTCGATCCGGGACGCGCTCGAAGTGGGAGTCCTGATCGAGAAGACCGATATCGCGGATCTCGAGACGGCCCTTGCCGCCACGAAGTCAACCGAGTTGCGCAGGATCTTCACCAACCTGATGAATGCGTCGTACAACCACCTGGACGCCTTCGAGACGGTTCTCGAAGTGATCCCGGCGGGCTCGAACTAAGGGGGAAGCATATGAGGAAAACAGCAACACTAACGGCAATCGCTGCCTTGGCTCTCACGGCGCAGATGGGCCGCCACGGAGGCGGTCCACATGGCCCGCATGGCCGGATGATGGGCACGTTGCCGAAACAGATCGCGTCGGAAACCAACCCCGCGACACCGGCCAAGGTCGCGTTGGGACGCACGCTGTTCTACGATCCACGGCTGTCGAAGGACGGGTCGACATCCTGCAACTCCTGCCACGATCTGAGCAACTACGGCGTGGATGGGAAGCCGGTTTCGACGGGAGTGAACGGGCAGAAGGGCGGAAGGAATTCTCCGACCGTGTATAACGCCGCCGGTCACGTCCTGCAGTTCTGGGACGGACGCGCCGCCGATGTCGAAGAGCAGGCCAAGGGCCCGGTGTTGAACCCGATCGAGATGGCGATGCCGGACGGCGAGGACTTGGCGGCCAAGCTACGGGCCATTCCTGGGTACGTGAAGATGTTCGCCAAAGCGTTCCCGGAAGCCGTGGAGCCGGTCACCTTCGACAATATGGCGCTGGCGATCGGAGCCTTCGAACGCGGCCTCGTCACGCCCTCGCGTTGGGACAGCTTCCTCGCAGGCAACCGGAACGCGATCACCGAAGAGGAATTCGCCGGACATCATGAGTTCATGCATGGCGGCTGCGCCCAATGTCACAACGGCGCCTATGTGGGCGGAGGGTCGCTCCAGAAGGCCGGGCTCAAAGTCGCCTGGCCGTCACAGGCCGATCCCGGCCGGATGGCGGTAACCAAGGCCGAGACCGACCGGATGGTCTTCAAGGTCCCGTCGCTGCGGAACGTCGCGAAGACAGGACCGTACTTCCACGATGGCTCGGTGACCGAACTCGAGAAAGCTGTCGAGATGATGGCCAAGCATCAACTCGGCACGACGCTCGACGGCACGCAGAAGAAGCAGATCGTAGCGTGGCTCAACAGCCTGACGGGCGAGATCCCGAAGGATTACATCAAGGCGCCGAAGCTACCGTAGGGCGCCGGCGCCTCAGCAGAAGGTTCAGCAACGCGGCCGCCACGGGGTGCAGGGCGCCAGCAAGGAGAAAGGCCGCTGGGTAGCCGTGGACCTCGATGATGAACCCAAGTATCCAGGAAAAGACGGCGCCGCTCAGGCTGCCTGCGGCGCCCATCAATCCGAGAATCGATGCGGACTCGGCGGGTGTCATCACCTCGGCTCCGAGAGTCGCGATGTTGATGGACCACACCTGTGTCATGCATGCCGCCACGCACATGCAGGCGATGGCCCCCGCGGTGGTCGAGGTGAAAGCGGCCAGCGCACCGAAGGGCGCAAGGAACGCGATCCCGGTCAGAACCGCTCGCCGGGCCGCGACCGCCTCCCAGCCGCGCGCGATCAGCCAGCCCGAGAGCGCGCCGCCGCCCACCGCGCCAATGTCCGCCGCCAGGAATGGGATCCAGCCGTAGGTGCCGATTTCGCGGAGGTCGAGACCACGGACCCGTTGCAGGTAATCGGGCATCCAGAACAGGTAGAAATACCAGACGGGATCGCTAAACAGTCGCGGAATGACGAGAGCCCAGACGTCACGATTGGCCAACACCGACCGGAGCGGCACTGGCGCGCTGACCACGGTGGCGGCAACGGGTTTCGCGGTCCACCACCAAAGGGCCGCGAGAAGAAGTCCCGCGGCTCCAGGGATCAGGAAGGCGGCGCGCCAACCGAATCCCAGCGTGATGGCGGCGATCAGCGGTGGCGCAATGATCGCGCCAACCGAGCTTCCCGAAGAGAGGATGCCCATGGCGAGTCCCCGGTGTCGCGAATCGAACAGCTCCGACGCGGCTTTCAGGCCAGCCGGATAGATCACGGGTTCGCCCACGCCCAGCAGAAACCTGCACAACGCCAGCGACCTTGCTCCTTGCGCGAGGCTCGTCAGCATTCCGGCGATTGACCACCACGCCAGGCACGCGGCGACACCGAAGCGCACACCCACGCGGTCCACCCAGCGGCCGCCCACCGCGTACATGACTCCGTAGGCAATGAGAAACGCGCTCACGACTCTCGCGTATTCGGACTCCGTGAGCGGGAGTTCGCGACGAAGCGTCGCGGAGAGGACCGACAGCGTTTGCCGGTCGACGTAGTTGAGAAGCGTGGCGCAGAACAGCAGCCCGATGGGCCACCAATGCGATCGCGACCTATCCGGCGAATGGGCCGGCATGGATCTGATCCAGCGCCTCGCGGACCTTCACGCCGTCCATTTCCTGAACGTTCTTTTGCTTCTCGCTCGCCAGCGCCGCCGCCATGCCCGCCGCCTGGCCCATCGCCATCGCGGTCACCGTCACGCGCGAACTCGACTGTGCCAGACGCGTCGCGGAGTGACAACGCCCGGCCACCAGCAGATTGTCGATCTTGCGCGGGAGCAGTGAACGGTAGGGGATGTCGTAGTGGTCCGGTTGATAGCCGTCGAGACCACCGAGCCCTCCCGGCTTGACGTTGGCCGAACCTACCGTGGCGTAGTTCGGATGGAGATCGAGATACCAGTTGCCGGTCGCCACCGCGTCGGGGAACTTCTTCTCGTTCTTGATGTCCTCTTCGGTGAGGATGTACTGCCCGAGAATGCGCCGCGACTCGCGGATGCCGATGTAGGGGCCTGACTGAATGTAGTAGGAATTCTCGAAGCCGGGCACCTTCTCCTTCCACAACTCGTACATCGTCCAGGCGTCGATGCGGCCCTGCATTTCGGCGCGAGTAAGATCCTCGGGGTCGAGCGGATTCGCTTTGACGCGGATCGCGTGCAAGTAGACCTCATCGTTGGCAAACATGAACGACACGCCAGGGCCGTAGAAATTCTTCAGTTTCCCTTCTTCATGCGCTTTGACCAGCACCTCGCGGCAGCGCTGGCGGAGCTCCGGATTGTTTTGCACGTGTCCGATCCGAAAGTGCAGGGTGAGCGGCATCAACTCCGGCGATGTCTCGCAGGGCACGCCAGAGCGGGCGGCCACGTCGGCGTCTCCGGTACAATCGATCACGGTCTTCGGGCGAAATCGCTGGATGCCACCCTTGTTCGCCACCAGGACCTCGTCGACACGGTTCCCCTTCGTGACGGTGTCCGCGACGAACGAATGATAGAGCACCCGCAGATTGGGCTCGGCCGTGATCAGTTCGTCGAGCAGGATCTTGAAGCGCTCGATGTTGCGGATCACCGGGTTGTGCGCGTAGACCGTGTCGTCGGATGCTTTGCAAACGCCCATCTTCACGAGAAACTCGAGGCCGATGCCGCGGTGCACGATCTTCTTGTCGTGTTTGCGGGCGATCCCGTCGAAGAACGGAAGACCGACCGTAGTGATGATGCCACCGGAGAATCCGGCGCGTTCGACGAGCAGCGTTTTGGCGCCCCTGCGCGCCGCTTGCAGCGCGGCCGCGATTCCGGCGCATCCCGCGCCACATACCATTACATCGGGAGTGAAATCGATTGCCATGGTCAATAGATCAGTTTAAGCCCGAATTGGCCTGCGCGATTGCCGGTCTTGGACGTAACGCGTCCGAAGAGCGGAGTATCGACCGTGGTTCCGGGCGATGCCCACAGCGGGTGATTGAAGACGTTGAAGAACTCCGCGCGGAACTGCACGAGTACGGACTCGGTGATGCGCGTGTCCTTGAAGAAGCCGGTCGTCCAACTGTTGACCCCTTGCCCGCGCAGGTCCGGCGAATAGCGCGTCGTGTTGCCGAAGGTGAACGGAGCCGGCTGCGAGAACACCGCGGTGTCGAACCAACGGTCCGGCGTGCGCTGCCCCTCGGGAATATTCGCGGACTTGCCGTTGTTCACTGGACGCGAGCCGGCGCCGAAGCCGATCTGGTTCACCGGATTGCCGATCGCCAGCGGTGTTCCGCTCTGGAACGTGGTCACACCGTTGATCTGCCATCCCGACACCAATAGGTTCAACGCTCCGGCGGCGCCGCCGAAAACGGCCCGTCCCTTTCCGAAGGGCAGCTCCCACACGTATCCGAGTGTCATGCGGTGTGGAATGTCGATGGGCGACAGTCCCCGCTCGGAGCGAAGGTCGTACTGGTTCTGCACGCCGGTGCCTTGCCAATAACGTTCGCCCACATCGCCAATGTTCTTCGCCCACGTGTAGGCGGCAAGCACCGAGAATCCCCGCGAGAAGCGCCGCTCGACTTTCAACTGGAGCGAGTTGTAGTTCATGTTGCCGGAACTTTGGTTGTTGTTTTGGACGTCGGTGAATTGCGGGAACGGCAGGAGAAGCTGGCCAGCGTTGAGAGTCGAAGCCGCGAACGTACCGCGGGGAACGAGCCCGAGGAAAGGATTGGGCACCTGATTGCGCAGCGCGGCTCCGCGCGAGAAGAGATCCACCGGCAACTGGTTCATCTGCACGTTAATGAACTGCTTCAGGCCATGCGAGCCGACATAGCCGGCGTCGAAGAGCCAGTTGCGAAAGTCGCGCTGAATGCCGATGTTGTACTGCTGACTGTAGGGTGAGACGATGTCGCGGCGCTGGGTCGTGATGCCCTGTCCGATCAGCGTGGCCGCGCCCTGGGAACTGCCCGGAGGGAGATTGTAGCCATCCGGGAAGGGATCGCGTAGATAGCGGAAGGGTGTCAATCCACCGTCGACCGACGGCACGAACGGCGTATCGCCATCGTATCCCGTGGCTCCAAACGCGATCGCGCCATAGCCATTCATCAGATTCGGCTGGAAAAAGATTCCGTAGGCGGCGCGAAGCACGGTGGATTGGCCGAGCTTGTACGCAAGTCCGATTCTCGGTCCGAAGTTGTTTCGGTCGGCGGGCTGGCGGTAGCGCGAGGGGAGGTCCTGACCCATGAATTGAAGACCTCCCAGCGCGGACGCCAGTCGATCGGTCGCCGCCGAGCGCACCGAGGTGTCGAATGTGCTGGTACGGTTGAACCGTTCGGTGAACGGAGTCTCGAGATCCCAGCGCAACCCCAGATTCAGCGTGAGGCGGCTGTTGACCCGCCAGTCGTCTTGCACGTAGCCCGCGAGGTAGAAGAACTGAATCGCGATCGAGCCTGGATAGCGATGGTTACCGGAAGCCGGCGTCCCGAGTAGGAACGATGCCAAGCCCCAGCCCGCGTTCGGGCTGGCGGCGAACGGGTCCTGCTGGGTCCATGTCCGGTTGAAGGAGAACGACGGAGTGACGTCGAGCGCCTGGATATCGAAATAGCGGAAGTTGCGGAAGTCGCCGCCGAACTTGAGCGTATGCGCGCCGCGAATCTTGGTGAGACTCCCTTGCAGCGCATGCGTGATGTCGCCGCGCCGCAACAGGTCGCCATTGGAACGAGTGCCGAGCCCCTCGAAGTTCTCGATGCCGATCGGCGGAAAGACCGGATAGAACGATGTCGCGGCGATGGCCCGTGGCAGCCCGAGCGTGGTCACATCGAAGCCGGAGGACTGCGGCAGCCGACTGAGCAACTGCCGGTTCAACGAATACCGCAGATCGAGCACGAGCGTGGGCGACAGCGAGTCGGTGTAGCCGCCCACGGCGTTCTTCGGGTAGACGAAGAGGTCGGAACCGCCTCCGCGCGCCGAAAACGCGCCGGCCGGATTCTGTTTGCGAAGGCACGAGTTGCAGGCGGGCTCGGAGCCGAACAGATTCGCCGCGCCACCGCCCTGATCGGAGTGCGAGTAGCGGCCGAAGATCCTCTTGGTGGAGGAAAGGTTGTGGTCTATCTTGACACTCCACGCATTCTGGCGGTTGTATCCGGAGGGCGCGGCGAGGTAGTTCTGGACATTAGTGAACGCGTCGGCGGGAGGCGTGTTCGGATTCGGATAGTAGCCAACGGCCGCGCGCGCAACCGGATCGATCCGGTTGGCTGGAATCACGTTTCCGGCGAATGGCTGCCGCGTGTACCGATTGGTTTGTCCCGGAACCGCTGCTGTAGTGAGCGGATCGTAGACCGCAACCAATGAACCATTGGCCAGCCGGCGGCCCGCGAAGTTCCCGGTCTTTTCGTCGGCCGTGGGGACATTCAGGAGCGAGCGCGTCGGAAGCACGTCGCGGTAGCCCTCGTAGTTGTGAAAAAAGAACGTCTTGTTGCGGCCGTCATGAAGTTTGGGAATCACCACCGGCCCGCCGATCGTGTAGCCGAACGTGTGGACATTCGTGAAGTCCCTGCCCCGCCCGCTGCGGTTGTTGAGCCACGTATTCGCGTTGAGCGATCGGTTCCGCCAGAAGTCGTAGGTGACGCCATGCAGTGAATTGGTGCCGGACTTGTACGTCGCGTTGACGACGGCGCCGCCCGTACGTCCGAACTCGGCCGCCATCGCGTTGGTGTGGATCTTGAACTCCTCGATTGCGTCGAGCGTCGGAATGATCGACGCGGCGTTCATGTTGGCGAGAATCGCAGTGGCGCCGTCGAGCATGAACTCGTTCGAGTTCACCTGCCCACCGTTCGAGCTCCAGCGGCCGAAGCCGACCGAGCCCGATGTCGCCGGAGCCGCTCCGGCGCCGAAGTCGTTCACGCCGGGCACGAGATTGATCAGTTGGAGCAGGTTGCGATTCGAGAGCGGAATTCCCACCACTTTCTTGTTGTCGATCAACTGCGCCACGCCAGAGGACGAGGTCTCGAGCAACGGTAACTCTCCGGTCACCTGAATGGACTCGCTGACCTCGCCGGGCGAGAGCAGGACGGCCACCTCGAGCTTGAGGCCAGTGTCCAGCCGGACAGCCTCGCGCGTGAACCGCTTGAAGCCGGGCATCTGAACCTCGATCCGATAGGTTCCGGGCGGCAGCAACGGAAGTTCGTAGTAGCCGGATTCGTTCGAAACCGTCGACCTTTCGGCGTTGGTCTTGGTCTCGACCGCGCGGACGGAAGCGTTCGGAACCAAGGCGCCCGACGGATCCTTGACCGAGCCGAAAATCGAGCCGGTGAACGTTTGCGCGCCGAGAACGGCGCTGAAGAGAAGCAGCGTGGCGAGTCGCATGGCGAGACGGGGACCTCGAAGTGAGGTTAACCGGTAGTTTACCGGTTGTCAACCGGTTGCATGGTAAACTCTTGTCGAGTGAAGACGAAATCCACGTTGCCGAAGGCGGAGAGGGTACGCCGCGACATCGAGGCGCGAATCCGTTCTGGCAAGTACGCGAAGGGGGAATTGCTCCCGCCCGAGCGCGCTCTTTCCGAGGAGTTTGGCGTATCGCGGCCGACGTTGCGCAAGGCTCTCGTCCCGCTGTCCGCGGCTGGGCTCCTGGCGAGCATTCCGGGATCAGGGACGCGAGTGCTGGGAACCGAGTCCGCTATGCCGGTCGCGGGATGGAAGGTCATCGCGCTAGTGGTTCCGGATATGACGAGCCGCTTCTTCATCGAGGTGGCGTCGGCAATCGAACATGCCGCGTTGCAGCGCGGCTATCAACTGCTGCTTTGCTCGTCGAGGCGGCAGGTGGAACGCGAGGATCTGCACCTCAACGAGTTGGCCAAGCGCCGGGTAGACGGCGTGATCCTGGTCCACGACCACTATCGTGAGTTTCCGAAGGGCCGGACGGCGGTGGAGCGGGCGGGCATTCCGTGCGTGTGGATGTTCAGCGCACCCGCGAAATCGGAATCCGACACGGTCGTTCTCGATGAGCCCGAAGGCGTGCAACAGGCACTGCGTTACCTGTTCTCGCTGGGCCACCAGCGGATCGCCTTCTGGCGCCCGCTGCCAGAAGGCGACACCCACCCACGCGAACACGCCTGGCGGGAGGCGATGCGGAAGGCAGGCACCGCGATTCCCAGTGGGTACGCGATTCCCTACGAACGGCTCGACGACGTCGCGGGCACGTTGGCGGCGATTCCCCGCCCCACGGCGATTCTCTCGGGCAACGATCACGTCGCCCTGGTGCTGCTGCGCGAACTCGCACGGGCGGGAATCCGTGTGCCAGGGGATATCTCGGTAATCGGCTACGACAACTTGTCGTTCAGCGGGCACTTGGCGATTCCGCTGACGACCGTGGATCAACCGAAGGCGGAGATGGGGCGCCGCGCGGCGGAGCTGCTCTTCGACCGGATCGAGGTTGGGATCAGGGGCCGTGCCCGGCATGAGGTGTTCGAGCCGCGGCTGGTAATCCGCGAGTCGTGCGGAGTCGCTCCGCAAGCCAGCCACGTGGCATGAGGTGCTCGGGCACGGAAGGCGGCGCTACGCCGCCGCGCGCTTCGCTCCCTCCGCCCGGACCCGGAACGATCCATCCAACTCCGCGAGCTTCTCCACGATGCCCGTGTACTCGAGTTCGCTCATTGGAAGCATCGCCGCGCCGAAGAATCCCTGCCGGCGCATCTCGATCGCCTTCCGCGCGACATGATCCCGAACCGTATCCCAAAACGGCTGCGCGAATGCGTCCACGGGCTCGGTCAGCCGGCCCTCATGCACACAGAATCCCGCGCAGCTCACCAGGGGCGGGCCGTCGAAATAGCTAGTCCCCGTATTCTGCATAACCGGCATCAGGGGCATCTGATGCGACCCGCGCATCGCGCCCGCTACGATGTGTCCTGTCGCGTACGGAGTCAGAATCTCACCCGTCGCCGGGAAACTCATCTGCACCCGCACGAGCATCACTGGGTCGTCCTTGCCCGTGTACTTACCCGCGATGTTGTGCAGCCGCGAGGTCGCCACCGCCGCCGCCTGCTCGCCGGTCGCGCGCGACCATACGGATTCGACCACGTACCGCTCCGGATCTCGCAGCAGCGCCGCCAGATCGTACAACTGCTCCGGCACGTTCAACTCGATTATCCGGTCACCTTCGGTGTGGTTCACATCCATCACCACGAACCGGAAGCCCTTCGACATCTTCGGCGAAAGGATCAGTCCCGGAGTATTCATGGGGTCGGCGAAGGCGAGATAGAGCGGATAGTTGAACGCACCCGGATCTGTCTTGTCGGCCGCGAAGAACAGGAACGGCTCGTTCGGCCGCTCGTCGAACTCCATCTCGGCCACAGCCGGGCCCATCCCGTGCACGTTGCCGCTGAATGAGTCCTTCAACAGGTCCTGCCCTGCGCCATATAACCCTTCCTGCTTGGCCGTTTGAGTCCCGGTCACGAAGGCATCCCACGCCAGTTTGTGAATCTCGCGATTGCCCGGACCTCGCCCATGCGCCATCAGGATCGCGATGTCATCGCCGGTATGGCTAACGAAACAATCGCGCAACAGTTGCGCCCCGCGATCGCGAACGAAGGCCTCCACCGTGTTCTGGAGCTTCCGCGAGGGTGCGACGTGACCGCCGATCGAACCGATGTCGGCCTTAATCACGCTGAGAGTGATCTTCATGGGTCACCTCCACTTGTGGTTCCTGCAAGCTGATAGCCACGGCTGACACGAGCCCGAAGTGCCGATCAGGCCGGGCGCGACCTCGAGCGCCTGTTTCTGGTCCTGCGGCTGTGAGGTAGCGCCACTTTTGGGATGACGTCATCACCCATGAGTGGGTGGTACCGATGGTTGAGTGTAGTACGGAAGTCCAAGGGATTCGCGAATTTGGAAGCTCACCCGGGTTGACTAGGTTGCGCGCACACCTGTATACTCGATCGAGCGGAGAGTATTACATATGAAAATAGCGGCGGTTCTTTTTGGCGCGATCCTGACGGGCACACAGGCTTTCGGCGCTTCCTTTTCCTTTACGGGGAGCTTTTCTCAAGACGATCAGTTGCAGCAATTCGTCTTCACGCTGAATTCGCCCGGCAGCGTGATCGTCCGCACCCTTGGCTACGCCGGTGGCACGAATTTCGCCGGGAGCGTGATCCCGGCGGGTGGGTTCGACCCGATTCTGACGGTATTTCAAGGAACCGGTCCGTCGGCTTCCTTGTTCAATGTGAACAACGACGCCGGGTGTGGTCTCGTGGGCACCGATCCGGTGACAAGCGCCTGTTGGGATTCCTACCTGACGCTCGCCGGGCTCCCGGCAGGTCAGTACACGTTGGTGTTGAGCCAATCCGACAACGGCGCCAACGGCCCCACGCTCGGTGATGGGTTCGGGCGGGATGGGCAAGGCAATTTTACCGGCCCTACGTTCCTCGGTGGGGCGGGAAGCTTCATTGATGCGAATCCGGCGCAGCGGACCGCCAACTGGGCAGTCGATATCCTTCGCGCTGATGACGCAGTGCTGGTCGGGATTCCGGAACCTGGTACGCTGGGCCTCGCCGCGGCTGGGCTGGCGCTGCTGATCGCGAAGTCGCGGCGCAGGTAGGTTGTCGCGCGCCGTTGCAGGGACGGCCACGCGCGGTTCGACCCCTCATCGCAAAGAAGTTTGTATTGGCCCTCCGCGCCAACTATACTAGGAAAGATCTTTCGATGAAGGCCCTACTGGAGACGCTCCGTCCCGGCGACCCGGACCGCAAGCTGGCTGAGTCGATCGATCCTCTTCGCCTGCCAGCGCACATTGCCATCATCATGGATGGCAACGGCCGCTGGGCGCGCCAGCGTAGTCTCCCGCGTGTGGCGGGCCACAAGGCCGGTGTCGATGCCGTTCGGGAAACCGTCGAAACGTGCGCCCGGTTGGGCATCGGCGCGTTGACGCTGTACGCATTTTCGGTCGAAAACTGGAAGCGTCCACGCACCGAGGTCGAAACGCTGTGGCGCCTGCTGCGATTCTACCTGCATCGCGAATTGGACCTGCTGCAGGAAAACAGAATCCGGCTTAGCGCGCTCGGCCGAATCGACGCGCTGCCCGCTATCGTGCGCGAGGACCTCGAGGAGTGCTGCTCAAAGACCGCGCAGAACCGCGGGATGCGGCTCAATTTGGCGATCAACTACGGCGGGCGCGCCGAACTGGTGGATGCCTTCAACCGGATACTCGACAACGCGCGGCGCGATGGGTCGCTGCCCGTACTCGACGTGGACGAGGACTTGATCAGCTCGGCCCTCTACACGAGAGACCAGCCCGATCCCGATCTCCTGATCCGAACGAGTGGCGAAATGCGAGTCAGCAACTTTCTGCTCTGGCAGATCGCGTACTCGGAGTTGTACGTCACCGAGACCCTTTGGCCGGACTTCCGGCGAGCTCACCTGTTGCGCGCCGTCGCCGACTACCAGAAGCGGGACCGCCGGTTCGGCGGATTGACCGCCTCGGAGGACGACGAGCAACTGGTGGAGGTGGCCGGAGTACGCAAGGCATGAACAGGGCGATCATTGCCTTGGCGCTACTGCTACCGGTCATCTATTTAGTCCTGTGGGCCCCCGTCGAGGCCCTGGTGGCGGCCGCCGCCCTGGTTGGGGTCTTCGGATTCGTGGAATTCGCCGGACTCGCGGGGAAACTCGGGGTTCCCTTGCCCTTGATCGCCGGATGCGCCGCGGGCGTAGCGGCCGTCACCGCGCCGAGGATCGAGCCGCTTTGGTGCTTTCTCGCGCTGCTCGGTTCGATGACTTGGTTCCTTTTTCGTGCGCCCGTGAACCATTGGCTGGCGGGAAGTTCCGCTCTGTTCGCAGGCGTCGCCTATTGCTTCCTGCCGTGGCGCTACGCGGTTTCGATTCGCCTGGCGGAACCGTGGTGGCTGGTGTTTGCATTGGCTTTGAGTTGGGTGGGCGATGCCGCGGCGTTCTTCATTGGAAAGAGGTTCGGGCGGGCCAAGCTCGCTCCCGCGATATCACCTGGCAAGACGTGGGAGGGCACGATCGCTTCCGTGGCGGGGTCGGTGGTGTTCGGAATGGCGTTGATGGCCGCGGTCAGTCCGTCGAGCGTGGCTTGGAAAGTGGCACTCGTGAGCGCGGCGGCCAACATCGCTGGACAGATCGGCGACCTCTGCGAGTCCGCCTTGAAGAGGTCGGCGGGCGTGAAGGATAGCGGAACGATGCTGGGCAGCCACGGCGGCTGGTTGGATCGGTTGGACGCGAACCTGTTCGGGATTCCGGTGGTCTGGTCGCTGCTCGACTGGCTAAGGTAGAACCCCGAGCGTCGTCCCAGCAAATACCTCAGGCGGCCTAAAGCGAATTGGCTTGCGCGCCGATAGAGAACATGAGGTTCAAATGCATCCGCCCGGCTTGTCTCCTAGCGCCAATGTTCCGAACATGACAGTCGATGAACGCGAATACGTTTTCGGCCACCGGCAGTTGGCCGCGATCGCGTTCGTGGTGGTCGGATTGCTGGGCATCGCCGCGGCTATGGCATACATGGCTGGCCGAGCAGCCGCGCCGACCTTCCCGCAGCATGCCCGTGATTCGGCACCGTCACGGAAAACAATCGTGGAGATCCCCGTGGCGAAACCGAGCCCATCCGCGGTGTCGCCTGATCCGGTGCCTGTGTCGACAGCGGCGCCGGTGAACCGGCCGGTCACCTCCGCCAGCAATCCCCCGCTGCCGGTGGAGCCCGCGTCAGCCGGTGTTCCCGCCCATGGGACACACTTCTTCCAGGTCGTTTCGACCGACCGCGCTCAGGCCGTGGGTATTCTCGACAAGCTTACCGCAGCCGGGATCGCCGGAATCATCGGAGAGGGGCCCTCGCCCGACAGAGTCCGCGTGTTCGCCGGGCCCGCGAACGATGCGTCCTCACAAGCCGAACTTCGGCAAAAGCTCGAGGCGGCTGGATTCCGCCCATTCCTGAAGAAGTTCTAGGCTTTGGGGATCGGAAACCCCAAAAAGCCAGAAGCGGCCGGGGAGTCTCTCTCCGCGACCGCTTTGTGATTCTTGGAATGGCGACGTTTCTACCGGTTTGGTGGGTCGTCGGGGCAAGGCAGGCATTCCGGCCAAGGCAGTTCGGCGTGGGAAACGGTCACGGCCGAGCTCAGGACGAACATCATCACGGCGGCCACAATCATTCGCTTAATCATTACTTTTTCTCTCCCATTCGTTGAGTTGCCTGGAGCGGCGCCACCCAGGTAGTCCTGTTGGGCTATACCGTTCTGGCAGTTCTGAGAGTACTAAATCCAAAAGAAAGCGGCGAAAAATGAGCGGAGTTTTTCTTTAAACGGAACAAGCGCTTTCCGGGCAAAGAAATTCGAAACCCCTCGCGCCGGTCCGAGAGCTGTACTACAATGTCAGCCATGGGCGCAAAATCTGGCCGGGAACTGGAACGTGGGGCGGCTGCGGACCTGTGGCGCCACACTTTATCGCACATCAACTCGGTCTTCGGCCGGCTGGTGTATCTGTCCTCTTTGCGCAATTCCAACAGCGGGCGCTACGAACATCATGGACTGGCGCTCATGTTCGGGGATGATGACGCGCATGAGACCCTTTACGAGAGCCACCAGCGTGCATTCCGTGAATGGATCGGGTACGGCCTCGAGCATCAGAAGGTCGATCTCGACCTGTACCTGTCAGAGCTTGGCGTCGACAAGAAGCCGTTGATCGAAACTTGGCTTCGCTTGGCTCCCTATCGCAACTTCGTTCCGGCCAACGTGCGTACCGCCGAACGGCAGCTCTACCTCACCGACCTCGAGACGCTTCTGGATCTGCTACGAAGCGCCCACGGCGTTTCTTCGCCGGATCGAGACGCATAGCTACTCCCGTCACCACCCCGATCACGTCGATTTCGGCCGGGTAGGCGAAAATCAACGGCGCCTGCATGGACGAGGGGTGCGGTTGTAGGATCAGGTTGCCAGAGTCCATGCTGCACCAACTGCAGATGAACCCCTCTCGGTGCTCGAAGAAGTAGATCGGGCGGTCGTACTCGGTTGCCCAGCCCGTGCTGGCTGGTTTGCGCCGGGTTTCATCGATTTGCACAAGCGATCCAGGCGGAATGACCGGGTACATCCAGTAGTCCTCTGTTCCGATGAAGGCGAATCGCTGGTTTCGGAGATCGAGTCCGTTGAGCAGCATCAGTGGGAGTGAGCCCCATTTCTGAATGAAGCGGCTCAGGTGGGTGGTTCTCCGGAGATCGATGCCCGGATCGAGCGACAACGGGAACTGGACCGCCCCGGCCGTCAGCCGCGAGAACTGGATGGTGTGAGTCTTCTCAAGTTCTACCAGAGTCGCATCGCCCGGCAGCTTGGTGAGGTCCACTCCGTACCAGGAGAGCACTTCCTGAAAGTCGAGCCGGTAGATCGCGGAAAGCGAGTAGAGCCGGTAGATCGTGGGAACAGTCCCTTTGTTTTCAATGTCTGAGAGACGACTGAGAGCGATGGAGAACTCGTCGTTCCCGTGGCGCTGTGCGATACTGTTACTGGCTTGTTCGACATCGCGATACCGCAGGCCGAGGCGGTCGCGCGCGCGCTTTAGCTTTTGGCCGGCTTCTTCAGATGACTCGGGCATTATGATGACACGTATCCTGTACAGATCGCGAACAGCCGGCCCGTGGTGATCCGATCCCTGGGTGAGATTATAGCGGGGTACCGGACGTACCGCAACGGTCGCTTTGACGGTTTTGTTCTGAAAACGGAACAAAGTATTCGGGAGTAGACGAATTTTGAAAATTGTGGTCGGCATCAGCGGGGCGAGCGGATCGATCTACGGGCTCCGTCTGCTCGAAAAGCTTCGCGAAACCGGCGCCGAGACGCAGCTGATTCTCAGCCGAAGCGGAGAACG
>CADECY010000140.1:15114-23373 GCA_902825945.1 uncultured Acidobacteriota bacterium
CGGCTTTTCTCGAGACGGGCAAACTGGCGGCCGAGATTCGCGCTCAGGCCGACTTCCACTACCCGCACGAGGATATCGGCTCCCGGCTCGCCTCGGGTTCGTTTCGCGTCGACGCCATGGTAGTGGCTCCATGTTCGATCCACACGATGAGCGCGATCGCGACTGGCGTCAGTTCCAACTTGATGGTGCGCGCCGCCGACGTGATGCTCAAGGAGCGGCGACGCCTCATTCTCTTGGTGCGGGAAACTCCGCTTCACCTGGGTCACCTGCGAACGATGGCCGCTCTCACCGAGATGGGCGCCATCATCATGCCGCCGGTGCCGGGCTTCTATCACAACCCGAAAACGGTCGAGGATATCGTTGACCATACCCTCGAGCGAGTCCTCGATTTGATTGGACTTCCCGCGCCGGACGCCCACCGCTGGAACCCCGAGTAGAGATATTCTCTTATTGAGATGGTTCCACCGGTCCGCTTCTGGTTGGTTGCGTCCATGGCCTTGTCCGCCGCTGCTCAACGCACGGTCGAGTTCAACCGGGACGTCCGGCCGATCCTTTCCGATCGCTGCTTTACCTGCCACGGACCCGATCCCGCGAATCGGAAGACGGCACTCCGGTTCGATACCGAGGCTGGCGCGCGGATTCAGTTAAAGAACGGCTCGTACGCGATCCGCAACGGAGATCCCGCGAACAGCGGACTCTACAAACGCCTCGTCTCTTCGAACCAGGCGGTTCGCATGCCGCCTGCGTATATGGGGCACGAGAAGCTGAGCGATCGCGAAATCGAAACGATCCGGCTTTGGATCGAGCAGGGCGCCAAGTGGCAAGGGCATTGGTCGCTGATTCCGCCGGTGAAGCCGGCGCTTCCCTCCGTTTCGAATCCGAAATGGCCGCACAACGCGATCGACCGCTTCGTGCTCGCCCGGCTGGATCGCGAGGGACTCTCGCCGTCGCCGGAAGCCGCCAAGCGGACACTGATCCGGCGCGTGACTCTCGATCTCACCGGACTCCCGCCCGCGCCAGCCGAGGTCGAGGCCTTCGTGAACGACCCGGCTCCGGATGCCTACGAGAAGGTGGTCGCGCGTCTGCTCTCTTCGACGCAGCATGCCGAACGGATGGCGATCCGGTGGCTCGAGGCAGCTCGCTACGCCGACACGAACGGGTATCAGTCCGATGGGGTCCGCTCGATGTGGCGCTGGCGAGACTGGGTGATCGACGCGTTTCATCGCAATATGCCGTTCGACCGGTTCACCGTCGAACAGATTGCGGGCGATCTCCTGCCGGACGCAAAGACCAGCCAGAAAGTCGCAACCGGCTTTCACCGCAACCACCGCACGAGCGCCGAGGGCGGAATCGTGGACGAAGAGTTTCGCGTGGAGTACGTGGCCGATCGGGCCGAGACGACTTCCACTGTTTGGCTCGGGCTCACGATGGGCTGCTCACGCTGTCACGACCATAAGTACGATCCGCTGACGCAGCGTGACTTCTACAGCCTGTTTGCCTTCTTCAACAACGTCCCGGAGAAGGGGTTCGTTTACAACTTCGGAAACGAGCCTCCGTTCATCGCCGCGCCGAACGAAGAGCAGGAAGCAAAGCTCACGGCGTTGGATTCGAAGGCCGCGAATGCGCGCGAACGTTGGGAGGGGATGCGGGCGGTCCGCGACAAAGCGCAGCGAAAGTGGGAGAGATCGGAGGCGAAATCGCGCGAACCGCGCGACTGGAATCCTCCGGACGCGCTCGTGGTGGAGAAGAAGCTCGAGCAGACGGCCTTCGAAGGAAAGAGGGTCGAGAATCTCGGAACCGATCTGGCGAAGTTCGACCATCGCGATCCACTCACGCTGTTCGTGCGCGTCAAGGCCGAGTCCGGCAAGGGCGCGATCCTGACCCGCGCGGAGGACTACTGGGAAGGTGGGGGATACGGCATCTATCTGGTCGATGGCAAGGTCCGCTTCCACAAGATCTTCCGCTGGACCGATCTCGGAATGCGGATCGAGACGCGAGATGCGCTGCCGCTGAACGACTGGCACGACATTGCGGTGACCTACGACGGATCGATGAAAGCGGCCGGGGCGCACATCTACGTCGATGGCAAAGAGTGGCCGCTGAAGGTTTTGTTCGATCAGCATCTGTGGCCGATGGGCGCAAAGTTGCCGTTGCGGATCGGCGCGGGAGCGGGCCTCGGTTTCCAAGGCTCGGTCGAATCGATCCGGATCCACAGCCGCGCGCTGACACCCGATGAGATTGCGGCTCTGTCCGCGCACGAGACTCCGGCCGCGATCGCACGGATCGATCGCGGCAAGCGTACGGCTGGTCAACAGCGCAAGCTAGACCTGTGCTTCCTCGACCGGCATCTTCCGGCGGAACTCGCTTCCGCTCGCAAAGAGATACTCGAAGCCAAGTCCGAGCGGGACAAATACTACGCCTCGCTGCCGACCGTGATGGTGATGGCGGAGCGGAAGGAGCGGCGCGACACCTTCGTATTGAAGCGCGGCGCCTACGATGCTCCGGGAGAAAAGGTCGAACCGGCTGTGCCCGCGTCGATCGGCGGATGGAAGCCCGAGTATCCGGCCAATCGGCTGGGACTCGCACGCTGGATCGTTTCGCGCGAGAATCCGCTCACCGCTCGTGTCACCGTGAATCGCTTCTGGCAAATGCTGACCGGCATGGGCTTGGTCAAGACGATCGAGGATTTCGGTTCGCAGGGCGAGTGGCCGATCCATCAGGACCTGCTCGATTGGCTCGCCGTCGAGTTCATGGATTCAGGCTGGAATGTCCGGCACCTGCTCCACACGATTGTGACGAGCGCCACTTATCGACAATCGTCCAGGGTCACGCCGGAATTGCTGCAACGGGATCCGGAGAACCGTCTGTTCGCCCGCTCGCCGCGCCACCGGCTCTCGCCAGAGATGATTCGCGATCAGGCGCTCGCGGTTTCGGGCCTGTTGGTGAAGAAAACCGGCGGACCTTCGGTGAAGCCGTATCAACCCGCCGGACTGTGGCAGGAACTCACCGGAGGCGGCGGCTACAAGCCCGACACCGGCGACGGCCTCTATCGCCGCAGCCTCTACACCTATTGGCGCCGGACGATCGCTCCGCCCGCGATGATCACGTTCGATTCGCCGACTCGCGAGACGTGCATCGTGCGCGAGAGCCGCACGAACACTCCGTTGCAAGCGTTGAATCTGATGAACGATGTCACGTTCGTCGAAGCGGCGCGGAAGCTGGGCGAGCGGATCTTGAAGGAAGGTGGTTCGACGGCCGAGTCGCGGATCGGATTCGCATACTCCACCGTTCTCGGACGGCCGCCGGGCGAAACGGAACTGCGAGTGCTCGGCGAGACCGCGGGATACTACTTGCGCCGGTTCGACACCGATCGTGCCGCGGCGGAGTCCTTTCTGAAGCAGGGCGACTCACCGCGCGACCCGGCGCTCGACATCGCATCGCTCGCGGCCTGGTCGAGTATCGCGAGCGTGATTCTGAATCTCGATGAAACCGTGACCAAGGAATGACCGCATGACACCGCTCGAAATGACGCGCCGTTACCTCTTCTCGCGATCGGCCACGGGACTCGGCGCGGCGGCGTTGGCATCGCTTCTGCCGGACGTCTCGCTCGGCGCGGTCGCACCGAAGGCGAAGCGGGTGATCTACCTGTTCCAGTCCGGCGGACCTTCGCAGATGGATCTGTTCGACTTCAAGCCCAAGATGAAGGATGTCGCGGGCAGCGAATTGCCGGACTCGATCCGGCGGGGGCAGCGGCTGACCGGAATGTCTGCGACGCAATCGTCCTTTCCGTGCGTACCCACCAAGTTTTCGTTCGCGCAGTACGGAAAGTCGGGCGCGTGGATGAGCGAACTGCTTCCGCACACGCAGAAGATCGCCGACAAGCTCTGTTTCGTAAAGTCGGTTCACACGCAGGCGATCAATCATGATCCGGCGGTGACGTTCTTCCAGACCGGCGCGCAGATCGCGGGCCGTCCGTCGATTGGCTCGTGGCTGTTGTACGGGTTGGGATCGGCGTCCAAGGACCTGCCCGGTTTCGTCGTGATGATCTCGCCGGGCCAAGGCGGTGGCGGACAGCCGTTGTATGACCGGCTGTGGGGCAGCGGATTTCTGCCGACACGGTTCCAGGGGGTGAAGTTCCGCTCTGTGGGAGATCCGGTGCTGTATCTCAACAATCCGGACGGATTCTCCGGCCCGGACCGCCGCAAGTTTCTCGACGCGTTGAGCGCGATCAATCAGAACAAGCTGGACGATTACGGCGATCCCGAAATCGCCACGCGCATCTCGCAGTACGAGATGGCGTTCAAGATGCAGACATCGGTGCCAGAACTCACCGACCTCTCGAAGGAGCCCGACTCGACCTTCCAGCTCTACGGAGAAGACGCACGCAAGCCGGGCACATACGCGGCGAATTGCCTGTTGGCACGGCGCCTGGCTGAACGCGGAGTGCGGTTCGTGCAGTTGTTCCATCGGGATTGGGATCACCATGGCGGGCTACCGAAAGGGCTGCCGGCGCGGTGCAAGGATACCGATCAGGCATCGGCGGCGCTCATCAGCGATCTCGAACAACGGGGCATGCTGGACGACACGCTGGTGATTTGGGGTGGGGAATTCGGCCGCACCGTTTACTGCCAGGGACGCCTGACGGCCACCGACTATGGCCGTGACCACCATCCGCGCTGCTTCACGATCTGGATGGCGGGCGGTGGAATCAAGCCGGGAATGAGTTACGGCGCGACGGATGACTTCAGCTACAACGTGGTCGAGAATCCCGTGGATGTTCACGATTTGCACGCAACGATCCTGCATTGCCTGGGGGTCGACCACTTGAAGTTGACGTACAAGTATCAGGGCCGGCATTTCCGACTGACCGACGTGCACGGGAACGTCGTGAAGCCCTTGCTCGCCTGAGCCGCCAGCCGTTCCGGTGCCGGGATGGAAGCCCGCGTCCACTACCATGGATTCCATGAAGCCATTCCTGCTCGTGCCCATCTTGGCGGCGGTTGTGACCGGTCAACCGAAGACCTATCCCGAACTCGCGACCGAGACTGCTGAGAACCTGAAGGTAGCGGCCGGCGAATTCGACCACGAACGGCGCGAGGTCATGATTCCGATGCGCGACGGAGTGAAGCTGTTCACCGTCATCCTGGTGCCCAAGGGTGCCCGCAACGCTCCGATCCTGCTCACCCGCACGCCATACAACGCCTCCGATCTCACCAAGCACGCAGAGAGCGCGCATCTCGCGTCTGTGCTGCAAGGCTACGACAATGTCACCGACATCATCGTGGAAGGCGGCTACATCCGCGCGATGCAGGATGTCCGCGGCAAGTACGGATCGGAGGGCGATTACGTCATGACCCGGCCAGTCCGCGGGCCGCGCAATCCCACGCCGGTGGACCACGCCACCGACACATGGGACACTGTCGATTGGCTGGTGAAGAACGTGCCCGAAACCAACCGCAAGGTGGGCATCATCGGCGTGTCGTATGACGGATTCCTGCCTCTGATGGCGCTGTTCGATCCTCATCCGGCGCTGAAGGTCTCGGTGCCGATGAACCCGATGGTCGACGGATGGAAGGGCGATGACTGGTTTCACAATGGTGCTTTCCGGCAGACGATGATGTCCTACATCTACGACCAGCAGGGCACGCGCAAGAACGAAACCAAGTGGTGGTCCACACACTACGACGAGTACGACTCGTTCCGCAGGTACGCCTCGGCGGGCGAACTCGGCAAGGCTCGCGGGCTCGACCAGATGGGCTTCTGGCGCAAGATCGTCGAACATCCGGGCTATGACGCCTGGTGGCGCGATCAGGCGCTGGACCAACTGCTTGCCCGCCAGCCGCTGAAGGTGCCGGTCATGCTGGTGCACAGTCTCTGGGATCAGGAAGACATTTATGGGGCTCCGGCGGTTTACAAGGCGATCAAACCGAAGGACACGGATAACGACAAGGTCTTCCTGGCGATCGGTCCCTGGTATCACGGCCAGATGAACGGCGAGGGAAGCGAACTCGGCATCGTCAAATTCCGGTCCGACACGGCGCTCCATTTCCGCCGCGAGATTCTGCGCCCCTTTCTCGATCAGTACTTGAAAGACGGCGCGCCGAAAGCGAACTTGCCGGTGGTCTCGGCCTTCGAGACGGGCACGAACAAGTGGCGCGCGCTGCCGGGCTGGCCGCCGGCATCGACGGCGCGCAAGCTATATTTGCGCGCGGACATGCGCGCGGGATTCGACGAGCCGCGGTCTTCAGAGGCGCAATTCTCTGAGTATGTGTCGGATCCGGCCAAGCCGGTCCCGTACCGCCAGCGCCCCATCGACAGCTCGAGCGCCAATTGGCGCAAGTGGCTCACCGATGATCAGCGGGAAGCATCCGGGCGTACCGATGTGCTCACGTTCACCTCTCCGGTCCTCACCGAACCGTTGAAGATCGCGGGAGCGCCGGTGGTGAATCTGGTGGCCTCGACGTCGGGGACTGACTCCGACTGGGTCGTCAAGCTGATCGACCTCTACCCGGATGAAGTTGCGGCTCAGCCCGCCATGGGCGGCTACCAACTCGCGATCGCGATGGACATTTTCCGCGGACGGTATCGGGAGAGCCTCGAGACGCCGAAACCTCTCGCGGCCGGCGTGCCGCTTGCCTACCGCTTCGCCCTTCCCAACGCGAACCACGTCTTCTTGCCCGGACACCGTCTCATGGTCCACGTCCAGTCGAGTTGGTTCCCGCTCTATGACCGCAATCCGCAGACCTTCACGGCGAGCATCTTCTGGGCAAAACCGGAAGACTACCGGAAGGCAACGCAACGGGTCTACCACACGCCGGGCAACGCGAGCTTCCTCGATCTGCCTGTGGTTTCAGCGAAGTAAGCAAGGTAGAACCCTCCGGTCTCGAGTGATCGCGCCGGAATCGCGTCAGGCCCTGCTGGTGAATCTCACGCACTCGAGTATCGAAGATCGATATCCGTCCTGGACTCTGATTCACCACATGGCTGGACAGAATGTCCCCCATGAGGCGAAGGACTCGATATACTACCTTTCCATATGACAGTCCGCTTTAGCATTCTCACGATCCTATTGGGAGCGGCCGCCGCCGCGCAAACCGGCGCGGGCAAGGTGCAGGGCACGGTCCGCGACGCCACCGGAGCCTTTGTCCCGGGCGCCACCGTGACCATCGAACATCCACGCACGGCCGGCAAGTTCACCACCACGACCAACGAAGCCGGTGCCTATGCGTTCCCAGCAGCGCTCTCGGGGAACTACTCGATCCGCATCGAGTCGCAGGGCTTCGAACCGTTCCGGGGCGAATTCCTGTTGCAGACCGGCCAGACGGTGGTGGTCGATGCTTCGCTGAAGGTCGGGTCGACCGCCTCGGAAGTCACCGTGGTCGCCAACGCCGCGCCGCTCGTCACCACCACGTCCGCGACGCTCGCACAGGTAACCGATCGCGCACGGCTCGACCAGCTTCCCATCAGCGGGCGGATGTTCCAATCGTTGGTCAATCAGACCACTCCCGGGGTGGACGGCGCGAGTGCTTCTCCGCGCGTGTGGGGAATCAAGTGGGGCATGGAGTTCGTGCAGGACGGCGCGGTTCTGCTCAACCGCGATGTCGGTGAAGTCGCCGGACGCCCGCCGGGAATGGACACGATCGAGGAATTTCGCGTGGAGACGAACAACTCGTCGGCGAAGATGAATCGTCCCGGCACGGTGATCGTCAACACGCGCGCGGGCACCAACGAGTTTCACGGTTCGATCTTCGAGATCGCGCGGAACAACAATCTCGGTTTCGGCGTAGCGCGGCAGCGGCAGGATCGCTGGACGCGGCCACCGCATCTGGTCCGCAACGAATTCGGTGCATCGGCGGGTGCGCCGATCTACATTCCGAAGCTCTACAACGGGCGCAACCGGACCTTCTTCTTCCACGCCTACGAGGCGTTTCGCAGCCTCACGGCGACGACGCGAAACACGTCGGTTCCGACGGCGGCGATGCGCGAGGGCGACTTCAGCGGACTCGTCGATGGCGCGGGGCGCCGCTTCACGCTCTACGATCCGTGGAGCACAGGGCCCGCGTCGAACAACTGGCAACGGGTTCCATTCGTGGGCAACCGGATTCCGGTCACGCGGCAGAGTCCGCTGGCGAAATACCTGTATGGCGTGACGCCGCTACCCACCGATCCGGGAGTGAATCCGTTGGTGGCGAACAATTATTGGTATCAGGCTCCCAATACCCGGCTGGAGTGGACGATGACGACACGCGTCGATCACCG
>CADECY010000141.1 GCA_902825945.1 uncultured Acidobacteriota bacterium
CGCGAGCGTCCGCAGAAAGGCCGCTACCGCCAGTTCTCGCAGATCGGCGCGGAGGCGATCGGATCGGATTCTCCCGTGACCGACGCCGAAGTGATCGAGATGGTCACCGAGATTCTGACGCGTTGCGGACTTTCGGGGTTTTCGATCTTCGTCAACTCGGTAGGCTGCCCGAACTGCCGTCCGGTCTATATCGCGAAGCTGAAGGAAGCCCTCGCGCCGGTCACGATGAAGCTGTGTACCGATTGCCAGCGGCGATCGGTGACGAATCCGCTCCGCGTGCTCGACTGCAAGATTCCGGACTGCCAGCCAACGATCGACGCGCTGCCCTCGATTCTCGACCGCCTCTGCGAGGTTTGCAATCCGCACTTCCGCCGCGTGCGCGAGCTGCTCGACGATCGCGGCTTGGCTTACACGGTGAAGCCGCGCCTGGTGCGCGGGCTCGACTACTACATGCGGACCACGTTCGAGTTCGTCCATGAAGGCGCGCTCGGATCGCAGAACTCCGTTCTGGGCGGCGGCCGCTATGATGGCCTCGCCGAGAAACTCGGCAGCAAGGTCCACTCGCCCGGTATCGGATTCTCGATCGGCGAGGACCGGCTGGTTCTGACCCTCGAAGAGGCCCAGCCCGCGGCTGCCGCCCGTTCGCTCGATCTCTACATCGCGCCCATGGGCGAACCGGCCGTTCGCCATTGCGCTGGTCTCGCACACCGGCTTCGGAAGAAGGGGCGTGTCGATCGAACTCGGTCCGGACGCCAAACTCAAGCGCAGTATGGAACTCGCCAACAAGCTGGGCGCGCGATTCACGCTCCTGGCCGGCGACAATGAAATGAAGGCGGGCGTTTATGCTCTGAAGGACATGACGTCCGGCGAGCAGGTCAACGTTTCGCTCGAAGACCTTCTCAATCGCTTCTAATCGTTTCCCCTCGACAATCATGCAACCCACCTCCTCCGTACCACTCGACTTTCTTGGCGACCTTCGCCGCACGCATTCCTGTGGGGAACTGCGTGCATCCAACGCGGGCCAGCGCGCGCTTCTGATGGGATGGGTCCACCGCCGGCGCGATCTCGGCGGTGTGATCTTCATTCACTTGCGCGATCGCGATGGCATCACGCAGTGCGTGTTCGAAGAAGCCACCAGTGACGCCCACAAGAAAGCCGAGTTGCTGCGCAGCGAGTTCGTGGTGGCGGTGGAGGGCCGGGTCATCACCCGTTCCAAGGAAACGATCAACTCGAACATCCCGACGGGCGAGGTCGAAATCGTCGTCGACAACCTGTACATCCTCAACGAATCGCGCACGCCGCCGTTCCCGATGGAAGACACGGTGGACGTAAGCGAAGAAGCCCGGTTGAAGTATCGTTTCGTCGATTTGCGCCGTCCGCGCATGCAGCGCAACATCATCCTGCGGTCGAAGATGACGCTCGCGATTCGCAACGCACTGTACGATCAGGGATTCCTGGAGATCGAAACACCGTTCATGACGCGTTCGACGCCGGAAGGCGCGCGCGACTATCTGGTGCCGGCGCGCGTGAATCCGGGAACGTTCTACGCGCTACCGCAGTCGCCGCAGATCTTCAAGCAGTTGCTGATGGTGGCCGGCTACGAGAAGTACTTCCAGATCGTGCGCTGCTTCCGCGACGAGGACTTGCGCGCGGACCGTCAGCCCGAGTTCACGCAGATCGACTTGGAGATGTCGTTCCCGCAGCAAGAGACCGTCTACGCGACGATCGAGAAGCTGCTGGCCGGGGTGATGAGCGTGCTCGGACAGGACCTGCCGCTGCCGCTGCCGCGCCTGACCTATGACCAGGCGATGAAGATGTACGGCACCGACAAACCCGACTTGCGCCTGCCGCCCTTCCACATCGTGAGCGATCTATTCGAGGGCGCGGGTCTGGTGGCCGCGAGTTCACCGCTGGTGGCGATCGTGATTCCGAAGACCGGACAACTCTCGCGGAAGGAGCGCGATGAACTCAAGGACGCGGGTAAGGAGAAGGGACTGCGCGTTTTCGACGACGCGAAACGCCTCGAGCGCGACTTCCCCGAGGCGATGGCGAAGGTCCGCGAGCGCACGGGCGCGGCCGAAGAGGACACGCTGCTGCTGGCCGGATTCGGCGAGGAGCCGAAGGGTGCGCGTCCGGACGAAACCGTGCTCAAGGCGTGCGGACAGCTTCGGCTACTGGCTGGCGCCAAGTACAACGACCGGCACAAGCTGCTCGATCCGAACGTGTTCAAGTTCCTATGGGTGGTGGATTTCCCGATGTTCGAATGGGACGAGGAGGACAACCGCTGGATGGCGGCGCATCACCCGTTCACCTCGGTGCTCGACGAACACATCGACAAGCTGACGGACGATCCGGCCGGTTGCCGGGCGAAGTCCTACGACGTGGTGCTGAACGGCGTCGAACTCGGCTCGGGCTCGATTCGTATTCATCGCCGCGACGTGCAATCGAAGGTGTTCAGCGCGCTCGGATTCACCGATGAAGAGGCACGGCGGCGGTTCGGATTCCTGCTCGACGCGCTCGAGTACGGCGCTCCGCCACATGGAGGAATCGCACTGGGACTCGATCGTCTGGTGATGATCCTGTGCGGCGAGACATCGATTCGCGACGTGATTCCCTTCCCCAAGACGGCCAAGGGAACCGACCTCATGTGCGACGCGCCGTCGGAAGTGCCGGAACGTCAGTTGAAGGAGATCGGGATCAGCATCCGGCGTCCGCAGTAGGATAGCCGCTTGCGCGAGTTCTGCACGGCGGGTCCGATCGTGGCGGCGCAGCACTACTTTGTGCCGCCGCTCGAACGTTTGGATCTCCCGCGACTGCTGCGGACAATCGATCGTAGGCAGGACCTCCGGATACCCACACGGCGCCTGACGGGCGTAACGACGGTGCTCCGCGCATTGACGCCCGTGTTGAAGCAGCGCGGCTATCGCGCCGTGTACTGCGACGTCCAGACCGCGGACCGGAACCCACTCGCCCAAGATGGAATCCGAACAATCCTGAGCCAATTGGCGAGGGCCGCTCGGTTCTGGCTGATGATGACACTGTGGCTGCTACATCTGTCAAGGCGATCGCCACGGCCGGACCGGAAAAGGCACTGCGGCAGATCATGAAACAGTGGGCCGATTGCTCCGATCGGCCGCTTTGCATCTTGTGGGACGAGACGGATCTCTTGTGCGGCGAGACGCGAGCAAGCTTCATTCGCCAACTGTGGGCGCTCCGACGAATGGGGATCGCCATGGTGTTCTGCGGAAATCGGGACATGGGAGAGTTCTCGCCCGCGCCCCAAACAGTAGCTCAATTCGGGCGGACCGAGATCCGATCGTTGTTTCGCCAGCACACCGCCGAGACGGGTCAGGTTTTCGAGGACGGGGTCCACGAACTCGTTTGGAGCCTCACGCGCGGACAGCCTTGGCTGGTCAACGCTCTCGCCGCCGAGGCGTGCTTCCGGAATCCAGAGGGGCGCGACCGCTCGCGGCCGATCACGACCGGCAGCATTCAGCGCGCCAAGGAACAGTTGATTCTGCGGCGCGACACTCACATCGATCAACTCGGCGACAAGCTCGGCGAAGAACGTGTCAGAAGGGTAATCCAGCCGATTCTCACGAGCACGGATTTCGACTGGTCGCGGCATCTCGACGACATCGAGTACGCGATCGACCTCGGGCTCCTCCGCCGCGAAAAAGGGCAAGCTCGAAATCGCCAACGGCATCTATAGCGAGGTGATTCCCCGCGAACTGAGCTACGTGGCCCAAATCGATTTCGCGCACCAGCAGGAATCCGTCTGGTACCAGAAGCCCGGCGGCCCGCTCGACATGAATGCGCTCCTGCGGGGTTTCCAGCAGTTCTTCCGGGAGAACGGCGAAGTATGGCTCGAACGGTTCGACTACAAGGAGGCGGGTCCGCACCTTCTTCTGCAAGCCTTCCTGCAGCGGATCGTGAACGGCGGCGGACGGGTTGACCGCGAATACGGCCTCGGGCGGCGGCGCGCCGACCTGCGCGTCGTCTGGCCTTGGCCGGGCGGCGAGCAGACGGCCGTAGTCGAAATCAAGATCCAGCGCGGATCGCGCGAGAAGACAATCCTGGAGGGGCCCGCCCAAACCGGCGCTACATGGATGCGACGGGAACGGCCGAAGGCCACTTGGTGATCTTCAACCGGAACCCGAAGGCGACATGGCGGTCGCGGATCTTCCGCAAGTCCGCCAAACACGCGAAGCAGCCCGTCTGGGGGATGTAGCGGTGAGGAGCTTCCAGTTCGCGGCGCATGACGCCGCTCGAGATCAGTCGCCCTGGAAAGCCGGTCAACAGCTGTCGGCCCAAACCAGCCGCGATCGCGAACACCAGCGAAAGGCTCGCAATCCGCCCAACCAACGGCCCTTGCCGCACCACACCTCCAAGGGCTGCGCCAAATCGAGCCGTGAGTACCCTTTGCCCGCGCATGGAAGTTATTCGTTCATCAGTCAGCGGAACTCGTTGGCGTCCGGATAGTCCTTCGCGGGAATGGAATCCCCTCCCTGCAAGGGTGAACACAGCGACATCGCGCACGCGTGGCGGGATAAGATGAGGGAATGCGGTTCTCTCTTTCGGTGCTGTACTTGATGGCGACAGCCCACGGGCTAACAGGCGGAGTAACCGCCGAGCCGAATCTCGGCCAGACCGATCCACGAGTCCTGTATCTGCTTCGTGGCCCCTCGGGCGATCTATTTCTGACGAACGCGGGCGCGGTCATGCAGTCCGGCGGCAGCGTGTTCCGTTGGAGCTATCCCGGTCCTCGGCTGCGCGTTTCAAGGCCGCTGGCGAGTCAATGGGAGTGAAGGACTACATCAAGGGACGCGACCCGAGTGCCTGGACGCGAAAGGTACCCATTCACAAGCGCGTGGCCCAGAGAGAAGCCTACCCTGGCATCGACATTGATTATCACGGCGCCGCCGGATCGCTCGAGTACGATTTCGCGGTACACCCCGGAGCTGACCCGTCGCGGATCCGCATACGATTCGAGGAAGGAACGCGGTTGAAGCTACTGCCGGACGGTTCCCTGGAGGCGTCGGTGGGAAGCGGCAGGCTCGTTCACAAAGCTCCGCGAGCGTCCTGTAAGGGACGGCCCGTGCCGGCAAGCTTCCGCAAGACAGGCCCTCGCGAGGTAGGGTTCAGGATCGGCGCCTATGACCGGTCGGGCGAACTCATCATCGATCCGGAGGTGTTGGCGATCAGCCTCTCGGGCGATTCTGGCGAGGAAAAGATCGTGGCGGGGAGCGGCGGCGCGTTCACGGGAACGACGACCTCGATCGGTTTCCCCACGGGTAACACGGCCGCGCGGACCTCAACTGATTTCGTCGTGCGTCTTTCCGGAGTATTCGGCGTCCGAACACTCGTGATTGGCGGCGATGGCGAGGACTTGCCTCGCGCCATGGCGACGATGTTCGACGGCCGGACTCGCGTGGTCGTGGTTGGCGAGACAAATTCGCGAAATCTGCCCGCATCGGGCGGGATTCAGCCTTTCTACGGAGGCGGCGACTGGGATGGCTTCGTCTTCATCGGTTCCGAAGGGGGATTTCAGTTGACCTATTGGGGCGGGAGCGGAACGGACCGGCTCACCTCCGCGGGTGGCTCGAACTTCGTCACCTGGATCGGCGGTTCCACCGATTCAGATGACTTTCCCGGCGCGCGTAGCTTCCCCGCCGCCCGGCGGCGGGGAGGACTCGATGGCGCTGTCCTCACGCTCCAGACGCCGGGGTTCGGGGCGGAGCCACTATTGGTGGGAGTCGAACTGATTGGAGGAAGCGCGGACGACGTAGTGCTCGGAATCTCTTATCAGGCGAGTTCGAGCTCGGTGCTACATATTCTTGGGGAAACCGAGTCGCAGGACTTTCCTCAAACCGGCGCGGATACCCAATCGCTATCGGGCCGCTCCGACGGATTCTGGATCACCCGCCTTGCTTCCAACGCGCCGTCTTTCTCTCGCCTTTGCGGAGGGGCGGGCCGCGACCGGCTCACAGCTGCGAACATGGTATTCGGCGAGTACGCCACGGCCACAGGTGAGACTGAGTCGCCGGACATCGCGGGGTATCGAGGCGGCTCCGATGTGCTGATCGCCTCGTTCGATGCCGCGACTCCGGAAGCCGCACTTCGTCTCAGAGCATTCGGAGGACACGGCGACGAAAGCGTCCATTCGACGCGCATCACCGGAACCGCGGCCAACCCAGTGATCGAGTTACTCGGATCGACCTCATCGAGGGATCTGCCGGTAATCGACGCGATGCAGGCGAGGCACGGAGGAGGCGCGACCGACGGAATGCTTCTGTGGCTAGGGCTTTCCGGGAATCTGCTCCGCGCGAGCTACTTGGGTGGAGACGGCGATGATGCCCTTACGGGAGTCTGCGGCAGCCACTTCCCGCCGCTCTCGTCCACGCAGGGAACCGTGTACTGTGGATGGACCAATTCCGCGCGGTGGAGCCTCTCGGCCCTCGCTGGCCGTCCCGAGATTCCATCCACCCGTGGAGGCTCCGATTGGATGGCGGTTGACGTCGTGCCGGGAACCGGGGTGGTCGCGCCGGATATCGACGTTCCGCTGGGCGGGTTCGTTCCCCTTACCTATCGGATCTTCGGCTACACGCCAGTTCCCCAGGTAACCGTAACTGTGGAGAATCCAGCCATCGCGAGGCTCGCGATCGGCCCCGATCCAGCGTCCGCGACGAACTCGATTCGGGTCAACGCGAATGAGAACGTCCCGTACACCCTTACCGGAAGGGCGGAAGCGGGCAGCACCCGGGTCCGGTTTTCGGCCCCGGGGATGAGAGATTCCTTCGCGACCGTGCGATCGGCTCCCGTGGAAGGGGTCTTGATACCCACCGGCTTCCGGAATCCTCAGCTAGGCGGCGACATTCCCTTCCAAATCAGCACCAGGCTGATGATCGACGGAGTAGCGCCCGGATCTGTCCGCTTTCAGTCCGCGCCGAGCGAGGAGCAGATTCCATGGAGAGTGCAGATCCTGACTCCGGACACCGTCGCCTTCTCGACTTCCGGAGCCGACCCGGCCGCGCTGGAGGTATCTCCGCTCGGACCTTTCTTCTCCCTCCGTACCCTGGCGGCCGGCCCCTATCGACTCGTCGTCAGCCGCCCTGGTACGTCCGTTCGGTCGAGTGAGTTCGAGGGCGAAGTAGTGGCGCCTCCGTCCGGGCTCAGCATCGACCCTCTCCTCGAGGGGATCGGGGCCGGGTTCTATTCCTCGGTTCGAGTTACCGCGGGTCCGAACGTGACATCGATCCGGGCATCCGTGGAGCCGGAGGGAGTAGCAGCAATCGTTTCCGGAAGCGAACTGGTGACTTCGTTGGAGATACCCGTGCCCAGTCCTGCTTCCGCCAGGACGCTCGAGATCGGAATCAGAATGCTGGCGCTCGGAGGGTTCCTCGCGGAGGGCATGGTGACGTTGACGATCGAAGCTTCGGGCTCCGAGCGACTCCGAAAGCAGTTGCGCGTTTTCCCGGCAGGATTGGCGCTTGGCCCAGCCTTGGCCGAATCCATACCCGCCGGCCAATCCCGTCCGGCCGCCACGATCAGCACCGTCCATATCGATCCTCGTACCGGCGGTCGAGCATCGGTCGCTCCGCTCATTGGAGTTCCCGGGGACGCGTCGATCACCGCGAAGGTCCGCGTCTCACCGCCGGAGATTGCGGGGATCGAAGGGGGCGAAACAATTACCTTCCGGGCATCGGATCCGTTCACGCTTTTGCGCATCGAGGGGCGCGCGGAAGGCACGGCCGTCATTGACGTTCGCGAGTCGGGCTACCCCTTCCTCGGCTCCGGACAAAGCGAAGTTCGCGTTGCTCGATGACGCTCATGGTCTGGCAGCACAGACGGCGGAGCCCACCGGTTTCGAGGCTCCCCGGCTGGGATGAATCCACCGAATTTCGCCTTCGTGGACCGGCGGTCAGCGATCCTGCGGCCATCGACGAGGGAAATCACCCGCCAATCGGCGGACCGCGCACGAAGGGCTAACGTTTCGTGAACGAGTCCGACATCAGCCAGATTCGACCGGATGCCCGTCACTTCCTCGAGGCTCGCGAGTTTGTTGCTGGTCAGATTCAACACGACGGGAGAGCGCCGGTATGCCGAAGGTGGATCGTCGCCTTCGCGCAGCACGATGCGGTTGCCGCCCATCCAGCCGATCGCGGTACTCCATCCTCGAGCGAGGGCCAGATTTTCGTCCGAGTACACTGCGCGGCCGGATTCGGCATCATAGATCTGAAATCCGGTTTCGTAGCTGACCAAGACTCGTTGTCCGTCCGCCGACCACATGGGATGCACCGCCATGCCGATCGGAACTCCATCCGGGCCGTGAGAGGCAAACAACACCTTGGCCTCTCCATTCGCGGGCAAGATGGTGACCACGACTCTTTGAGGAAGACGCGCAAAACGGAGCCGGTCGCCGCCCAATGTCAGTGTGTTCCTCGCCTCTTGGCGCTGCGGCTACGCGGCCCTCTGCGCTCATGGTTTTCGCTCACCTCACCTCCGCCAGGGCAAGGCGCATCGATGGCGGCAATCATCCGGCCGTTCGGCGACAACGTGGGAGTCCACACCTCCATTCGGATCTCGCCCGCGCCTCGAGGCGGCGGTGAGAGAGCCCGCGTGCCCTTGCCCGGGCGGTTGATCGAGGCGAAAATAAGGCTCGACCGTGGCGAGCACTTTCCAGCGCCGTAGAGAATCGACCCATCGCTCGCACCCGACAAAAGAGCTGGCTCGAAGGGAAGCTGACAGGTACGCTCGAGCTTTCCCCGATGGTTCAGCGACAGCACCGTCGAACCGCGAAGGCAGAGGATCCCGGGTTCTCGGGCCGAACCTACGGCGGCAGCCACCGAGACGATCACCCAGCGCGCGGTCACAACTTCAGCATAGAGCCACCCGGAGCCTCGGGACTCATTTTCCTGAAGAAAACTCTTTTCAGACACGCAGATCTGATTTATACTGAATTCGGGAGGTGACACACCATGACCCTCCGGACTCCGAAGTTCCACTGGGGACACGACTTTCACCTGTGGAACCCAATGATGACGCGCGATCTGGCTCGCCTGATCGCTGGCGTTTGGGCGTTCTTCTGGACTTGGTTCGGAATGGCGTCCGGTATTGCCGAAGGCATGACCATCCCCGGGACGCTGGTGCATATGGCTCCCGGATTGGCCTTCACAGCACTTACTTGGTTTGCATTCCGGCATGAGTTCGCCGGCGGCGGCGCGCTGCTGGCGGTCTCTTTGCTGATGTTCGTCTACTATCCTCTGTTCGCCGGGGCTGGACCTCCGGGTGTGATCGCGGCATCCGCGCTGCTACTCGGTCTGCCTCCCCTCGTGGCAGGGCTCATGTTCCTGATCCATCACGGTGGCGATCCTTCGTAGGAAGGCTTCACCGGCGGACAATGACGCAACCGAGCCATACCGCGGCGAGGCCTAGCACAACGCTTGCGCCCGCGTTGAGGATCGCGGTAGCAGCGTAGCCTTCGCGGATGGCTCGGTACGTCTCGTAGCCGAATGTCGAAAACGTAGTGAATCCTCCCAAAACGCCCACGACGAGCAGCAGCTTCCAGTTGTCGCTTGCCGTGGGCGTTCGCTCCGTTAGCCACGTGATCGCCACGCCGGCGAGGAAACATCCGGCAACATTGACGAGGAACGTCGCCAGCGGAAAGGTTCCCGAGTAGGCGCGCGCCATGGCCAAGTTCACAGCGTAACGCGCCACGCCTCCGAGACCCGCGCCCAGGAAGACCGCCGCGAACCGGATCACGCGCGATGAGCCCGGTAGGCCTCGTCGAGCAGTTCCACCACGTGTTTCACGGGCTGGTTCTTGCCGTGCATCCGCGCGCCGGCCTGCAACTGAATCATGCAGCCGGGATTCGCGGTGACGATCTCGTCCGGGTCCACGCGATTGACCGAAGCCATCTTCTTCTCGAGAATGCCCATCGCCATCTCGTTGTGGATCACGTTGTAGATGCCGGCGCTGCCGCAACAGATGTCGGAGCCAGGCATCTCCTTGAACGTGAGCCCGGGGATCGCCTTCAGGAGTTTGCGCGGCTGCGCGCGGATCTTCTGCCCGTGCGCCAAGTGGCAACTGTCCTGGTAGGTGACAGTCCGTTCGAGACGGCCCAAGCGGAGATTCAGTTCGATTCCCGCCAGGAATTCGTTGACGTCCTTGACGAGCTTGGAGAACTGAATCGACTTGTCGCCGTAGGCCGGATCGTGCTCGAAGAGTTCGTGATACTCCTTCAGCGTCGAACCGCAGCCGGCGGCATTCGTGATGACGGCGTCATATCCGGCGCCGAGAATCGCGTCCATGTTCTGCCGCGCCTGCTTGCGGGCCTGATCGCGGATGCCGGCATGCACATGGAGCGCGCCACAGCAGGTTTGCTCATCGGGGATGGTCACCTCGCAGCCGTTCTTCTGAAGCACTCGAACCGTCGCCTCGTTCAGGCGCGCGAACGAAACATTCGCGATGCAGCCACCGAGCATCGCGACGCGATACTTGCGCGCGCCCTCGGCTGGGAACACCTTTCCGTAATGGCGGAAGAAGGTAGGCATCTCGGCGGGAGGAGCCAACTGCTCCATCTTGCCGAGGTTGCCGAACAGGTTCAGCAGGCCCGTGGCGCGCGCGAGCGCTTGGAGCCCGAGTTTTTGCGTGAGCCACAACGCTCCGCCCACGATCCGCAGGTTGGTGCGCGAGGGAAGCAGTCCGCGGAAAACGATGTCGCGAACGAGGCGCACGTGCCAAGGGCGAGGGATCTTCTCCTCGATCTCGGCGCGGGCCGCCTCGACCAGCTTTCCGTACTGCACGCCCGACGGGCAGGCGGTCTCACAACCGCGGCACGCGAGGCAGAGTTCGATGTGCTCGATGTAGGAGCCGCCGATTTTCGCCGCGCCCGAGGCGACCTGATTCATCTGATAGATGCGGCCGCGGGGCGAATCCATTTCGATCCCGAGCTCGCGGTAGGTCGGGCAGGCGTTCAAGCAAAGGCCGCAATGGACGCAGCGGTCGAGGTCTTTCTGTTGTGGCCTGTCGATGATGGCGAAATCAGATGCGGCCATGCAGCCTCCCCCGGTTGAGCAGATGCTTCGGGTCGAGCATCTGTTTGATTCGTTTCATCACGTCAAGATCGGCGCCGGGCGACGGCCAATAGTCGGTCGAACCGCCATCGTCCATCGAATGGAACTCGATCACGCCTCGCGCGCCTCTGACGGTCACGGACTCGAGCCAATGCCGCGCTCCTTGCGAGTCGCCGAAGCATGCGTAGCACACGCCGTTTCCCGCCCGGGCTACGACTGGCACCGGACAGTGCTCCACCAGCGGACCCAACGCGGAAAGCGTGCAGGAGACCCGCGCGATCGAGCCGTCCGGCTTGGCGGAGAGAAACGACGGTGCGAACTCGCGAATCGCGGTCCAGAAGCGCTCCTCGGAGGCACCCTCCAGAGGGCGCGAACCCGCCAGTTCCGTGGAGTACCGCTCGACCATTCTCGGCGAGCCACCCGCCTGGATTGCCAGAACCCAGCCCTCTTCCCCGGCCAGCGCGGCGGCCTGAGGATTCAGCAGGTCGATCGCCCACGGCTGAAGCGGACTCGCCAGAATGGAATCCCTCTTGTCGAGAACGGCCTTCAGCGCGGTGGAGTGGAAGACGAAAGTCCGGGTCGCGGGGGCCACGGGTGAGAGCTTGAAGTTGACGCTCACGGCCACGCCGAGCGTTCCGTAGGAGCCAATCATGAGTTTGCCGGTGTCGAGTCCGGCGACGTTTTTGACCACCATTCCGCCCGAGTCCACCAGCCTGCCCTCGAGTGTGGCGTAACGCATGCCGATCACTACGTCGCGTGCCGAACCGAACCATCGCCGGCGTGGACCACAGATGTTGGAGACAATCGCTCCACCAACGCTAGCCGAGGAGGAGAATGGCGGGTCGAGCGGCACCATCTGCCCGTTCTCCGCCAGCAGCGCCGTGAAACGGGACCATGGCATTCCGGCCTCGACGCTGATGGTCAGATCCTTCGGCTCGTATTGGAGGACCTTGTCGAGCTTGGCTGTCGATATGACGACATCGGACGGTAGCGAGGGCGCTCCCAGGCGGTTCTTCGAAAAAGCGCCGCCGGTCTGAATGGTGGAGCCGGACGCCGAGCAGGAGGCGAGCAGTTCCGCCATTTCCTTCGCCGAGCCCGGCGAGATGCGAGACACCATCCCCTCTACTATATCGTGCGGGGTGGGCTACACTGGCTCTTTGTTGACGAAAGATCCGGGCGGAATCTACCGCTCCCCGCAACTGGCCGCGCTTTGTTGGATGGACCACGGTTTCGGCTCGAGCCGGGCTGGGGATTGGATCGGATCACGCCCTTGCGCGACGCTGACACAGGTCCACTCCGCCATCGTGATGGGCGCGGGCGGCGAAACTGGACGATTGGGTCAAGGTGACGCACTGGTGACGGCGCACAGGGGCATTTGGCTCGCGATCCGGACAGCGGACTGCGTACCGGTCATCCTGGCCGACCCTGTACACCGAGTTGTCGGAATCGCTCATGCCGGATGGCGTGGTGCGGTAGCTGGTGTGGTCGAGCGGACCGTCGAGCGGATGTGTGTCGAATTTGCGACGTCCGTGTCAGATTTACTCGTCTCCTTCGGACCCTCGATCGGACCCTGCTGTTTCGAAGTGGGACCAGAAGTGGCACGGCAATTCCGCAAGTGGTTTCCAGAGCGAGATGACTTGAATTCGAAGACGCTTCTCGATCTCGAGACAGCGCTGCTCCGTCAACTGATGGCGTTGGGTGCCGATCCGGACAAGGCCGAACTTTCGGACGCGTGCACTCAGTGCGGCACAGGCGAGTTCGAGTCGTTCCGGCGCGACGGCGACAAGGCGGGCCGGATGGTTTCGGCAGTATCGATCCGGCCGTGAAGACAGCAAAAGGCGCGGGCCGAAGCCCGCGCCTGATCGATTCGAGTAGCCTGCGAATTAGGCTGCGTTGACGAGCACTTCCTCGAAGGAGCCGTCTTCGGCATCGTCTTCGCGGCTGCGGCGGTCAGCGAGTTCCTGGCAGGAGATGCAGTACTGGGCCCACGGCACGGCAGCCAAGCGCTTCGGATTGATGTCCTCTTCGCAGTGGACGCAGACTCCGTAGCTTCCGTCGTCAATGCGGGCCAAGCCGCCCTTCACTTGACGCAGGAGACCGGACTCGCGGTCGAGATTACGGATGGCCAGCTCACGCTCGGCGGCGTGCTGGACTTCATCGAGCGCGTCGGCGCTCTTCTCGATTGCAATCGCCTCGCGGTTCCGGAGCACCCGGGCCAGTTCGGCCTGCTTGGTCTCCAGAATCTGCTTGAATTTGGCTAGTTCGGTTCTGGTCATGGTGATTTTTCCTCCTCGTTAGCAGGTAACAGCGGATCGGGTGGTTCGGCATCGGGTGAGATTCCGTCCAACCTCGCTCTCGCTCTTTTCTACTCCTTTCTTTCCTTTGGTTTAAACTGCCCTCTCGTAGATCATCAGACGTCACGGTCGTGTCAGAAGTTTCAGGATTTTAGTCTCTTTCGCTAAACTTTCCTGCGGACTCTGTCACGCTCCCTTGCACGACATCGAGAACCACCTCTGGGGGGTGCTTTCAGACTTCCAGAGATGATAGCACATCTCCCAGCAATTTGCGTGCCAAAAGGTGCCAGTCCTCGAACCGACCTGCTTTACCAAGTACGGTGAAAATTATATCGGCGGATTATCGAACCGCCTTTAGGCGTCCGATCCGTTGTCAACGTAAAGACGAAAACAAAACGGAGCCGTTTCATGGTTTATATCACGGGACCCGCGTTTCGCCGAAAAACTTTCGGGTGGACGGGCGTGCCTCTTTGGGGGCATTCACCGGATCGTGATCGTGCCGAATACCAAGCCGAGCCCCATGGGCTCGCCGGGCACGTCGAGTGTTCGATCCACTTCGAGCACGATCTCGACCTTCGGCAGGCCGAGTGGCACTTCCGTCAATGGAATCTCATATTCAAACATACTGTCCGGATTTGAGACTTCGAACGTCGAGAGCTTGCGCCCGTCGATCGACACCGAAAGGTGGACCGGCCCCTTCTCCACAACGGCCCGCGCGCAGTACCCTGTCAGGTAGAGCCGGTGCCCTGCCGCCGACGGGCCGGCCAGCCAGACGACCGCGCGAGCCTGCATCCAGCGGAATCCGTTCTCGATGGGACTCCAGCCAGGACCGAGCTGGTCGGCGAAGGCGGGGTGGCCGGTGTCCACGCGAGTGGCGAGCCCCGCGGTCCAACGCGCCCGGGCCAGCGTCTGGAACGATTCGGTGACGTTGGTCAACCGTTCTGGCGCAACCGAATAGACCAGGGCCTCACCTCGCTCGAGCGCGCGCATCGATTGAGAAGGAGGAAGAACATGATCCTCGGGCGTGCCATATCCCGGGTGCTTGTCAATTAGCTCGTCGGCACCGGGCGCCAGGAAGACCTGATCCACCCCGATCAGCCGGAAGGGCCGGTCGTTCAGCCCCCACCAGAACATATCGTTGGTCACATTGGTAAGAAGGATGATCTTGTCGGGATGCAATTGCCGGGCGCGTTCAACCCCGAACACCATGTGCCGGACTTCGAAGCTCCGGTCACGGATCATTTTCGACGCGGCATGGCTCACCGGCATCGCGGCGGCGAGGTAGAGCATGGCGGCGGCTGCGGCCAGGGCGCGAGCGAGCCGGCCATGGGTCCACATCGTGGTCAGCGCCCAGGCTCCCAGGAGGCTGAGTCCGATGGTGGGCATCGTGAGGTAGTAAAGCGTCACGTGATTCTTGAGCGGCAGCACCGGCCCGATCAGGATGAGGAACCAAGCCGCCGCGAAAGCCGCGACCAAGTCGCGGCGGGTGAGGCGCCACGCGAGGAAGATGACGAGGGCGCCGATGAGGAGCCAGGAGGTGGCGTCGCCCGCGGGTCCGGTCCATGGAATCCAATAGAAGCCGCGGATCTGCCGGCTTCCGGAGGTCTCCAGCAGGTACTGTCCGAGGGTGCCCGCCATGTCGAAGTCCCAGAACATGCCGTAGGTCCCCGAATGCTGTTTCGGCGCGTAGCGGTTGTGGACGACCGTGTAAAGGCCGGAAATCGCGAACAGCGGCAGTGTCGCGACAAGACGGTGCCGCGCGAAAAACAACGCGTACGCGGCCGCCAACGCCGGGAACACCGAATTCATTTCGAGCACTCCAAACCCGGCAACGAAAACCGCGAGCATCGCCGCGTAGTCGCGCTTCCGCGAGCCACCGCAGTACCGAATGAACAGAAGGAGCGCTCCGAGCAGGACTGTCGAGCACAAGACCTGGTTGTAGACCGAGGTCCAGGAGAGCGGCGTCGAGAGGGCGGGGTTGACGCCCCAGAACGTCACGGCCCAAAACGCGGTCCAGCGGTTGGCGGTCAGTCGGCGAACCAGGATGCTGAGCAGCATCAGATTCAGCGCATGCGTGGCAAAGACGACGATGCGGTAGGGCAGAGCGTCGAGCTCGAACCAGTGAAAAAAGGCGAGGAAAAAGGCTCGCTCGCTCAACGTGCGAATCGTGCCCTGTGCGCGCGGTTCGAACAGAACCCGCCAGAAATCGTTCCACGAATGGATCTCGAGCTTCAGGCCGAGCCAGGCGAAGTCATCCATCCGAAACCAGGCTTGCAGGCCGGGATAGTAGACGGCGAACGAAATCAGGATGGGGATCGTCCACCAGAACGCGGGCCGGAGACGGTGGATCACTTCGATATCAGCGCCGCGCTCAGCGCGATCACGCCGAGTTCACGCTCTTCGAGTATGCCGGATGGGATGAATTTCGTCAGCGAGCATTCGAACGTGACCGCCTCGGCGGAGAGCGCCGTGGCCGGAACAGCACGGGTGTAGGTGTAGTTGCCGGATTTCGCGTATTCCTCCGGCGCCAGTCCCGCACCATTCACCGCGCAGGAAAGCGAAGGCGGTCCCGCCTTCTGGAATACCGTATCGGGAATCGTCATCGAAAACGCGAATTCCCCGCCCTTGGCCGCCGCGCCCGGCGGCACTCGGAGGGTGATCGCGAATTGACCACGCGTCCAGCGCCAGCCGGACTCCACTTCATGAAAGCCCTTGATCAATTGGACAGCGTGCCTAGGCTCGCCCGTTCGGACCGCCGTCGCGATCTGCGTATTGTCCTCTTCCACAACGTTCACTTTCGAACGGCGGCGGCTCTTGCATCCAGCCGATTCGAGCGCAAGCAACGCGACGAGTGCCGTCGCGGTCAGTCTCCACATCTCTCTACTTGTACCAGACAATTGTAGAAAGCCGGACTGCCTCCGATGTCGGTGAGGCGATCGGAGATGAGCACGTTGACGTTCCGCTGGTCAGGCGACGACTTCGGCCATCGGCACGCAGGCACCGACACCACTCCTGCGTGGACCATGCCGTTCACCTCCGCGCGGAGACGCAACGATCCACGTGCATTGAACACGCGGACGAGATCGCCATTCGTGATTCCGCGTGGAGCGGCATCGGCCGAGTTGATATAGGCGGTCGCGGTCTCACGATCGGCGATTTCGCGATTGCCGAAAGTCGAATTCATTCCCTCGGAGTGTTTCGGCGTGACGAGTTCGAGGGGATAGCTCGCACGGAGAGTTCCGTCACCGAGCCGCGATTCGGCGGGGGGCTGATAGTCGAGCTTGCCTGCGTGGAAATCCATCTTGCCACCGAGAGCGGGAAAGCCTTCGGCGTGCGGGAGGAACGGTGTTCCCGCCGGGCTCATGTTCAGCCGGACCGAATGTTCGGCATCGAGCCTTTCGAGCGTGATGCCGTCGAGAAACGCATGACCGGAAGCGAGCGCCTGGCGCATCATGTCGTCGGCTGAATCGGCGAAGCAGGGCTCGGTGAAGCCCATGCGCTGGGCCAGCGCGCGGAAGACCTCGGTGTTCGGACGGCATTCACCGGGCGGTTCGACGGCCTTGCGAGCCAGTTGCAGATGATGATGACCGTAGGCGAAGTAGAGATCGTCGTGCTCGAGGAAAGTGGTCGCGGGTAGAACGAAGTCCGCGTAGTTGGCGGTGTCGGTCTGGAACTGTTCGAGCACCACGGTGAAGAGATCTTCGCGCGCAAGTCCGCGCAGGACCCGGTCCTGATCGGGCACGACCGCGGCGGGATTGGAGCTGTGCACCACGAACGCCTTGACTGGCGGATCGGCGAGGTCAGTGAGGGCGCGCCCAACGTTCGACATGTTGACAAGCCGGCCGGGACGCCCGAGTGAGGCGTTCTGAAGATCGGGCCGTTCGAGTGCAGCGCGATCGAGGTGGAACGCGCCGGAAGTGGAGTACAACATGCCACCGCCCACGTCGCGCCAAGCGCCGGTGAGGGCGGGAAGCATCGAAACCGCGGCGCTGGCGATGCCGCCGCGCTCTGAGCGCTGCAGTCCGTAGTTCGGGCGAATGAGCGAGGGCCGCGTGGACGCGTATTCACGCGCGAGGCTCGCGATCTCTTGCGCCGGAATTCCGGTGAGTGCCGCGGCGCGTTCGGGCGGATACTCGCGGACCTTGGCGCGCAACGCCTCGATGCCGGTGGTGTAGCGCTCGATGTAGTCGCGGTCCTCGAGCTTTTCCTCGAGGATCACGTGCATCATCGAGAGGATCAACGCCAGATCGCTGCCGGGATTGATGAAGAAGTGCTTGTCGGCGAGTGTCGCGGTCTTCGTCCGCACCGGATCGATCGTATAGAAGCGCGCGCCGTTGCGGCGTGCTTCCACGATGAAGGGCCAGAGGTGGACGTTGGTCGCGAGGATGTTGGCGCCCCAGGCGATGATCAGCTTGGCGTGTTTGACTTGTTCGGGCTCGACACAGTAGCGCGAACCGATCGCGAGGACCATTCCCGCGATTCCGGCTCCGGAGCAAATGGTCCTGTCGAGGCGCGATGCGCCGAGGCGATGGAAGAATCGCCGGTCCATGCTGCTGCCTTGCAGGTATCCCATGGTACCGGCGTAGCTGTAGGGCAGGATCGATTCCGAACCGTGCTCGTTCGCGATGTTCGTGAGCTTGGCGGCGATCGCGTCGAGCGCTTCGTCCCAAGTGATGCGCTCAAACCCGCCTTCGCCCTTGCGGCCGGTGCGGCGCAGCGGATAGAGCAGGCGGTCCGTGTGATACTCACGATCGAGGTATCGCGCGACTTTGCCGCACAGGAATCCGCGTGTCACCGGATGATCGGGATTGCCGCGGAGCTTGACGGCCTTGCCGGAGCCGTCGATCGTCACGAGGACGCTGCATGCGTCCGGGCAGTCGAGTGCGCAGGTCGAATGACGGACCGTCATTGCTCTATCGTAGCGCTGTTAGTCGAGGCCGCTGGCGGCGGAGTAGAGATCGGCGAGCGCGATCGTGGCTCCGAACCGGTCAATGTGCATCGAGCCGTCTTTGCCGGAGGAGATCCGAAGGATCCAGGTTCCATCGTCTTGCCGGGAATAATGTTCGACACGGGGACGGTCCTGGTGGATCAGGACGTATTCACGGAAGCTCTCGATCAACTGGTAGCTCTCGAACTTCTTGACTCGGTCATAGGCTTCCGTGGATGGCGATAGCACTTCGACGGTCATCACCGGGTTGACGAGATTGTCGCCGTCGGGTGGAACCGGGGTTCCCCGCGGATGACGCCGCGGTCAGCGTAGGTATACTTGCCGAGCGCTGAAATGCGAATTCGCAAGTCGCCGTTGAAGATGCGGCAGCTCCGTGGCAGTTGGGGAGCCATCAGAAGCGCGAACTGGACACAGAGGAACGAGTGGTTTGGCGATCCGCCGGCCATCGCAAACAGCTCGCCGTCACAGAACTCGCTACGCGTCTCCGCTGCGCGCTCGAGGGCAAGATATTGCGTTTCGGTGAGAACCGCTTCAGGCATCCTACGCGATCCCTTGTGTCTTCGCATAGAGTTCAGCAAGAGTGATCGTGACGCCCAAGCGTTCGATCACGAGCCTCCCATCGTTGCCCGATGAGGTGCGCAGGTTCCAGGTTCCGTCGCCTTGCTTGGAAAAGTGCTCGACTCGGCGGCAGTCCTGGGAAACGAGAATGTACTCGCGGAGGCTCTCGATCAGTTGGTAGGCCTGGAACTTCTTGCCGCGATCGTAGGCTTCCGTGGAGGGTGAGAGGACTTCGACAATGACCAGCGGATTCGCGAGGTTTTCGCCATTGATGTATCGGGGAGTTCCGCAAACCACTGAGCAGTCCGCGTACGTGTATTTGTCGAGGTCTTCGATCGCGATCCTGAGTTCGCTATTGAACGCTTCGCAACCCTCTGGAAGCCTCGTATCGAGGAGGATGTGCATCCGGCCCCCGAGGCGCGCGTGGTTCGGAGAGCCTCCGGACATGGCGAAGATCTGCCCGTCGTGGAACTCGCTTTTGGTCTCCGCCTGCCGCTCGAGGGCGAAGTATTGCTCTTTGGTGAATCGAACCACGGGCGAGGTCGCCATGAGTCAATTATCGCCTGAAAGCTAGCCACCGATCCAGCCAATCGGCTCCGCTCCCCGCAAGACTCTCCGGATGTTCTCCGCGTAGAAGGCGGCCTTTGCCCGCAGACTATCGACGGTCCCGGTGGCGAGGTGCGGAGTGCAGATCACCTGATCCATCTCGAGCAGCGGGTTCCCGGGCTCGGGCGGCTCGCGCTCGAGAACATCGAGTCCGGCCCCGGCGAGATGGCCGCTCCGCAGTGCTTCGATCAGAGCCGCTTCGTCCACCAGTTCGCCGCGGGCGGTATTGATCAGGATCGCACCGGGCTTCATCCGCGCGATCCGTTCGCGATTCAACAAGTGGCGCGTCTCGGGCTTTAGCGGACAATGCAGGCTCACGTAGTCGCTCGACTCGAGTAGTCCATCGACCGGGCCCGCCGCCACGCGCATCCCGAACGCCTCCGCCCGCCTCGCGACTTCCCTTCCGATGCGCCCCATACCCACGATCCCCAGTTGCTTGCCGTGCAGGCTGTGAGACTGCGTCCTCCAACCCCACGGCTTCCATTCGCCTGCGCATGTCCGGCTGGCGATCTCGACTAGGCGGCGGCTAACGGCGAGCATCAGCAGAATCGTGAACTCGGCGACCTCTTCGTTCGAACCCGCCGCGCCTTCGCATACCGGAATGCCCCGCTCGGCGGCGGCCGCGAGATCCACCTTGTCCGAGCCGACTCCCGGCAACTGGATCAGGCGCAGTCGCGGAGCCGACTCAATTGCCTCGCGATTCATCCTCGCGGCGATGACGAAATCGAGATCGCGCGCCGATGGATCGTTGACCAGTTCCCAAGCGGGATCGAGTGCGCGGCGAATCTCGGCGACGACATCTTCTCCGGCCGGCAGAAAGTAGCCGACACGGATCATAGCTTGCCGGACTTCAGGAATTCGTGCCGCACAGCCGCTGTGACACTTTTGCCACTCGCGGAGGCGAAGGTGACCTTTCCTGGAGCGAACTGAGCCGACTTCACGATGTCGAAACCGGCGGGCACCCGCACGGCGCCTTGGATGTAGTGGATCGATACGGGTCCGCTGATTTTCATCGCGGTGGGGATGCCGAGCTTGTTCACCGGATTCGGCACGTGGGAATCATCGAAGTACCAGCAGACGTCTTCGAGTCCGAGGCAGCGATTGCGTCCGCTCCACGGCGATCCGTGGCGTCCACGATTTTCGAGCCAGAAAACGGTGGCCGGGAGTATCGCCGCATCCTTCAGCGAGAACCAGAGATAGCCTTCTTCCTGATTCACCGCCGCCATCCAGCCGGGATTGGCGGACGGGCGTTTGAACACCGCCATCAAGTCGACATAGCCAGTCCGCGCCGGCAGCGCCGACATGTCTGCCGGCTGCTTGGCGTCCTTGAACCGCAACGGCACGTGTGCGAGATCGCGAATCGGCTCACCGATCGCGAAGGATTGATACTCGCCTTGGGTGGGATCGGCGAATTGCGCCGGATGCGTCGTGCCGTAAGCGAACTCGCTCGACGCGATTCGCAGCGCGCCGTCCTTCTTCGGCAGCTTCAGCGTTGCGTGATGTCCGGGCGTGCTGGGCCCGGCGAAGCCGCTGATTTCGTGAGTCGAGTAAACGGCGTTCGACCCATCCACGAGGGAGAGCTTCTTGGTGACCTTTCCGGCGCGAACGGCTGTCGTGATCGTTGCGGTCAACGTCGTGACGCCGTTCTGCTTCTGAACGCCGGTGAAGGTCCAACGGTTGCACGCCGTCTCGCCGTGCGGCGGATGCTCGCGGCCATTGGCCTCTTTTCCACCGCCGAACGGGAGACAGAAGAAGTCGCCGCGGAGTGGAACGAGCACCGGCACATCGATCTTGATCTTCTCGTCCTGCCACGGCGAGACGTGATACGGCTGGACTGGACGTCCGCTCGCGCGTTCGAACGAGACGGGCGCCATGTGTCCGCCGAGTTGGGTAACCGCGAGTTCCACCTGATCGTTGGCGATCACCCAAGAGGGCTGCGAGTTCACGGTCTTCACGGGCTCGGTGGCTGCGTTGGCAGCCGAAGCAGCCGCCGCTGAGAGAAGGAGTTCGCGCCTGCGCATTGGCCTAGTCCGCCACCGCCGCGTTCGCCATCTCGGTGAAGACGGTGCTTTCTTCGGAGCCGCCGCCTTCGCGCTGAATCATGAATACACCGACGAGGTCCTTCTTCGGATCGATCCAGCCTTGGGTGCCGTAGGCTCCACCGTGCCCGTAGGTACCGATCGATTGGCCGGCGAGTGTCGCACCCGGCCCCTTGACGATGCGCCATGTGAGTCCATAGCCAGCGTCCTTGTTGCCGCCGATCGCGAGGTCACCCGTGTGAATCGAGGTCATCACTTCGACCACCGATTTCGACATGACGCGTTTTCCTTCGAGCGTGCCGCCGTTGAGCGACATCTGATAGAAGCGGGCCATGTCGCCAGCGGTGGAAAAGAGTCCACCGGACGCGCGCGTGAAGCGATAGTTCTTTCGGAAGCGGTCGATCGTCGAAGGCACGAGCTTCCCTTCCTCGCGTTTGTAGATGACGGCGATGCGATCGAACTGCTCGGGCTTCGGGTAGAAGCACGTATCCTTCATGCCGAGCGGCTGGAAGATGCGCGACTCCATGAACTTCTCGAACGGCTGGTCGGAGAGTACCTCGACGATCCGGCCGAGCGTATTGATTCCCGTGTTGCTGTAGAGCCACTTGGCGCCGGGCTGGAATTCGAGCGGCTGCTGCGAGGCGATCAGCACCACCTCGGCGAGCGTGCGATTGCCCTTTTCCATGACGTCGCTGAGTCCGGGCGGATAGTCGCCGGCCATGCCCCCGGTGTGCGTCATCAGGTCGCGCACGGTGATGGTCCGGTTCGGTTTTCGGAGCGTGACGCCATCGTTCGAAGAGCGGTCGGCGACCCAGAGTCCGCGGAACTCGGGAAGGTGCTTTTCCACCGGATCGCTGAAGCTCAGCTTGCCCTCTTCGGCGAGAATCGCGACGGCGACGCCCGTGACGGGCTTGGTCATCGAAGCGATCTGGAAGATCGTGTCGGCGCGCATGGGCCGCTTGTTTTCGATGTCGGCCCAGCCGAGGGATTCGAGGCTCGCGATTTCGCCGTGGCGCTGGACCAGTGTCACCATCCCGGCTGTCGTGCCCTTGTCCACGAAGGTCTTCAGCCGTTCCG
>CADECY010000142.1:0-4294 GCA_902825945.1 uncultured Acidobacteriota bacterium
CTCCCTATTGGAAACGAACTGTCCCTTCAGGCTCATCGCGCATTGGACAATTCTCCCGCTTGACCTCGCCCTCGGGCACGCCTAGAATCTAGATAGGCTGGGTGAACTCTATATGAACACGTGCCGAATTGCGTTTTTCACGGCGATCAGTCTCGCCACCGTTCCCGCGGCATTCGCCGCCGACAAGAAGGCCGCGGCGGCGGGTCCACGGGAAACCGTGGCGAAGCCTCTCAGTGAAAAGGAAAAGCGGAAACGCGAGGAAAAGCTCCGGAAAGAGCTCGAAACGCCATTCCGCAAGTGGCTGAACGAGGACGTCACCTACATCATCACCGATGAAGAACGCACGGCGTTCAAGCGCCTGCAGACCGACGAAGAGCGTGAGCAGTTCATCGAACAGTTCTGGCTGCGGCGCGATCCGACGCCGGATTCGTCGGAGAACGAATTCAAGGAAGAACACTACCGCCGCATCGCCTACTCGAACGAGCGGTTCGCCAGCGGCATCCCCGGCTGGAAGACCGATCGCGGAAGAATTTACATCGCGTTCGGGCCGGCGGACGAAGTCGAGTCGCACCCCTCGGGCGGAACCTACGAGCGTCCGATCGAGGAAGGCGGCGGCACGACGTCGACGTTCCCGTTCGAGAAGTGGCGCTATCGCTGGATCGAGGGAATCGGCTCAGACATCATCATCGAATTCGTCGATCCGACGATGACCGGTGAATACCGGATGACGATGGATCCATCGGAAAAGGACGCGCTGCTCTATGTTCCGAACGCGGGCCTCACGATGTACGAGCAGATGGGCCTGTCCTCCAAGACCGACCGCTTCTCGCGCACCGACGGTACGCGTCTCGGCACCGGCAACCAGCCGCTCCCGATGCGAATGAACCAGTTCGAACGCCTGCAACAGTTCGCCCGGCTGCAGAAGCCGCCAAATGTGAAGTTCAAGGATCTGGAAGCGGCGGTTTCATCGACGATCAAATACAACTTGCTGCCGTTGCGGGTCCGCGCGGACTATATGCGGATGACGAATTCGACGATTCTCACCAACGTCACGGCGCTGCTCGAAAAGAAGGATCTCCAGTTCCAGGACAAGGATGGCGTTTCGAAGTCGATCGTGAACATCTACGGACGCATCACTTCGATGTCGCGCCGCGTGGTAAACGTGTTTGAGGATGTCGTGTCGTCCGAGGTACCCACTTCGCTCCTGCAGGAAGCGACCAAAGGTTCCGCGCTTTACCAAAAGTCGATTCCGCTGCCTCCGGGGACCTATCGGTTGAATCTGGTGGTGAAGGATATCGTGGGCGGCAACATGACCAACTACGAACTGGCGTTGAACGTTCCCCGGTACGAGGAGGAAAAGCTCGCGATGAGCAGCCTCGTGTTGGCGGACGTGATCGAAAAGGTTCCGACGAAGTCGATCGGCACAGGTCAGTTCGTGATCGGATCGTCCAAGGTGCGGCCGCGGCTCGGTGAGACGTTCAAGCGCGACGAGAAGATGGGCATCTACCTGCAGCTCTACAATTTCGCGGCGGATGAGAAGACGCAGAAGCCGAATGCCACTGTCGAATACGAAGTGACGAAGAACGGCGACAACAAGAAGATCTTCGACTTCAAGGAAGAAGTGGCCAAGGCTGACGGTGCTTCGGCACAGCAGTACACCATCGAAAAGATCCTGCCCCTGCAAAACCTCGAGCCAGGGGAGTACACTCTAAAGATGAAGGTGACCGACCGCAATGCGAACAATGCGGTCCTCACCCCGAGCGCAACGTTCAAGGTGCAGTGATGAGCCTGCACTTTCGGCAGTAGTTGACCAACGGCCCGCGTCCCTTGGCGCGGAACGGGTGATTCGTTTGAAGAGAGTCCTCAACCCGGTTTTTGGCCTGGCGGTTTTGGCCGTCGCGCCGTTGGTGTCGCCCTCTGCCCAGGCTGTCGAACGGATGTCGTTCGGCGGCAGTCTCGCCGGCCGTGTCGCCGACAATGCCGGTGTACCTCAAATGGGAGCCGCTGTACTCCTGTACAACAAGTTCGACCGTCTGGTGTCGCGGCTGGTCACCAACGACAAGGGTTCGTTCGAATTCGGCGACCTGTTGCCCGACACATACACGATCCGGGTGAGCTTGGCGAGCTTCGTGCCTGCACTGCGACGCAACATCGCGGTGCAGCCCGGAATGCGCAGCATGCTCAACATCAACCTGAGCAGCATGCTCAGTTCGGTGGAACTGGTCTATATGGCTCCTGGCCGCGCTCCAGTGATGAGCGAGGACTGGAAGTGGGTGCTGCGGTCGGCGCAATCGACGCGGCCCGTTCTGCGCATGCAGGAAGGGCGGATCGATATCAGCGATCCCGCCGCACCAAAGCGAGTCGAGGGAATGTTCGCCGACACGCGTGGTATCGTGCGCCTGTCATCGGGCGAGGCAGGCGACTTGGCCTACGCCGGAACACAGACCGACCTTGGCACCGCTTTCGCGGTCGCCACAACGCTATTCGGAGTCAATCAGCTTCAGGTCAGCGGAAATCTCGGGTATGCGTCGAACAACGGCATTCCGACGGCTGGCTTCCGGACCTCGCTCACGCGGTCCGAGGATGGATATGCTCCGGCCGTAAACGTGACGATGCGGCAGATTTTCCTGCCGTCGCGTGTAGGTACGGGGTTGCTCGGCGGACAGGGCGGCCTGCCCGCGCTCCAGACGATGACCGTGACCTTCCAGGAAAAGCGGCAATTGGCGGATACCCTGGAGTTGCAGTACGGCTCGTCCCTCGAGTCGGTGTCGTTTCTGAACCGGCTGAACTATCTGAGTCCGTTCGCGCGGCTTCGGTGGGGAACGGCGGAGGGCGGCGCGGTGGAACTGGCGTACAGTTCGGGCGCCCCCGCGACGGAGTTGTTGTCGAAATCCGGCATGCCGGACGCGGAGTTGCAGCACCAGCTCAACACCCTTTCGGTGTTCCCGAGGGTTTCGATGAGGGGCGGTAACGCGCGCGTACAGCGTGCGGAGAATTTCGAGATGGGCTACCGGCGGGAAATCGGTGGACGGATCGTGAGCGTATCCGCTTTCCGGGAATCGCTCTCCAACGCGGCGCTGACGATGGCTGGCCCGGAGATACCCGTGATGGAGTTGCTGCCGGATCTCGGGTCGAACAGCTCGTTCTACAACATTGGACGTTTCCGGCGGATGGGTTACACAGCCGCCATCTCCCAGGATCTGGGGGACGGATTCTCCGCGGCGATCGGATACGGTTACGCGGGCGGGATTGAGGCGCCAGAGCAGTTGCTCGATGTCGATCCGGCGGAACTGCGATCAGCCTTGCGGCGTGCGTGGCGGCACTCGCTGACGGCTCGGATGTCCGGCCGGGCGCCTGTGGCGGGCACGCGGTTCATGGCGAGCTATCAGGCGACCGATTATCGAGTCCTGCAGCCAGTCCATTTGTCGCTCACGCAGAGATCCACGGTGGAACCCGGACTGAACGTTCATCTTCGTCAGCCGATTCCGCTCTTGTCGGTCAAGGGTAGCCGCCTGGAGGCCTCGGCGGAGTTGCGGAACCTTTTGGCGCAGGGTTACCTGCCGGTTCAAACGAATGGGACCCGGATATTGTTGATTCAATCGCCGCGCGCGGTTCGCGGCGGAGTGAGCCTGATTTTCTAATCCGGATGCCGCGCGTTCCCGAGAGGTTCGGCCCCGTCTTGCTTGCGTTGTTCCAATCCGGGATGATGGTGTTGCTCGTGTCGGGGGTCGTCACGGCAATTAATCGCGGTGTGGGCACGGGTTATTTCGCCGCCTGGATGCGGGCTTTCTTGATGGCTTGGCCGGTGGCGTTCACCGGTGCATTGATCTCGCGGCCGATCGCCGTCCGCCTGGTGGCGCGGCTGACGTCGTAGGCGGGCCGCCTAAGGGCGGCCGGTGAGGTCCTCGAGGATGGCACGGACCTGAGCGGCTGTCGATGCCTGGAGCAAACGATCGAAGGCGTCGTGGATCGCCTGCAAACCAGTGACCGAGTCGAGGCTGGGAGTCTCGATTTCGGGAAGCGGTTCCGCAAGCGCCGGATGAGGGATTGACGGGCTTCCCGGAGCTCACCCTCTTCGCGGCCTTCCCGGCGGATGCCCTCGGCCCAGGGAGAATCCGGGAGCAATTCGTTCCAGATTTTTTCCATGATCGCGCTGTTCATCCCAACCTCCAGCCGCAACTGCTCGTCACCGTTCTTACTAGCGTCTGGACAGGTCCGCGACTATGGCACGAGCCTGAGCGGCTGTCGATGCCTGGAGCAAACGATCGAAGGCGTCGTGGATCGCCTGCAAACC
>CADECY010000142.1:4394-22561 GCA_902825945.1 uncultured Acidobacteriota bacterium
TTCCGCAAGAGCCGGATGAGGGATTGACGGGCTTCCCGGAGCTCACCCTCCTCGCACCCCTTTCGGCGGCCCTCTTCTCGGCCTTCTTCGCGGCCTTCCCGGCGGATGCCCTCGGCCCAGGGAGAATCCGGGAGCAATTCGTTCCAGATTTTTTCCATGATCGCGCTGTTCATCCCAACCTCCAGCCGCAACTGCTCGGCTTCTTCTTTAGAATACCGCAACAAAAGAGCATGCCAAAACATGTCCAGCGCGGCCTCCGCAACGGCCGGAATCCGCCCCAAAGCCTGCCCCAATTGCGCCCAGCCATGCTTCATGAATGGCACCAGCGACAACAGCGCAGGGCGTTGAACATCGAGCGCCATTTGCGCGTCGATTTCCCACAAGCGTACCGTGCGGAACTCGATCCTAACACCGGCCCGATCGATGGGTTCGAGATCCTGATAGTCTTTCGGAAAGTTTTTCCCGCTCACCACGATCACCGTGGCTCGCACGGAGAGATCGGACGCGACGAAGGCCGCCATTCCGTAGCGGAGCAACTGGCGCTGCATTCCGCTCTCATACTTGCCCTTGAACTCGAACACATCGGCGCGCTGCTCCTCTCCGGCGCGGAACACGCACCAATAGTCGAGAGAGGAGAGCTTGGTGATGACCTCTTGGATCATCGGCTCGATCTGGGCGTCCTCGGGCGGCAACGGCTCGGACAGCAGATGGTAAAGGGCTCGCGGATCATCTACGGCGAGTGATTTCAGGAGCCGGTCAAGGGGCTTCGGCATCCGGCTCTTTTCATCGTAGCGCGGCTTCGGAGGCCGGAGCGGATGTTCAGTTCCGGGACCGCCGCAGCCGGCCGCCGAGTGTCACCAACAGCAGTCCGCCCAAAGCCAGAGCCGCACCCGTAAGCAGTCCGGCGCGGAGCGGCTCGCCCAGTAGTGTCGCCGAGAAGGTCATGCCGGCAAACGGGACGATGAACGAGAACATCGCGATCTGTCCGGCGGCATGCCGCTTCAACAACCAAGCCCATCCGACGAAGCAAACGCCCGCGACGACGATACCTTGATAAAGCACGGCTAACACGGGCGCCGCGGTCAGCGGACCCGTCAGCATCGGCTCGCGATTGATCAAAGCTCCGAAGGCAAACAGAGGAACCGAAATGCCGATCATCCAGACGACGGCGCGCGCGGGAGCGATCGATTGCACCAGCCACCGCGTATACACTTGCCGCACTCCGAGAAGAAACGACGATGCAACCATCACCAGATTCCCCTCGAGCGGACGCGGGGCGAGCACGGCGTCAGGCCGGCCCATCGCCACCAAGCACAAGCCTGAAAACGCGAGAAGCAACCCGATCGCACGGATACCATTCATGCGCTCGTGCGACGTGGTGAAGTGTGCGACGACATTCGCAAAGACAGCGTAGGAATTGATAATCACTTCGCCGAACGCGGGCGACGTCATCACGGCTCCGGCATTCATCAATCCGATCTGCGCGGTGAACAGCAGCCCGAGCCACAGCAGTCCCTTGCGCTCCTCTGGCGGCGGCCACAACGGGACTCTGCGGCCCGCCGCCCAAATCGTCACCACGATCGCGCCGAACAGCATGCGCCAGAAGGCGCACCAGAAGGGCGGAATCGCGGTGAGCCCGATCTTGAGGGAGACGATGTTGCCGCCCCACAGGACGCACACCAACAGCGCGAAGGCCGCGCTCGACACTCCGATCGGCTGCGGCTGCGCGTGAGACTCGGGCTCGCTCACTGTCCTCGCATCGCCGCGACGGCTCGAACCGCGGCAGCGGCATACGGGCGAATACGCGCGGGAATCTGGCTCGGCTGAATCTCCGGCCCGAGGATCCCGACGCCAACGGGCTTCATGGTTTCGAGTTCGAGCCCGATGATCGCGGCAATCACGGCCTGCGCCATCACGAGCCCGTGCGCAGTCTCGCCCCTCTCGATGATGCCGAGCACCACCGCGCCATCGATGTCGTGCCGGAGGAGGAGCCGCTTCAGCGCGAGCGGCTTCTCCATCGAACCTGGGACCAGTACCTCAGCCACGATTTCGAGTCCGAGCGGCGCAGCGATTTTCCGAGCCTCGTCGAGCATCTCCGCCATTTCGGCGGCGTGGAACTGTCCCGCGATGATTCCGATCTTCATTCGGTTTATCGCGGCGTGATCAGGCCGCCGAGCTTGTCGCCCTCTCCTGCGCCGCCGCGCGGGAACTTGGTGGCGTAGGCTTCGAGGTACTTGAGTCCGGCGCCCGTGTTGTAGATGACCATGCGCTCGTCCGCCTTCAAAAATCCGTTGGCGAGGAGTTTCTGGAGCGCGGCGACGCACGCGGCTCCTTCCGGGGCGGCGAACATACCCTCGTCGGACGCCAGTTGCACGCCCGCGTCCATCATCTCCTCGTCCGACACCGCGATCGCGGTTCCGCCGCTTTCGCGGACGGCGTTGAGCACCAGGAAGTCACCGAGAGGCTTGGGAACGCGGAGTCCAGCGGCGACCGTGTGGGCATTCTGGAAGAACTCGCTGCGCTTTTCTCCCTTCTCGAAGGCGCGGACCACCGGTTGGCATCCTTCCACCTGCACGGCGATCATCTTGGGACGCTTCGGACCGATCCAGCCGAGAGTTTCCATCTCCGCGAACGCCTTCCACATGCCGATCATGCCGACGCCACCGCCGGTCGGATAGAAGATCACGTCGGGCAGATTCCACTGGAACTGCTCGGCCACTTCGTAGCCCATGGTCTTCTTGCCCTCGATCCGATAGGGCTCCTTGAGGGTGCTCACCTCGAACCATCCCTCGGCGGCCTTGCGCTCGCCGACGATCCGTCCGCAGTCGCTGATCAGTCCATCAACGAGGGTCACGTGGGCACCGAACGACTTGCACTCGATGAAGTTCGATTGCGGAACGTCCTGGGGCATGAAGATGTGGCACTCGATCCCGGCGGCGGCGGCGTAGGCGGCCGACGCGCTGGCGGCGTTTCCGGCCGACGGAATGGCGATCTTCTTGACGCCGAGTTCGGCGCACATCGAAACGGCGCAGGAGAGCCCGCGGGCCTTGAAGGAGCCGGTCGGGTTGATGCCTTCATCCTTGACCCAGAGATTCTTGGCACCCAGACGGTCTCCGAGGCGCTTGGCGCGCACCAGCGGAGTGAACCCTTCGCCGAGCGTGATGATGTTCTCGGGCTTGGCCACGGGCAGAACCGGAGCGTAACGCCACATCGTCGATGGAGCCCGCATCAGCCATTCGCGGCTCCAGTTTTGGCGAGCCTTTTCAAGGTCATAGCGGACCAGCAGCGGGCCGCCGCATTCGCAGAGATTGTGGGCCAAGCCCGCTTCGTGGCGCTTGGCGCACATGCTGCATTCGAGGTGGGACAGAGTCGTCATGGGTGAACCGACTATCATATCGCGGCTCGAGATTCCCTCAACGGATCGGCCGGATCGTGCGTCAATAGATTCAGTGAGAGCTTTTCTGATTTTGATCGCGCCGGTTTGCATAATGGCCGCCGAGGACGCGATTCTCACCACCGGATTCCGGATTCGCGCCGAGCGGCATGAGGTGGATGGCGACACGGTAAAGCTGTACACGCGCGACGGGCAGATCCAGATTCCGGCCTCGAGCGTTCGCGGATTCGAGAAGGTTGAATCGCCCGGGTTCGCGCCCAACCCCACCAGTCCGTCGACTCCGGCTCCGGTAGCCGCCTTGGCTTCAGGAACGGCCTTGGCGCCGATGAATCCCCCGCCGCCGGCACCTCCACCCGTCCATCCGAAGCAACTCGTTCAGGAAGCTGCCGAACGGCACGGGATTCCGCCTGCATTCTTGCACTCGGTGGCGCAGGCCGAGTCCGCCTATCAGGCGAACGCAATCTCACCCAAAGGCGCGATCGGTATCATGCAGTTGATGCCGGAAACGGCGGCTGAGTTGAAGGCCGATCCGCGCAATCCGGCGGAGAATGTCGAAGCGGGCGCGCGCCACTTGGCGGCGCTGCTCGAAAAGTACGAAGGCTCTTCGGCGAAGGCGCTCGCGGCGTACAACGCCGGTGAGGGAGCGGTGGCGAAGTATGGCGGGGTGCCGCCGTACTCAGAGACGCAACTCTACGTGCGGAAGGTGATCGACAACTACAAGAGAATGGCCGGGCAACCTTCGGCTCAACCGGCAAAGCCGAGCCAGCAGTGAGAGTCCGGAACAGAGTCTAGCGGCGCAAACTCGGAGCGAGATGCCGCGACTCGCCTTGTAGAATCGGCCGTGGGGCCGTCCCCTTCCGCCGCCGTTGATGCCGTCGGCACCTCGAAGCCTCCTCCTCGGTGAGGTCGGCTCGCTCAGGGCCGGCGATCGGCTCCTGCGCCAAGGATTCCAGGCGTCTTGCTCACTCGAGAGCAAGACGGCCGCATGTGGAGTCGTCTTATCCGGCTCAACGGGCTGCCGCCGGCCCAACTGGAACCGGGCCGTGAACAGGCGCCCCGCACGTTCCTCCTTATGCCGTTCAGCGGGCGATGCGGCACGCGAGCCGGTAACTGATCAAGTTCTTCGTTCCCAACGGCGAACTGCTGGTGCGGCACACCACGATCCGTACCGAGCGCGACCGCAAGGCGTCTCGCGTCAGTGCCAGATCCGGGCACAAAGCGGCAGGGATCCTTCCTCGTTTCAACTGTGGTTCGACCCAGCCGCGGCCACTCCGGTTCCGCTCCGGTTCGAGTTCCGGCCGAGATCGTCTCTGCGCCTGCGGTTCGAGAGAACCGGCGCCTGACTCGGGCCGCGGCGCTACTTTCTGGTGAAGAAGCGGTTGGCCGTTTCGAACAGCAGCTTCCGCTTGTCGGAAGCACTGAGGAAATCCGCGCGGTCGCGAATGAGAGCCACCGACGCGGCGTAGCTGTGGGGCTGCTGGATCTGGAATGGCGAATCGCTTTCCCACATGCAACGCTCGGGACCGAACGCGCCGACCACACGTTTGATGAGCGGCAGAAGATCAGTGTAAGGCGCCTTCTTCGCACCGAGTGCATAAAAGGCACCGATCTTCACCATCACCTTCTTGTGCTTGGCCATTGCGCAGAGCGCTTGAACCGCGGGCTCCTCGATTTTGCCCGAGACGCCGATGCGGCAAATGTGATCGATAATCACCGGCGCATCCGGATGTTTGGTGCACATCCTGTCGACTTCGGGCAGATCGTCCGGGCCCATCAGAAAGCTCAATGCGAGATTGTGGCTCGCCGCGGCCTTGAACATTTTTTCGTAGCCGGGATGCTCCATCCATTGCTGGCTCGAACCCCACGCATTGCGCCGCCCGAGCAACCGGAAGGCGAGTATGCCGCCTTTGGCGAGTTCGATCATCGTGAGATCCGGACTCGCGAGCGTCGCGTCGCTGAACGCCGGAACGATGCCGGTGCCGACGAATTTTCCCGGATACTTGCGAATGACATCGAGGATGTAGGTGTGATCGAGTCCATACCATGTCATCTGCACGAGATTGATCACGGTCACGCCCTGTGGCTTGGCCTGCGCCATCAATTCCTCGGCCGTGATGCTCGGGATCTTGCCGAAGTCCTTCGGGTAGAAGCCCGGCGCGAGCGGGTACTTCTTGATGTCGGGAGTCCAGATGTGGACATGCGCGTCGAAGACCGGTTCCGCGGCCTGGGCCGCAGCGGCCGCCATGGCCGCCAGCGATTCTCTTCTCGTGATCATGTTCAGTCCATGAGTATACGTCTAACGGGGCTTGCCTGATATGATCGTGTCGATTCCATGATCACGACTCGCGCGGAAACGATCGCATTGCTCGGCGGCACAGGCAAAGAAGGACAAGGGCTCGCGGCCCGGTTCGCGGCCGCGGGGTTCGACGTGGTAATCGGGTCGCGCGAAGCGGAGAAAGCCGTTGCGTCCGCGGACGCGCTCGCGGCGCGCATCCCCGGGTCGCGTGTGCGCGGTTGCGTGAATCCCACGGCGGCACAGGCCGGCGATCTCGTGGTTCTTTGCGTTCCATTCGATCGGGCAGCAGCGCTTCTCGACGAGTGCCGCGCGCTCTGGAAAGAGGGCTGCGTCGTGGTCGACACTACCGTACCTCTGCGATTCGATGCTAGCGGCGTTTCCGTGCTCGACTTGCCCGAGCCCTGCGGGAGCGAGCATTTGTCGAAGCACTTGCCGGACTTCGTTCCGATGGTTGCCGCGTTCAAGACCATCTCCGCACACACGCTGGGCGAGATCGAGAAGCCGCTCGACTGCGACCTCATCGTCTGCGGCAACGACGCCGGCGGGAAGGCTCGCGTCATCGGCGCCGCCGCGACTTTCGCCGGACTGCGTCCGCTCGATGGCGGACCTCTGCGGCACGCGCGGGCGATCGAGGCCATGTGTGCGCTCGCCATAGGGCTGAACCGCCGGTACAAGGCCAAGTCGGCACGATTCCGCGTCGTTGGGGTTTAGCGCGGCTATCGAAACATGTCGCGGTTCGCGGCGCGGATCAACTCGCGCGCCTTGCCGTGCCCCGGAACAACCGTGAATCCCCGGACCACGCAGGCGGGAACGCGCGCCGTTTTGCGGAAGATGAGCCCAGCCGCAGCGGCGAGTTGATCGGCATCGGCGAGAATCGTCGCTTGGAGCGGGTAGCCGTGGGTGTCGGACTGACCGCGACAGTCACTGAGCGGCGAGAATCCGGAGACACCGATCGCGACATCCACCAGGCCCTCGCGCCACGGGCGTCCGAACGTGTCGGAGACGATCACGCAAACCGGGAATCCGCTAACGGCTTCGATCTCCCGTGCGAGGCGTTCGGCGGAAGCATCCGGGTCAACGGGCAGCAGCGTCGCACTCGCGCCGCCATCGACGTTCGAGAGATCGACGCCCGCATTCGCGCAGACGAGTCCATGTGCGGTTTCACAGATCATCACGCCATGATCCATGCGCACGATGCGGCGCGATTCCCGCAACACGATCTCGATCAACCGCGGATCGCGGCCGGATTCTCGCGCGCATCGCTGCGCAAACTCCGATGGCTCGATCTCGTTGAGGCGCACCATCCGGCCCTCGGCCTTCGAAACGACCTTCTGCGCGATCACCACCACATCGCCGGGCTCCCACGCAATCGCACGCGCAATCCATTCACCGAGCGGTGAGCCGGGTGTGACCTCGGGGATTCCCGTGACGGGCAATAGCTGGATCACCGGCGCTGCTCCACTCGCAAACATTCGAGCACGCGGCGCGTTTGGCCGGTAGCGCCATAGTCGAGCAAGCGGAACAGATCCTCCGGCGAATCGACATCCAGAGCGATCCGCTCGTTCGAGACGATCACACAGGCCAGTCCCGTTTGTTCCGCAGCGGCGCGATGTGGAACGAAGCTGTCGTTACCGAAGCGGAGCGGAAACAGGTCGAACGGACGCCGCAACACGGCGTTCGTGCCGCGCCCATCCCAAGCGGGCACGAACAAGGTTCCGCGGGCAGGTGCGCGGTCGAGCAACTCGGCCAGGTCATCCGGCTGCAACAGTGGAATGTCGCAGGGCACGACCAATGTCCCGCCGGCGCCCAACTCGCCGGCCATCGCTGTCGCCGCTTCGATAGCAGCCGTCTCGCTGACGCAGGTCTGCTCCAGCAGATGGTGGAATCCGCGGGACTCGGCCAGCGCCACCACGCGCGGGTCGCCGGTCACCACTAGCACCGGCATCCGGGCGAACTCGGCGAAGGCGTCCATGATATCCGTCACCATCGCGGCGATCAATGAAGTGCGTTCGTTCGGATCGAGAAGCGGCGACAGGCGTGTCTTGCCGGTGTCGAGGCTCTTCAGCGGAAGCAGCGCGAAGGTGTCTTCACCGCGCGATGGCATCGAGAGTCTCCCGCGCGAGCCGCTCGGCCTGAGCCGCATCTCGCATCCGGATATCGGTGAAGCAGGGCTTGGCTCCGGCCGCTTCGATCTCGCTGGCGAGCGCGTGATCGCTGCTGTCGGCGAGCAGGACATCGAGAAAGGGCCGATACGCTTCCGCGACGCCCACGGCCGAAGTCCGCAACCCGCGCATCGCCATCAGGCGGTCCGCCGGCCCACTGAACGCGGCTGTGCCGATGATCGGCGAGATCGCAACAACACGGCCAGGGGTAGCTCCGAGCGCCGCTCCGATGTCGGAAACCGCGAGGATCGGACCGACGCTCGTCACGGGATTACTCGGCGCGATCACGACGGCGTCCGCGCTCGCGATGCTATCGATCACACCAGGCGCTGGCTTCGCGCTCGCGGCGCCTTCGAATCGCACCGCGTGCACCGCGCCCTGATGACGGCGGCGGACGAAGAATTCCTGAAACCCCACATCGCCATCGTCCATCGTCACGATCGTGCGCAGGCGGTCATCGGTCGCGGGCAGCACCCTCGGCGCGATGTTCCAACGGCGGCACAATTCAACCGTAACCGACGAAAGCGGCTCACCAGCGCGCAACTGGCCCGTACGGAATAGATGCGTCGAGAGGTCGAGATCGCCGACACTGAACCACGCCGGTTCACCGAGCGCGCCCATCGCATCGCGGCAACGGAACGTCTCCTCGCGCCGGCCCCAACCGCGTTCGACATCAAGGAGTCCCGCGAGTTCGTAGCAGATCGTGTCGATGTCGGGCGACACATGAAGCCCCCACCACTCGAGATCGTCACCCGTGTTGACGATCACCGTGATCTCGCTCGCCGGAACCACTCTGACCAGCCCCCGCACAAACTTCGCGGCGCCGGTGCCGCCCGCCAGAACCGTCACGCGCATGCGGTTACCTGGAAGGTGTCGAGCGGATGCGGTTCATCCGGCTCCCCGGCGAACTCTCGAATCAAGCGGTAGACGGTCGACCGCTCCGCCGGGATGCGATCGATACTTCGAATCCACGCACGAATCTCAGAGGGCCGCATCAGCTGTCCGTTCGTCGCGCCGGCCGCGGTCGAGATGCTCTCGTTAATGAGCGTCCCGCCGAAGTCATTCGCGCCGGCTTGGAGACAGCGGGCCGCGAGTGCGGGACCTTGCTTCACCCACGATGCTTGGATGTTGTCGATCCAGCCGCGCAGCATCAGCCGCGCGATCGCATAGGTGCGAATCACGTCATCGGAGGAAGGTCCGGGCTGGATGCCGGGAATCAGTCCCTTCCGGTACATCGGCGCTTCGGTGTGGATGAAGCTGAGCGGAACGAACTCGGTGAAGCCTCCGGTCTGTTTCTGCGTTTCGCGGAGCAGTGCGAGATGGGCGGCGCGATGCGCGTGTGACTCGACATGCCCGAACATCATCGTGGAAGAGGTGCGGATGCCGCGCTCGTGTGCGCCGCTGATCACGCGGAGCCAGTCCGCCGTAGTGATGCGGCCGGGCGAAATCACGTCGCGGACCCGATCATCGAGGATCTCGGCCGAGGTGCCGGGCATCGATCCGAGTCCCGCGTCCCTCAAAGCATCGAGATAGCGTTCGACGGTCCAGCCCGAGCACGACGCACCGTACAGGACTTCCTCTGGCGAGAACGCGTGCATATGGACCTCGGGAACGGCGCGCTTCACTTCACGGCAAAGGTCGATGTAGTAGGAGCCCTTCATGCGTGGCGGAAGTCCGGCTTGCAAGCAGACCTCGGTAGCGCCGAGATCGCACGCCTCCCGGGTCCGGCGGATCACTTCGTCCGGAGAAAGAAAGTAGCTTGCCTCGGCGTTGTGCCCGCGGCTGAAGGCGCAAAATCCGCACCTCTTCACGCAGACGTTGGTGAAGTTGATGTTGCGGTTGACTACGTAGGTAACGCGATCTCCGCACCGAAGGCGCCGTGCTTCATCGGCCGCGCGCATGAGATCAGGAGTGCAATCAGCGGGCGATTCGAACAGGATCACCGCCTCGGCGGCGCTCAGTTCCCCGCCCCCCGTAGCCTTATCCAGTACCGCGAGCGGAGTCACCAGATCTCCCGGTCGCGCCGCACGAGTCCATCTGCGTCGAGCCACCCCGCGGCGCGATCGCGCAGTGGCGGCACCGTCCAATCCGCGGCGAATCGCGGATAAACAGCAAGCCGCTCGCGCAGTTCGAATCCCGCGCCCGCGGTGACCTCTCGCAACTCGCCGAGAGCGGGCCAAGCGCGCTCGGGATTGATGAAGTCGAGCGTGACGGGAGACACGCCGCCCCAGTCATCGATTCCGGCATCGAGCAAGTTAGCGTGAGCCTCGGGCGAAAGGTTCGGTGGAACCTGAACGCTGATCTCGCCGCCGAAAATCAGCCGCGCGATCGCGGCGGTGCGCTGCACATCCTCGAGCAGCGGTTCGGCGCGATTCGCGAACAGGGTGTCCGCCTTGGCGCGGAAGTTCTGGACGATCACTTCCTGAACGTGGCCGTACTCCTGGTGCAGATCACGAATCGCGAAGAGCGCGTCGAGCCGCTCCGCTAGCGTTTCACCGATTCCAATGAGAATCCCCGTAGTGAATGGGACTCTCGCTTCGCCCGCTTCGCGCAGAGTGCGTAACCGCACGGCTGGAACCTTGTCCGGGCACTCGAAGTGGGCCTCGCCCCGCGCGAGCAAACGGTCGCTGGTGGACTCGAGCATCAGACCCAGACTCGCATTCACGGGCTTCAGCAGATCGATTTCAGCGCGCGACAATACACCGGCATTCGAATGCGGAAGCAGTCCCGTCTCTTCGAATACGAGCTGGCACATGGCGGCGAGGTACTCGATCGTCGAGTGGAAGCCTTGCCGAAGAAGCCATTCCCGATGCGGTGGATAGCGCAGTTCGGGCTTGTCGCCCAGGCTGAAGAGAATCTCTTTGCATCCGGCGCGCTGGCCAGCGCGTGCCACCGCCAGCACTTCGTCCGGAGTCATCGTACGCGCCGCCGGATCGCCGGCCGGGCGCGCGAACGTGCAGTAGGCACAGCGATCACGGCAGAGATTGGTGAGCGGCGCGAACACCTTGCGCGAATAGGTGATTGTGCTCCCCGTGCGGCTTCCGCGAACGGCGCGCGCCTGTTGCATCACCGTGGCAAGACTCGCGTTCCACAACCGCTCGGCTTCGTCCCGGCCGAGTCCACGCGCCGCACTGGACGCCGGCGGCGCCGGGAAAGAATGGTTGAGCATCGCCGTTCGAAGCGATATGATAACAAATCCCGATCGATCTGGAGCGTGAAACATGGCGGACAACCCCAAAGAAGAATGGCGCGGCAAAGTCGGCAAGATGACGGAAGAGGAGATGAACACGTTCCTCGCCGGAAGCCCGTTTTGCCGAATCGCGAGCATAGCCGATGACGGCTGGCCCTACGTGGTCCCGTGCTGGTTCGAATACTCGGACGGCGGATTCTACATCGTTCCACGCGCCAAGTCGGTCTGGGCGAAGTACATCCAAAACGACAAGCGCGTCTCGCTCTGTATCGACGACGAGACGATGTACAACCACCGCGTTCTGGTGAAGGGCGAAGCAACGGTGCTCGAGGAACAGAATATCGGCGGGCGCTGGGTCGAGATCGCGCGGCGCATGTCGATCCGCTATCTGGGCGAGCATGGGCCCGAGTACCTCGAACCGACGATGACCGAGCCGCGCTGGCTGCTGTTCGTCAAGCCCATCACCATCAAGACCTGGCAGGGTGTCGACTGGCCGCAACGCTACAAGCATTCGAAGTGGTAGGAGCCCCGAACATGAAACCGACACGCGGCAATCGCCGCAACTTTCTCGCCGGTGGCGCCGCACTGGCAGCCGCGGCGGCAACTGCGAGCGCACAATCGGGTCCGCGCGATGGAGAACCCTTGCGGATCGGATGCATGAACGTGCACAACTATTCGCATCTGCTTCCGCTGTGGGGCCCGTTGATGAATCCGCGCGCCGAGAAAAAGGAGATCCAGTTCACCGGCATGCGGATCACGCACTGCTGGGATATCGAGCCGGAGAAGTCCGCCGAGTTCGCCAAGATCTACCGGTGCCAGGCGGTTCGCAACTTCGATGACATGCTTGGCAAGGTGGATGGAATCATTTCCGGCGGATACTTCATGCATCCGTGGGCGCACCTCATCCATCAGCCGTACCTGGAAGCGGGCTTGCCGAACCTGATCAACCGGCCGTTCTCGAATTCGCTCCTGAGCGCGCGCAAGATGATCGACACGGCGAAGAAGCACAACGCGACGATACTTTGCCCGTCGGCATACGAGTACACCGACGCGACCGCGCGGGCGCGAGCGTGGGTGCAGGGCAAGAAGATCCAGTGCTATTCGGCGACCAATTCGTTCGACGAGTATCCGACTCATGGCATCCACGGGATGTACATGATTCATCGCGTGATCACCGAATCCGGCAATCCGGTGGTGTCGGTGAACTACCGGGGCAAGAACTGGCATGAGCCGCCCGCGGTGATGACCTACGAGCATCGTGACGCGAGCGGCAACAGTTTCCTGGGAACGCTCCATCAAATCCAAGGTGCGTGGGGCACTATCCACATCCACACGCCGAGCGAATACGGCGGCCGCCAATTCGAGATTCAGCCGGGCCAAGGTTTTCCGTTCAATCAGACCGAGGCATGGGCGGGGTGCATCTGGGCGTTCGAACGAATGGCGCGATACAAGGAGATGCCGGAATCGTTCGATTCGCTGTGGAACAAGATGCGCGTGTTCATGGCGGGATGGAAGTCGATTCTCGATGGCGGCAAGACCGTGAAGCTGGACGAGGTGCCCGAGGACTGGGCGGCGCCGGTGGAATTGCCTTCGCGTCCGGGCGATCCGGCGGTGGGGTTGTACAAGAAGAAGTTCGGGTGAGGCAGGCGCGTGGCAGCTCACGAAGCAGTGGTTCTCCGAAAAGCCGCGAACTTGCCCGCCAGCTTGGCCGTCTGCCCCACTTGGAGCCGTTACCATTCCACGGCGCCGGAGTCCGGTCCGCCAGTCTCGACCTGATCGATCGGTCACGGGGCGCGGCAAACCCGTCGCACCCGAGAGACATACCCTTCCATCGCCTTTCGCGCGACATGCCGGAGGCGCAACGCGATTTCGTTGACGAAGCGTGGCTCCTCCTCTCGCTCGACCCTTTTCTTCGCTAACTTCTTGGAGTGACTGCCGACTGGCGCCGCCGCGACCCCGGAGGCGGCGCGAGGGCGCTGACCTACTTCTCGTTTGTCTTGCTTTCACAACTATGGGAAGCAGCCCGAACGAATCAGTACCCTCGAGCAGAGAGCCCTAGCCACCCAGCCGTTGCCGTCCTGGTAGGGATAGAGTTGGGAAAAAGGCGACGTGCAGCCAACTGGCCACGAGCACCAGATCGTCGGCCCCGTACTCCTCGAGCCAAGCCATCGGGTTCCCGATCTCGGATTTCGATGTGAACCGGAGGGCAATACTCATGAATCGAGCCTTTGCTGAGCGACACCTGAAGAGAGTTCCGAGCTGCCCGACAGCCTCGATCGTATCTTGGTACCACACGAGAATCGAGTGTAGTCCGTTGAGGGCACACGGTCGAAGATCAACTGCATTCCCGCCTCGTGATCCGGACCGGTCACCTCATCCGAATCCTGTGGAACTTCGGGTCAGCAAGTCCTCGACAAAGCCGTGCGTCACCAAGATCTCGGTGGCTCCACGAGCGATATTCTGGAGCCTCTCGAGAATTCCTGTTGCAGCGCTGAGGCGCCGGACGAGGCGGCGGCTGAACCGAGCGAACTCGTCCGGGGCCGACCGCCGAATGCTCTCCCGCGCCCCCCAACTCTCTCGGAGGGCCAGTGTAGCACCGAGATCGACTGCACGATCGACTGCGGAGAGGGGTTCTATTGGCCTCCGCTGATGGTCCGCCATCGCTGCTGAGCTAACCGTGCGAGGGCCGTCCATCCGCTGCGAATTCGCCAGGTTGTCAAAATGTTGGAAACTTGGCCGATAAGGCCCGAAGGAGGTGCACGGATGCAACAGTCCAGTGTTCGAACCAAGATCGTGCTCATAGCGGCGAGCTTCTCGCTGCCGCTCGGCGTGCTGCTCTATCTGACAGTCGCCAATATCAACCTGCGGATCGACTTCGCCCGGAAGGAGCTCATGGGAACGGCGTACTTGCGCCCCCTGACCAGCCTGATGGAGGATGTCCAAGGGTTTCAGATACAAACGCCGGGGACCGGGTGCGCGCAGTCCGCACAGAAGGTCGACGCCAGCTTCTCCCGAATGGAGGAGGCTGACCGGCGCTTTGGAATCAACCTTGAATTCACGCCCGAGGGCCTGGGAAAGCGCGGGCGGTCAAACCTGACAGTGGCTTCACTACGGCAGCGCTGGAATGGCATCAAGGCGGCCGGGTGTCCCGCCGCGGAGGCTGGGGCCGCCGCGTTGACGGCGGATCTTCGCGCCATGATCACTCACGCGGGGGACACGTCGAATCTGATTCTCGATCCCGACCTCGACAGCTACTATCTGATGGACGCCGTCGTGGCGGCGCTGCCCCAGACCTTTCTGCGTCAGCCGGCGATTCTTCGCGACGCAAATGATCCCGTGAAGGCGAACGTCCATGCCGCGATCCTCCGGGAGGCTGACATCGACCGGATCGTATCCAGCGTGAAAACGGCAATCAACGAGGACCCTAGTTTCTACGGTTCGAGTGCAACTCTCAGTGCACGAATGACTCCGGCGCTGGCAAAGTACGAGACGGCGGCCAGCCGCTTCGGCGGGCTGGCGGCCAAGTCCGGTTCCGCGAGCCCGCCGGAGGAACTCCGGACCGCCGGGGGCGAGTCCATCGCCGCCAGCTACGCGCTTTGGCGGACCGCCGCGGATGAACTGGACGCGCTCCTCGAGGCGCGGATCCGGGATTCGATCAGCTACCGGGCCTGGGCTCTCTCGCTGGCGGGAATCGCGATCGCTGCCTCCTACCTGCTGTCGTGGATCTTCATGCGAAGCATTACGCGGCCGCTCGACGGATTGATCCGCTCGCTCGGTCCTGGGGCGTCGTTGTTGTCGGAGTGCGTGAACAGAATCTCCGACGTCAAGGGCGCGGAGAGCAAGAACGTCGAAGCGCAGATTATCTGCGAGGAACTCAACGCTCACGCCGAAGACATGCGCAAGGCGGTCTATCAATTGTCCATTCACGTGAACGGCGCCACTGAAGCGCAGCCGTCTCCGGTTGAAGCGTAGGTGCACCATGCCGAGTCCTGTTTACACGAAAGTGCTCGACGCCGTGTGCGCCTATGTTCCCAAGGAAAAGGCCTCGGGAATCCTCGACCGTCAACTCCCGAAGTGCAATGCCACTCCCGACAACCTGACCCGAAGCGGCCTGGAACAGATGATGACTTGGTTACTCGGTGCCGCCAGCCTCTACATTCCGGAGGCGTCGGCGCGGGAGGCGCTGAAGACGAAGCTCCAAGCCATCGGGTGAAGCCTGTGTACGGCGCGCCATGTCGCGCGCCGGGACCCACTATTCATGCGGTAGCGCCTTCCGGGTCCATGAATGAAGTAGCAACCGATCACGTGTCGGATGATCATGGCGCATCCTCGATCCGCCCATGTGTAGGACCGCCACCTGGACATTCAACCGCTCCATTGCACCCAGCTTGCCGCCGTCCCGGGCGGTGAGTCGAGCCGGCTTGCATCCAATCGACTTCGCGTACTCGATCGCGCGCAGCACGTTCGGCGAGTTGCCGGAGCCCGAGATCGCTATCACGCCGCCCGGCTTGGCGAAGTTCTTCCACTGCTCGGCGATGCGTTTGCAGCTGGCACCGTTCACTGTGTCGCAGGCGAAGTGCGACGCGGCGGACGCGCTGCCGCCGTTACCTCAGCCGGGCCAAGGATTCCCGTTCAATCAGACAGAGGCATGGGCGCCGTGCATCTGGGCGTTCGAACGGATGGCTCGATACAAGGAGATGCGGGCTGGGCCACGGAACTGCCTTCGCGCCCCCCGGCGATCCGGCGGTGGGATTGTACAAGAAGTCGTACAAGAAGACGTTCGGATGATGCAAATCCGCTATCGCCAACCGCGGCGCTCGCGATAGATGGCGAACGCGCGATCGGCCTTTTCAGCGTTGCCCACGCGGCGGTAGAGCGTACCGAGTTGAAAGTGCAGCCTTCCACCTGGATCGGCTGGCGCCGTTTCGAGAACTCGAATCGCCTCCGCCGCCCGTCCGAGCTTTGCCAGGCATTGGGCCAGGTAAGATCGCGTCTGTTCATCCGCCGGACGAGCGGCGGAGGCGAGTTTCAGAGCTGCCAGCGCTGACGAGGAGTCGCCCATCACGAACAAGACTTCGCCGAGCAGCGCCGTGATCACCGGACTCCCCAGCTCCTTCGAAAGAGCCTCGCGTAACAGCACCACAGCCTCGCGGAAGCGGCCCTGCCGTGCCTGAAACTTCGCGTAGTTCGTCAGTGAGCCGGCATCGCGGCGGCTTTGCTCGACCGCGCTCCGATAGTGTTGTTCGGCTTCGTCGAGGTTGGCCGACTGTTCCAACAAGTATGCGCGCGCCTGCGCCACGAGCGGCGACGACGGCGCGGTCTCGGCAAGTCTTCGGAAACTCCACTCGGCGATGCGTTTGGCGCGCACGAAGGCGGCATAGGCATCCTCCGGCTTCCGCGTGTTCTCGAATCCTTGGGCGAGATCACGCTCTTCCCTGCAGGTAGTGGAGATGCGGCAGTCAGCCGAACCGCGCTTCCACGCCTCCTGAAACGATGCGGCAGCCTCCTGGTTCTGCTTGCGGCGGAGTTGCAGCAGCCCGAGCGTGACATACGCCTCGGGCCTGTCGGGCTCTTTGCCGATCGCATCGAGCAAACGCGAGTCCTCACTGGGACGCGGCTCCTCCGCGGTGACGAGCGTGAAGAAGTAGGCTCCCTCCGGATCATCGGCGAGTTGCTTCGCCAATCCGGCGCAAAGGAGGCGGGCCGAATCGGCGAGATAGAACAGAGCCTCCGGATTCGACGGCGTGAGTCGCAAATGTTCGCGGAACTGGGGAATCGCGCGCGGATGATCGCCGAGCGCGGCGAAGGCGCGGCCGAGATAATAGTGGACGTCGGTGTCCTCGGGTTTGGCCGCGGCGTATCGTTCCAGCGGCGGAATCGACTCGTCGAAACGCTCGAGGTTGTAGAGCGCAACTCCGCGGCCGAGGTGCGCGGAGGTCAGTGAAGCATCATGGCGGAGCCCGAGATCGAAGTGAGCGAGCGCGCCCTTGTGGTCGCGCTGCGAGGCGAGAATGAGCGCGAGGTTCAACTGGGCCGCGCCCCACGCCGGCCTGATCCGGAGAATCTCGCGATAAGCAGCAGCCGCGGCAGGCAGATCCTCCGCCGCCTCGGCCGCGCGGGCCTTTTCGAGAAGCGAGCGGAGGCGCGGCCCGGCCTCTTGAGCCAGGCACAGCGCCCCCGCGCAAACCGCGGCCAGAACGCGAATCAGAATATGAACTTCAACCCCATCTGCATCGTGCGCGCCGATCCGGCCGAGAAGATCTGTCCGGTGGTGACCAAGCCGATCGTGGTCCCCGGATTGCCGAGATTGACTTGGTTGGTCGAGTTGAACATCTCCCAGCGGAACTGCACGAACTTCTTTTCGGTGACGTAGAAATTCTTGAACAGTCCAGTGTCGAAGCTGTGGCTTCCCGGACCGTCGAGAATGCCGATTCCCGAACTGCCGAACACTCGCGCGGCAGGCGCGGCGAAGGCCGCCCCATTGAACCAGCCAGCAGCGGTGGGAGTGGAGACCTTCGGATCACCCACCGTATCCGCGCGGGTTCCGTAGCCATTGCCGAGCGGGGCGCCAAGAGCAAACATCGTCAGCGGAGATCCGGAGACGAAGCCGTAAAGTCCATTGAACTCCCATCCACCGAGAGCGGCGTTGAGCACCGGATGCATGCTCGAGGCGAACTTGCGGCCCTTGCCGAAAGGAAGCTCGTAGATCGCGCTGAGCGTGAGCACGTGCTTGCGGTCATCACCCGAACGGCCACGATCATATCCGCGGGGCGAGAAGGGTGTGTACTGCACTCCGTCCTGGAGATACTTACCCCAAGCGTAGACGCCCGTGAGGTTCATGCCCGCGCTGAAGCGGCGCTCCCACTTCATCTGGAGCGAGTTGTACCAGGAGCGTCCCTGGTTGGTGTAGAGCGAGACTCCGCTGAACGCGGGGTACGGGCGGGCCGCCTGCAGGTTCGTGTAGACGCCGGGCGCCACCGCGTTGATGTCGCGCGTCCCAACTACGTCGAGCACCCGGTTGCCAACGTACGACAGCGTCAGCGCGGACTTGAGCGGCATCGATTTCTGAATCGAGAAGTTGTACTCATGCGATTTCTGGCTGATCACGTCGAAGGCCGGCGCGAT
>CADECY010000143.1:0-4175 GCA_902825945.1 uncultured Acidobacteriota bacterium
GGATTCCAACGCCTGGTACGCACGGGCGTCAATCTGACGGTGGGACAAACCATCCGCGTCGACCTGCAACTGACGGTCGGCGAACTCGCCCAGCAGGTAACCATCGCGGACGAGGCGCCGTTGGTTCAACAGAGCGGCGCGGTCTCGAGTGTGATCACTGGAACCCAGATCCGCGACCTCAATCTGAATGGCCGGAATTGGATGAGTCTGACGACGCTGGTACCGGGCGTCGCTCCCATGAACGAGAACAACTTCAACCCGGTGAAGGCGGGATTCGGAAGCAGCCAGCTCATCGTCTCATTCAGCGGCAGCCGCGTGAACGATTCCAATGTCGACGTGGACGGCGGCAACATCAACAATGAGCCAGGGGGCGGGAGGAACAATGTGATCTTCCCGGTGGTCGACTCAATCGCCGAGTTCAGCATCGCGACATCCTCCTACGGCGCCGACATCGGCAAGCGCCCAGGCGCTTCTATTCAGATTTCGACCAAGGCGGGAACGAAAAGCTTTCACGGTACGCTCTACGAGTTCGTCCGAAATGACGACATGGACGCCAACAACTTTTTCCTGAACCGCCAGCTCAACCCAATCGGCGGAAAGCCGTTCAAACAGCCCCTCAAGTGGAACATCTTCGGCTACAACCTCGGCGGACCCATTACGATTCCCGGCAAGTACAACACCGACAAGTCGAAGACATTCTTCTTCTGGTCCCATAGCTGGACACGTTTCCGGGAAGGTACCGTGGTCTCGGCGAACGTTCCCAGCCTGCGCATGCGCCGCGGCGACTTCAGCGAGTGCGATCCCGCCTCGGCCAACTTCAACGCGGTGGTGGCATCCGGCTGCCGGCTCCCGGTCAACCCCGACACACGGCTCCCGTTCCCGGGCCACACCGTCTCCATTGATCCGAACGCGCAGGCGATCCTGAGCGGGCTGATCCCGCTGCCGAACAACGGCCCGGTGGGTTACATCTCGGCGCCCAGCCTGCCCAAGGACTGGCGCCAGGAGAACGTCCGGCTCGACCACTACATCAAGTCGAGCACACGAGTGTTTGGACGCTACACGCAGGAGCAGCACAACTACACGTTCACGAATGGCAACTACGACAGTGCCGTCAGCCGCACGGACTTTCCATCGAAGTCGGCCGTCGTCAACCTGAACCACAGCTTCAAGCCCAACCTGCTGAACGAGTTCATCGTCAGCATCGCGAGCGTACGGCTGAACTATGACGCCCTCGCGACCTCCTCCTCGCCCGCTGGCTCGGTTCACAAGCCGGCCACTTGGACCGCCGCGCCCATTTTCCCGGCAAACGCCAAGAACCCGCAGGCGCAGGTGTTGCCGGTGGTGAACATCTCCGGCGGACTTCCGTTCACGGCCAATCCGAATACCAGTCTCGACAAGGTCCGCTCGCGGAACGCTTCGATCAACATCAAGAACAACGTAGTTCATCACGTCTCAAAACACACGCTGAAGTTCGGAGTATTCTTCCTCGATTGGCACAGCTACGGATACAACGGCGGCAATCCCCCGCAGGGCACCTACACGTTCAACGGAACCGGCGCTTTCACCACCGGTAACGGATTGGCCGACATGTTTTTGGGCAGGATCACGCAGCGTTCGGAAGCAACGGGCGTGGTGGGTGGGGTTCCCGAAGGCGGTTGGGGGACCTACCGGGGCCGCATGAAGGACTTCGAGACCTATTTCCAGGATGACTGGAACGTGTCGCGGCGCCTCACTCTCAACCTCGGTCTTCGATACGCACGGCGTGGACCGTGGCACGAGGGATCGAATCCCAGCCGCGATTCCGGCTTCCTTCCGGATCAATACGATCAGGCGAGAGAAGCGCAACTCGACATCCGCACGCTGTTCATTCCCGGAAGCGGGCACAACTACACCACCCACGGCAACGGCCTCGTACCCTGCGGGACAAACGGAATCCCGGTGGGCTGCCTGACCACCTACAACAAGTCGATCCAACCGCGGTTCGGGTTCGCCTACGACTTGACCAACGCGCATCGCACCGTGATCCGCGGAGGCTACGGAATGTTCACCGATATCGGTTTCAGCCGTTCGCCGGGCGCGGTGCTGGCGTACGGTCCGCCGCCATACGGACAGGCGCCGACGGTGTTCGATGTCGTCGGATACACCACGAGCACCACCGGCCTGCTCGGCCCCACCGGTTTCCGTGCGTTTCCGATGGAAGGCGTGCGGCCGCGAATCCATCACTTCAACGTGACGCTGGAACATGCGATCAAGAACAACGTGATCACCGTCGCCTATGTCGGATCGCGAAGCCGCCGTCTCGATCGAGACGCGGACATCAACCAGGTTCCACTGAATGCGGGCACGCGCAGGGCGCCCGCGCTCGCGGGCACACCCGGCTGCGACGCGGCGGGCAACTGCGATGTCCAGGACATCCTGGTCAACGCGCGGCGCTCGTCGGCGTTTTTCGTGCCGCTCCGCGGATACACGGTGATGCAATGGGTCACCAATTCGGCCACCGCGAGCTACAACTCGCTGCAGGTCAACTATCGCCACCGCATGGGTCACGGCCTGACATTGCAGACGGCGTACACGTGGTCGCATTCGATCGACGATTCGAGCGACGGTGCCTACCTCACTGGTGTCGACGACTGGAACGATCTCCGGCGTTGGCGCGGCAACTCCGAGTTCGATCGCCGTCAAATCCTGCAGTTGAACTACATCTACGATCTGCCGTTCTTCCGCAACACCGGAAGCAAGGCCCTAAAGAACGCGTTCGGTGGATGGCAGCTCAGCGGCATCACCAGCTTCTTCACCGGGATTCCGATCAACTTCACCTGCAACCACGCCGGAAATCTGAACGGGTTGGGAAAGTCGATGAAGTGCAACTCGCTTGGCGACTTCCGGTTGTCGAAAACCGTCGAGCCTCATCCGGTGTTCGGGCCAACTCTTCGCTGGTTCGACCCCACACTGATCGGGATGGCGAGCCTCTCCCAGTTCCGCGCCGATGGCGCTCCGGGGATGTTTGGCACCATGGGCCGCAACACCTTCCGCGGGCCCGGCCGTAACAATTGGGACATGGCCCTGCTCAAGAACTTCTCCCTCCCCTGGGAGGGAAAGACGCTGCAGTTCCGCTTCGAGAGTTACAACACGTTCAACCACAGCCAATTCCAAGGCATCCAGGCGGGCTGTGGAGGAACCACCGCGTTCGGCGCGCCGTGTACGGGTTCACAGAACGTCGGAAACGGCATGGTCACGGGCGCTTGGGCCCCCCGTCAGCTTCAACTGGGATTGAAGTTCTTGTTCTGAGGCCCGGCGATCGCTTCCCGAGGAGCGCCATCTCCTCGGCTGCGGCGGAGCATCCGTGCGCCCGTCAAAGGGATCGAGCAATGGGCCTCCCGAGTCAATCGCGAAGGGGCGGGAACCGCGGACGGTCAGCTCAATTTGGCGGTCCTCCGAATCAGGAGTTCGCCTTCACCAGCCCGCATTTGCCAAACCCGAATCTGCGCGTCCTGCGTGCAACAATGACCGAGAAACTTGCGGCTTCAGAGTTACAACCTCTGCACCGCGATCTGCCCCTTGCCCCACACCGTCTGCCGCCCCACTCCCGTCCACGCGGCCGCCGCGAGCCACGGCAAGTACCGCCCCACCGGACCCTCATACACCAAGCGCCCCACCACCCCGCCCAGCGCATGACTCTGTCCCGTCCGCGTGCTGCGCCTCATCGCGCGCGTCGACTCGAGTCCGCTATCGGTCAGCCGCACCTCGGCCGCCTCCCGCAGGAACCCGTCGAAGTCCATCGCGGGCTTCGTCCCTTGATAGATCGTCATCAGACTCGCCACGCGATCCCGCACTCGCGCCATCAAGACGCGAAACTCCGGCCGCGCCACCACTCCGCCATCCGCCTTGATCTCGGCCGGTGTCACGAACTCCACTTCGAGGCGCCCACTCCATTCTGGACATCCGTCGAGGCCAACCTCCAAGGCCGAGGGTAACTGCGGCGCCGCCATCGTACCGTGCTCGAACAAACGAACGGCATCCTGGTCCACAGCCACCAACCGGCACCGCCCCCTCCCCGGACCGATCCCTGCCGTCCCCAACTGCGCGAACGCCACCACCAGGTACCGTACCAGATCCGCATCGAGATCGAACAAGTGGACACCGATCTCCAATTCGCCTCCGCGCTCGATCCACCC
>CADECY010000143.1:4185-22398 GCA_902825945.1 uncultured Acidobacteriota bacterium
CGTCGGTTCGGCCCGCCAGCTCGTATAGTGCTCCATTTTCGGCGCGAAGATCCTCCGGTACCCGCACATCGGCTCACTGTCGCACGGCTCGATGCCCTGACATTCCTCGCCGCAGCCTACCCTTTTCAGCGCCATCCCCAGCGCGCCCCGAAACAGGTTCTCAGTCTTCCCCGGAGGCACGAAAATCCGGCCCTCTGCGCGAAACACGAACCGCAGCGGTCTCACCCGAAAGACTAGACTCACGATTAACTCGTAGCGATGATATCACTTCGCGCAAATGGTCCTCCGGCGGATTCCGGTGGACGATGCAAGGCGCTCGGTGGAGGTTTCGCCGATCACGTTGTCGCCGGAGGTCGTTGTCGAGATGGCGCCCCGCAAGCCGCGTTGCGAGGATGTGAAGATCGAGCACAACGTAGCGAGATCGCGACCCCAAGCACTTGGCCACCACACACCACTTCGAACCGCAGAGTCGGGGCGTCCCGGGACAAGAAGATCCTCGCGGCCGTAGCGTGTGTCTTTGCCCCCGAGACCAACAACCGTGAAACCCATTCTCCCCAGTAAGACATACGATGGAGAGCCGAACGCCGAACTGGCGCCCAGTCATCCCAGTCAATCGAATCGTGCACCGTGACGGTGGCGCACGTCGAGAGGCGCACCGAGCTGAAGTCCCTTCGCGCCTACACGCCGTGATGTCCCGTCGTATACCGCCGGATCGACCGCGCTCGTCCACTCCCCTCATCCACATCCACGATCACCGCTTGCAACTCCACGCGCCCCTTGGCCGCCTCCATCTTCCCCGGCAACTGCGTCTTGAACCGGCGAATGATCAAGTCCTTCTCGACCCCGATCACCGAATCGTACGGACCCGTCATGCCACAGTCCGTCTGGTATGCCGTTCCATTCGCCAACACTCGCGTGTCCGCCGTCGGAATGTGGGTGTGCGTCCCTACCACGGCCGACACACGTCCATCGAGATACCAGCCCATCGTGACTTTTTCGCTCGTCACCTCGGCGTGGAAGTCCACGAACCGGACCTTGACTTGCGGGCCGATCTCATCGAGAATTTCATCGGCCTTGCGAAACGGACAATCGGTGACGGGCATGTAGGTTCGGCCCTGCAGATTGATCACCGCGACCTTAACGCCGTTGCGCGCTTCCACCACGCGATGGCCTCGTCCCGGCGCGCCGGGCGGATAGTTCGCCGGACGAAGCAGAAGGGGCTGCCGGTCGAGGTAGTCGTGGATCTCTCGCTTGTCCCAGATATGGTTGCCCGACGTGAGGATGTCGATCCCCAGCCCGAGTAAATCGTCGGCGATCATTGGCGTGATGCCGAATCCGCCGGCCGCGTTCTCGCCATTGGCGATCGCGAAGTCGATATGCTCTTCCTCGACGATGCGCGAAAAACGCTCCGCCACCACGCCCCGGCCCGCCGAGGCGAAGATGTCCCCAATGAATAGAATGTTCATTCGTTTCGGCCTAAGCGCCCTTCAAGCACTCGGCGATTTCTTTCTCGGGGATGACCCCTTCCTTGATGACCTTCCACCAAGGCTCCGTGATATCGACCGTCGTGGCTCCCTCGCCGGAACTCGCTCCGGCGTCGAGCACCAGGTCAATTCGACCGTCCATCGTGCCGAACACGTCGATGCCCGTGCGGCAAGTCGGCTGTCCACTGAGGTTCGCGCTGGTGGCGATCAGCGGCTGTCCCAGCCATTCCAACAATTGATTGGCCACTACCGATCGCGAATGCCGCATTGCCAGCCGGCCTGTGTTGCCCGTCACCTTCAACGGCACCTTCGAGGAAGCGGGCACGATCAGCGTCAGCGGACCCGGCCAGAAACGCCGCGCCAACAAGTAGAACCGAGACGACAAGTCCGAGGCCAGATCCTCGGCCATCAGAATGCCGGATACCAGTAGTGGCAGCGCCCGCGCCGATTCTCTGCCCTTGGCCTGGAATACGCCCGCGACCGCGTGCAGATTGAACGGATCCGCCACCAGAGCGTACAACGCGTCGGTCGGGACGGCAACGATCCCACCGCGGCGGATCACCGCTCCGGCTTTGGCGAGCGCGTCCGGGGCCGGCGCGTTCGAGTCGACTTCAATCAGGTCCGTTGGCACTTCAGCTACGATTCCGGGCTATCGCTGGCATCCGGGACAGAAGTAAGTAGAGCGTCCCCCCTGCGCGATCCGCCGGATCACCCGCCCGCACCGATCACAAGGTTCACCCTCGCGGCCGTACACCGCGATTGGAAACGACTCCGCCTCGGCGAACTTTCCCGGACCGCCGTATGCGAATATCGCCGATTGTAGCGCATCCCGAAGAACCGCAACAATTTCGCCGTGTAACGAATCCACCTTGGCGGGGCTCAGCGCGTTCATGAGCTTCCGCGGATTCACCCGCGCGCGGTAGAGCGATTCGGCGGCATAGATGTTGCCGAGCCCCGCCACGCGAGTCTGATCCATGAGGAACAGTTTCGCCGGTTGACGCGAGACGCGAGACTCTTCGCGAAACCAATCGAGGGTGAAAGCGGGAGACAGTGGTTCGGGTCCGAGCCCGGCTGCGAGCTTCCGGTCGATCACCTCGGTCTCGGCGGGCTCCATGCGCGCCAGCGCCCTCGGGTCCTCGAGCACGATGCCCGCGCCATGGGACAGCCCCAGCACCACCCGTGCGCCCGCGCCATGCAGGCGATGGTCGGGAATCGCGAACAAGTTGCCCGACATCCGAAGGTGTGTATGCAACGTGACGCCGCCGCTCAGACGCAGCAGGATATGTTTACCGAGCCGGTCCACCGCGCGAATCGTCCTTCCGCGCGCGGATTCCTCGAGCGTTGCGGGTGCGCAGCGGAAAACCTTCGCGGAGGTGATGCGGCTCCCCGGCGCCCGTTCGCGCAGCTTCCGGCACACCGCTTCTACTTCCGGCAGTTCCGGCATCAGTAGATGGAAAGCTCCACCGGCGAGCCCGCGCCGCAGCCGAGCAACCGGGCCGCTGAACCCTGGTTCACTACCACTTCGAGATAGCCGGAACTCCCGACGATGACCGCGGCCTCGTTCGATGGGCCTTCGGCGTAGTTGTTCACGAGCAGTTCCACGCGCGAGACCCCGGGTATCATCACGATGGGCCGCGTGCGCACGTGCGGGAAATCCTCGATATGGAAGTTGGTGATTAGGTTGCCGAAGCGGTCCACTTTCAGCACCGAGCCCGCCCAGCAGCGCGTGCCCGTGCGCTCGGGCTTGTCGAAATGGGGGCGAAGGTAGTCGTCGATGAGCTTGCCCGCCTGCGTGGGCCTCGCCTTGCCGGAAGCGATCCGCGCGGCCACGGGCGCGAAGATGTCGCGCCCATGGAACGTCTGGCTCACATTTCCGAGGAAGAGCCTCGTGTTGGTGATTTCGCGAACCTTAGAGGGTGTCTTGGTGTAGACCATGCTCAGTACGCCGTTGTCCGGACCGATGAAGTACTGGCCCGCGGCCTCCACGAGAATGGGCCGCCGCGCGGTCCCGACACCGGGATCCACGACAACCACATGGACCGTCTTCTTCGGAAAGAATCGATATGACTCGCCGATCAGGAACGCGGCCTCGGCTGTCTCGAATGGCGTCACGAGGTGGGAGATATCGACGATCGAAGCCTTCGGTGCGATGCTGAAAATGACGCCTTTCATGACGCCCACGAAGTGGTCGGAAAGGCCAAAGTCGGTCGTAAGAGTGATGATCGGCATGGGTTGTTAAACTGAAAGAGAGCCCCTTGAATCGTTGGTACTTCGATCATAACGCGAGCACCCCTGTGTCGCCCGAGGCGTTGGACGCCTTTGCCGGCGCGGCGCGAGACGTGTGCGGTAACCCGTCCAGCGTGCATCGCGAGGGACAATCGGCCAAACAGCGGCTCGAGTCCGCGCGGCTGCAAGTCTGCGCGTTGCTCGGCTGCGGACCGAAGGAACTGGTCATTACGAGCGGCGGCACCGAGTCCGACAACCTCGGGATCCTCGGCGCGGTGCGTGCCTCCCGGCGTCCGGCGAAGCATGTGATCACGACCGCGATCGAGCACCCAGCGGTGCTTGGGGCGTGTGCGCAACTCGAGCGAGAGGGTGTCGCGGTCACCCATGTGAAGCCGGACCGGACCGGTGTGGTTCGCGCTGAATCGGTCGCCGAGGCACTGCGTGAGGAAACGGTTCTCGTTTCGGTCATGCACGCCAACAACGAGACCGGAGTGATTCAGCCGCTCGCCGAAATCGCGCTCGTCGCGCATGGCTCGGGCGCGCTGTTGCACTCCGATGGCGTGCAGGCCGCCGCGAAGATCGCAGTGGATGTCCGCGCGCTCGGCGCCGATCTCTACGCGATCACCGGGCACAAGTTCGGGGCACCGAAGGGCGCCGGTGCACTCTACGTGCGGGAGGGCATCGAGTTGCAGCCGATGCAATTCGGCGGACGCCACGAGCGCGCGCGGAGGCCCGGGACGGAGAACGTTCCCGGAGTCGTGGCGTTGGGTGCCGCCGCAGCCTGGGCGGTGGCGAACGGGGAATCCGAGCGGATCCGCATCGCCGCGCTACGCGACCGCTTCGAGCTCGGTGTGCTCGATCGAGTGCCGGACGTTCAAGTCAACGGCGCCGGAGCCGATCGCGTGCCGAACACGTCGAACCTGCGCTTCGACGGCATCGAGGGGGAAGGCATGCTGATCGGACTCGACCTCCGCGGATTTGCGATCTCGAGCGGTTCGGCCTGTTCAAGCGGCGCGGTCGAGCCGTCGCACGTGCTCACCTCCATGGGGCTCTCGAGCGAGGAGGCGAAATCGAGCCTGCGTTTCTCGCTCGGACGCGGCAATGATGAACAGCAGGTCGACCGGTTGATCGAAGCGGTGGCCGCGATGTGCGCTCATCTAAGGAGGCTTTCGCCCACCTATGCAGCTGCCGTCTGAATTAGTCGCAGTCGCGATGTCGGGCGGAGTGGACTCTTCCGTCGTCGCCGGATTGTTGGTCCGCGAGGGCCTCAACGTCGTCGGACTCACGATGCAGCTCTGGAATCAGCGCCGTCTACCCGAGATGCAGGTCCAAGGCGCCACCGGCCGCTGCTGCTCGCTCGACGACGTCTACGATGCCCGAATGGTGGCGCAGACGGTCGGCATTCCATACTATGTTCTGAACTTCGAGGACCGCTTCGAAGAGCAGGTGGTGAAGCCGTTCGTCGCGGACTATCTAGCAGGCCGCACGCCGATTCCTTGTACGCTCTGCAACAACTTCGTCAAATTCGATCAGTTCATCGACATGGCGCGCGGAGTGGGCGCGGAGAAGATCGCGACCGGCCACTATGCCCGCATCACACGCCATCCCGATACGGGCCGCTGGGAGTTGCGCCGCGCCGCCGATGCGTCGAAAGACCAGACCTACTTCCTCTTCGGACTCACACAGCAGCAGCTCTCGCACACGCTATTTCCGCTGGGAGGATATCCGAAATCGCAGGTCCGCGAACTGGCCCGCGAACTCGGTTTGCCAGTCGCGGAAAAGAACGATAGCCAGGAGATTTGTTTCGTCCCGAACGGCGACTACGCGGCGTTCATCGACGCCTATTTCAGGGAGCGTGGAATCGAGCCGGCGCGGACCAAGGGCGAGATCGTTACGGCGGGTGGCCGGGTACTCGGCGAGCACGGGGGCGTGCATCGATATACCGTCGGCCAGCGCAAGGGACTCGGAATCGCGGCGGCCGAGCCACTCTATGTGATCCGCACCGAGCCGGACTCGCAGCGCGTGATCGTCGGGTCGAATGACGAGTTGCTCCGGGCGGAGTTCTTCGCGCGCGAAGTCAACTGGATCTCGATTCCGCCACCGGCCGCGCCGGTGCGCGCGCACGTGCGGATCCGCAACAAGCATCTGCCAGCACCCGCCACGATCTATCCGCTGGGTGCCGATCGCCTGCGCGTCCACTTCGACGAACCGCAGCGCGCCGTCACGCCGGGCCAAGGCGCGGTGCTGTACGACAGCGATCTCGTGCTCGGTGGCGGCTGGATCGAATAGACAAGTGCGGTCGGAGCTTCGCAACCGGATCGAGTTCCTCGCTGCAAGCGCTGTCCTTGCGTCGCTGTCGGTCGGCCCGCGATCCTGGGGAGAATGGCTGGGCCAGCGGTACGCGCGCCTGCTCGAGCTCTGCGTGCCGAGACTGCGCCGCATCGCACTGCACAACCTCGCGATGGCGATGCCGGAACGGAGCGCCGCCGAGCGAGAGCGGATCGCGCGAGGCAGCTTCCAGTCGATCGGCCGCATTCTCGCCGCCGTCGCGCGATTCCCGTCGATCGACAAGTCGAACGTGGATGAGTGGATCCGTTACGACGGGCTCGAGCACTTCCATGCCGTTCGCGAACGCGGCCGCGGCGTGCTGTTCGCGACCGCTCATCTCGGCAATTGGGAACTGAGCGCCTTCGCGCACGCGCTGATGTCGGAGCCGATGCACATCGTGGTCCGAGGGCTCGACAATCCGCTGCTCGATGTCCTGGCGCGCCGCTTTCGCACGATGTCCGGAAATCGTGTGATCGAGAAGCGCGATTATCTTCGCGGAATCCTGCGCGCGTTGCAATCCAACGCGGCGGTGGGCATCCTCGTCGATCAGAACACGAGCCTCGACGAAGGCACCTTTGTCGACTTCTTCGGAATCCCTGCATGCGTGGGCACTGGCTTCGCCAAGCTCGCCGCGCACTCGGAAGCGGGCATCATCCCGGGGTTCGCGCTTTGGAGCGAGTCCGAGAAGAAGTACATCTTGAAGTTCCACGAGCCGGTCTGGGTAACGGGAGATGTGCAAGCCGACACGCAGCGCATCCAGTCGCAACTCGAAAGCGTGATTCGCTCGTACCCGGATCAATGGCTCTGGATGCATCGCCGCTGGAAGACACGGCCTCCGGGCGAAAAGCCGCTGTACTGAGCAGCCGCAAGCCGCCGGGCACCGTACAATCCAATGGATGGTCCGCGCCTTTTCACTGATCCTGATCTGCTTCGCGCTTCAAGCTCAGGACTCGCCAGACGAGTTCCGCGCCGCCTACACGGGGCGCCTGCTCGGATACGCTCGCACGCCCGATCTTCAAGTGCTCGTGGAGAAGCCTGGCTTTCCTTCACCGTTCTACGAGTACCGAACCGAGGGCGTCGCGGCAAGTCCAGTCGCATCGGCACTCCGCAAGCAGGTTGCTGAGTTCCGTTCGGCGGGCGGGCCCTCTCTGCTTCTCGGCTTGGGCGACAACTTCGCGATGGACTTTCGCGCACGCACGGTTCTGGTCCGTCGCGCCGATGGTTCGGCGAGGTGGGTCCGCAAAGACCAACTCGTGTTCGATGCCGAGCGGAAAGCCTGGGCGGACTTGAACGACAAGCGCGATCCCCGCGAACAGGCCCGCCTGAATGCGCAACTGCTGAAGGAAGACCCGCCGATCGATCACGACAACGTAGCCGCGTTCATCAAGGACATTGGCTTCGATGCGATCGTTCCCGGCCGCCAGGACTTCTACTACGGCCCACGGAGGCTGCGTCAACTCGCGGGCCTGCTCGCAAGTGGCGATCGGCCGGTTCCAACACTGGCCGCGAATCTCGTGATCCGCGCCACGAACGCGAAGCCCGTTCCGGCCAAGTCCGCGCACCGGCTGGAGGAGGAGCGCGGCTTTGCGAGCAGTCATCCGGTTCTCGGTTGGACCCCTCCTTCCGCGCCGCTGCCGTGGATGCGGCGGGTCCGGCTGCGCAACGCCTTCACCGGCGGCCGCCCGAACTTTGCGGCGCTCCGCTGGTGCAAGGCTTCCAATCCGGTGCGTGCCTGCGCGGAATCATCGCCCTCTCTCGTTGCCGTGCCTGATCCCGATCCAAGGCGAAAGGACTGGGATGCCTGGATCTACGCGACTCATTCCGACGCGCTCGTGTTCACTCGTGAAGATCTTCGCCGTGGCCGCTCGGATCTCGAGGAGCAAGTTCGCCAACTCGAGAGCGCGAACCTTCCGCGGATTCCTGTCGAGCCGCTCGAACCCGATACCAGCTACACAGCGTGTGTCTACTTCTCGGGTGGCGCCAAACCCTATTGCTCCACCATCCGCATTGCCGAGCCGTTCTTCGATCACGAGTCGAATCTGCGGCAGCCCTACGCGATGCGGCACGGCATCGTAATCATCGGCGCCGTCAATCCGGGGATCGAACGCGCGGTGGGTGTGCTCAACTCGCAGTGGCTCCACCGCGACCGCGACATCGACGTCTCGGCCGTGGCGACAGAGCCCACCGAGGCGATCGCGCAAGTGATCGAGTACTGCCGAGCAAAGGGCGATTGCCACGCGGGAACCCGATATCTTCTCCTCGCGCAAATGCCCGAGGCCGACGCCGAAACGTTGAATCGCCGGTTGCGGAGTCCTTTCCTCGCGGTGTTTGCGCAACCCGATGAGTTCGACGCGACCTCACCGGTGCCAGTGGAGTACCCCGCCGCCTATTCGGCCATGACCTTCGTGCCGCCACCCGCCTATTCGAACGGCGACGTGCGCGTATCGCTGCGCACGGCGCGGTTCCGGCGCGCGTCGCCCGGAGCGCGACACGAAGTCGTGACAGGATCGGCACCCACCGTTCTCGTTCATGCCCGCGACGAAGGTCCGGGCTGCCTCATCCAGCGAATGAACAAGCAGGGGATCGATCCGGGAGGTTCGCCCGAACAGCGTTTCTCGACGCTCGTGCTGAACTCGATGCGCAGGGCTGGGAAGGCCGACGCCGCGATTTTGCAGAAGCGCGACTTGTTCGAGTTACAGCGCCGGGTGGGACACTGTTCAGACGACCCAGCGGCGATCGAACCCGAGAGGATCGCCGTCGAAGGAATCCTCTGGAAAGGTGACCTGCTTGCCACCCGCACCATCACGGGTTCGCAGCTAAAGAGCGTGCTCGCGCAGTCGGATACATTCGACACGCTTGATAGCGATCCCTATGCCGACCACGGATCGCCCGGGCAAGGACTGACGACACTCGGGCTGACGAAGGATTCTGGCGTCTGGTTCGTCAACGGCGAAGCGGTGACCGACAATCGGCTCTATTCGGTGGCCATGCCCGATTTCCTCGCGTTCGGCGACACCGGCTACGCGGACTTGCGCCGGCAGCCCGTGCCACCCGCGATCCGCATCACGGACCTTCGGGACGAGATGCTGACGCCGATCGCCGATCTCGTACTCGCCGAACTCGGCGTGTCGCCCGCCCGGGGCCTGCCCGCGCGCGACTATCTCGACTCCAGTACGCAACTGCCGCCGAACGGGCCCACCCGCGCGAGCTTCCTCGATCAGGTGCGCGAGCAGATCCGGCGCTGGGGTGTCCTCTATCCGTCGTTCCGGCCCGGAAGTCCGGCGGCTCTCGGGCAGGGGCGCTCCTACTGGCGGCTGTTCGCCGATCAGGGCTCGATCGGATACACCGAATACCGAAACAACCAGCCGTCGGCGGCCGAGATTTCGAGCCGGTTCAAGGGGATCACCGAGAGCGGTGTGAACTCGCGCGAGTCGCGCACCTGGCTCGGCGCGGCACACCTGGAAGTGCGGCGCGAAGCCATCTGGGGCAACCTGTTCAGCCGCGTCGAAACAGGATTCTCGAACCAAACGCTGCAGGCCGCCGTGAGCGGCGGTGAGCTGACTCGCAACTACCTCGACAACCGCATTTCCTGGGAGACCGGCGTGCGTCGAGTCGTCATTGGAAACGCACGGCAACGTCCTTGGGTGGGTGTGCTGGCGTCGATCCAGACGGCGTCGCAACTCCGCCAGCCCTTCGAACTGCTACCTGGCGCGCCAGCGTCCGTGCCCATCCCACGGACGAGCCGCGCAGGCGGCAAGTTGGGTGTTCGCCTGGAAGGCCGACAGAGCTGGATCGAATCCGGCTTCGTGTCAGGTTGGGTACGGCGTGCGCGCCCTGATCTCACGGGGTCGCTGACCGGAAGCGGAACGAATCGCGAGAACGGCTTCTTCCTCAACTTCAACTCAATCGTACCGGTTCCGCGTGGAATCGGAATCCGCGAATTCACGTTCACCAACCGGACCCGCTTCTACACGATTCGCGATTCTGATCTCGCGGTCGACACACGCCTGCTCGAACGATTCGACGCGAGCGTCACCGTGCCCATCTGGGGCAACGTGAGCCTGCGGCCAACGTACGGACTGCTGTTCTTCGAGAATAAGAAGCTGTTCAACTTTCTGGTGGGCCGCACGTTCTCCGTGCGGCTCGACTACCGCTTCGATCGCACCTCTGGCGCCTCCTGGCGGCAGGTTCTCGGCTTCGGACGGCCATAGCGCTATGATGGCGGCGATGACTTCGAACGGCACCGGACGTGAACTACTGCGCCACATGCTTGCGACCATTGCTTATCGCGGAGGCAAGACGCTTCGCGGAGCCCCCGAAGGCTTTGGGGCGTTCCTCGCTCCTGGCGCGATGAACACGCCGCTCATGCTGCTTTCGCATATCTCCGATCTGCTCGATTGGGCCGACCGCTGGTGCCGCGGCGGCGATCAGAAATTCCGCACCGCGGAGCCTGCTGATTGGCCGGGCGAGGTGGCGCGATTCCACGCCGCCTTGGAACGGTTCGACTCGTTCCTCGCCTCGGAAGCCCCACTCACGGCCTCGATTCCCGTCCTGTTGCAAGCGCCAGTGGCCGACATTCTGACCCATGTCGGGCAGTTGGCCCTGTTGCGCCGGATGGCGGGTGATCCGGTATTGGGGGAGGCGTATCGATTGGCGCCCATCGAGGCGGGCCGCGTGCGCACGGAGCAGGGAAGTCCGGGACGCGAGTTCGAACGCGACAAGGGTGCAATCTGGCTCGGCCCGTCCGCGAAGTGAATCAGCGCCGCTGACGGCTCCGTTCGCACGACGCGCGCCAAGCGATCAATCGGTCCCGCATCCGGGATCGCTCGCGCGGAAGGCGATCCGCGAGGTTGGTGGTCTCGGCAGGATCGGATTGGACATCGTACAGCTCATCTGGTGACTCACCGAGGTTGCTGAGAAGCTTGTATCGGTCCTCGATCCAGGCGAGCTTCGGCGATCCGCGTGTATCGCCCATCGTCTCGAATCCGAGGGGCGACTCGCGCTTCGCGGCCCGCCTTTCGAGTAACGGCAGCAGATCGATCCCATCGAGTCCATCGGACTTGGGCACTGAGACTCCCGCCGCTTTCAGCACGGTTGCGAAGTAGTCGCTGGTCGATGCGGCGGCTTTGCAGGCGAAGGGCTTCTGGAATCGCGAAGGCCACTCGAGAATTCCGGGCACGCGGATTCCGCCTTCGAACAGGCTCCGCTTCCGTCCACGCCACGGACCCGCGGAGCCCGGCGACTTGTCGCTGCGCTGATCGCCTTCGGGGCCGTTGTCGGCGGCATACCAAAGCATCGTGTCGCGCCGCACGCCGAGGCGGTCGAGTTCGCGCCGTAATCGTCCCATCTGCTCGTCGATCGAGGCGATCGATCCGAGATAATGCTGCACGTTCTCGGGATGCCGCGCATACGGCGCGCGATGCTTCGGTCCGGCGAGGAATGGAATGTGCGGCGCGTGAAACCAGATCACCGTGAAGAAGATCTGCTTCCGGCCGGCGGCGCGGCCAATGAAGTCGAGCGCGCGGTCCATGATCAACTGGGAATCGTCACCCTGGATCACGCCGGGGATACGGCCCTTCTCCGTCCAGTAGCCATCGGGATCGAGCGTTGGTACCTTGCGCGTGGTCGAGAAGAATTCGTCGAACCCGTTGTCGGTGGGCGCCGACTGCTTCGGCCCGGCGAAGTCGCCGAGGTGCCACTTGCCGAAGTGCGCCGACGTGTAGCCCAGGGGCCTGAGCGCCTCGGCGATCGTGACTTCGCGTTCAGGCAGCGCGTACTTGGACGGTGCATCAGCTCCGGTATCGGCATTGGCGAAGAAGATGCCGTAACGATACGGATGCCGCCCGGTGAGGCAACTCCCGCGAGTCGGTGAGCAAACGGGCGCGCCCGAGTAGAATCGATCGAAGCGGACACCGGAGCGCGCCATCTCGTCGAGCACCGGCGTCTTCAGAACCGGATGTCCGTTGTAGCCCGTGTCGCCCCAGCCTTGATCGTCTGCCATCGCGAGGATCACGTTGGGACGTTGGGTCCGCTGCCCGAGAGCAGTGGCGGCGAGGGACTGGAGCCAAGTCCGGCGAGTCATGATTCATTTTGCCTGATGTGGTCAGAAAATGCTTGCACGCCACATATGTGTGGTGTATCCTGGCTGAGTCATGCGACAAACACGCCAGCTACGATAGCCGGTGCGTGGCGTCCCCACCGTTCGGAGCGCAAAGCATCGGCCTGTTGATCCAAACATCAGGAGTCACCAAGCGTTCCGACATCCACAAAGTCATCGTCGAGCGGCCCCGCTACGGCTATTGTTGGGCCGAACCGGTCCGCACCAGCGGTTCGATCCCGGTTGCTGCCGCGCTCGTGGATGGAGAGGACTACGACAGCGGTCCGCGCCGCGCGCCGCGTTTCGACAAGAACAAATCGTTCAACGAGTACCTGGCGCCGCTGAAGGGCTACCTGCTCAAACAAGTTGGCCGTCCGTGGGGCAAGATCTACGCCGAGATCTGCGCGGGAATCGACCGGCGCTCGGTGATCGGCGCCCATGTGCTGCAGCATGTCCCGGACTTCGTCGCGCTTCCCGGCGACAACCGCGATTGGCCCCGGAGCACCGGACTCTATGTTCACCCACGAACCGGAATCCTGCGCCGCAAGCCGGAGCCACGCCGCCGAGCACGTCCCGCGGCGCGACCCCGTCTCGTCCAGTTCGCACCGAATCGCGCGTACAAGCGCTATGGTGAACTCTGGTTCGAGGTGACCTATCACGAAGAAGAAGACGAGCGCGGCGGGCGCCGGATCGTCATCGATTCCAAGCGCCAGTGCAACAAGAAGGAGATCGCGCGGATCAGCGCTGGTTCGACTTCAAGACCTTCTTCCGTAACCGGATCGAAGAAGGCGTGATCTCCACCCATTCGTCGTCGCGCACGAACTCGATCGCTTCTTCCAGACTCAGGACCTTCGGTGGCACCAATCGAATGGCTTCGTCGGCTGTCGACGAACGCATGTTGGTCAGCTTCTTTTCCTTCACGATGTTCACGTCGAGATCGTTCTCGCGCGAGTTCTCGCCCACGATCATTCCTTCGTAGACCTCGGTCTGAGGCGGGATGAACATCAGGCCGCGCTCCTGGAGATTGTAGAGTGCGTACCCCGTTGCCTTGCCGGACCGGTCGGCGACGAGCGAGCCTGTCGGGCGCTGCTGAATTTCTCCCTGCCAGGCGATGTAACCGTGGAACAGGGAATTCATGATCGCGGTGCCTTTGGTGTCGGTGAGCATTTCGCCACGGATTCCGATCAGTCCGCGCGATGGCACCTCGAACTCGAGACGTACGCGGCCGGAGCCGTGGTTGATCATCTTCACCATCTTGCCCTTGCGCGTTCCCATCTTCTCCATGACGACGCCCACGAACTGCTCGGGACAGTCGACCGTCAGCAGCTCGAGGGGTTCCTGCAGCACTCCGTCGATCGTGCGCGTGATGATCTCGGGCTTGCCCACCATCAACTCGTAGCCTTCGCGGCGCATCATTTCGATCAGGATCGCCAACTGCAATTCGCCGCGGCCCATCACGCGGAACGAGTCCGGGCCACCCTGCTGTTCCACCTTGATCGAGACGTTGGTGAGCAGTTCCTTGTCGAAACGGTCGCGCAGGTGGCGCGAGGTCACGAACTGGCCTTCACGCCCGGAGAACGGGGACGTGTTGATCGTGAACGTCATCGCGATTGTGGGCTCATCGATCTGGATCTTCGGCAGCGGCGCGGGATCTTCCGGGTGCGACACGGTTTCACCGATCGTGATTCCTTCCACACCCGCGATCGCGAGCACCGAGCCCGGCTCGCCGCGCTTCTCCTCGACGCGTTTCAAACCTTCGAACGAGAAAAGCTTGGTGATGCGTGTGCGCTGGATACTGCCGTCGAGTTTGCAAATGCTCACTTCGTCCCCTAGGTTCAGCACGCCGTTGAAGACGCGGCCAATCGCGAGGCGGCCGAGATAGTCGTTGTAGTCGAGATTGGCTACCAGCAGTTGCAGCCGGGCTTCGGGATCGCCCACCGGCGGCGGGATCCGTTCGATGATCTTCTCGAACAACGGGCGCAGGTCCGTTCCCGGCTCGTCGAGGTTCACTGTCGCCGTGCCCGCCTTCGCGTTGGTGTAGACCACCGGGAAGTCGAGTTGGTCCTCGATCGCGTCCAGGTCGATGAACAAGTCGTAGATTTCGTTGAGAACTTCCTGAATCCGGGCATCGGGCCGGTCGATTTTGTTGATCACCACGATCGGAGGCAGCCGCGCTTCGAGCGCCTTCATCAGCACGTAGCGGGTCTGCGGCAGTGGGCCCTCACTCGCATCCACCAACAGCATTACGCCATCGACGATCTTCAACGCACGCTCCACTTCGCCGCCGAAATCGGCGTGGCCGGGCGTGTCGACGATATTGATTTTCAGGTCATGATAATGGACGCCGGTGGTCTTGGCGAGAATCGTAATGCCGCGCTCACGCTCGAGTTCGTTCGAGTCCATGATGCGCTCTTCCATATGCTCGTTGGCGCGAAAAATGCCGCTCTGGCGAAGCATGGCGTCCACGAGCGTGGTCTTGCCGTGGTCGACATGCGCGACGATCGCAATGTTGCGGATCGATGAATTCCGGATTGGTTCCATGAATCTTCATGGTCGCATGCCAACACGTGCCGCCGCCCGTTTCGATGCGTGGTAGGATGAGGCAACATGGCCATGCTTCACCTGTTTCTCGCTTCGCTGTTGTTGTGCCTGTCCGCGTCGAACGCGGCGGCGCAAGTGCTCTATGGATCTCTCACCGGAACCGTTCAGGACTCCACCGGCGCGCTCGTCACCGGCGCCTCGGTCAAGCTTCTCAATACCGCGACCTCGCAACAGTTGACCGCCACCACCAACGATGCCGGTGCCTTCACCTTTGGCTCGCTCGTCCCTGGCGATTACGACCTCACGATTTCCGCCCAAGGCTTTCGTTCCGTAACGCGCCGAGGCGTCAACGTCACGGTCAACGTCGTGCGCCGCGAAGACATCGCACTCGAAGTCGGCGCGGTTTCCGAGAGCGTGACGGTCGAGGCCGGAGCGGCTACTCTTCAGACCGACAAGGCCGACCTGCATAGCGAGATCAGCGCGAAAGACGTGGTTAATCTGCCGCTGCCGCGGTATCGGAACTATCAGAGCCTGATCAATCTCGTTCCTGGCGCCACACCGGGCGTCTACCAGAATTCGGTGCAAGCCGCGCCCGCGCGCGCTCTCTCGGTCAACGTCAACGGCGTCAACCGCAACAACAACGCGACCCGAATCGATGGAGCATTGAGCGTTTTCCTCTGGCTGCCGCACCACACTGCCTATATTCCGCCGGCCGAAACGATCGAGACGGTGAACATCGCCACCAATAACTTCGACGCCGAGCAGGGCTTGGCGGGTGGAGCGGCGATCACGGTCATTACGAAGTCGGGCACGAACAACATCCACGGCTCGGCGTGGGCGCTTCACGACAACGTCGCCATGCAGGCCCGGAACTTCTTCAATCCGGGACCGAAGCCGAAGAACATCAACAACATCGATGGCGTTACCATCGGTGGCCCCGTTCGCAAGAACAAGCTGTTCTACTTCTTTGGCTGGGAAGGCGTGCACGAACGCCAAGGTGCGACGAACAACTTCACCGTCCCGACGGCCGACCAGAAGGCCGGCAACTTTTCCGCGTTCTCGAACGCGCGCATCTACGACCCCGCGTCGTCGACAGACGTGAGCGGAGCCGGGCGGACTCTGTTCCCGAACAACACGATTCCCGCGAACCGCATCAGCGCGATCACGCGCCGGATTCAGGATCTCGTGCCGCTGCCCAACCTGGGCGGCGTCGCGGCGAACCTCCTCTCGGCCGGATCACAACGTCTCGACAAGAACAACTTCGATACCAAGATCAACTGGCAGCGCACCCCCACCAATATGATCTGGGGTAAGTACTCGGCCATGCAGGCCAAGGTCGGGTGCGACGCGGCGTTCGGCCAGGGAGGCGGCGCGGCGGCGTGCCCTTCTGGCAGCAATATTGGCGACGGAAATCTGCGTACTCAGGTGTCGACGGTGGGCAGTACCTACACGTTCACGCCGACGTTCCTGTGGGACGGACTTTTCGGTTGGACCCGCCAGGGCCAAGCCGTTCTCGGATTCGGCGCCGGAACCTTCTATCGGGACCTCGGCATCCCAGGCATCTCCGGGAACAGCCAGGACGAGCGTGATTCCGGCGCACCTGTGATCACGATCGCGGGCTACACCAACCACCTGAGCGACACCGATACCCGTCCGTTCCTCGTCCACGATACCTCTTGGACCACGCAGCAGAACTTCTCGCTGCAGCGTACCCGGCACGACATCCGTTTCGGCTTCGAGGGGCTTCGCCACGTGCTGAACCACTACAATCCGGACGGGGGCGGCAATGGTGGTCCGATGGGCCGATTCGATTTTTCGCAGGGCATCACCTCCACGCCTGGTGCTCCGCTCACTCAGTTCAACTCCTACGCGGCCTACCTGCTCGGCCTTCCGCAAACGATGCGGCGCTCGGCGCAGTATGAAGTCATGACGGCCTACAACTGGCAGCTCGGCTGGTATGTGCGCGATCGCTGGCAGGTGACCCAGAAACTCACGCTTTCGCTCGGCGTCCGCTACGAACTCTTCCCGTTACAGACCCGTGCGGGCCGAGGCGGGATCGAGGGCTATGATCCGGCGACCAACCTCGTCTCGATCGGCGGACTCGGAAACGTGCCGAAGGATCTCGGCATTTCCACTAGCAAGAAGCTGTTCGCTCCGCGCGTGGGCATCGCCTATCGCCTGAGCGACACCACGGTGATCCGCACCGGTTACGGGATCGCCTACAACCCGATGCCGCTCGCGCGTCCATTGCGTGGATTCTTCCCGCTGGTGTTCGCGGCCAATTTCAACTCGGTGAATACGTTCCAGCCCGTGCGCACCCTGACACAGGGAATTCCCGATATCGTGCTCCCCGATATCAGTTCCGGACGCGCCGCGTTGCCGCCCACCGCGAGCATGCGCTTCATTTACGGCGACCAGTTGAATCGCGGCTACGTGCAGTCCTGGAATCTCGCCATCGAGCGCCAGTTGCCTGGCCAGTTCGTCACCTCGATCGCCTATGTCGGGACCCAGACAACGCGCAGCTTCGCCGATCTCGAAATCAACGCCGCGCCTCCCGGAGGCGGCGCCGCCGGACGCCCGCTCGCGCGCTTCGGCCGCAATACCGACACGTGGGCCTGGAACGGGTATCTCAGCGCGAACTATCATGCGCTCCAGATCGCGGTGAACAAACGCGCTGCCACCGGACTTACCCTCAAGGGGGCCTACACCTTCGCCAAGGCGATTAACTGGACCGACGAAGACGGCTGGACTGGCACCATCGCCTTCAACTGGGCTCCGGTGTTCGGACGCAATCGGGCGCAGGCTGGCTACAACATTCCGCAGACCCTGCAAATGGGCTTCGTCTACGAGACTCCGTTTGGTAAGGGCAAGAAGTACGCCAACGGCGGCGTCGGCCGCTGGATTCTCGGCGACTGGCAGGTGAACGGCGTGTTCGCTTCGTATCAGGGGCGTCCGTTTACCGTGGGTGCGGCGCAGGGCGCGCTGAACGCTCCGGGAAATACCCAGACCGCCGACCAGGTGAACGCCACCGTGACCAAGCTCGGAGGCGTTGGACCCGGGCAACCGTTCTATGACCCCACCGCTTTCGCGGCGCCGGTTGGCGTGCGCTTCGGGACCTCGGGCCGGAATCTGCTCCGTGGACCGGGCGCGGTCAACCTCGATTTCGGCTTGTTCCGCAAGTTCGCCGTACATGAGAAGATCACGCTCGAGTTCCGGGGCGAAATGGCCAATTCGATGAACACGCCGCACTTCAACAATCCGGCAGCGAATATCAATGCGGCGAACTTCATGGTGATCACCAGCGCTCAGCCCGATCAGCGGCAGGGACGGCTGGGGCTGCGCATGGTCTGGTAGGGGCGGTCGCGCCCCGCACATCTAGGCGATTCTCCCTAGCGCCTCGCTACGCATTGCCGCCGATAGATGGGGGAATGCTGCGATACGCTCTGTTCCTGACGACATCCACCGTGCTCGGCCTGGCCGGCTACACTTACGTGCTGCCGCACCTGCTCGAGGACGGCTGGGCCATCTACATGAAGG
>CADECY010000144.1 GCA_902825945.1 uncultured Acidobacteriota bacterium
TCGCGACGGTAATGGACGCGGCGGGCCTCTTTGGTGATGATTGCGGCGCCAGACTCCGCCTCTACGGCAATCACATGCGCGGCAGGTAAACCCAACCTGTGACTCGAGCAGCGGATCTTTGCGCCGAGCCCGAAGACCCGAAAGTTCATTCCTTGTACCGGGAGATGAATCCAGACGACGACACTCCACTCAGGATGGCGATCTTCTTGAATTTCACACGGAACGGCGGCGCCTCGAGGGCCGGTGCGCCCGGAGTCCGGACCCAACACCGGGCCCGTGAATGCGACGGTCGAGCCCGCTGATTTCGCGCGACGGCGAATTTCGTTTTCAAGCCTCCATCACAAGAACGATTCATCACGGCATCCCGCGGCACGCGAGGACCATTTGCCCGCGGGACCAGCCCGAATTCCGATAGTCCGCGCCATGCGCACTCGCATGGCCCAGTGAACGATCGCGACGGAAACGCGAAGGCCGGACCTTCGATGCTGTGAGCCGGTCTGGCGTGATCTCGTACACGGCCCCAAGCGGAGTCTTGGTGCGTGCGCCCTGGCACACGATGAAAGCGGCCTCAACCGAAAGTTCCATCGCCGGACCGGAACAGGAAGGAAGGCCGAAGCAGTCCGGCTGCGCCTGGAGTGCAATCGAAGCGAGAGCGAGGAGAACAGCGAGCATCTGTGTTTTCATCGGTACGATTGAAACGGTACTCTCACGAGGCGTTTGAAACACTTTTGTTTGATGCTGTTGCAGCGGCGCTCGAGCAATACTGGAAGCAGCACATGAAAGCACTCGTGAAACAGCGCGCGGAGCCGGGACTCTGGCTGAACGACATTCCGGAACCGCCATGCGGTCCAGATGACGTGATGATCCAGGTGTTGAAGACTGGAATTTGTGGCACCGATGTCCACATCTACAACTGGGACGAATGGGCCCAGAAGACGATCCCGGTGCCAATGGCGATCGGACACGAGTTCGTAGGCCGGATCGCCAAGGTGGGCGCCGATGTCCACGAGTTCTCGGAAGGCGAAATCGTCAGCGGCGAAGGCCACGTGGTCTGCGGCAAGTGCAGGAACTGCATGGCCGGCCGTCTGCACATGTGCGCCAACACGAAGGGGCTGGGAGTGAACCGCCCCGGCTGCTTCGCCGAATACGTAGTGCTGCCGCGCACCAACATCTGGCGCCACCACAAGGGCATCGACCTCGATGTCGCCGCAATCTTCGATCCGTTCGGAAACGCAGTGCACACCGCCCTGATGTTTCCGGTGCTCGGAGAAGATGTGTTGATCACCGGCGCGGGTCCGATCGGGATCATGTCAGCCGCCGTCGCGCGATTCGCGGGAGCGCGTCACGTGGTGATCACCGATCTCAATCCCACCCGGCTCGAACTCGCCGCCAAGAACGGCGCCAAGCATGCGATCGATCCGCGTTCGACGGACATGAAAGAGTTCCAGAAGCAGATCGACATGCACGAAGGGTTCGATGTGGGCTTCGAGATGTCGGGCAGCGCCGCAGCGTTCCGGCAGATGGTCGAAAACATGTGTCACGGCGGCCGGATCGCGATGCTCGGCATTCCGCCGAAGGAGATGGCGATCGATTGGAATCTCGTCATCTTCAACATGCTCACGATCAAAGGAATCTACGGGCGTGAGATCTTCGAGACCTGGTACAAGATGACTGTATTGCTCGAATCGGGCCTCGACATTTCGGGCGTCATCACGCACCGCTATTCGCATCGCGATTTCGAAGAAGGCTTCCAGGTGATGCGCGCGGGCAATTGCGGGAAAGTGGTTCTCGACTGGACGGCGTAAACATGTACGGAAAATTCGAACAACATCTCGAAGCGCAGTTGAACGAGATTCGCGAGGCGGGGTTGTACAAGCGCGAGCGGATGCTCGGATCATCGCAGTGGTCGCACATCCGGAGCGGCGGCAAGGAAGTCCTGAACCTGTGCGCGAACAATTATCTCGGGCTCGCCAATCATCCGCGGGTGATCGCGGCGGCACGCGAGGCGATGGATCAGTGGGGCTTCGGCATGGCGTCGGTCCGGTTCATCTGCGGCACGCAGGTGATCCATCGCCAGTTGGAAGAGCGGTTGTCGGCGTTTCTCGGAACCGATGACACGATCCTGTATAGCTCCTGCTTCGATGCCAACGGCGGCGTGTTCGAGGCGTTGCTCGGAGCCGAAGACGCGATCATCTCCGACGAGTTGAATCACGCGAGCATCATCGACGGGATTCGCTTGTGCAAGGCGCAACGGTTCCGCTACAAGAATTGCGACATGGCGGACCTCGAAGCGAAACTCCAGGAGGCCGCGAACGCGCGGTTCAAGCTCGTGGTGACCGATGGCGTGTTTTCGATGGATGGCTATCTGGCGCCGCTGAAGGAGATCTGCGATCTCGCCGAGAAGTATGAAGCGCTGGTGATGGTGGATGATTCGCACGCTGTCGGATTCACTGGCGACAATGGCCGCGGCACTCCGGAGCGCTCGGGCGTCATGGGCCGGGTCGACATCATCACGGGAACGCTCGGCAAGGCACTCGGTGGCGCGAGCGGCGGCTACGTTTCCGCACGCCGCGAAATCGTCGAGATGCTGCGTCAGCGCTCGCGCCCGTACCTGTTCTCGAACTCAGTGGCGCCGCCGATCGTCGCGGCGTCGCTCAAAGTTCTCGAGATGCTCTCCGCGGCAGGCGACCTGCGCGCGCGGTTGCGCGAGAACACCGCCTTCTTCCGGGCCGAAATCGTCAAGGCTGGATTCGACGTGCTGCCGGGCGAGCATCCGATCGTGCCGATCATGATCGGCGACGCGGCGCTCGCGGTGAAGCTCGCCGACCGGATGCTCGAAAAAGGCGTCTACGTGGTCGCCTTTTCGTTCCCGGTGGTGCCGAAGGGCAAGGCGCGGATCCGTACGCAGATGTCGGCGGCGCATACGCGCGCGGACCTCGAATTCGCGGTGGCGAGGTTTGCCGAGGCCCGGCGCGAAATCATAGGCTGAACGGGGCGCGCGGCTCGCGCGAAAGCATCGCATTCGCCTGCTCGTCTCCGATGAAACGTTGCGCCGCGGTATCGAACCGCAGTTCCCGGCGGAGGCGATAGGAGATGTTCGCGAATAGACAAGGCGCGGTCGCCAGGTGCAACTCCTCGACGTCGTCTTGCAGAATCTCGCGCTTGTTCTGACGAATCGCCTCGAAGAAGTTCGAGTGGTGATCGATATCGTCGAGCCGGCCCATGTCCGGCTCTGGCGTCTTGTTGCCGTTCAGGTAGATTTCGTAGGCGCCCTTCAGATTGTCCGGCTTGCCCGGACCACCATCGGTCACCTTCATCGCACCCTTGGTCCCATAGAAGTACCAAGCGCGCTCATCGTTGGGCGTCTGGAGGTTGCGCACCTCACCCACGATCTGCGTTCCATCGTCGAAATCGAACGTCACGGTTTGCGAGTTCGGCGTCTGGCCCTGATCGTTCCAGGCAAACCGGCCGCCGCTCGATGAGATGCGGGACGGCAAGCCCTTGCGCATCGCCCAACGGGAGATGTCGTGGGAGTGGACTCCGTTGTTCAGCATCTCGCCGCCACCGAAATCCCAGAACCAGTGCCAGTTGTAGTGGACGAGGTTGGCATGGTGCTGTTGCTGGGGCGCGGGTCCGAGCCAGAGATTCCAATCGAGATGCGCGGGCGGCGGCGATGGCGGCTGATGTCCGATCGATTTGCGATTGCCGATCAGCAGCCAGCGCGAGAGATAGATGTCGCCGATGATGCCGTCGTGCAGTAATTGGATCGCCTTGCGATAGCCGCCGCTCGAACGGCGTTGCGTGCCGCCTTGCACGATGCGGTTGTATTTCCGCGCCGCCTCCACCATCTTGCGGCCTTCCTCGAAGTTGTGGCACAGCGGCTTTTCGACGAGCACGTGCTTGCCCGCCTGACAGGCCCAGATGGTGCCCGTGGCGTGCCAGTGATTGCACGAGGCGATCGAGACGGCGTCGATGCTCTTGTCCTCGAGAACCTTGCGCACGTCGGCAATCTCCTGCGGACGCTTGCCCGTCTTTTCGAGGATCACGGACGCCGCTTTCGACATTCGGCTGGAATCGGGATCGCAGACGATGGCGATCTCGGTGTTCGAAGCGCGAAGGATGTTGGAGACGTGTGCGAGTCCGCGGCCACCGGTTCCGATGACGGCGGTGCGCAGGCGATCGTTGGCACCGGCCCAGGCGGCCGAGGTGCCGAGGAGGGAAGCGGAGAGGAAGGTTCGGCGTTCCATGCGCTCTACAGTTTATCGCGGCCCGAGCGCGGCTGCTACCGTAGGAGGTTGTCGAGCATGAGCCCCGAATCCGCGGATGCGAGCGTCCTGTTGCTGTACACCGGTGGAACAATCGGAATGACGCCGGAGCGCACGAACGATCTTGCGTCTCCACTGCGGCCGGGATCGCGAGACGAGTTCGCCGCCAACCTCACGCGCATGGTGCCGAGACTCGGCCAGCGCGATCGCATCCATTGGGAACTGCACACGTGTCCGGGCGTGCCGCCCGCCGATTCGTCCGACATCGATGCCGATCACTGGATCGAGATGGCGCGTTACATCCGCGACCAGTACGACCGGTGGGACGGCTTCGTGATTTTGCATGGCAGCGACACGATGGCCTACACGGCGTCGGCTCTCTCATTCCTGCTGAAGAACCTCGCCAAGCCGGTCGTTCTCACCGGCTCGCAACTTCCTCTCATCGACGAACGCACCGATGCCTGCTCGAACCTCGCCAATGCGATCCGCATCGCGGCGCACAAACAAGGCGACGTGCCGCTCGTGCCCGAAGTTGTGATCTGCTTCGGCCAGTTCCTGCTGCGAGGAAACCGCGCGCGGAAGGCGAGCACGTCGAACTTCACGGGCTTCACATCGCCGAACCATCCGGCGCTCGGACATCTTGGCGAGCGTATCGAGATCGACAGGCGCTTGATTCGCCGCGCGCCCGATCCGGATCTCGAACCGTTCACGATCGACGAAGTGCTCGAACGCGATGTGATCGACTTCACACTTTTCCCCGGACTTCCGGTGAAGCGCCTCCAGGCGCTGCTTGCCGACGATTCGCTTCGCGGCTGCATCATCCGGACGTTCGGCGCGGGTAACGTGATGAACGATCCCGGAATCATCGGCGAACTCGACTCGGCGATCCGCGCGGGCAAGATCATCCTCAACATCACGCAATGCTCGCAAGGATTCGTCGAGATGGGGCTCTATCAGTCGAGCAGCCGGCTGCTAGAGATCGGTGTCATCAGCGGGCTCGACCTGACGCCCGAAGCCGCATTGGCGAAGATGCTGTGGGCGCTGGCCTCCTACGGACCGGACGAGGCGCGCGAGCAGATTCAGATCAACCAGCGCGGCGAACAGAGCAAGGACATCTTCGAGCTGCGCTATCGCGGCGCGGATTCGGGTCCAACGGGCCGGGTCCACGCGAGTGCACAACCGTCCGGACAGTACCGGAAGGAGCGGCTCATCCGCGCGATACTTCGGATCGCGGACCTGCGCTTCGGCGACTCGGAAGCGGCGAGCGAGTTCGCAGTGTTCGTTGGATTACAAGCGCGGTCGACCCAGCGGAGCCGCGACGACCGCCATTGCGCAGCCGTGCTGAAAGCACCCGCCCGCGAGATCATCGACATCACTGAGCGGATCCGCGAATTCACCTCCGACACGCACGAGATCGCGATCACGCTCGACTCGGACCCGGGGCAAGCGTTTTCCTTCTCGGCGATGTACCTGATGCTGATCTGCGAAAGCAACGAGGAGTAGCCGCTCAGATCGTGACGCGGACCTGTCCTGACCCAGCCGCTGCCCGCCGCAACCGCGCGAGCACATGATCCTCGATCTGTTGGAACTCGGCGGTCTGTTTGATCGCCTCCGTCCGCGGACGCGCGAACGGCACCGGAATCTCCTCGAGAATGGTTCCGGGCCGCGCGCTCATGATGTAGATCCGGTCGGCGAGGTAGACCGCTTCTGCGACGTCGTGAGTGACGAAGAGCACCGTTGCGGCGGACTCGGCCCACATACTCATCAGCAGATCCTGCATGTCGTTCCGTGTCTGCGCGTCGAGCGCGCCGAACGGCTCGTCCATCAGGATCACCTGCGGCCTGACCGCGAGCGTCCGTGCGATGGCCACGCGTTGTTGCATGCCGCCGGAGAGCGTATGCGGATAGGCGTTCTCGAAGCCGCGAAGTCCGGTGGCTTCGATGAGGTGGTCGACGATCTTCGACTTCTCGGGCTCCGCCGTGCCCTTGAGATCGAGCCCGTAGGCGATGTTTTGGCGAACCGTCAGCCAAGAGAACGAGGTGTACTTCTGGAAGACCATGCCGCGGTCGGCGCCGGGTCCGGAGACCTTTTTCCCGTTGACGATCACGTCGCCCGCACCCGGAGAGTCGAGCCCGGCGATCATACGGAGGATCGTCGACTTGCCGCAGCCCGACGGACCGAGGATCACGCGAAACTCGCCGATATCCTTTCCGTCGGCGCCGAACTCGTCAGCGATCTCCATGTTGACGCCTTCGATCGCCTTCACCTGGTTGCCGTCGCGCGAAATGAAGGTCCGGCTGACGTTCTTCAGCGTGATCTTGTTAGTCATCGGCCTCCTTCGGGCGATAGGGGAACAGACGCGCCTCGGCGAACGTGAGCAGTGACCGGAACAGGAATGCCGCGATACCGATCGCGATAATACCCGCGTAGACTCGTTCGAAGTCGAGCACTTTGCGCGCCGCCTCCACCATGTAGCCGACACCCTTGCGCGAGTTCACCATTTCGGCAAGGATCACGTAGGTCCAACCGACATCGTAGAGAATCCGGAACGAACCGAAGACTCCCGCGAACGAGGCACGGAAAAGCAGCCACAGCACATCCTTCGTTTTGGCGCCCAGCGTGTACGCCGTTTCGAGAAGCGCGTTATCGACCTTGTTCACTTCTTCGACCACGACAGCGAGCAGGTAGAAGAACATGCCGAAGAACAGGAACCCGACCTTCATTCCTTCGTCCATGCCGAACAGCCCGATGAACGCGGGTACGAAGGCGGTAATCGGCATCGAGCGCATCGGCGCGGCGATCGGGTTGACGAGGTGGAAGAGCCACGGCCAAGCACCCATCAACACGCCGGCTGGAACCGCGATCAAGACGCACCAAAGGAACGCTTGCGCGATTCGCCACCAGCTCATGGCGACGTTGCCGAGCAGGTCGTATTCGGTGAACAGCGTGCCGAAAGCCCGCAGCACACCGGCCGGGTCCGGCAGCGCGAACTCGGACACGACTTTGCTGCGCGCCACCAGGAACCACAACAACACGACTACGAACCACACCACCGCTCCGAGAATCCACTGTTTCTGGCGCGGAACGGCACGGCGGATGGCGAACAGACTCACTAGTTCGCTCCAGGATTGGCGTAGACTTTGATGTCGGTGCGGCGATTCTTCTCGCGGCCCTCCGGCGTCCCGTTGCTCTCGATCGGTTTGTCCGGACCATTGCCCAGCGAACGCAGCCGCGTACCGGGGAATCCGTACTTCTTCATGAGATACGAGCGTACAGCCTCGGCGCGCGCCTTCGACAGTTCGACGTTGATATCGCGCGAGCCGGTCGAGTCAGTGTTGCCCTCGATGTCGACCACGGTGTTTTCGTACGAACGCATGAAGCCGCCGATCTCTTCGACGATGGCACGCGAATCCATACTCATGTTCGCCGAACCGGTATCGAAGTAGATCGCGCGGCGCTGCGTCGCGAACGGCGCCTGTCCCTTCGCGGGAGCTTTGTATTCGGGCGTCGCGTCCGTGGAAGTCGAGGAGAACCGTCCCGACATCGCATCGACAAAGCGGCGGTCGAGCGAGGCATCGAGATCGGGCGTCCGCTTGATGAGGCGCTCTTCGCGATACATGTCCGTCGCCGCCTTCATGATGTTGACGTAGTCCGAATCGCCGGAAGTGGCGCTGAAGAACGCCTTGTTGTCGGCGTAGTCGGCGAGGCGAACCCCTTCGAGCATCGTCTTGGCGAGATCGGCCGGGATATTGAAATCCTTGATCGCACCGATCAGATTGTGTGCACGTGCCGGTTGCTGGTGAATGAACTCGACTCCCTCGAGCCAGCCTTCGAGGAACTTGGCTAGAGTCGACGGATTCTTCGAAGCGAACCGATCGCTCACCACCAGGATGTCGGCAATCAGCTTGTTGGCGATCTTGGTGTCGTAGATTTTCTTCGATCCGGGGCGCTTGCCGACAGCGTCGCTCATGTCGGGATCCCACGCGACGGCCCCATCGACTTTCTGTTGCGCGAACAGAGTCGCCGGCTCGATTCCGTCCTTGGTGTGGACAGCCTTGGCGAAGATCTCCTTGCGCTGTTCCGTGGTGAGCCCCGAGTTCTTGAGCCCGTTCCATAGCAGGAAGTGCGAAGGCGTATAGGGTGCGAAGGCGACCGTCTTGCCCGCCAGCGCTTCGATGTTGTCGACGCCCTGTTTCCCGATCACGCCATCGGCGCCGCGCGACCAGTCGACCAGATAGACGGCCCGAGCGTTGAAGCCCTTCTCCTGGAATTGCGCGTAGTCCTTGGCCCACACGTCGGCCGTCGTGAGCATCACATCGACATTGTTCGTCGCCAGCGCGGCCGCGCCCTCCGTCCAATCGTCAATGATCTTGAAGCCGACCTTCAGGCCCTTCTTGTCATAGATCGATCCGGCTTGGGTGTCGAGACCGCCGTTGGCGACCAAGCCGCCCACGCAGCCGACCCAGATATTCACGCGGACGCGAACGTTGCTGGTATCGGACGATCCCGTGGTCGACAGAGGCTTCGACGTATCCACCGGCTTCGCGCCGCCGGACGCCGAACCGCCGCCGCTCTTGCCGAGAATACTCGACAGGTCCACGACGTCATACTTGTGCAGGGCGTAGCCGGTCAGGCCCAAACCCAGCAGGAAAATGGTGATCCAACCGCCTTTTTCAATGCGAACAGCCATGGTGGCTCCTCAATTTAACCGACTCGTTCCGACTCGCGTCCGCCGATCGTTTTCTGCGCCTGTGCCGGCGTGGCATCGGGCGAGATCAGGCCCATCTCGGCCTTGAACTGCTTAACGAGTTCCGAGGCGCGAATCTGTTCGGCTTCCTCTTCGATCTTGAATTTCTGTTGGTCGACGTTGGTGAGAGCCATGTCCATGCGGGCTTCGTTGACCGCCGTCTGCTCTTCCACCTTGCGGACCATCTCATCATGCGTGGCGCTGATGCCCGCAACTTCGAACTGCTCCATCGCGTCGGCCACCTTCTTCTGCCATTGCGAACGCTCGTAGTCGCGAATCGCGTTCATTGCCTCGAAGGTCTTGCGCTCTTTTTCGCGCAGGAACGCCTGCTTGACCGCGAGGGCCTTTTCGTAAGCGGCGCGCGCTGTCTGCAACTGCCCCATCGTGCGCGCGTAGGCGCTCTTCAGTTGTTCGAGCTGCACGGCGAAGTGCCCCGCGAGATCGTCGCGGCCCGCCTGGATCGAGGCCTTTACCTTCGAGCTCAACTCGTTGAGCTGGCCCTTGTACTTGGCCTCTTCTTTTTCGAGCAGCGTCACGTTGGCCTTCACCATCGCGATGCTCTCGTTCATCTTGGGCACCTGATCATTCATGTCCCGGATGTTTTGCTCGAGAATGAGCTTGGGATCCTCGGCAACGGAAATGAAGAAGCCGATGAAGGATCGAATGACGCGGCTTAGCCGGTCGAACATGTGTGCCTCCTAGGGTACGATCTTACTGCTTGGGTCCGGCCGGCGGCGCGGGGGATGGGGGCGCGGGCACGGGTCCGGTCGATACGGGATTCGGGGAGACGAACGGCGCCACCGCGTCGGCGATGCGTTGTTCTTCCTTTTGCTTTTCCAGGCGCCAAGTGAGGAACTTTTCGCGCTCCTTGGTGACGGAGTCGTTGTTGGCCTGCATCTTAGCGCGCAGTTCGTTCAGCACGCGGTCGGCCTCTTCCTGGAGCTTCCTGTTCTCGCCGGCCATTCGCTGATCGAGCGCGTCGAGTGCCCTCTGCTGCACCATCTCGAACGTGTCGAGCGCCTTGTCGCGCTTGATGGCGTCCTGAATCACCTCGGCGATCTTGACGCCCGCCGCCTCGAGGGCGACCAGCACCGAACTCCGCTTGATCTCGACCGGGAGCGACCGGATGTGTTCGCTCTGCAGCATTTCCGCGACTTTGAATATGGTGTAGCCGTTGGCCGGCGGCAGGATCTCGGCAGCCTGATAGACCTCGGCGAACGAGGCCGGACCACCGGAGGATCCCGTTGCAACCATCCCTTTCTCAATCTTCGATACGAATGGCTCGGGCTGGATGTTCACCGATTTTGCGATGTCGGCGATGGCTTGGGCGGCGTTGGATTCCACCGGGGGTGCGGAGGCGGGAGAGGTGCCGGTGTCCGCCGCCGGATCAACGCTAACGAAGAGGTTGTACCACTTGGCCATGCATCGCCAAGGTTAGGATAGATCCGGGCTGGAAGTCAACGGCGGGTGGGGGCGCGGGGCGCCGCGCCGGCGCCTGGCTAACGAAAGCAACGAGATCAGCCGATGGAGTGGACGACGAGCCGCACGCCAGCCGCGGCTTGACTTGACAGGCCCAGTACCGGGGCGTCAGACTGGAGTGAAGAAGTCTGCTAAATCTAACGGATTGAATACAATGCGGGGACATCGGAGGAGATTACCCCAGGAGAATCAATCGCGGTCGCTCACGAGGGAAAAGGAAGGTGGATACTTGATTCTGAAATTTTTCCGGACGTTTGGTCTGGTCACATGGGCGGTGGCGGCGGCATGGGCACAAGGCGGATACTCGGGTCCGGCAATCTTGAGCCGAAACGGCCAGTCGCCGGGACGGAGCAACGGAGATCCGTTGCGGTTCCGGGTATTCGGCGTGATGTCTGGTTTCTACTCGACTGGCATGACCCCGATCGCAACCGACAAAGATGGAAATGCCTTCGACGACAAGATTACGGGAGCGACGGCCGGATTCGGAGGGTATGGTGTCCATTCGGGCAGACGTTCCACCACCGGAGTGAACTACTCCGGAGCATACCAGCTTTATTCGCGCCGCAACTACTACAATGGCCTCAATCAGAATCTCACCGTCAACCATGAACACCAGTTGTCGCCGAAGTGGGCAATGGGCGCGGGCGTTGCCGCCACACAGATGTCGAATGTCCTCGGCACGCAGTCGCGTAGCCCCATCATTGATTCGCCCTTCGCGCCACAATTCAATCCATACAACGAACTCTTCGACAACCGCCTGTACACGGTCTCCAGTCAAGTAGGAGCCAGCTACCAGCACAGCCCAAGGCTGACGTTTACGATGGCGGGTGGCACGTTCCTTACCACGCGCCAGTCCCGGTCCCTCGCCAGTTCCCGAGGCTTTAGCGCAAATGGGCAGATCACCTACGCGCTAGACCGGCGTACGCAGACCGGCGTCGCGTATTCGTACGGGACGTTCTACTTCCCCCGGGGCTTCGGCAAGACCGATATCAACTCGTGGATGGGCCAGTTCGGCCGCGTGTTGAGCCGGCGGTGGGTTGCCTCTCTCGGCGCGGGCCTCTATCGCGCCGAGTCCCAACGTGTCCAAACGGTGCAAATCGACCCTGCGGTGGCCGCGATTATCGGCTTGGGCAGTTCCGTGCAAGTGGCTCATAACATCAACAACGGCCTGAGCATCGAGGCCGCGTTGTCAGGCCGCTACGGGCGCGCGGGCCTCACCTTCGGATACACACGGGGAATCATGCCCGGCAACGGAGTCCTGCTCACCTCGCGGCAGGATTTGGCTTACGCTTCCGCGAGTTTGACGGGCACGAAACGCTGGAACGTCGGGCTGTTTTCCAGTTATGGAAAATTGACCCAAGTCTTCGACGGCTTCACCAGTGGCGGACAATTCGCGAGCTACGGGGGCGGTGCGGGTTTCAACTACCGGCTGTTCAGCATTGTCCACTTCAACGCCAACGCGGACTTCCGGAAAGTCCAACTTGAACGCAACCAAGCCTCGCCGCTTCTCGCGAGAAACCGCTTTATCGTGTCGGCGGGATTGGCGTTTAGCCCGGGGGACATGCCCCTTCACATTTGGTAGAGCATCAGTTTGATGGAACCGCTCGAGTGAGAATCATCGTTGCGGAAGACGAACCGGCGATTCGAACCCTGCTCAGCCGCGCAATCCGGCGTCACGGCGCCAGCGTCGCAGAATGCGATACTGTCGCCGGCGCCATCGAAGCGGCCTGTCAACCGTTCGACGCAGCGGTGATCGACGCCAACCTCGCCGACGGAAGCGGCCTGGACGCCGCGGCTTGGATTGCCGGCATCAACCCCACCGCGAGAATCGTGATCTGCTCCGGCTTCCCGATCTCGCCGGCGGAACTCGGTTTGGCCCCCCGGGTCTCGGCGTCGTTTCTTCAGAAACCTTTCCGCATCGAGCAACTGATCGAAGTGCTCGGACTGGCCCCGTTGGCGAAGCCGTGACTAGGCTCCCTGGCCCGCGCAGCTAGGGGCTGGCGGCCGGTGCATTGTTCGGCGTTTTGGCCGAAAGGAACGCGGGTACCGGTAAGCACCAGTTGACGGCTGATCACGGCGGCCCAATCGATTCACACGCCGATGGCGAAAGCGATGCCCTTGTCGATATCGTCGACGGAAGGAGCAAGCAAGGATCGACTTTCTCGGTCAAATGGACATGCGGGTCCTGCGCATCCGATCCGCCGGCGAGAGCGTGCACGGATTCGCAATCGTGGAGCGGATCCAACAGCCCTCCGATCGTCTCTGGAACGGACAGTGTGGTCGCGTGTCTGGTCGCGCAACGGACAGGCCATGCTAATCGCGATCTCGCGCTGGGAGCCGGATGGCGCGACATCGTGCGTGATGTGATCGGTGGCACGGCACGGTGCGGTTGGCGTCGCGCTCGGCTGGCCGCGGCAGTGGCCGCCAGCAATACCGTCAGGTCCCTAGCGAACACTGCAGCCCCGGGATTCGCCCGTGTCCCACGTGATGGTCGCGGTGACCTTCCTGCTTGCCGCCGTGGTCGCGGTAACACTGGCGCCCTCCGCGGCGCTTCGAAGCGGAATAGCCGCACGCTGCTGCTATACTCCAGACGATGACGGCGGGCTTCCAGCATCTCCACACCTACTTCCTGTTGCCCGTTTCCATCGACAAGCAGGCCGTTAGCGAAGACCATCCTTCGATCTTCTGCAAGCATCCGGCCTGGATCCACGGGCTCGACGAGTGGTTGAAGGCGCCGCCACACCAAGCGGGCGAGGCGTTCGTGGCACGGCTCGGCCCTTGGAAGCGGGCAGCCTACACGAGCTTCGACATCGACAGTCCCGCCTATCAGGACATGGTGTTTTTTCACCCGATCGTGCGGCGGGTCTTCTTCGATAGCGCGGAGAAGTTTACCGAAGCGACCGAGAACGAATCACTGCTGCAGTGTTACTCGATCGACACCACAACAGGCGGCAAGTTGTGGTTCTTCGCCGAGGATGCCAAAGGACGGAGCGCCAAGGTTCAGGTGACGGACCTGCGCCTGTTCCTGTTCACCAACGGAATCGCTGTGCTATCGCTCGGCGTGGAAGCATTCGGAATCACCGTCCGCGACGGGCTCTGGATCAACGAGATGATGCGGAAGATCTATCCGTCGAGCCGCCGCCAGCTGCGCGAGGGGCGCGTGCCCACGCGGCTCGCGCTCATCTGGGCCCCCACCAGCGGACCCGAGGAAGTGCTGGCCGAAGAGCACTTCGAACACGTCAGCATGGAGGGATTCCTGCCTCCGATGGCACGGACCGTCCAGGCGCTGTTCTACTTCTGCGACTACGAATTGCAGGAGTACGAACCGGTCCTCGATGAACGGATGATCGTCTACACCTACGCGACGATCGATCCGAACACCGTGCCCGCCGAGTTCGCGCGTTCGGAAGAATACGAGGTGTTGCTCAGCCGCCTACTCTACGTCGATCGCGCGGGCGACGGCTATCGCTATGACCCGGCATTCGTGTCGAGCGAGATGTACCGTCAGCTCTACCGCCGCTGGGCCCACCAGGGCACCTACTACGGCTTCACGAGCTACAGCAACATCACCTGCGCGATCGGAAATTTCGACTGCGATGAGCACCAATTGGGTGAAGGGTTCCTCGTCCACCGGATGTTCTCGACGCGCTACTACCTGATGGCGCTCGCAACGCTGTTCTATCGGACCACGCTACTCGATTTCGCCGAGCGTACCGCACTCGTCTCGCGCCGGCTCTACGTCGATCAGCATGATGACCGGATCTCGACCGAGAACATCCGCCTCGCTTCGGAACTGCGGTCCGACTTCCTGCACTTCTCCAACTATTGGTACTTCGATGAACTCGCCAATAAGGACGAGGAGAACGAGCACTTCCTCATGCAGGTGCGCGAATACCGGATCGACGTGATGAAGCGCGAAGTCGAGGAAGAGGTGGACAAGCTCAACACCTCGCTCCACAACTATTACCAGTTCCGAAACACGGAAGCCGTCAACCGATTGGCGATGTTGAGCCTGATCCTCGGCGCGGGCGCGGTCGTCACCGGGTTTTTCGGGATGAACTTCGGCGGCGTGTTCGGCAAGACGCTGTTCGAGCCCGGCGCGCACACGGCACCGGTCCATTGGGCGGCGATTCTGTTCGTGACGATCTTTGCCACCGCGACGCTATCGTTCGGCATCTATGTCGTGTTGGCCAATTGGGGCGACTATCGCGAGAGCCTTTTGCCTCGCTGGTGGCTCGTCCGCAAGGCGCGGCACATGCGGAGTCTACGAAGGAGCTGAACGATCGATGGCAACGAGTTGGGGACGGATCGTCGCCGCCGGCCTGGTTGCCGGAGTCGTGATCGACGCTGGAGAGTTCGTCCTCAGCGGAGTGCTGTTCGTCGACGACTGGTCGCAGGCGCTCGTTGCGCTCGGCCGGCCTGGCGAACTTCCGGCTTCGGGCGCACTGCTGTTCGGCGCCTGGGGAATGGTGGCGGGAATCGCGTCGATGTGGCTCTACTCGGCACTACGCGTGTCGATGGGAGCGGGCACACAGACCGCCTTGAAGGCTGGTTTGTTCGTCTGGCTCTGCGCCTGGGCGTTGGCGAACTTCGGATTTTCGATTCTCGGTCTGTTCGACTGGTGGTTCATGGCGAAGGTGACGGTGCTCGGGATTGTCGAATGCGTGGGCGGAACTCTGGCCGGAGCACGTATACTGGATGCCTGAGAGGCGGCATCCATCATGAACCAACCTGATCCCAAGTGCGCCAAGTGCGGCGGCTCGATGGTGGAGGGATACAGTATCGACAAAGGCCACGCCAACACCGCCCTGGCGAGCCGCTGGGTCGAGGGCCCTTTCGAGACGACGATGTGGGGGAACGCGGACACGAAAGGCCGGGACTGCCGCTCCATTACGCTGTGGCGCTGCGTGAAGTGTGGGTTCCTGGAAGCCTACGCAATCGAGCCCGCCGAAACTCCCGGTTTCTTCACGCCGTAGCCGGGCGCAGGTCCGTTTGGCTGAAATCGCTCCCCTTGAAAAGCAGATCTTCGCGGAACGCCTTTGCTAGGGCGTAGGAGAAGCAGTCGCCGAAGTTCAGCCGCGCGGGATGCATGCCCTTGCCGAACATTCGGAATGCTTCCCTGGCTTGGCGGGCCTGCTCGAACGTGACCGGTTCCACGCGAACATCGAACTCCACCAGAAACGAGTCCAGCATCGCGCGGCACACGGGGTCGCCCCTGCTCTCGACGAACATCGCTGCTTCCAGGTAGGTGGCGGCGGAGAGCCGCGTAACCGGGGCCTCCTCGATCAGCCGCGCAAACTCATCTGATTCGGGCTCACGGAGGAGCAACGCTAGCAATGCGGATGTGTCGAGGATCATTTGGGCAGGCCGTCTTCGCCGTACATGTCGGCGTGATCGGCGGACCGTACATCGGGGGGCATCCCCTTGCGGAATCGATCCGCGAACTCGAGGATTCGTTCCTTCTTGGACTTTCCCGAGTCACGCCGCGATGTCTCGCGCTCGAGGCTCTCTTCGAGCGCCTTCACAACTACTGCGGTTAGGTTCTGCCCTGTCAACGCGGAGAGCCGGGAGGCGAGGTCGTGGGCTCTGTGATTCTTGATGTTGAGCATCTACCATTCTACCTCTACATGGTAGAATACCACGGCAGCAGACGCATAAGAGGCTCGTATAACATTGGTTTCGGAAATAGATGAAGCCAAAAATATAAATTTGCCAAATCTACGATCGCGCGCGACAATGAACACTAGTTCCTTCATGCCGCCACCACGGCAGGGAGCGTTTCAGGGCAGCAGGAGTCCAAAACCGAGGAGTCCCTTCATGACCGGCAACCGCGTATTCATCTTCGACACCACGCTCCGCGACGGCGAACAGTCCCCCGGCTGTTCGATGACCGTACACGAGAAACTCGGCATGGCACGCAAGCTCGCCGACCTCGGTGTCGACATTATGGAAGCAGGCTTTCCGATCGCCTCCGAGGGCGATTTCGAGGCAGTCCGAGCCGTCGCCGCCGAGCACCCGGACATCAAGGTCGCCGCGCTGTGCCGCGCCACCAAACTCGACATCGAACGCGCCGCCGATGCACTGAAGGGGGCCAAGAAAGCCCGCATCCACACCTTCATCGCGACGTCCGATATCCATCTCCAGTACAAGTTGAAGAAATCACGCCAACAGGTTCTCGAAGAGGCAGTTAAGGCGGTGCAATTGGCCCGGCAATACTGCGACGACGTCGAGTTCTCGGCGGAAGATGCCACCCGGACCGATGCGGACTATCTGGAACAGATCAGCGTCGCGGTCGTCGATGCCGGAGCCACCACGGTCAACCTGCCCGACACCGTCGGCTGGTCCGTCCCGCACGAATACGCGGCCCTCATCGGGCGCATGGTGAAGTCGTTCGGCGACCGCGCGATTCTCTCGGTCCACTGCCATGATGACCTCGGACTCGCCGTGGCGAACTCGATCGCGGCGGTTCAGGCGGGTGCACGGCAGATCGAATGCACGGTCAACGGGATCGGCGAGCGGGCCGGCAACTGCTCTCTCGAAGAGATCGTCGCGGCGTTCGCCGTCCGCAAGGATCAGCTTCCGTTCGAGACCGGCATCAACTTGAAGGAGCTCTACCCAGCCAGCCAACTGTTGAGCTCGCTCATCACTTTCGGACCGCAACCAAACAAGGCGATCGTCGGCGAGAATGCTTTCGCGCACGAAGCGGGCATCCACCAGGACGGATACCTCAAGCATCGCGCGACCTATGAGATCATTCCGCCTGAATCCGTTGGGGTTCCGGAAGGACGGCTGGTGCTCGGCAAGCACTCCGGCCGTCACGCGCTGAACGATCGTTGCGCCGATCTCGGCTATCAACTCACTCGCGAACAGCTCGACGAGGTCTACCATCGCTTCATCGCCTTGGCGGACCGCAAGAAGGGCGTCCGCAACGACGAAATCTCGGGCATTATCCGGCAGGTAATCGCCAACGCCGCTGCCGCCGACTAGCCCGATCAACAGGACACCATGGAATTCTCCGTACTCACGCTGCCCGGTGACGGCATCGGTATCGAAGTCACCCGCGAAGCCATTCGCGTTCTACAACATATCTGCCAGAAGTTCGGCCATAAGGCGAACCTCTCGGAAGCCCTTCTCGGCGGCATCGCGATTCATAAGACCGGATCTCCGTTCCCGGCCGAAACCGAAGCGCTTTGCCAACAGGCTGACGCGACGCTCATGGGCGCCGTCGGCCTGCCCGAGTTTGACAACTGGCCGCCCGAAAAGCGCCCGGAACGCGGACTGCTCGGCATCCGCAAAACCCTGGGCGTCTACGCCAATCTCCGGCCGGTCCGCTCCTACGCATCCCTGCTCGACAGTTCGCCACTGAAGAACCACCTGGTGGACGGCGTGGATATGATCATCGTCCGCGAACTGACCGGTGGCATTTATTACGGAACCCCGCGCGGAATCACCGAAGAGGGATCAGGCCATCGCGGAACGAATACGATGACCTACACCACGGAGGAGATCGCGCGCGTCACGCGGATGTCATTCGAACTCGCCCGCAACCGGCGCAAGAAGGTGACGAGCGTCGACAAGTCGAACGTGCTCGAAACCTCGCAGCTCTGGCGCCGGGTCGTGGTGGAAGTGGCGAAGGAGTATCCGGATGTAGAGTTGAATCACCTGCTCGTCGACAACTGTGCCATGCAGCTCGTGCTGAATCCCAAGCAGTTCGACGTCGTGGTGATGGAGAACATGTTCGGCGACATCCTGTCCGATGAAGGCGCGGTGCTCGCCGGTTCGATCGGCATGCTGCCGTCGGCATCGATCGGCACGCGGAAGCCGAACGGCTACTGGGTGGGATTGTATGAACCGGTCCACGGGTCGGCGCCCGACATCGCGGGCCAGAACAAAGCGAACCCGCTCGGCGCCATCGGCTCGGTCGCGGCGATGCTCGAATACAGCTTCGGCATGAAGGAAGAAGCCGCGGCGGTCAACAAGGCCATGGAAGCCGTTCTTGACAGCGGACGAGTCACCGCGGACCTGCGGCCCAAGGGACAACCCGCCACCACCGAACAAGTGGGCCAGGCGGTCTGTGAGGCGATCGGATAACGAAATGTCGAAACCACGCACCATCATCGAGAAAGTCTGGGATTCTCACGTAGTGGCTGAAAGCGAGGGCGCGCCCTCGCTGGTCTTCATCGACCTCCACTTGGTCCACGAAGTCACCTCGCCACAGGCCTTCTCTGGACTTCGTGCGCGCGGCCTGAAGGTCCGCCGACCGGACCTCACCTTCGCCACCACAGACCATTCGACTCCCACCACGCCGCGTCATCTGCCGATCGTCGACGAGATCGCGGCCAAGCAGGTGGCACAGTTGGAGACGAATTGCCAGGAGTTCGGAATCCCCTATTACGGATTCCGGAATGACCGGCAGGGCATCGTCCACGTGATCGGACCCGAGAATGGATTGACGCAGCCCGGCATGACTGTGGTCTGCGGCGATTCGCACACGGCGACTCACGGCGCGTTCGGCGCGCTCGCGTTCGGCATCGGAACCAGCGAGGTCGAGCACGTGCTCGCAACGCAGTGCCTGCTGCAACGCCGTTCGAAGACCTATGAAGTCCGGGTCGATGGAACGCTGAAGCCGGGCGTTTCCGCCAAGGACATCATCCTCGGCGTGATCGCCAGGATCGGCGTTGGAGGCGGCACCGGCTGCGTCTTCGAGTTCCGGGGTTCGGCGATCTCGGCACTCTCGATGGAAGAGCGCATGACGGTGTGCAACATGGCGATCGAAGGCGGCGCGCGCGCTGGTTTGATCGCGCCCGACGACAAGACGTATCAGTACATCGCGGGCCGCCCCTATGCTCCACAAGGCGAGGCGTGGGACGCGGCAGTGGCACGCTGGAAGACGCTCCCGACCGATGACGGCGCGAGCTACGACAAGTCCATGTCGCTCGATGCCGACGCACTCGGCCCGATGATCACATTCGGCACCAATCCGGGCATGGGCATGCCGGTCGATGGCGCGGTGCCTGACCCGGCGTCGTTGAGCGATCCGCTCGAGCGCGAGTCGCTGGCGAAGGCGCTTCGCTACATGGCCCTCGAACCCGGCAAGCCGCTCGAAGGGCAGCCGATCAACGTGGTGTTCGTCGGAAGCTGCACCAACTCGCGCATGTCGGACCTGCGCGCCGCCGCCAGCGTGTTGCGCGGACGCAAGGTGAATCCGAAGGTCCGGATGCTCGTGGTTCCCGGTTCGCAGCCGATCAAGCGGCAGGCGGAAGCCGAAGGTCTGCACAACATCTTCCGCGAAGCCGGAGCCGAGTGGCGCGAAGCCGGCTGTTCGATGTGCATCGCGATGAATGGCGACCAACTCCAGCCCGGCGAGTACTCGGTCTCGACCTCGAACCGCAACTTCGAGGGACGCCAGGGCAAGGGCGGACGCACCTTCCTGGCAAGTCCGCTGACCGCCGCCGCGAGCGCCGTGATGGGCGCCGTCGCCGATCCGAGGAAACTGTCATGAGCCAATTCAACGCATTCGAAACGCGCGTCGTCCCGATGCCGGTGGATAACATCGATACCGACCAGATTATCCCGGCGCGGTTCCTCAAGACCACGACGAAGGACGGGCTCGACAAGCAGCTCTTCTGCGACTGGCGCTACAACGCCGATGGTTCGCCCAAAGCGGACTTCATCCTGAACCAGCCGCGCGCGCAGGGCGCCGCCATGCTGCTCGCGGGCGATAACTTCGGCTGCGGCAGTTCGCGCGAGCACGCCCCCTGGGCGCTGACGCAGTTCGGATTCCGCGCCGTGATCAGCACCTCGTTCGCCGACATCTTCAAGAGCAACGCGCTCAAGAACGGTTTGCTGCCGATCGTGGTCTCGAAGGAGACGCACGCACGGTTGTTCTCCCTGGTGAACGCGGATGAGTCCGTCAAGGTGACAGTCGATCTCGCGACGCAGTCGGTGACGCTGCCGGACGGGTCCAAGGTCGAGTTTCCCGTGGATGCGTTCTCGAAGACGTGCTTGCTCGAGGGGATCGACGAGCTCGGCTACATTAAGAAGCACGAGGAGCAGATTCGGGGTTACGAAGCGGCCCGGTTCGGGACTTTGAATACGCTGCACTCAGCAAGCTGAACCAACGACCACGGACATCGCGCTTGCCGCGAGTCCTGATGAGAGGAAGGTAGCAGTCCCGCGAGGTTGGACTGCTACCTTCAGCAGTAACTTCAGAAATTCGCCGAACCGTGACCGTCCGAATGTGTCGTCCAGAGAGGGCTGACGCTGGAACTTACGGTGCAGTCGCCGCCCGCGCATCAAGTGAAGTGAGAAGCTTGTCGTTCAACACTTCAGCCACTTGACGGCGCACCTCATCCTCAGCCACGCCGTTGGCCCGAAGCCTCGCAGCCACTACTGCTTGGTGTGCTTCTGAGGGCTTCACTCGCCGAAATGTCTCGGGAGCTTGAAAGACGCCGCTTCCCGGTGGGCCGACGACAATCCGCTCGGTCCGTTGAAGGGTCGTTGTCCGAACACCGGCTGCACCCGGTGCCCAAATGTACTCTGTCTGAATGTCGAAGCACCCAAGATCTGGGGCGAGCCAAGTAGTACGCTCGGTGCCGTTCAAGTTCTTCTGAAACCTAACCGCCCGGTAACCCAGCAGCGACTCCTCTCCGATTCTAGCCCCGGCCTTTTCGAAATCCCTTCCGTCCATGGTCTTGGTGCAGTCCGTATTGGGATCACCGAGACTGCGGATGCTGTTCTCCGGCCGGGACCCGTTCTCAGGGACTGCAAAGAATAGGCCGAGGTGTTCGTAGATGTGCATCGCCTTTCCGCGCGCGTGAACCAGCCGCATCACAGGCTTTTCCTTCGAACTTGGTTGTTCAATAACTTCAGCCGTCTCACCTGCGGGTGACACGTAGAGAATCCGTCGAGTGCTCAAGCGGTCTGGGTCCACTTTGTCCCGGCTGCAATTCAGATACTCTGAGCGGTGGGCTGTCAGTCCGACGAAGGGGCTCGCGGCGAATGCGACGAACGCGTTCTGCGCCTTGGTTGCCTCGGAAGCGTTTAGTCTCATTCGGCGGGAGGCGACCGTGATCGCGAATCCTATGAACAGGCCACATAGAGTAAGTACGACGAGCTTTTTGATGGTCATCTCGATTCTTCCTTTCCCCTCTAGCAGGTTGAGCAGGCGCACAGACTCGGCGCACTGCAGCGATCCGTGAAGAAGTCTGTGCCACTACATGCGTTATAGGGATCGGCACCGCAAGTTGTGACGTAACATGTGCAGGGAACGCCCGGGATGCCGCAGTTGAAGCCGCAACGCGTTGGGTATCCACCGCTGTAACAAAAGTCTCCGGTTTTGCCGCAGTCCTGTGCGCCGTAGCAGTCTAAGGTGCCATAAGTACAGGTCTGGGCGAACGCGACATCCGACAAGATACTGCCGACTGCGGCGCTCAATAGCAAGACGATTATCCGAGTGAGCGACCGAAGTGTCACCGTAGGCAATCTATTCATGATAGGCTCCTTTTCGAGCAATTGGTCACGATTCACGACTCTGCGCTCTACCCACAGGTCCATCGGGTAAAGCGACTGCCAATTGAGAAGGGGACGCCTCTGACCGGTTTCGATTGATCACCACTGCTGGGCTGCTGGCGACCGGCTGGCTCTCGCCCAGTCACACCACGGCCCGATCTTATCAGATGACCCGGCACTCGTCAACTCTAAGAATTGTCCAATGCGCGATGAGCCTGAAGGGACAGTACGTTTCCAATAGGGAGCGAGCCTGAAAGGCGAGATCGATTCCAACGCGGAGCGAG